>CAJTOT010000038.1 GCA_910577935.1 uncultured Hungatella sp. | reverse complement strand
ATCCAACATAGTTGGGGATGCCGCCGCTAAATGCTTTCGCGTTTTCACCTGCCTCGCTGTAGATCTTGATGTGGTTCAGATCTTCATACTCTGCCGCAACCGACGCTCTGGAAGGAATGCCGAAATTGATAACTGCTTTCGCGTACTCCGCGTTGGAGCTGTAGAATTTTACAAACTCTTTTGCCCATGCGATCTGGTCTTCATCACCACTGTCAAATACACAGGAACCATAGTTCTGCAGGAAGGAAATCGGTCCCTCTTCACCTGGCAGCGTAAACAGGGCGATCTCAAAGGGTGTGATCTCCCCCTTTTCCATTTTATCCACCATGCTGGTATAGTGACCAACCATGGCATAGCCAACCGCCACTTCCTGATTTGTAAACATCTCACGGATATCCGCGCCCTGATAGGTTGCAGGACCAGTCTCTGTGAGACCAAGATCATACAATTCTTTGATAAATTCCGCGCCCTTCACACCTTCTTCAGAGTTGATCACACAAGCTGTGGAATCTTCATTAAACATTTCCGCGCCAAACATACGCAGATACAGGTTATTATACTGATCAGACTGGTTATTCTTACAGAACAGTCCCCATGGAGATACATTGCTCTTACTGGTAATATTGGTCTTTAATGTTTCCAGAGCCGTCTTAAATTCTTCCGGAGTCCAGGTACCGTACTCGCCTTCTGCGGGCAGCATTGCTTCCAGACCTGCCTCACGGAAATAATCCGCGTTGACTGCCATCATCCCGCAGTTATAACCAAGAGGATAAAAGAACTGCGTCCCTCTCACATTACCTTCTGCCATACTGTTGGGATTCAGATCTTCAAGATCCTCTTTGGTAAACAGATCATCCAAAGAAACCAGCGCTCCCATATGCGCGTAATCCGTCATAGCGAAGATGGATTCAAACACAATATCCGGAGGGGTTCCTGCCTGCAGATTCGTATTCAGGATAGCCGTGCGGTCCGCGCTGGAGATAATTTCAACTTTCACGTTCACATTCGGGTGCAGCTCATTGAATTTCTCTCCTACATACTGGAAGAAGTCCGGATAATCCGCGCCGTCTTCTGACGGGCTGTAAACACCCTGCCACATGGGAGACAGCATGATCGTCAGTTCAAAATCATCTTTCGTATTAAGCGAAACTGATCCTTCTGCCGGTGCTGCCCCAGTGCTCTCATCCGCAGACGCCGCCTCATTTACTGCCGGTGCTGACGTCGTCGGCGCTGGTTCTGTTTTACTTCCTCCGCAAGCAGTCAGGCCAGCCAGCATCGTTGTACAAAGTGCCATCGACAATACTCGTTTCATAAAGTTTCCTCCTCGTATAAGATATAGTTTTTGTTGCAAGCGGACTCATGCAGTTTCCTGCCGTCTGCAGCGCCTCTCAGCCCAGCGTGTATAAAAACTGTAAAATATAGATCAAATTTCTCGTGATATGGAAAGGATCTTTTACGGGAAGAGCCACCACCTTATTCTGAGGATTCCCCTGACGGTCCATGATCTGCACCCACTCCCTCACCTCCCGGTCAGGATTGGGAAACACCCGGAACGTATATTCAAAAATTCTGTCATACCACTGTCTCAGCTCCTGGTCGTCTGTGCGTTCTCCAAACAGAAGGGTCGCGTAGAGCGCCTCGCTGTGAACCCACCAGAGCTTGTCTCCCCAGCCTGCCATCAGCTGCTGATACACTGTCTCCTGTTCCGGGTCCTCTGTTCCCGCCACAGGTTCTCCTCCTTCGGAGGAACAAAAGTGAAGCAGGCCTCCACATTTGCTGTCCCAGCCCAGCGAAAGGGCTTTCTTAAGTATTCTGCCGCAGCGCTGTGTGTACGAGGAGGAACCCAGGAGTTCTGCGGCGTGCTGGATAAACCACATCTCCTCGCAGATATGACCGGGATTACAGTGATTTCCAAAGATGCCGGGGACACGGCCTCCGCCTCTGAACACCACCTCCCTGAGAACATCCTGGTCATCTACAAACATTTCCAGCAAAAGATCCACGCTGTGTTTCAGCCTATCCCGAGAAATTTTGGCGTATTCCGGGTCAAAAACCTGAGCCGCCACGGTGATGTCGCAGCTGTGAAGAACACGGCTCATGTAAAATCCGTGCATCTCGTACTCAGGAGAAATAGGATATGGCAGGGTTCGGTAATTGAAGGTCTCGTAGCGCTCCATAATCGACTCGTACAAGGGCTTCGCCAGGTCCCAGGACTCCCGGTCCCCCGCTGCCAGGGCATAGCGGCACAGGCCTGCCAGGACAAAGCCGTCGGCATAGATACTCATATCCAGAACGTCAAAACCCTCCGCATATTTTGGGGTTCCCTTCTCATCCATAAGAAACACACAGCGCCGGGGGCTGCCTTCCAGAAAGCAATGTTTGACAAGAAACTCTTTCCCGCTTCTGGCCAGCTCTAAAAAACGCGCTCTCTGACTTTTCGTAAAGGGCCGCTCCATCATGGCAAGGCGGGAAAAAAGCCATAGAAAACGACCCTGGCTCCAGGTATACTTATCTCTGGAGACAAGCTCGGACCCGTCGTTGGTGAAACAGTTAAAATATCCTCCGTTTTCTTTATCCTCACAGTTTTCAAGCCAAAACGGCAGAATATTGTTGGTCAGTTCATTTTCATAAAAACCGATTAGCAATTCTCTGTATTGTTTTTCCATCACAGCCTCCTTGAATCCATGTTATCTGCCAATTTCCCGCCCAAAAATATGCTTTTAACCTGAAGCTCCCTATCCAAAAGCACCAGATCCGCCCGCTTCCCGATCTCAATGCTTCCGATCTCTTTATCCATGCCTATGAGACGCGCCGGGGTGAGAGAGGCCATGACAACTGCCTGGTGAAGAGGGACTCCCACGGTAAACACCATCGTCCGGACCAGCGAAGACGTGGTCGCCAGGCTTCCCGCAAAGCTTTTTCCTCCCGGCATCACGGCCACGCCATTGCGGATAGTCACATTTAAGTTTCTCTCCCTGTTGTACAAAAGGACCGTCCCGTCCGGGAAATTTTCCCCGCCGCAGCGTATGCAATCCGTAACCAGGGCAATATGTTCAGGACCTTTTATCTTGTAAATCAGACTAAGAAGCTCTCGGGGAAGATGAGCGCCGTCAGCGATCATCTCCACGTCCAGGGTATCCAGCAGAAAGGCTCCCTCCACCACCCCGCCTTCCCTAAACGGGCCGTTGCGGTGAACCATGGAACACCCTGAGTACAGGTGCGTCACGCTGCTGTATCCCCAGGACACGGCCTCCATGACCTGCCGGGTTGTGGCGTCGGAATGGCCGATGCTGACCCCGATTCCCCGTCCGGCCAGAAATTTCCCGAATTCCAGCGCCCCCTCCAGCTCACAGGCCACAGACCAGCGGCATATGTGATCTGTGGAATCCAATATGGCCAGATACTCCTCTTCTCGGGGAGGATGAATGTACTCCGGGTCCTGAGCCCCCGCCTGCTCCCAGGCAAAATAAGGACCTTCCATGTGAATGCCTGCCAGACGCGGTATTCCTTCAAGCTCCTTCTCTTCTGCCTTCAGTTCATTGAACACGTCGATGGCGGAGAGAATCTGACTCAGGGAGCCGCTGCTGAGTGTGGGCACGATGGTGGTGGTGCCTCCGGCGAGATGGACTCTCAAGGCCTTTAAAAATCCTTCTCTTGTCCCGTCAATAAACTCGGCTCCTGCTCCCCCGTGAACGTGGATGTCCACAAAGCCGGGAGCCGCATATCCTCCATCTCCGCGGATCACCTGGTCAAATGGCCCCTCCGGAACCGGGCCGCTCCCAAAATCCGAAATCCTTCCCTGATCGCAGACCACATATCCTTCCCGGACACAGCCTGACTCCAACACTAAAGTGACATCTGTAATCAGTGTCTGCATAAATTCTCCTTTTATCACAAAAACCCTGTTTATTCATATTGTTCTAAAAGTTCCCGGCTGCACAAGGACGCCGAGGCATTGTCTATAAACAGATCCATCCTGGGATGTTCCAGGAGCAGGGTCGCAGGAACCATAGGGTCTGTCCTTCCACGGGTCAGGGTGCTGTAAATCGCGTTGGCTTTGCGCCCGCCCGGAACAACCGACACGATTCTCACGCACCTCATAATCTGCCTGGGAGTCATGGAGATCGCCTGGTCCGGAACCTGCTTCAGAGAATCAAACCAGCCTTCATTCACCTGCTGCTGCTTACACGCATCATTGAGATTAACCACGTGATAGGCGCATTCCTTTTCAAAACAGGCCGGAGGGTCATTGAAGGCGATATGGGCGTTTTCCCCGATGCCGATGACTCCCACATCGATAGTATGTGCCGCCAGCTCATTTTCCAGCAGGGTGATTGTTTCTGAAATATTGCTTTCTCCGTCTATGAACACCGCCCGTTTCAAAGACACCTTGTCCGTGAACCTCTCTCTCAGATAACGGCGAAAGGACGCCCCATGGCTTTCCGGCAGACCCACATATTCGTCCAAGTGGTACATAGTCACCTTTGTCCAGTCCACATCCTTCCGGCAGACAAGGGCTTCGAAGGTGGCAAACTGGGATGCCCCGGTGGAAACCAGGTAATTCGCCTCGCCTTTCAGCGCGATTACATCATTCAACTCCTGTGCGATCATGTCTGCCGCCGCCTGCCCAAGCTGCTCTTCGGTCTCCCGCAAATGGATTCTCATACAAAAGCACCCTCCTTTGTTGTGTAATTTGTTTCTTTTTATTACAGTAACTATTATAGCAATATTTAGAAATTAATCAATATAGATACTTCCCAATTTTCAGCTCATATTTTGTACAAAATAGATAAAATTTTGTATTATTTATGAAAAAAAAACATATTTTAGTAAAAAAACAGCAACATGTAATTCTCTGAAACGAGAATGTTACATGTTGCTGCTGAACTTTTTTCTGTACCGGCGTCCTGCCGGCCAATATTCACACCCGCCTGAGATGCCCTCCCAAGAGGCTGTCCTATATGACTGAATCCCGGATAACCAGCCGCGGCTCCAGAAGAAGCTGCACCCGCTTTCTGGCCGGGTCCATAAGATTCCCATGGATCAGCTCGGCCGCAAGCGATCCCATCTCTCTGGTACACTGGTCAACGGTGGTCAGCCCGGGAAAGACCAGAGACCCGAAAGGAATATTGTCCAGGCCTATGACAGAGACATCTTCCGGAACGCGTATCCCCTGGCGGAGAAGATACCCCATAGCGCCGACGGCGATCAGGTCATTTTCACAGCAAATCCCCTCCGGAATCTGCGCCGCGCCGGCAAGGAGCTTTCTGCAAAGCTCCACTCCGATCTCAATGGTGTCAGCCTGAGAGCCGTCAGAATCATCTCCCACACAGACAAGCTCCGGGCAGACAGGTATCTGATGGTTTTCCATGGCCTGCTCAAACCCCTGATACACACCTTTTCTCGTGGGGCGGATCAGGGCGGGGGAAAGATAGGCGATTCTCCGAAGCCCTCTCTCTATCAAATATTCCGTTGCCATCCTTCCCCCGGCGCAGCTGTTGAACTGAATGCTGGAACAGTGGGAAGAAAGGAACTGCTCAATCAGCACAAGCTCGCAGCCGCTGTCCAGGAGCATGTTCAGATGCTGGGTTTCCGAGGTTATGGGCGACAGGATCACCGCGCTCTTCCGGGCGGCCAGAGAAGCTATGATTTTGCGCTCCTGCTGAAGGCTGTCGTTGGTATTCATCAGTATCATATTCAGGTCATAAGCTCGCAGAGAGGCCTCCATGCCGTCAATTAACGCCATATAAAACGGATTCTCCAGGTTAGGGACCAGAACATGGACATCACGGCGTTCTCCTGCGGGAACCGGGGTTCTCTTATATACATAACCCAGCTCCGCGGCAATGGACAGAATCTGTTCTCTGGTCTGGGATGAGACCGGATAGTTGGAGTTGCTGAAAACCCGTGATACGGTAGCGGTCGAAACCTTTGCCGCCGCGGCGACATCATAAATTGTCGGAGAATTTTTTTTGCGATTCATCAGGAAACGTTCACCTTTCTTTGAACTGTATGGATATGATCCTATTTCAATATCTGTATGGACCCGTCAGACTCGATGGTGCTGCTGATGGGGTTCTGCCGGATGTCCAGATACTCAAGGCTCTCTGCCTGATTGAGGGGGGACAGCTCCGTCACATAGTTGTTGTTGATTCCCAGATGGGTCAGCCTTGGCAGGGAGGCGGCGAATTCGATGTTGGTCAGCTGATTGCCGTCCAGGTACAGCTCCTCCAAATTTGGGTAGTTTTTCAGGAAATCCGTGTGTCCGTCCAGGGCCACGTCGTCATACCACAGGTCTGTCATGCCGCCGGAGGACTGGACATGGAAGTTTTCCTTCAGGCTCACTTCCCGCATCTCCAGCTTTCTCAGAGTGGAATTCTCACTCAGTCTTCCGAAATCGATCTCAAACATGCAGTTGTTCAGATACAGCTCCTCCAGCCCCTGGTGGTTGAACACGTTGGAGATATCTCCCAGAATCTCCGTGTTTCTCTGATATCCGCCCCAGCCCCTTCCCTGGCTGACTCCGCTGAAATCCAGAACCTTCAGTCCGGGCATATTGTTGATAAAGTTCACATCTCTTAAGGGTACGGCGTAGGTCCACACCGAATAGCAGGTCAGCCGCTCCAGGCCTCCCAGACCGGACAAGACGCCGATCTCGTCGATGTTGCAGCCGTGGAGGGACAGGTCTTTTAAATTCCCCATGTTTCTCAGAAAGGAAATGGATACAAACCCGCCCATATCCAGCTTCTCAAGCCCGGTCAGCGCCGACAGGTCCGGGTCGTCCTGGGAAGTGCTCTTGTCGATGGAAAGCTCTGTAAGCCCGGCCAGGCGCCCGAGAGGGCTGTAATCCAGGACTTCATTGTTGCCTTCCAGCTTAAGGGATGTGAGCCCCGAAAGCTCTCCTAACGGCTCTATGCTGATGGCCTCGGTCTCCGACAGGGACAGGCTGGTGAGGTTGACAAGGGACTTCAAAAAGCCGAGATCACGGATGGACGAAGACTCGATGTCCAGAGCAGTCAGGCCGGTGAGCACCGAGAGGGCGGAGTAGTCGGTCAGGGGCGCCTGGGAATCCGACGTGTGGAAGGGGTCATACTCCTCTTCCTCCACCACGGTCAGAGACTTAAGGTTTTTCAGGGATACCAGCTGCTTCAAGTCAGGCGACACAATGTCCTCCACCTTCAAAACCTCCAGGTTCTCAAAAACTCCCAGCCCCTCCAGGCTGTCCACCCTGTCCAGACTCAGCTCCACAAGCTGTCCGGGATCCTCCAAAAGCTCTGTAATCCGGGAAATCTCAAGCCCGGAGCACACCAGGCCCTCCAGCTGGGTCAGGCCTTCCAGAGTGCCTGCATTTCTGGAATGGGACATGTCCAGTTTTTTAAGCCCTGTAAAAAACTGCAGATCGCTGTCATCCCAGGTGAGGGGCTCCAGGGTCAGAGTCTCCACCTCAAAGCCTCCCTCCCCGTAAGGGTCCTGAAAGCTGTACTCCACGGTGGAAGACTCAGAGCCGGGAGCCACGCTGATGTACTGGACCTTCGCCAGTTCCTCCTCCGTCACGGAGGAAGGGTCGGATTTGTTGAACATAAAGGACACCATGGACTCGTAAAGAGGGCTGACAGAAGAGGGTGATGTGTCCCTGTCCTCCTCCCCGGAGCTGCCGCTGTCATAGTACGCGCCTGCCGGCCTGGCAGGCGCCGGCAGGGTGGGCTTGTCGGATTTACCGCTGCCCATAAGGCTGAATATCCCCACTGCCCCGATGACCAGAAAGACGGCGCCTGCCGCCGCCAGGGCCGCCGCGGGACCAGAACTGCTGCCGCTTCCGGGGCCGGCGGTTGCCTGAGGGTTTGAGTATTGGTGAATGTGATAGTTGATGGTCTGATCTTCCTCCAGCATAAACTGACTGCTGCAGTACTCACAGACAACAATCTTCGGATTGCCCTCCATGGGCTCCAGCTTGCCGCCGCAGGAGGGACATTTTAAATTGGTGATTTTCATAATGCTTCTCCCCTATGTCATGTTTTATGCTCTCTACAGAGTTCCCTTGGTGGAGAGAACCCCGGCTATTCTGTCATCAAAGCGGACTGCCTGGTCCAGCGCCTTGGCGAAGGCCTTGAAGGCCCCTTCCACGATGTGGTGGTTGTTGAACCCGTCAAGCTGTTTTATGTGAAGATTCATCTCCCCGGCGTATGACACGGCATAGAAAAATTCCCGCACCGTCTCCGTCTCCAGCTCTCCCACCCTCTCCCTGTCCAGCCGCAGATCCCAGGACAGGTAAGGCCTTTTGCACAGGTCGAGAGAACAGAGAACCAGGGCGTCGTCCATGGGCAGAATCATGGAGCCGTAGCGGGCAATTCCTTTCTTGTCCCCCACCGCCTCCCTGATGGCATTTCCCAGAACGATCCCCGTGTCCTCCACCGTGTGATGGGTGTCCACCTGCAGATCCCCGTCCACGCGGAGCTCTAAGTCAAAGAGCCCGTGGCGGGCAAAACCGTGGAGCATGTGATCAAAAAATCCGATTCCCGTGCGGATATCCGCCTTTCCGCTGCCGTCTAAGTCGAGAGTCATCTGAATCCTGGTCTCGGCCGTGTCCCTCTCTATCTTTCCGATCCTCCCGGTCATATCCCGCTCTCTCCTTTTTGTCCCTCAGTCAGCCCCTCAAACCGGACCCGTATGGAATTGGCGTGCGCCGTCAGCCCCTCGGCCTGGGCAAAGGCGATAATATCCTTGTGAATCGGCTCCAGGGCCTCCTTTGAGTAGTAGATGATGCTGGACTTCTTGACAAAGTCGTCCACTCCCAGAGGCGAGAAAAACTTGGCTGTCCCGTTGGTGGGAAGCACGTGGTTGGGGCCGGCAAAATAGTCGCCCAGAGGTTCCGAGCTGTACTCGCCCATAAAGATGGCTCCTGCGTTGTGAATCTTTGTCATCACCTCAAAAGGATTCCTGGTGACAATCTCCAGATGCTCCGAGGCGATGGCGTTGGCAGTGTCGATAGCCTCTTCCATGCTTCCGGCCAGAAGAATATAGCCGAAATTCTCCAGGGATTTCTCCAGAATCTCCTTTCTGGACAGTTCTCTCACAAACCGGTCCACTGCCTCGGACACCTGCCGGGCAAGCTCCCGGCTGGTAGTCACCAGGATCGCGGAGGCCAGCTCGTCATGTTCTGCCTGGGACAGAAGGTCCGCGGCAACAAAGCGGGGATTGGCAGTCTCGTCCGCCAGAACCAGGATCTCACTGGGCCCGGCGATGCTGTCGATGCTCACATGGCCGTAGACCGCCTTCTTGGCCAGGGCCACAAAGATGTTCCCCGGCCCCACGATCTTGTTGACCCTGGGGATGGATTCCGTCCCGAATGCCAGGGCCGCCACCGCCTGGGCCCCGCCTGCCTTGTAGACCTCCGTGGCTCCGGCCAGACGGGCCGCTGTCAGCGTCACCGGGTTAACCTTCCCGTCCTTCCCCGGCGGCGTGACCATAACGATCCGCTTCACCCCCGCCACCTCGGCGGGAATGATATTCATCAGCACCGACGACGGGTAGGCGGCCTTCCCGCCGGGCACGTAGACTCCCACGCTCTCAAGGGCCGTCACCTTCTGTCCCAGAATCGTCCCGTCCGGCTTGCTGTCAAACCAGCTGTGCCGTACCTGCATCTGGTGGTAGCTGCGGATATTCTCCATGGCCTTCTCCATAACCTCCAAAAGCCCGGGCTCCACCGCCGCTTTGGCCTCCCGGATCTCCTCCTCGGTCACCCGTATATTGGAGGCATCGATATCCGCCCCGTCAAACTGCCGGGTGTAGGCAAACAGCGCCTTGTCCTTCTCCTCCTTCACCCGGCCCACGATCTCCTGGACAGAGCGGCTGTAGCTGTCATAATTATTAGGGTCTCTCTTCAGGAGCTCAGACAAAATGTTCTCTCTGGATTTCTGGTCTAATGTGACAATTCTCATAACCGCTCCTCCTGCAGTACTGTCTTCAAATCTCTGATCAACTTGGTCACTCTCTGATTCTCTCTCTTCATGCTGACCTGATTCACGATCACTCTGGCGGACAGGTCGCAGATCTCTTCCAGCACGGTCAGGCCGTTTTCCCGGAGGGTGGAGCCTGTCTCCACAATATCCACTATGACCTCCGAGAGGCCCACCAGAGGCGCCAGCTCGATGGAACCGTTGAGCTTGATGATCTCCACGGTCTGATGCTTCTTATTGTAAAAATAATCCTTGGCGATGCCCGGATACTTGGTGGCCACCCGGATAAGCTCGTGATGCCTCAACAGCTCTTTGGCAGACCCGGGGCCGCAGACGCACATGCGGCACCTTCCAAATCCCAGATCAATGACCTCATAGAGCTTCCGCCCCTCTTCCAGGATCGTGTCCTTGCCGCAGATTCCCATGTCCGCGGCTCCGTACTCCACATAGGTGGGCACGTCGTTGGCCTTGGCCAGGAAAAAACGGACTCCCAGGTCCTCGTTGGTAAAAATCAGTTTTCTGGAGCTCTCATCCTTCATCTCGTCACAGGTGATGCCCACCTGCTCCAACAGCCCCAGCGTCTTGTAGGCAAGCCTTCCCTTGGTCAGGGCTATGGTCAGATAACTCATACGCCGCCCCCTCCCTCCCCCGCGGTTCCTCCGCCGGCAGATGGGCCGGCCAGCTTCGCCACGGTTCCGTCAGCCTTCACCCACGACACCTCCCCGAATCCCCGCCTTTTCGCGTAGGCGCGGTACTCCTCTTCCGGGATTCTGGAAGCTTTTCTCACCAGTGCCGCAGGCTTCCTATGCTTTCTCAGCTCCAGAGCCAGCTTTACTGCCCCATCCTGGGCCTCAGGGTCATAGAGTACCATGGCCCGCGCCCGCTCTGTGTCCACCTCCACCTTCTGCCGGGACAGAGCCAGCATGAGCTGGTCCACCACAATGGCAAATCCCACCGCCGGAACGTCTTTTCCGAACTGAACCAGCAGCTTGTCATATCTTCCCCCGTTGACGATGTATTCGCCGGTGCCGTAGGTATATGCCTTAAAAATGATTCCTGTATAGTACTGATATTTACTCAGCATTCCCAGGTCATAGGACACGTAGTCCGCCAGGCCGTAGGCTTCCAGAATCGCCTGTATCTTCTCCAGACGCTCCACCGCCTTTCTGGAGCGTTCGTTTGTCACCATATGCTTCACCTGTTCCAGCTGCTCCAGAGTCCCGAACATCTCCGGCAGCTTGAGAAACAGCTCTTTCAGGGGCCGGGGCATCTCTCTCCTGGAGAGCAGCTCCTCCACGCCGAAAAAGTTCTTGTTCTCGATGAGCTCCCGCAGGGTCTCGCAGGTGCTCTCGTCCATCCCCGCCTCGTCGGTGAGGCCTCTGAAAAAATCCACCTGCCCCAGCTCCACCTGAAACTCCGCAAGCCCTGCCGCCCTCAGCGCGTCGATGACCATGGCGATCATCTCCGCGTCGGCGCCGCTGGCATCCTCGCCGATAAGCTCCACTCCTGTCTGGGTGATCTCCTTAAACCGCCCCTGGTAGCTGGAGTTGTTGATGAATGTCCTCTCTCTGTAGCACAGCCTCACAGGCATAGTCTCCTCGAAAAAGTACTTTCCCACGCACCGGGCAATGGCCGGGGTCATGTCGGGCCGCAGCACCAGGGTGTTGTTGTCCCTGTCAAAAAATTTAAACATCTCACGGGAGCTGACGCTCCCCCTCTCTTTATTGAAAATATCAAAATATTCAAAGGTGGGAGTCTCAATATCCTCGTACCCGTATAGGCGGAACACATCGCTGATTCTGTCCTGCACCGCCAGCTTTCTGGCGCACTCCCCGTTGTAGATATCCCGCACTCCTTCCGGAGTATGTAATAAACTAGATGTCATAAGTTCTCCTGTTGTATTTATAACAAATTGGACTGCTTCTATATTTTACTACATTTTTTTCATTAATACAACGAAAAAGGATTCCCGCAGTATGAAATCCTGCCCGGAGGGCTTTTTGCATCACAGGGAAGCCCGGAGAACCTTCCTGTGATACAAGAAAAAGGCTGCCGCCTACAGACTCTTCATCTGTTATGCAACAGCCTTCCGATTATCTAAATAAGGATTACATCTCTCCCAAGCCGCTCTCGATAGCCTTGGAAATGGTATCCATAGCATCTGCCTCGTCCTCACCGTCACAGATCAGATTGATCTCGGTTCCGCACTTGATGCCTGCCGCCATAACGTTCAGAACGCTCTTGGCAATAACTCTCTTCTCCCCGCACTCGATGATCACATCACACTTGAACTTCATAGCTGTCTGGGATAAAACCCCCGCCGGTCTTAAGTGAAGACCTGATGGATTCACTACTGTCAATGTCTTTGAAAGCATAATATCATTCTCCTTCTTATCCTTATTTTTGATACAACCCTCACAATAAATTTTAGTACAATTTGCCAACTATGTCAAGTATGAATAGAGTATATGCAGCCACAATAATTTTGGCGGTAGAGGCCGTACTCCGCCGAAAGTTCCACAGACCGCTTGTAGCCGTTTTTTTTCTTAAAATCCGACGGAAGATAGGCTACCTGATACTCTTCTGCCAGGCGTTCGCCTATATCGTTGAGCCTTCCCGCCGGCTTTAGGGGGCTGATGCTCAGCGTGGTGGCAAAAAAGTCGCACCCCGTCTCCTTCGCCATCCTGGCGGCCTGTCTGAGGCGCAGCTCATAACACTTCTCGCACCTGGCGCCGCCCTCCGGCTCCCTCTCCAGCCCTCTGGCCTCCCTGAAAAACTCTTCCGGCGCATACTCTCCCTTTACCATGGAGACAGAGTGAACAAAAGGCATCCTCTCAACAAGGCCTGCCTGTTCCTGTACCCTTGCATCGTATTCCGAAGGAGGGTAGATATTGGGATTGTAGTACAGCAGCGTTATGTCGAAATACCCGGTGAGATATTCCAGGACATAACTGCTGCACGGGGCGCAGCAGCTGTGGAGCAGAAGCCTGGGAACCCTCTGTTCTCTCTCCAGCTTATCCAGAAGCCGCTCCAGCTCTCTCTGATAATTTCTCTGATTCATGTCCCTTCAAAGGAAATCCCTGATCCGCTTGCTTCTCACCGGGTTTCTCAGCTTTCTCAGCGCCTTGGCCTCGATCTGGCGGATTCTCTCTCTGGTTACGTTGAAAGCCTTTCCCACCTCCTCCAGGGTTCTGGGGTGTCCGTCCTCCAGGCCGAACCTGAGCACGATGACCTGGCGCTCTCTCTCCTTCAAGTCCCCCAAAAGAGCGTCAATGTGCTCCTTCAGCATGACGGACTCTACGTTGCCCTCGGGAGTCAGGACGTTATTGTCTGCCACAAAATCGCCTAAGTTGGAATCGTCCTCCTCGCCTATAGGAGTCTCAAGGGAAGCCGGCTCCCTGGCTATCTGCATAATCTCCATGACCTTGTCCTCCGACATCTCCAGAGCCTCCGCCAACTCCGCCACCGACGGCTCATATCCTAATTCCAGAGTCAGCTTGCGCTGCATCTTGGACATCTTATTGATCGTCTCAACCATATGCACCGGAACCCTGATGGTTCTGGCCTGGTCAGCCAGAGCCCTGGTCACCGACTGGCGAATCCACCAGGTAGCATATGTACTTAGCTTATATCCTTTTGTATAGTCAAACTTCTCCACACCTTTGATCAGTCCCAGGTTGCCCTCCTGAACCAGGTCCAGAAAACTCATTCCTCTTCCTGTGTAGCGCTTGGCGATGCTGACCACCAGCCTTAAGTTGGCCTCGATCAGGCGGTCCTTTGCCTGCTCGTCGCCGTCTGCCTTTCTCTTGGCCAGCTCCAGTTCCTCGTCGGCAGTCAAAAGCGGCACCGTGCCGATCTCTTTCAGATACATGCGGACCGGATCTTCGGTTCCGATTCCCTCCAGCAGATCAATGGCATCCAGATCAATATCTTCCTCGTCGGAATCCTTCATAAAGCTGTCGTCCACGTCGTCGTCGATGAGCAGCGCGTCCTCGGCCAGGATGCTGTCGTCGATCACCGGGATGACATCGATTCCCCTCTTCTCCAGATAGGAGTATATCTGTTCCATCTGCTCTGTGGAAAGATCATCGCCGGTGAAAAAATTGTTGATCTCCGTCACATCCAGCGCATTGTGTTTTCCCTTTGCAACTTCTACAAGTTTGCCCAGTTTTTCTAAAAAGATATTTTTTTCCACCAATACAACGCCCTTTCGTTCATGGTTTCTGATGTTACTATATAACTAATTTATTATATACTACTATCGTCGAATTTTCAATAACTTTTTTGATTTTTGTCGAAGTCCCTCGGGAAATGGGTAACAGTTCAGATACCCCTTGAACTGTTACGGAAATGGTTACTTTTCTCAGGGGCGTCTTCTACATGGCTGTCATGATCTCCATCCTCTTGCTCTGGTTTTCGATCTCCACCTCTGTCCGGGAGCCGCCGAACTCACCGTCCAGAACCCAGTCCACCGGCTCCTGGAAGGTGATTTTCAAGGACGAGGTCTTAAACCGGTGCACACACTCGTGCTGTTCTCCCTTCAAAATCATGGACGCCAGAATGTTCTTCAGCTCCATGACCGTCCGCGGCATGCGTATCATCAGCACCTCAAACAGCCCGTCGTTGAGGGCCACATCCTTCTTCACCAGGCCTTTAAATCCTCCCACGCTGACGGTGTTGGTCACCATGCCGAACACAAAGTCTCCCTCCAGGGTCATCTCCCTGGACTCCAGCTTCATGGCGCAGGCCCTGATGTTGGCAAGGCTCTTCACGCCCTCCAGCATATAGGCCGGGTGGCCCAACAGGTTTTTCTTCTCCTGGGGAGTCATGTAGGACACCTCTGTAAAGATGCCGAAGGCCGCCACATACACAAAGGTCCTCTCCCGGCAGAAATAGCCGATATCCACAGGATATGGCGTCCCGTCCATAATGATTCCTGCCGCCTTTGTCATCTGGGAGGGAATTTTCAGGCTCGACGCGAAATCGTTGGTGGAGCCTGCGGGAATATAGCCCAGACGGGGCGGCTGCTCCAGCCTTACCATGCCGGAGATGGTCTCGCTCAGGGTGCCGTCTCCCCCGCTGCACACTATCAAGTCCGCCTGTCCGCCTCTTCTCGCCGCCGTCTCCATGGCATCCAAAGGAGCCTGGGTGATATGAACCTCCACCTCCCAGCCGGATTTGATGAAAATGTCGATCATGTCCAGCAGATGGGTTTTGACCCGCGCCTTCCCGGCTCGGGGATTTACAATAAAAAGAAGTCTGCCCATAATTTCCTCCTGATTTCATGATTCTCCGTTTATCTGTTTTGTATACACCAGAAACGCGTTGGGAATGGGATATTTTTTCCGGACATCCTCTTTCTCCACCGCCAGATATGCATCCGGAATATCTCCCGCCAGCCTGACCCGGTAACCCGTCATGCGCCATTCCACATGGCTGAAAATATGCTTCGCCTCCCCGGCGGAGCCGATCTCTGTCGGACATGCCCCGCCCTCTTCCAGAAAAGCCCGCACCTCCCCCTCGCTCAGACGGCCCTCCAAATTAGGGAACTGGTACAGGGAGGCCAGAAGTCCGGTGTCCGGTCTCTTTTCCAGGGCGATCTTTGTCCCTGATTCCAGGAGAAGAATTGTGCGCTTCTCCACCCGCCTGGGCTTCCTGGGGGATTTGTAAGGAATAGAATCCAAAAGCCCCTGTCTCCTGGCAAGACAGAGGGAATACATGGGGCACTCCTGGCATTTTGGCGGCCCGCCGGGCACGCAGACCACGGCTCCGACCTCGATAAGCCCCTGATTATAGGCGCTGACGTTCTCCTTGGGCATGGTCTCTCTCAGCAAGGTTTCCATCTGGCGTTTCACCGATTGCTTCAGTATATCCTCCCTGCTGGCCAGCACCCGGGAGAGCACCCGGAGCACATTGCCGTCAACCGCCGGAACCGGCAGCCCGTAGGCGATGGAGGCGATGGCCCCCGCGGTGTAGGTTCCGACTCCCGGCAGCTTCAAAAGCTCCTCGTAAGAGTCGGGAAGCCTTCCCCCATAGCACCGGGTCACCAGGCACGCCGCCTTTTTCAGATTCCTGGCCCGGTTGTAGTACCCCAGGCCTTCCCACGCCTTTAAAAGCCTGTCGTCATCTGCCCGGGCTAAGGACCGCACATCGGGAAACTCCTCCATAAACCGGTTAAAGTAAGGCTTTACCGCCTCCACCCTGGTCTGCTGCAGCATGATCTCCGAAATCCACACTTTGTAGGGCTGTGGGTCCTCCCTCCACGGGAGAACCCTGGCATGGCTTTCATACCAGGAAAGCAGGGGGCCGTTGACAGCCTTCAGCCTCTGCCGGGGGCTTAGAGGGCGGGCTTCCGGTTCAAGAGGCTTAAGTTTCTCGTACAGATATTCCATGCTTCATCACCTCTTGTCACAGGTTCCGGGGAAACAGGCGCATGTAATTGTCGTGAATTGCCCGGACCAGCGCTTCTCTCTCCATCCCCCTCAAACCGCACACATAGTCAAGCACCTGGTCGAGATGTTCATAAAGCCTTAAGGACTGCCCGCCCTCCACAGGCGTTGTCAGCGGGGCGTCGCTCTCCAGAAAAAGCCTGTCCAGGGGAACCTCCCTCACCGCTTTTCTCGTGCTTTCGTCAGACGCCTCCAGGAGAATCCTGCCGGAAAACGAAAGGTACATCCCGATATCCAGAAAATCCTTCATCAGCTCCCAGCCGCCGCTGTAGTTGTGCATGATCCCCGGCACCTTCAGGTGCCCCTTTATATATCTTCTGGTATCCTCCCCGGCCATGCGCATATGAATCAGCGCCGGTTTTCCCACCCTGTTGGCCAGTTCCATCTGTCTCACAAACAGCTCCTTCTGAAGCACCTGGGGAACAACGGTCTCATAGTAAAAATAATCCATGCCAATGTCGCCTATGGCCTTGACAAGGGGATTGGCCAGAAGCTGCTCCAGCTGCTCCCATTCCGTTCTTCCCACCTTCAGAGTATCGTTGGGTGAATAGCCAAAAGCCACATCAAACATGGAATCTTCACCCGCAATGTCTATGGCCCTCCTGGCCTCCCTCGCATCCCTGCAGACGATCATTATCTTTTCAATTCCCGCATTTTTTGCCCCTGCTGCCGTCTCCCTCCATCTGGAAGACAGATCTTTTCCGCAGATATGGGCATGACTATCCATCATTCCTGCCATGTCTTATTTCCTTACTCTAATCCATTCGCAGCAAGACCAGAAGCAAAGGACAAGCCTAAACTCCCCCTCTGCTTCTGGCCTTCTCCACACGCCCTCTCACGGCGGCGCAATTCTCTGCTTTATAAATTGTTACCGTTCACACCTGTTGGCCGCAGCCGGCAAAACTCCCCCTGTCTCCCCCTTGCCGGCATCAATCACACAAGTTCCAGAGCCACTTCCATCATGTCCGTAAAGGAAGTCTGCCGCTCTTCGGCCGTAGTCGCCTCGCCGGTGACCAGAGAGTCGGACACCGTCAGTATGCACAGCGCGTTGGCTCCCCCGTAAGCGGCGTTGCTGTACAGCGCCGCCGACTCCATCTCCACAGCCAGAACCCCCATGCGGTCCCAGGTTGTCCCGGCAGGCGGCAGATCCGGATTGTAGAACATATCGGAGCTGAGAATATTCCCCACATGGTATTCCAGCCCTCTCTCCCTGGCCGCGCTCACCGCCTTCTCCAGCAGTTCGAAGCTGCAGATGCAGGAATAATCCCCCGGAAGTCTGAACTGCTTTACATAATTGGATGTGGTGCAGGCCCCCATGCCGAACACCAGATCTCTCACCTTCACGTCAGGTCTCAGCGCCCCCGCCGTCCCCACGCGGATCAGATTCCTGCATCCGTAAAAATGTATCAGCTCATAGGAATAGATTCCGATAGACGGACATCCCATTCCCGTGCCCATGACGGACACCCGCTTCCCCTTGTAGAAGCCCGTGAAGCCCAGCATGTTCCGCGTGGCGTTAAACTGCGCCGCATCCGTCAGAAAATTGTCCGCGATGTACTTTGCCCTCAGCGGATCACCCGGCAGCAGTATGCTCTCTGCAATCTCCCCCTCGCCGGCTCCGATGTGGGGAGTTGGAATCTTGCTCTCTGACATGTCTTTTCCTCCTGGTCTCTGTTATATGCTCCTTCTTTCTAATCTAACATGTATGGGGAAAAATGTCAAACGATAATAGCTTCTACAGCCTGGCCTTATTTCCCTTCCCATCCCTCTTTCCTATCTTGAGCCTGTTCAGATGAACCTCCTTCTGCTTATACTTCACCACCGGGTCCTCCCCGACGAGATACACCTGCTCCAGCTCGTCATCCTTCTCCAGCTTAATTCCCCTGACTCCCCTGGAATTCTTCTTCATCTCCGATATCTCCTCCAGGGCAAACCGCAGAAAATACCCCTGCTTTGTCCGGAGAACCGTCTCCTTCTCTTCTCCCGCTATGAGAACGCTTACCAGCCGGTCCCCCTCCTGCAGCTTGGTGGCGGCCACGGTCCGGTTGTTGGTCACGAATTCCGTGCCCGGCGCCAGCTTCACCAGCGCCATCCTGGTGGCAAACAGCAGCTTTGTCCCCAGGATTCTGTCGAGGTTCGTCAGGCAGAGGATCTGTTCCTTCGTCCCGTCATACTTGCTGATATTGTCTATGGGAACGCCTTTTTCCCTCAGCCTTCCCGCCGGAATATCTCTCACCTTGATCTGATGCATATTACCCGCATCGGTAAAAAGACAGATCTTATCCGTGTTCATGCACCGGATCACATAGGGGTAATCCCCGTTGACAGTCTCCTGGTTCCTCTCGTAGACGGTCCGGTCCAGGATCTTGCAGTATCCGAACCGATCCATGACAAAGGCAACCTCCTGAACCTCCACGGGAACCTCCTCGAACACGGCCTCCTTCCCATCCTCAATGTCCGTGCGGCGCACCAGGGAGAATTCTTCCTTGATTTTGTCAAGATCCTCTGTGATCACCCTGTCCATGGCCTCTTTATCCTTGAGAATCCTGGTGTATTCCTTGATCTTTTTTAACGTCTCTTTGTACTCCTTCTCCAGGGCCAGGATCTCGAGGCCGATGAGCTTGTAGAGGCGCATCTCCAGTATCGCCGATGCCTGCTTCTCTGTAAAGCGCAGCTCCCCGGCGTCCTTCTCGAACTCCGGGTTCCTGAACTTGATTCTGGAGGTGTCGCCGTTCATGAGACAGGCCTTGGCGTCTTTTAAATTCTTCGCTCCCCTGAGAACGGCGATGATCAGATCGATGACATCGCAGGCCTTGATCAGTCCCTCCTTGATCTCCTTCTTCTCCGTCTCTCTGTCCAGGAGTATCTGGTATTTCTTCCTGCTGTTCTCATATTGAAAATCCAGGTAATTCTTTAAAATTCCTCTCAGGTTCAGAGTCTCCGGCCTTCCCTTTACGATGGCGAGCATATTGACGCCGTAAGTGTCCTCCAGCTTCGTCTTCTTGTAGAGGATATTCTTGATGCGCTCCACATCTGCGTCCTTCTTCAGTTCCAGGACAATGCGGATGCCCTCCTTGTTGGACTGGTTGGAGATATCCGTGACATCGGTGAGCTTCTTGGATTCCACCAGATCCGCCACATCCACCAGAAACTTGTTGATCCCTGCTCCGATCATGGTGTAGGGAATCTCCGTGATAACCAGCTTGTCCTTGTCGCTCCTGCGCTTTCCCAGCTCAATCTCCATTCTGCCCCGCAGCTTGATCTTCCCGGTTCCCGTCTCATAGATCTCCTGAAGGTCTTTCTTGTTGGCGATGATTCCCCCTGTGGGAAAATCCGGTCCCGGCATAAAGCCCATAAGCTCTTTCGTGCTGATATCCGGATTCTGGATGTAGGCCTTCACCGCGTCCGCCACCTCCGCCAGGTTGTGGGGCGGAATGCTGGTGCTCATGCCCACGGCGATGCCCTCCGCGCCGTTGATCAGAAGGTTGGGCACCCGCACCGGCAGAACCTCCGGCTCCTTTTCTGTCTCGTCATAGTTTGGCACGAACTCCACGGTTTTATCCAGGTCTTTTAAATACACCTCCTCCGCGAACTTCTGAAGCCTGGCCTCTGTATAACGCATAGCCGCCGCCCCGTCTCCCTCTATGGAGCCGAAGTTTCCGTGGCCGTCCACCAGCGCCATGCCCTTCTTAAAATCCTGGCTGAGAACCACCAGCGTGTCGTAGATGGACGAATCTCCGTGGGGATGGTATTTACCCATGGTATCGCCCACGATACGCGCCGACTTTCTGTGGGGCTTGTCGTGGTTCAGCTTCAGTTCGCTCATGTCGTAGAGCACCCGCCGCTGCACCGGCTTTAACCCATCCCTGGCGTCAGGGATGGCCCGGGCCGTGATGACGCTCATGGAATAGTTCACATAACTGCGCTGCATCTCCTCCGAATATTCGGTTGTAATAATCTTTTCTGCCATGTCTTCCTGATCCTCCCCTACGCGTCAATCTCCGCCTCGTCCGCATGCTCGTAGATAAACTGCCGTCTGGGCGGCACGTCGCTTCCCATGAGCATCTCCGTGATCTCCGATGCCAGGCGGGCGTCCTCTATCTCCACCCGCTTCAGCACCCGGTTCTCCGGGTCCAGCGTCGTCTCCCACAGCTGGCCCGCATCCATCTCTCCCAGACCTTTGTATCTCTGGAGGGTAAAATCGCCGGTGTGGGTCTTCCTGTACCTCTCCAGTTCCTTCTCGTCATACAGGTACTGCTCCTCCCCCTTCTTGGGGATAACCTTGAACAGAGGCGGCATGGCGATATACACATGGCCGTTGTAGATCAGCTCCGGCATGAACCGGTAGAGAAAGGTGAGCAGAAGGGTGTCGATATGGCTTCCGTCCACATCCGCATCGGTCATGAGAATAATCTTGTGATACCGCAGCCTGCTGATGTCGAAATCATTGCCGTAGCCCTCGGAGAACCCGCACCCGAAGGCATTGATCATGGTCTTGATCTCCACGTTGGCCAGAACCTTGTCCATAGACGCCTTCTCCACGTTCAGAATCTTGCCGCGGATGGGGAGGATGGCCTGATACATGCGGTTCCTCGCCGTCTTTGCCGAGCCGCCGGCGGAGTCTCCCTCCACGATGAATATCTCGCACTTCTCCGGCTCCCTGCTCTCGCAGTTTGCCAGCTTCCCGTTGCTGTCAAAGGAGAACTTTGACTTGGTCAGCATGTTGGTCCTCGCCTTCTCCTCCGCCTTGCGGATCTTTGCCGACTTCTCCGCGCAGCTGATAATTCCCTTTAAAACTTCCAGATTTCTGTCAAAATACAGCTGCAGCTCGTCTCCCGTGATGGTGAACACCGCCTTGGTGGCGTCGGCGCTGGCCATCTTTGTCTTCGTCTGTCCCTCAAATATAGGGTCCGGGTGCTTGATGGCCACGATTGCAGTCATCCCGTTGCGGGTATCGGCCCCTGTGAAATTAGCGTCCTTCTCCTTCAAGATTCCCAGCTCCTTGGCGTAGCTGTTGATCAGCATGGTGAACTTGGTCTTGAACCCTACCAGGTGAGTCCCCCCCTCCTGGGTAAAGATATTGTTGCAGAATCCGGAAATATTCTCCTCAAAGGCGTCCACAAACTGGAAGGCCGCCTCCACCTCAATATTGTCCATGGCCCCCTTAAAATAAATGGGGTCGTGAACCGGAGTCTTGCCTGCGTTGACCTCCTTCACATAGGCCACGATCCCCTCCGGCTCGGAAAATGTGACGGTCTCCTCCTCCCCCTTGCGCCTGTTGGCATACTGAATCGTAAGTCCGGGGTTTAAGTAAGCCGTCTCGTGAATCCTGCTTTTCAGCCAGTCCGCCTTAAACCTTGTCCTCTCGAATATCTCTCCGTCCGGCAGAAAATTGATCTCCGTGCCCGTCTCCTTCGTCTTCCCCACAATGGGGAGCAGCCCGTCCACCAGCTCCACCACAGGGATTCCCCGCTCATAGCCGTCGTGGTGGACAGAGCCGTTCTTGTACACCTTGATGTCCATGCGCTCCGAAAGGGCGTTGACCACCGAGGAGCCCACGCCGTGAAGGCCGCCGCTGGTCTTGTACGCCTGATTGTCAAACTTCCCCCCCGCGTGAAGGGTGGACAGGACCACCCTCTCCGCAGACACTCCCTTCTTGTGCATCTCCACCGGAATCCCTCTTCCGTTATCCTTCACGGTGCAGGAGCCGTCCGCCTCCAGAGTTACCCATATATGGGTACAGAATCCTGCCAGATGCTCGTCCACGGAATTGTCCAGGACTTCATAGATTAAGTGGTTCAGGCCTTTGATCCCCACTCCTCCTATGTACATTCCCGGCCTTTTCCTGACAGCCTCCAGACCCTCCAGAACCGTGATACTGTCCGCGTTGTACTGTGCCTTTGCCATGTTCACCCTCCATATCCTGCTGCTCTGTAATACTTCTTTTATTTACAGGTTGATAACCTGCCGGATTTTTCCGCATCCTTCCTGTACCCTTTTCACGGCGCAGGTTGATAACCTGTCTTGCTCTCTCAGAGCGGTTTCTATATTATACACACAAACCAACGGAATTTGCAAGCAGCTGTTTTTTGCGCCGCATCACACTGTGCAAACAGGTTACTGTTCACATGCGTTCACAGCAAGCAGCACCACACTGTCACAAAAATTTTTTTAAAAAATTTGAAATTTCCTCTTGATTCCTGCCAAATTTGTGGTATAATACAATCCATAAGCATGTGTAGTTCATCGGTAGAACGCCAGCTTCCCAAGCTGGAGAGGCGGGTTCGATTCCCGTCACGTGCTTTTTTGTTTGTTCAAATTTCTTTACAGCTATAATAGAACATATGTTCGTATTTGTCAAGAACATATTTGCCTGTACAGTGATTTTCACCCTCTTGAACCGTCATCTCTTCTTCCCACCAGATATCTGTCCGTCAAAAAGCCCGGCTGTTATATCAACCGGGCCATGTATGCGGAAATCCGCTTGGCAGGACAGCCGCCGAGAACAGGCGGCTGTCCGTCTGAACCGCTGCTATAGATGGGACAGATTCTCCCAGTCAATTCTCTCATTCTTGTAAAAATACTCTCTCTCCCGCTCCCCTATCTCCCTGAGAACCCGGCACGGATTGCCCGCTGCGACTACATCGGCAGGAATATCCCTGGTGACGACGCTTCCCGCCCCGATCACCGTGTTATCGCCGATTGTGACTCCAGGAACAATAATCGCCCCCGCCCCTATCCAGACATTGGCACCGATGCGCACGCTTCTGTTATATTGAAGGGAACGCGCCCGGAGTTGGGGAGAGATCGGGTGATTGGCTGTGGCAATGGTCACATTGGGTCCGATCATAACCTTGTCTCCGATAAAAATATCCGTGTCGTCCACGATGGTCAAGTTGAAGTTTACGTAGACATTGTCTCCAAGATGCAGATGCCTTCCGCCCCAGTTGGCTCTGAGAGGCGGCTCGATGCAGCACCCCTCTCCTATCGTCCCAAGCATCCTCTTCAACAGACGGGCCCTCTTCCCTGCCTCCCCCGGATGTGACATGTTAAACTCGTACATCAGTTCAACTCCCTGAGCCTGGTCCTCCATAATCTCTTTATCAAGGGGGTCATAGACAAGCCCTGCCTCCATGCGTTCTTTTTGTGTCATCATTTTTTCCTCCATCCCGAAGTATGCCAAAAGTTGACATTGACAAAAATAACATAGCATAGCGTTATACCTTAGTCAAGCTCCACCTAAAGCAATCGGAAGCCAGCTTTGGAAAATCAGCGATATAATGAAAAACTCCCCAGCCGGGGAGTTTTCCGCATTTATATCCGAATTGTAAAACACATCCCAGGCAGGAACTTTATGGGAGCAAAGGAATAGGGGATGTTAGGGGCCCAGGCCGCTGCCCTTGACGGTCGCTGGCCGTGTAGCCGGAGAAATCGACAGTCACATCGCCAAAGGTTATCGTTTTGGGGCAATGGAGCCTGCCCGCTCCGGCCATTTAAGTGGACATATGCCGGGATACCCTTCACGCCTTCGCCTGCATCTGGCCGGCGCCGTGTGGCCGGGCCGGTTCTTCCGGCGTGATCTCTCCTGCACCGAACAGCGCGTTCTTAGTGAGTGTCGGCGCTATCAGCTCGTAGACCAGCACGGAGAAGAGCACCACATTGCGGACCATCGCGCCGTCGGAGAGGCTTGCCGCCGTAATGGCCATTCCCAGGGCCACGCCCGCCTGGGGCAGCAGGGTGAGGCCAAGATATTTCTGGATATTTTTCTCACACCCGGTCATGGCGCAGCTGCCGTAGGCTCCCAGAATCTTTCCTGCCGACCGGGTGACGATATAGACCGCGCCGATGAGCAGAACGATGGGATTGCGCAGAATCTGCAGATCCAGCTCCGCGCCGGACAGCACAAAAAAGAGTATGCTCAATGGTGTGGTCCACCGGTCGAGACGCTCCATCAGCGCTTCAGAGGTCTCGCAGATGTTGCAGAAAATAGTGCCGGTCATCATGCACACCAGCAGCAGAGAGAAACCGCAGTGAACCGGTCCCAGCTGGAATTCCACCATGGAAAGTCCCACAGTCAGCAGAACAAAGGCAACTGTCATGGAGATCCTGTTGCCGCGGGAGTGGAAATACCGCTCGCTCCAGTCCAGAATAAGCCCTGCCGCGGCTCCCAGCAAAAGGGAAAAAACAATCTCCAGAACCGGCTCCACCACCACGGTGATGACGCTGATCCCTCCGTGCTCCAGGGCACTGGCCACGCCAAAGGATGCGGAGAAGAGCATCAGCCCCACTGCGTCATCAATGGCCACCACCATCAAAAGCAGACGGGTCAGAGGGCCATCCGCCCGGTACTGACGCACCACCATCAAAGTGGCGGCAGGCGCCGTGGCTGCTGCAATGGCGCCCAGGGTAATGGCCGCCGGCAGAGACAGGGCGTTGGGGAAGATCAGGTGAAAGGTGATCAAACCCGCGTCCACAATAACAGTGGTGACCACCGCCTGAAGAATTCCCACGGTAATGGCCTGACGCCCCATGCTGCGCAGCTGCCCCAGCCGGAACTCATTGCCGATGGTGAAGGCGATAAAGCCAAGGGCCGTCTCCGAAATAAGTCCAAAAAAATCCACATCTTCCATAGAGTGGAAGCCCACGCCCGGAAGCCCCAGGCGTCCGATACAGTAGGGGCCCAGGAGCAGGCCCGTCACCAGGTAGGCCGTCACAGAGGGGAGCCCTACCCGCTTCGCCACCCTGGACATAAGTAAACTTGCAATCAGACAAACAGAAACACAAAGAAGAAGATTCTGCATAATCATATCCTTTCCCAGGACCGCTGATGACTGAAGGATCTGCGGCCTGTGAGTTTTTTCTATTTCTTATAGACTTAAAGATATCACTTTTTTTCAAATAATCAATCTCAATATCGCACAATTTTTTCCTCGAAAAAGCGGTAAAATTTTTCACATTTTCATGGCACTTGTAACTTTTCCCAATCTTTGAGAAAGATTAAAATATACATTATCCTTTGAATCCCACGGGGAATTTTGATAAATTAAATATCACATAAGACACGGGGAGGATGGATAAGACCTGCCTATCCTCTTTTCAATATGCCCTGGAACCTTTGCGGCAAGCCCCCGGACAGCCGTTTTCCCTGCGATTACAGTCAGGCCGTGATAGAGTCCTAAAATAATCCCGTTGCCATGCCGGACAGCCAGAAAGCCAAGCACTCCCCGGAGAAGGGAATACTGCAGACAGATATATCTGTCAAAATTCCATTTCTTCCAATCCTTCGCCCTTACTGCCGCATCCGTTTGTAGCCGCACTCGCAAGAACCCTGAATCGGAATACTGGTTTCTTAGAATGCAGCAGGCTCTTTTTCCGGCTGAAAACAAACAGGCCAACAACCGCTGTTTTCTGCTCACCCATCTTTTTCATGATGACCGCACTGCCTCCGGTGGCAAGCATGGTAGAAATCGCCGTGACAAGCTGGATAATCGGCGCTGTAAGATTGATTGCTGAAAGGGCATCCGTACCGATCAGATTCGATACAAACAAACCGTCAACCATTGTATAAAAGGACATAAACACCGTCATAGCAATCGTTGGAACGGCAAATTTCACAATGTTTCTCAGTGTCACAGGTTTTTCGTATGCAGTTGAGTTTTCCATAAATTTTTCCTCCAATCACCTTGTATTTTCTTCCTGTATACAGCATCATAGACCGTACAGTAACGGTACGGTCTATGAAAAATCGAAAAAAAAATTTATTATTTTAACAGGAGACAGAAAACCAGCGAAAAATCCCAGATGTTGAAATTCTCCTCAATCCGTTCCCTTTGGGCGCTCCCGGCAACTCCTTGCGCCTGTCTTTGCGGCTGAGTTTCCGGGAGTACTCCTTTTATCTTGCTCTGTGGCCGCCGAACACGTCAAAATCCATGGTATCCAGTCTGGAATCAATCATAGCAATCTCTTCTCTGGTCAGAACCACATTGCCTGCCTCAAAGTTTTCCTTCATCCGCTCAATTTTGCGGGAACCCGGAATCGGGATAATGTAAGGCTTCTTATTAATCATCCACGCGAGAGACAGCTGACCCATGGTGGCCTTCTTTTCTTCTCCCATTTTCGTCAGAAGAGCCAAAAGCTCCTTCGCTTTTTCATACCCCTCTTCGGTATACTGGGGCATATTAGCCCGGTAATCCTGGCTTCCCTCAAATTTTGTGGAGGGCGTGTATTTGCCTGTAAGGAATCCGTTTGCCATGGGAGAAAAGGCCACATAGGCCACATTCAGTTCCTCGCACACCGGAAAGATAGTCTCATGCCACCTGGCCATCATAGAATACCTGTTTTCTATGGCCGTCACGGGACATACGGCATGGGCCCGGCGCAGGTATTCTTCCGTGGTTTCCGAAATGCCCCAATAGCGAATCTTGCCCTCTTGAATTAACCGCCCCATAGTTTCGGCCACAGCCTCCGGCTCCACCTTGGGGTCAATCCTGTGCTGATAGTACAAATCAATGTAGTCTGTTCCCAGCTTCCTAAGGCTTTCCTCAACGCTTGTTCTTATAGTTTCCGGGCTGCTGTCCAGTCTTAAGGAGCGGTCCGCATTGTGCTTTACCCCCATCTTTGTGGCGATGACCACCTTATCCCGGATTCCCTTCACGGCCTCCCCCACAAGTTCCTCATTATAGGAAACCATGCCGTCCGGACTGATCCCTGTATAAGCCTCCGCCGTGTCAAAGAAGTCATAGCCGATCTCGAAAGCCTCTCTCAAAGTTTTAACCGCGACGCTTTTCTCCGTTGGATCTCCAGAAGCGTGGCTGAATCCCATACATCCCAAGCCGACGGGATTGACCTTAAGACTGCCGGCCCCAAGTGTTCTCTTTTCCATTTCTGTCATTCTCCTCTCCTTTTTAGTGATGGAAACTGGTAAAGATGGTCTTTTCCTTCTGAGGAATCCCAAACTTTTCCTTGCCCATCTGGATGCTCTTCATGAGAAACGCCATATTGTGGCCCAGAGTCCGCATGGTCTGCATACCTTCCTCGTCCTTCAAAACCTCCTCCGGGGTTCCTCCGTGTACCATATTCCAGTACTGGCTGCTTGCCACCGGCATGCCGCACATGGTAAAGTACTTATTCAGCATATCAAAGGTAGCCGTATTGCCGCCCCGGCGGCAGGATACCACGGCCGCTCCTACTTTCATGGTCTTGTCAATATTCAGGGTGCTGAAGAACAGACGGTCCATAAAGGATACGGCTCCGCCTGCCGGGGAAGCAAAGTAAACCGGGGAACCGATGACAAAGGCGTCTGCCTCAGCCAGCTTGGGGGCAATCTCGTTGACGATATCGTTGAATACGCACTTGCCTCCCTGCTCCCCTTCGCTGTGGCATTTCCGGCAGGCAATGCAGCCCCGGATATCTTTATTTCCCACATGGACGATCTCCGCCTCAATGCCTTCTGACTCCAGAGTCTTTGCCAGCTCCGTCAGCGCCGTGTAAGTACATCCGTTTCTCCTTGGGCTTCCGTTTACAAGTAATGCTTTCATAAATAAATTCCTCCTCTTTTTGTTTCTTGTTTTTTATTTTAAAGAACTGTATTCATTATAAAGGAAATCCTCAGGCAGCAGAAGTCACAATAAGTTATTCAGTATATACCTTTTAGTATAATCTATAACGGACTTTTGTCACCGCGAAGTGATGCTGCTTTCTGTGAATGGAACTTTGTTTCCGCAGGCCTATAAACATTCCCGGAATATTTCAAATATTTCCCCATGTGCCAGCCTTCTGTATCCCCCGAAAACACTGACGCAGGAATCGGCAACCGCTTTTAAGTCCGTATTCTCATCCACTCCCAGTTCCCTCAATGTAACCGGCAGCCCTATCTCCCGGATAAAATCCTTCAGCGCATCAATCCCGGCACAGGCGATCTCCTCATCGGTCTTTCCCTCAGGCGAAATCCCCCACACCTCCGCGGCGAACCGTTTAAATTTACCCGGCCCGTCCTTATAGATATGCCGGTAGTAAACCGGCTGCAGCACCGCCAGTCCCCCACCGTGATCACAGTCCGTATACGTCTCCAGCTGACGCGCCATCTGACGGCACTGGAAATCCGTGCGCTTTCCCAGTTTAATGATCCGGTTTTCCGCCATTGTCCCGGCCCACATGAGATTGCTTCTTGCCGTATAATTCTCCGGATTCTCTATAGCCGCCCGAAGATTGCGGATCACATTCCCCATAAGGGCCCGGGCCATATCATCGAAAACATTATCCTCATCCGGCCCGCTGAAATAAATCTCCATGATGTGGGAAAGGGTATCGAAGCCGCCGGAAACCATCTGGGATTTAGAAACGCTGAACGTATAAGACGGGTCCATTAAGGCAAACTTCGGATTGCATTTGGGATAATCCCGCCCGGTTTTCACTCTAAGTGTTTGGTTGGTTGGTAATCACCGCTTTGCCGCTGCACTCGCTTCCGGTTCCCGCCTCCCACACCAAGAAGCAGACCTGCCTGATGTTTTCTGGCAAGTTTCGCTCCTTCCAGGACTTCGGCATAGGTGGGGTTGGCCGTAATACCCGGAAACTCTGCGATCTGTTTCCCTGTCCTATTTAAAATAGAAATCACTTCATCACTCCTGTTGTTGTGTCCCCACTTATCTATATATCAATTATAAATAAGGCAGACCGTAGGAGGAAGTCTCTCTTTGTTCATCAGTTTATACCCTTTGGTTGCAGCCGGATTCAGAAAATCCAAACAAAAAAGAACCAAAATACCATTTGGTACCTGGTTCTTCTTTTACCGTCTTCTACTGTACCGCCTCTTTCACCGCCTCCAGAAATTGTTTCACAATTCCGGAAGGCTTGGGGGAATGGAGCAGTCCAAAGGGAATACTGTGATCCCATTCCACCGGGATTACCTTTAAAAGAGGATGTACATTGGCCCATCCGGGTATGGAAAGCAAAATGTCATTACTGTTCTCACACCGGTTAAAGGCCTCCATACTGTAAAAATCAAAGTCTACAATATGGATCTGGCTGTGGTTCTGCCAGATATCGTCCCGAAGCTCGTCCACATAACGGCTCCACTCCCGGCGCATGAGCATCAGGTTCTCTCCATACAGGTCTTCCAGCTTAAGCCTGTCCTTAGCGGCAAGCCTGTGATGGACGGAGACCGCGCAGCAAAAAGGCTCGCGGGACAGTTCCAGTCCCGCGCAGCGCCTCAGCTCCAGCATGGTCTCGTCAAAGATCCCGCCTACCACATCAATGTTCTTTCCCAGGTTCCCCAGTATCTCCCTGGCATTTTCCGGCGTATTCTCAAAGGGAATGATCTGAAATTTCATGTCAGGACAATGGGTCTGTATCTTGGGCCACAGCTGCATAAGAAGCTGGGCCGGCGTCATGGGGGAACTGCCGATCCGGATCACCTTCGTATCCTCCTGCATGGCATTCTTCGCCCTTGTAACAGAGTCCCTGCAGTACTGAATAATATATTTTGTATCCTGATATAAAGATTTTCCCGCTTTTGTTAAAATCAGGCCTCGGTGAGTTCTCTCAAATAATTTAACGCCAAGAGACGCTTCCAGCAGGTTGATCTGTTTGATCACCGCGGAAGGGGTGATATAGGATTCCTCGGCAGCCCGGTTAAAACTGCCCGCATCCGCCACATGGATAAAGGTGTCCAGCTGTGGATTGTACATGAGGCAAGCACTCCTTCACTGTTTGATCGTTCTGCTCGTGTCAAGTAAAGGACAAAAAATTTTTCAACTTTTTATACTACCCAACGCTATTTATTTAGTTTTATTCATAAGTCATCTAATAATTCATCTAACCCATTTACAGTTTCTTGAATAAATTGCTGGCAATCTAAAACCATATCTAAATCTATTTCTTCATATTTTCTAGTAATTTTATTCCAATCTGACTCATGCGCTATTTTATTTCTTCGTTTTACAATTAATGCTAACGTGTTTTTTATATCATCGGCGCTTTTATGAGATATTGCACTTAGTTTACTCCACAAATGGTCAATTTTAAGAATAGAATAGGCATATTCAATACTCTTAGGCGATTGGAAAGAATCTTTACTTAGCTTATCAATGAGATAATTTTCCAATAAATCCTTTTGCATGATTTCATCTGAATTTTTCATTCTATAAACTAATGTTAATGGAACCTCCACATTAAGTTCTATCATTGAATTTTGTGAAAAATATACCTCAATAATTTTATTAATTATAGCCGAATGAACATATGTATCAAATGCACTAACTATTAGCATGAACTGAGACCGCAATAATATCGTACTATCCAGATTCTTTGCATTATTATTAAGATACTTATATATTAAAATCGAATTATTTATGGAACGAATATTATTATTAAAATCATCTTTTGCATTACTCATTTGTTAATTCTATTATCCTTTCTGCCATTGCTTTATATAGCATTTTAAACCAATTTAGCGTTTTTTTCTGCCCATCCGTAGCCTTATTTAACGTAATATCAAATACAGGTATTGATTGTTCATTTGATATCGCAATAAGTTTATTGAAATTAGAGATTTGCGCCAAACAATATATATTCTCATATTTTACATTTTCATTTTTAAATTTCCGTTCCATGTTTTTACA
>CAJTOT010000037.1:14362-31672 GCA_910577935.1 uncultured Hungatella sp. | reverse complement strand
TGGAGTATCGCCTTGCCAAGGCGAGGGTCGCGGGTTCGAATCCCGTCTCGTGCTTGTCAAGAGTGGAGAGGAGTCCTTGATTTGCAAGGACTTCTCTTTTTTTCTGCGAACGTCCCACCGCCCTGTCTGGTCTCATCCTCCCAAAGTGATATCCTGTTTCGAGTACCAGGCGATGGCATCCTGGACATGCTGGGGAGTGAAGTCAGGCCAGTAGTCGTCGATTACATACATGTCCGAGTACACAGACTGGATGGGAAGGAATCCGGAGAGCCTTCTCCGCCCTCCCCAACGGATGATCAGGTCAACTCGGGACACATCGGCAGACTTCATGTCAGGACCGAATGTTCCCCGGTGAAATCCCAAGTCCCACTCAAAACTGTAATTGACGAGAAAATTGATTTTTATTTTTCCTGATCCAAAGGTGTGCCGGGAAGTGTAGGGGAGAAGCTCCGCCGGAAACATAGGGGAGTTTGTGTTGCCAAGGACCAGCAGCTCGGCATCCTCTTTTGCCAGGGTTTCCACCGCCTTTATACATGCGCCGGAGAAGGCGGCCCGCTGCTTTGAAGGGCGCTTGGTGTTGTCTGCCGTGAATCCGTAAAAGGTGAGTTCTTTTACACCTAAGTCTCTGCAGATGCGGTAAAGTTCCATTCCCGGCGAGATGCCGTGGTCGTAACCGTCTTCTTTTGCCAGTCCCTGGCCGAGAGCCCATCTCCGGTTGCCGTCAGGAATAATTCCTATATGTTTTGGAATTCTTGTCATGTTTTTGTGATTCCTTTCCTCTGTTATGGAAAGTATTGCCATATGAGAAAGAACTATACAGTCTGTCAGAAAACAGAGATAAATAATACATTGACATGGTGTTGGGGTCAAAAGGTTTTTTGCCCCCTGATGCCTGCGGATTGCTTCGCATTTCATGCTCCCGCAATCCTAAAAACATTCAAAATCCGCCCTATCGGGCTGCTTTTTCATGTTTTTTCGGGTCCCAAAGTCATACATGACCTTTTGACCTTGGCATCTTGACATATTAAAGTGAGAGATTTATAATAAAGATAATCATAGAGAAGAGAATGTGTTGATAAGGAAGAGTATCGACTGCAGAACTTTCAGAGAGCTTCGGGGCGGTGTGACGGAGCAGTCCTGTTTTCGGGAAAATCCCCTTTGAGCAGTCAGGCTGAAGGACGAGGACATCTGTGTAAGCCTGAACGTGTGACACGCGTTATCGTGTCGGCTGTTGACGGACAGCAGAGAGAGGCCGGAGATAATCCGGCAATTAGAGTGGTACCGCAGAGGATATAAAAAGCCTTTGTCTCTTATAGTTGAGAGACAGAGGCTTTTTTGTCGGCGTTGAGGGGGAGGCAGATGTCAACACCCACTCTGCTCTGTGAAAATCTATGGTATTTTTTAGGAGGAAGACATGAAAGTATTAGAGAAAATCAGCAATCTGGCAGGAAAGTATATGGCAGCCATTGTGCTGGCAGTGGCTGCTCTGGCGTTGTTTGTGCCGTCGGCGGTGAGCTTTATTAAGACCAGTTATGTGAACACGCTTCTGGGCATCGTTATGTTTGGCATGGGCCTGACTCTGAAAGCGTCGGACTTTAAGGTGGTGTTCAGTCGGCCAAAAGACATTATCATAGGCTGTCTGGCCCAATTCACCATCATGCCTCTGCTGGCATTTTCCCTGACGAAAATATTCGGGCTGCCTCAGGATCTGGCCATCGGAGTGATTCTGGTAGGGACATGTCCGGGAGGAACTTCATCTAATGTTATGACTTATTTGGCAAAGGGAGACGTGGCCCTCTCGGTGGGAATGACAGGCGTTTCCACCATCTTGGCGCCGTTTCTCACGCCTGTTTTGACGTATGTGTTTGCAGGGCAAAGCGTAGATGTAAACATGATGAATATGTTTATGTCTATAGTAAAGGTAGTGATTGTTCCAATTGGGGCAGGATGCGTCGTCAATAAATTTTTCTCTGACTTTACCAGGAAGCTGGAACATGTCCTGCCTCTGGTGTCTGTCAGCGCCATTGTGGCCATCGTGGCGGCGGTTGTGGCGGCAAACTCTGCAAGAATCATGACCTGCGGCCTGCTGATCGTTGCGGTTGTCATTTTGCACAATATCTGCGGTTACGGGCTGGGGTTTGCCGTGGGAAAGGCTTTGAAGCTGGATGTTGCAAAGTGCAAAGCCGTGGCTATTGAAGTAGGAATGCAGAATTCCGGCCTGGCCACCTCTCTGGCAGGCACTCATTTCGCGTCCTATCCCCTGGCAACCATCCCCGGCGCAGTGTTCAGTGTATGGCACAACATATCAGGAGCGGTGTTTGCAAACTTTATGGCAGACAAGCAGTAGTCCCCAGAGAAGGCGCTGCCGGGTCCTATGGTGTATACAGCAGCTTTCTCATAAAGCCGGAGAGACCGGAAAACCGGAGAAGCCTGAGTTCCTTCCCCTACAGAGGAAGAAACTCAGGCTTTCTCTGATGATAGACTGTATAGTAAGAGAATCCGCAGGTTTTCAGAAGCTCCTGTACATACTCGAAATCGTAGCCCAGACGGTGGGGAGAGTGGGCATCGGAGCCTACGGTGAGCAGTTCGCCTCCAAGCTCCCTGTAGCGGCGCAGGATGGCCTCGCAGGGGTTGGGGTGCCCCAGGCCGTAGTGGAGTCCGCCGGTGTTGCATTCCAGGGCTTTTCCTCTCTCAATCAGGATTTTCAAAACCGGGTCGATAAATTCCAGATAATCCTCAGGGTCATAGTTTTCATTCTTGGTGGGACCGTAGCGCACCACATAGTCCAGATGACCCAGGGAATCGAAACAGTCCAGCTTCTGCACCCGGCTCAGGGTGACTTCAAAGAAGCGGCGGTAGGCTTCTTTTTCCATTTTTCCCTCAAAAAACACGGGAAAATAGGGGTCACATCCGTCTATGAAGTGACAGGAGCCGATGATAAAGTCAAAGGGGTACTGCTCTGCCACCTGCTTTAACCGGCTGGAAATATGATTCTGAAGCCCAAGTTCAATGCCGATTTCGATCTGGATTTTGCCCTGATATTCTCTTCTCAAGCGCTCCATGGCAGGAAAATAATTTGGCAGGTCCAGGGTAAAGTCGCAGTCAGACACCACATCTATATCATGGTGGTCCGTGATGCAGATTCGGGGCATGTTTAAGGCCGCGGCCCTTAGAATCTGCTCCTCCGGCGGAGTGCCGCTGTCACCGGAAAAACTGGTATGGAGATGAAAATCACAAAGCATGGAAGACCTCCTTCTGGTAATCAAACATTCTCTGCCCTGACAGCAGGCACAGAGGCTTTGGCGCTATTATACTTGAAAACGGGAAGATTTTCCAGCAAAACAATTTGATAGCTGTGGCAGAAGCCCGCTGCCGTTACTGTTCACATGCGTTCACAGCAACCGGCAAAAATCCATGAAAATCGTCTGCAGTGATGGGATTTTTGCCCGCCTGCCCAGGTGATCATACGGTCAGCGCAGCCAGTGCGCAGACCTACCTGAACAGTAACCCTCTGCCCTCCAGAAGAAGGAGGGTATTTGCCGAATGGTAAGAGTGTTCTCAGGAAAACCATGAATTTTGCGTTTATATAAGTAGAATTTAACAAATTTTAACAAAGTCCTAAAAAAATGTAGCATGGCGCAGGGGGAATATGCTATGATAATCTGGATATTTAATGACTGCGCAGAGCGGGCCTCCCTGAGACAGGCATGAATGAGAATCTGACGTGCCGGGGATACTTAAGCGGAGGCGGTTTCGCGCCAGGGAAGGATCTGCCGCCGGCACCGGCTGGCAGACGCCAATACATATCAGGAGGAAAACATGTCAATTACTGGTAACATATCGAATCTGTTCGGATTCCTGGGAGGGCTTGGGATGTTCTTGTACGGCATGAACATCATGGCAGACGGGATGCAGAAGACGGCGGGCGGGAAGATGAGTCATTTCCTGGGAATGCTGACCAACAACCGGATTATGGCAGTGTGTCTGGGAGCGCTGATCACCGCCATCATCCAGAGCAGCGGCGCCACCACGGTCATGGTGGTGGGTTTCGTGAGCGCGGGCGTGCTGAATCTGACCCAGGCGGTGGGAGTGATCATGGGCGCCAACATCGGCACCACCATTACCGCGTGGATCGTGTCTTTAAGCCAGCTTGGAGACGCCATGGAGGTGATGAAGCCGGTGTTCTACGCGCCGCTGCTCATCGGGATCGGCTCTCTGATGGTTCTGTTTACAAAGAAACAGAAATACCGCACGGCAGGGGAGATCCTGGTGGGTCTCGGCCTCTTGTTCATGGGGCTGGAATTTATGTCCGACTCCATCTCGCCTTATACCGACGCGCCTGTTTTTTCCAAGGCATTTGAGGTGCTGGGAAGCAACCCTCTGCTGGGAATGCTCATAGGCGCCCTGGTCACGGCCCTGCTCCAGAGCTCCTCGGCTTCCGTGGGTATCCTGCAGACTCTGGCGCTGAACGGGGTGGTGACAACCAACGCCGCCATCTACATCACCCTGGGACAGAACATCGGCTCCTGCGTCACTGCCATGCTGTCCAGCGTGGGCGGTTCCAGAACGGCCAGAAGGGCGGCGGTGATGCACCTGAGTTTTAACATTATCGGTTCCCTGCTGTTTGGAATCGTGGGATTTGTGCTGTTTGCCATGTCCCCGGCCCTGGCGGCCAGAAACATCACGGCCATGGAGATATCCATGTTCCACACGGTGTTCAACCTGGTGAACACGGCTGTCCTGTTCCCGTTCGCCAACCAGCTGGTGACTCTGTCGGGAATTCTGGTAAAAGAGAGGGAAGAGCAGCCGGAGGAGGACAGCGAGGAGGCCGTGGCCTTAAAGCATCTGGACGAGCGTATCTTTGAGTCGCCGGCATTTGCCGTGGAGACGGCGGCCCTGGAGGTGATCCACATGGGTCAGATCACCATGGGCAATGTGAAAAGAGGAATCGATGCCATCATTACCGGCAGCCTGGACGAGATCAAAGAGGTTTACGAGGTGGAGAAGACCATCAACCGCATGGAGAAGATGCTCACCGAGTACCTGATCAAGATCGACAATCTGTCTCTCACGGAGCGCCAGAAGCAGGTGGTCAACGATCTGTTCTACAGCGTCAGCGACATCGAGAGGGTGGGAGACCACGCAGAGAACCTGGCGGAGTCCGCGGAATATCTGGTAAACCACAAGCTGACATTTTCCGAGACAGGAGTGGAAGATCTGCGCCAGATCAGCGACAGCGTGTTCAAGGGCTTCGGCTGCGCCATAGAGGCCAGGAGAACCGGCAACATGGACATGGTGCGCAAGGTGAGCAAGTATGAGGACCAGGTGGACAGCCTGGAGGAGGAGCTGAGGGAGAAGCATATCGAGAGGCTCTCCAAGGGCGAGTGCGCCCCGTCGTCAGGGGTTATTTTCCTGGATATTATCAGTAACCTGGAACGTATTTCCGATCATGCCTACAATCTTGCAGGGTATATTAAAAAGGAACTGTAAAAAATGTAAAAAATCTAAAAACTACTTGATATTTCTGGGAAAATTATGTAGAATTGTTTATGGGGTTGATTACATTTTAACAATCGCAATTCAATTTATTCTTTAGGAGGAATGAGAGTTATGGCAGTAAAAGTAGCAATCAATGGTTTTGGACGTATTGGACGTCTGGCGTTCAGACAGATGTTCGGGGCAGAGGGTTACGAGATCGTTGCTATCAACGATTTGACAGATCCCAAGATGCTGGCTCACTTGTTAAAGTATGACACCGCTCAGGGCGGATACACCGGACGCATCGGTGAGAATCTGCACACTGTAGAAGCCGGTGAGGATTCCATCACTGTAGACGGCAAGACAATCAAGATTTATGCCGAGAAGAATGCTGCTGACCTTCCCTGGGGCGAGATCGGCGTTGACGTAGTTCTGGAGTGTACAGGTTTTTACTGCTCCAAGGCAAAATCTCAGGCCCACATCGATGCAGGCGCCAAGAAGGTTGTCATCTCCGCTCCGGCCGGCAACGATCTGCCAACGGTTGTTTTCAGTGTAAACGAAGGCACTCTGACCAAAGAAGACACGATCATTTCCGCAGCTTCCTGTACAACTAACTGCCTGGCTCCCATGGCTAAGGCTCTCAACGATTACGCTCCTATTCAGTCCGGTATCATGAGCACCATCCATGCCTACACAGGCGATCAGATGATTCTTGACGGACCTCACAGAAAAGGCGATCTGAGAAGAGCAAGAGCAGGTGCTGCCAACATCGTTCCCAACTCCACCGGCGCAGCCAAGGCTATCGGCCTGGTTATTCCTGAGTTAAACGGCAAGTTAATCGGTTCCGCGCAGCGTGTTCCCGTACCTACCGGTTCCACCACCATCTTAACAGCAGTTGTTAAGGGCGCAGACGTTACGAAAGAAGGCATCAACGCGGCTATGAAGGCAGCTTCTTCCGCATCCTTCGGCTATAATGAGGATCCCATCGTTTCTTCCGACGTTATCGGCATGAGATTCGGTTCCCTGTTTGACGCGACCCAGACTATGGTAGCTAAGATTGCCGATGATCTGTACGAGGTTCAGGTAGTTTCATGGTATGACAATGAGAACTCCTACACCAGCCAGATGGTTAGAACAATCAAATACTTCGCTGAGCTGTAATCAGGACAAGCTACATCAGTGAGATCCACAGGGGTCCGGTCTGAGGACCGGACCCTTTTTATAAAGTGAAAGGGGTATGCTTACCATGCTGAATAAAAAAACAGTAGATGATTTGAAAGATCTTAAAGGCAAGAAAGTTCTTGTCCGCTGCGACTTTAACGTTCCGCTGAAGGACGGCGTGATTCAGAACTACAACCGTATCGACGGCGCAATCCCGACCATCAAGAAACTGCTGGATCAGGGCGCGAAGGTTATCCTGTGCTCCCATCTGGGCAAGCCCAAGGGAGAGCCTGTTCCGGAGATGTCCCTGGCGCCGGTTGCTCCCGCTCTCAGCGAGAGACTGGGCGTGGAAGTGAAATTTGTCAACGACCCTGTGGTTACAGGACCGGAGACCCAGAAGGTAGCCGCGGAGCTGAAGGACGGAGAAGTTCTCCTGCTTCAGAATACCCGCTACAGAGTGGAGGAGACCAAGTACGGCAAGGACGAGAAGGCAGACGCATACGCGAAAGAGCTGGCTGATCTCTGCCAGGGCGGCGTATTTGTAAACGATGCCTTCGGCACTGCCCACAGAGCCCACTGCTCCAACGTAGGCGTTACCAAGCACACCAAGGAGAATGTGGTCGGATACCTGATGGAGAAGGAGATCAAGTTCCTGGGCCAGGCCGTGGAGAATCCGGTTCGCCCCTTCGTTGCCATCCTGGGCGGCGCTAAGGTATCTGATAAGATCAATGTCATCAACAATCTGCTTGACAAGGTGGACACTCTCATCATCGGCGGCGGCATGGCTTATACATTTGCCAAGGCCCAGGGCCAGGAGATCGGCAATTCCCTGTGCGAGGAGGATAAGCTGGACTATGCTCTGGAGATGGTGAAGAAGGCTGCAGACAAGGGTGTGAAGCTGCTGCTGCCTGTTGACCATGTTGAGGGCAGGGAATTTAACAACGACACAGAGCGCAAGGTGGTGGATGTCATTGATGCCGGCTGGTCAGGCTTTGACATCGGACCCAAGACTATTGAGGCTTATAAAGAGGCTCTCAAGGGCGCCAAGACTGTGGTTTGGAACGGACCCATGGGCGTGTTCGAGTTCTCCAATTTCGCAGAGGGCACTCTGGAAGTCTGCCGCGCAGTTGCCGAGCTGTCTGACGCGACTACCGTTATCGGCGGCGGCGATTCTGTGAACGCAGTGAAGAGACTGGGCTTTGCGGACAAGATGACCCACATCTCCACCGGCGGCGGCGCTTCTCTGGAGTTCCTGGAGGGCAAGGAGCTGCCGGGCGTGGCTGCAGCTGACAACAAGGCCTGAGAAAGCCGGCTTCGGCTTTCAAACCGTCATATAGTGGGAGATTGTCCGGCGGAAAAGCCGGCTGTCTCCCGACATTTAAGGAGAGAAAACTGACATGAGCAGAAAGAAAATTATCGCCGGCAACTGGAAGATGAACATGACTCCCACGGAGGCGGTTGCCCTGGTAGAAGAGTTAAAGCCGCTGGTGGGCAACGACGAGGTTGATGTGGTGTTCTGCGTGCCGGCCATCGATATTATCCCTGTGGTGAAGGCAGCAGAGGGCACCAACATCAACGTGGGCGCGGAGAACATGTACTTTGAGGAGAAGGGAGCCTACACAGGTGAGATTTCTCCCAACATGCTGAAGGATGCAGGCGTAAAGTACGTGATCATCGGACACTCCGAGAGAAGAGAGTACTTTAAGGAGACCGACGAGATCGTCAACAAGAAGGTGCTGAAGGCCCTTGAGCATGACCTGACTCCGATTCTGTGCTGCGGCGAGTCTCTGACACAGAGAGAGCAGGGCATCACCATCGACTGGATCCGTCAGCAGATCAAGATCGCATTCCAGAACGTGACCGCTGACCAGGCCAAGAAGGTGGTTATCGCCTACGAGCCTATCTGGGCCATCGGAACCGGCAAGGTTGCCACCACAGAGCAGGCTCAGGAAGTGTGTGCCGCTATCCGCGTGTGCATCGGGGAGGTCTACGACGAGGCCACAGCGGCTGCTATCCGCATTCAGTACGGCGGCTCTGTATCCGGTGCCAGCGCTCCCGAGCTGTTCGCGCAGCCGGATATCGACGGCGGTCTGGTAGGCGGAGCGTCCCTGAAGCCGGACTTCGGAAAGATTGTTAATTACAATAAATAAAATCTTTGTCTACTGTGTATAAGGAAAAAGCTCCACATGGCGGAACCCATGTGGAGCTTTTTTGCGATTTATCCCGCGAAGGTTTCCATCTGGACCGTTTCTTGCAGTTGACAGAGATTTTTAAACCGATTATAATAAAGTGGATTGGAAATTTTTCCAAATTATCAACAACGAAAGGGGTAAGGCTGTGAGGAGAAGCTTAAGGGCCAAAGCTGCAATATTGATGGCCGTCACTATGGCGGCGACGAATATTACATCTATGGCAGCGACAAATGTGGGAACACCGCAGTCGGCAGAGAAAACTCAAAAGGAGGAAAAGAAGACTGACTCAACCCAGTCCAACGCGGACCGGGATCCGGTAACTTCCGTTGACAAAACGGTGGAGACGATCCTGAACGGTGCGGAAAACCGGGCAGGGGAGACAAGCGGCACGTGGGAAGGATTTACGTGGTCGCTGGACGGAGACGTGCTGACCGTCGAAGGCAAGGGGGCTATGCCGGATAAAGGGAGTAGGAATGATTATCCATGGCAGGAATTCAGCGGCATAGTGGACCGGATCGTCATCGGAGGCGGAATCACTCATATAGGGAAGTACGCATTTGCCGAGTTTACCTTTCTGACCGGCGTGGAGCTGTCGGACAGTGTAGACAGCATCGGCAGGGAGGCGTTTGTTTCCTGTGGAAATTTATCCGACATTAATGTGCGTGACGACATAGGCTACATTCATGGAAGGGCTTTTGGAAACTGCGACAATCTTCCTGCGGAGACGCTGGTGGCTAAGGGTAAGGGGTTGAGCGGTGATGAACACTGGACTATGACCCAGGGAGGAATCCTGACAGTGGGCGGCACGGGAAAGACCTCAAACAATTGGGACGGAATTTCCAGAGACAGGGTCAGGGAAGTAGTTATCAAAGACGGAATTACCACGATTGGCCAGTCATCTTTTAGTTTAATGTCAAATTTAGTAAAGGTGAGCATACCGGCCAGTGTGACCACCATAGAGAAGTGGGCGTTTCAGTTCTGTAAGAGCCTGACCGATATCCCTGTGCCGGACACAGTGACCACCATCGGAATCGAGGCTTTTAAGGACTGTGACAGTCTTGTCAATGTGCCCAATGAGAAGGGCGCGTGCGGTGAGAAGCTTTGGTGGGAGCTGAACAGAGAAGGGACTCTCACTGTCCGGGGATCAGGAGACATGTCCGGAGCAATTCCGTGGAAGTCTACCCCCACTTCTCAAGACGAGAATATTAAAAAGGTCATAATGGAGGAAGGCGTGACAAGCATAGCAAACAATGCCTTTCACTCATGTACGAATCTCACAGAAGTGAGTATACCCTCTACTATGAAGAAGATCGGGCAGAGCGCTTTTCGGGGATGTACGGCGCTCACTTCCGTGACTCTGCCGGACGGCCCGCTCATCATCGAGAACTACGCCTTCCAGGACTGTACTTCTCTGAAATCCATAAACGTGTCGGAAGAGACCAGCCTGGGAATGGATGTTTTTAAAGGCTGTACCAGTCTGTCAGGCGTGGATATATCCCCCAGCGGTCAGTACGGCGAGAATCTGCGGTGGAAGTTGGCTGAAGACGGAACCCTGACCTTTACCGGAACAGGAGCTCTGAAGCCGAAGAAAGGTGAAGCAACACCTGTTTGGAAAGGTTCCGGCCGTGACAAAGTGAAAAAAGTGGTCATAGGAGAGGGCGTAACCCTTGTAGGAGGATATGAGTTCAACGGGTGTAAAAACCTTACAGAGGTAATTCTTCCCGAGCAGAGCTTAACTTCTATAGAAGATTACGCGTTCCTCGGGTGCGTCAGCCTGGAGAAGATCAATATATCTGCCAACGTGACCAGTATTGGGGCAAATGCGTTTAAAAATTGCACCAATCTGCCCGACACTGCCGTGATAGGCAGGGGCAACAAGGAGAAAGTGAACTGGGAGCTTTTCAAAAACGGCCGGCTGACCGTAAAAGGTCAGGGGAAGATACCGGATTATGGACTTGACTATTCAATGAAGGAAACGATCAAAGAGGTAGTTATCGAAGAGGGGATCACCGGCATCGGGGAAGGCGCATTTTGTGACTATAAGTACCTGGCCAGTGTGAAGCTGCCGGCAACTCTCACTTCCATAGAGAGAAGTGCCTTTAAAAACTGTCCAAGCCTGGCCGGCGTGGAGATTCCTGCCAAAGTGACGGCCATTGAAGAGGAGGCATTTTCCGGATGTGCAAGCCTGACATCCGTGAAGCTGTCAGAAGGACTTCAGGTGATCAGACATCAGGCTTTTGAGGGAACCAAGGTGTCCGGCGTGACCATCCCAAGGACCGTGACGATTCTGGAGCAGGCGGCTTTCCCGGACAGCACAGATATGACGTTCGCGAGACTTGCAGACCTTGAGGCGTCGCCTCTGAAGTCGACAGGCAGCAGCAGCCCTCAGGGAACCAATAATCAGCACAAACAGAATTACATATACTACTGGAACGATGTCATGAATTCCTACCTGTACAGGGGGGACGACGGCAGCTTTTACCGCGTGGAGCGGGGGTCCGGAAAGCTGGTGATCGAGCAGTTCACTTCTGACAAGACCTTTGTAAAGAGCTGGAACGTGACTATGGAGCTGCCTGAGTTCGGCGGTTTCTTCGCCGGAGAAAATGAGCTGTTTATGGTGTTCGGAAAGGACAATCTCAACGATGACAGCAAGCAGGAGGTATTCCGGGTTGTCAAGTACAGCAAGGCCATGGAACGCCTGGATTCGGTCAGCTTTTATGGAATGAATACCTACAAACCTTTTGACGCAGGAAGCCTGCGCATGGACGAGACAGACACGGAGCTGTACATTCGCACTGCCCATGAGATGTTCCTGTCATCTGACGGAAAGCATCACCAGGCCAATGTCACCCTTGTCGTCAACAAGGAGAGCATGATTCAGTCCTACGCCAATGTGGGAGTAAGCAACGTAAGCTCAACAGGGTATGTTTCCCACTCCTTCAACCAGTTTTTGAAGGTTGACGGGGACAGGGTAGTTACGGCAGACCACGGGGACGCGTACCCCAGATCAGTGGTGCTGTGTGTCTACAAGACGGGAGATCTGTTTGAGGAGCCCCAGAATACCGCGGTTCTTGAGATCCCCGGAGAAACCGGGGAAAACTACACCGGTGTGACTGTGGGAGGTCTGGAGTTCTCTGACAGCAGCTATCTGGTGGCAGGCAGCAGCATTAACCTTGACGATTTCAAGGGCAGCAAAACAAAGAATATTTATCTTTCCGTCGTGGATAAGAACAGCCAGTCCGTGAGAAATATTCAGGTGACCAATTACTCCGAGGGAAGCAGCAACAATGTATCCACTCCTCACCTGGTAAAGATCTCCGAGGACGAGTTCGTACTCATGTGGGAAGAGAACTCGGGGAATACGGTAAAGCTGGCGTTCTTTGACGGCCGGGGCAATCGTCTGGCCGGCAGCGGCGCAGGCAGCGTTTCGGCAAGCCTGTCCGACTGCCAGCCAATCGTGGAGGACGGCAAGGTCATGTGGTACGTGACAAACGGAAGCAATCTGACCTTCTACTCCTTTGAGGCTCAGATTCCGGCCTCTGCCTCTGACGTGAAGGTGGCTCAGAATGTGGTGAAGACCAAAGGCGGAAGCAGCTCCGGCGGAAGTTCCGGCGGTAGTTCCAGCGGCGGCAGCTCCGGTGGAGGCGGCGGTGGAGGCGGCGGAAGCAGCTCCGGCAGTTCCAAGGGCAAAGGGGAGAACACTAACGGGCCTATGATGCCGGGCACCGGCACTTCCCCGTCTTCTGCACCGGTTGTCACAGGCGCGTGGAAGAAAGACGGCACCGGCTGGTGGCTGGAGCAGACAGGCGGCGCTTATCCCAAGAGCCAGTGGGCCAAGATCAACGGAGCCATCTACCTCTTTAACGCCTCCGGATATATGGCAGAGGGATGGCAGGCTGAAGGCGGCCGGTGGTATTACCTGATACCGGGGTCCGGAGCCATGGCTACGGGCTGGGTGAAGCCTGCGGACAACAAGTGGTATTACTTAAACACCGACGGAGCCATGGCTACAGGCTGGGTGAAACCGGCAGACAACAAGTGGTATTACTTAAACAGTTCCGGTGATATGGCTACAGGCTGGGTCCAGGTGGACAACAAGTGGTATTATCTTGACGGAAGCGGAGCCATGCTGGCCAACACCACTACTCCTGACGGACATGTGGTGGGAGCGGACGGAGCCAGAATTCGATGACAGAAGAAATAGACAGAATATGTAATTTGCAGTGAAAAGGCTGCCGTGAGATTTATGGTCTCACGGCAGTTCTTTATATGAAGCTGTGACGCGAAAAAGCCGCCCATGTTCCAATTTACATCGGCGGCTCTGGTTTTATATGTTTGTAATAGAATTTACACGGTCTGATTCTTAGCCACGTAAACCGGGAAAGTATCAGTGCCTTTCACCTCTTTGCCTGCGGAGATGGTCACGTTCTTATCCGTGATCAGATACTCTACGCTGGCGCCTTCGCCTACAACCGTATCCTGCATGAGAACGCAGTTCTTCACTTTGGCGCCCTTGGCGATCTTGACGCCGCGGAACAGCACACAGTTCTCGACTTCGCCTTCGATGACGCATCCGTCGGCAGCCATGATGTTCTTTGCCACAGCGCCCTGGATGTAGCGGGTCGGGTTGTCATCGCGGATCTTGGTGTAGATGGGGCTGGGGCTGAACAGGGCGTCTACGTTGGCGTCGTCCAGGAGTTTCATGTTCTCGTCAAAATAGTTCTTCATATCGCTGATGCGGGCAATGTAGCCTTCGAACAGGAAGCCATGTACTTTCAGAGTATCCAGCTGGGGAGCTACGATGTCTCTCTCGAAGTAGGAGTATCCGCGGACGAAAGCGTTGTGAATCTGCTCAATGAGGAATTCCCTGCCTACCACATAGATGTTCAGGGAGAAGTTCTGGATTCCCTCGTCCTTAGGATTGATGTAGATCTCTTTCACGATTCCGTCTTCTACGTCCAGAGTGTAGTACAGGCCACGGTTGGTGCTGATCGTCTGGCGGGAGCTTGCCGGAATCTCTTCTTTGGAGTAGGCGATGGTCACGTCAGCGCCGCTGGTTATGTGCTCGTTGATCATAGCCTTAAAGTCAAAGTTTGCCGCGATGTTGGTGTCGGACATGACTACATACTGCTCTTTCTGTGATCTTAAGAAATCCAGAATGTTGGACAGAGCCTCGACGCGTCCGTTGTAGACCTTGACGGACTTGTCGGCAAAGGGGGGAACGATGTTGAGACCGCCGTTTTTGCGGGTTAAGTCCCACTCCCGCCCGGAACCAAGGTGATCCATAAGGGAATGGTAATTCTTGCGGACAATCAGGGAAACGTTGTCAATGCCGCAGTTTACCATGCTGGACAGCATGAAATCTACCATACGGTAACGGCCAGCGAAAGGAATGGAAGCCATCAGACGCTCGCCTACCAGATCGGGCACTAAGGAATCGTAACTGTTTGGGAAAAGGATACCCAGAGCATTTGCGTTGGAATTTACCATTGTTCTTCACCGCCTTTTACATTATTATTAACCATGGCATTAGGGCCAATCTTGGCATTGTCGCCGATATAGATGCCGGAACCGACAGTGGCGACGCCCTTCTCGGTCTCCGTAGGCATAGCGCCCACAACCGCGTTCTCACCTACGACAACATTCTCTGCGACGATACAGTGCTTCACCACGGCGCCTGCCTTGATCACTGTGCCGCCCATGACCACTGCGTCTTCCACCACGGCGCCCGGTTCTACCTGAACGCCTGCGAAGAGGATGGAATGCTTAACATGGCCGTGGATACGGCAGCCGTCGGTGATCATGGAGTTCTCCACCACTGCGTCGGAACCGATCTTGTGTCCGGTCATACCGCTGTTGCGGCTGTAGATCTTCCAGTTCTCGTCGAACAGGTTGATGCCGCTGTGCTCCGGATCAAGCACTTCCATGTTGGCCTCCCACAGGGAGGAGATGGTTCCCACGTCCTTCCAGTAGCCGTCGAAATGGTACGCATACATGTTCCGTCCGTCTCTCAAAAGATTCGGGATAATGTTGTTGCCGAAGTCGTTCTCGGAGTTGGGATCGGCTTCATCCTCCACCAGGTACTTCTTTAAGATATCCCAGTTGAATATGTAGATGCCCATGGAAGCCAAGTTGGACTTTGGATTCTTGGGCTTCTCCTGAAACTCGGTGATCTTGTCGTTCTCGTCGGCTACCATCAGGCCGAAGCGGGAAGCCTCGTCCCAGGGAACTTCCATGACGGCCACGCTGAACTCGGCGCCTTTTTCTTTGTGGAATCTGAGAAAATCACTGTAATCCTGCTTGCAGATCTGATCGCCGGAGAGGATGATCACATACTGCGGGTTATAGCGCTCGATAAACGAGATGTTCTGGTAGATGGCGTTGGCGGTGCCTTTGTACCAGTCAGAACCGGAGGCCTGCTGATAGGGCGGCAGCACGTGGACGCCGCCGTAGAGACGGTCTAAGTCCCAGGGCTGTCCGTTGCCGATGTACTCGTTGAGAACCAGCGGCTGATACTGGGTGAGAATTCCCACGGTGTCGATGCCGGAGTTGACGCAGTTTGACAGCGGAAAATCGATGATGCGATATTTGCCGCCGAAAGGAACTGCAGGTTTTGCCAGCTTCTGGGTCAGCGCGTATAAACGGGAACCCTGTCCGCCGGCAAGAAGCATTGCAATCATTTCTTTTGCCATAATATATCCCCCTGAAAAATTTATTAATGCTGATGTCCAAATTGTACCACATTATGAGGGAAAACGGTAGTTTTTTTTATGTATTTTTGAAATCTATACTTTACGGAAAAAAAAACTTGGTTTATAATAGGAAATACAGAAATCAAATGTCAAATTGGAGGAACAGAATATGGTAAAGATTAACAGTACTATGAAGCAGAAGGAAATCCAGGCAATGTTCGATGGAAAGGAATACAAGGGGGTTACTTTCCATTTTTCAAAGAAGGTGGGCATGTCCCTGGTCTTTGATGTGGATAACCCGGAGGGAAAGAGCGCCGATGACGTGAAGTCCATCGTGAAGTCCACTCTTAAGACCGATCCGATCCTGAAAGTGCTCATGGTTACCGTTGAGGTGAACCTGTAATCACGATTTAAGGTCTCCGCGGCAGAAAGAACCTGCGGGGGAGAGTTGAACTGCAGCCGGGAAAAAGAGAGCGGGGAGGATTTCCGTACGGAGATCCTCCCCTTGTGCCGTCCGGGATACGGAATATCAGTGTTTCATGTATTTTAATAACACAGCGGTGAGCTTTGCTTCCTTTATCATCCCCAACCAAAAAGTTTGCCGTCCAATATCATCTTCCCCCGCGGATGCTGCGGACGCTTCCCCGGATAATCAGCTTGTTTTCCAGGTACACGTTGTCAGGGCGGATTCCCTGTTCCATGTAGCCAAGGAGCATCCTGGCGCCTTCGGAGGCGATGCGGATGGTGTTTCGCTCCACGGTGGTCAGGCGGGCGTCGGAGTGTCCGGCAAAATCCCAGTTGTCGAAGCCGGTGACAGACAGATCTTCGGGAACCTTATAGCCAAGGTCCGCGGCGGAGTCTATGGCTCCCAGGGCCATCTCGTCGTTGAAGCACAGAAGGGCGGTCAGGTCCGGGTGGGCGGTGAGAAGCCTGGCGGCAGCGGTTTTCCCGGTGCGGTAGCGGAAATTGCCGATCTCCACAGGAAGGGATCTGGGGTCGATTCCCCAGTGTCTGGCGGAGGTCCACCAGCCCGCGTGGCGGAAGAGAGTGGCCTCCAGCTTCTGGGGGCCCTCGATGATGCCGATGCGGCGGTGTCCCTGGGACAGGAGGTAGTCCATGGCCTTTGCCATTCCGCCCTGTTCGTCGGTGACCACGAAGGGGATGTCCAGAGGAAGCTGGCGGCTGATGGCCACCATGGGGATTTTTTTTGACCAGGCCTCCTCGAGAAATTCCAGGTCGCTGTCCCACCGGGACATGACCAGGAGCCCGTCGCAGAAAGCGGGGGTCAGGGTGCCCGGCTGGTGGGTGTCGATGGCCTTCACCAGGATATTATACCGGCCTCCCACGATGTCGGAGACTCCGATGACCACCTGGTGGAGCACATAGGGGGAAGAAGTGCGGTCGATAGAAGAAAAGCACAGGCCTATGGTGTGGGTTCTGGATTTGCGCAGAGAGACAGCTGCCTGGTTGGGAGTGTACCCCAAGTCTCTGGCGATCCGGAGAATCATTTCTTTTTTTTCTTTTGCCACCGGACCGCTGCCGGTGAGGGCCCTGGAGACCATAGCGTTGGAGACGCCTGCTTTCGCGGCGATATCTTTGATGGTTACAGCCATGTAAAACCTCCCTGATCAGATGATGTTTCTCTTTTTGTTTGACGTTTGCTATAGTATACCAAAGATTTTTACAGGCTGTCCATGGAGAATTGAGAAAAATGAAAACAAGTGAAAACATTTTCACTAAAGTTTCGTTTTTATATACAAAATAGACATATTTATAATGGAAACATA
>CAJTOT010000037.1:0-14352 GCA_910577935.1 uncultured Hungatella sp. | reverse complement strand
AGTACAGGTTAATATTTGTAATATTCATGATAAAGCATCAATAAAAATGAGAATAGTAAAATATTATTGTGATATTTGTCAATAAAATACGAATTAATTTGTGCATATTATATCTATCTTTTTTCCGGATGTATGGTAAGATGAAACCATGTAAGTGCTTACGCAACTATGGAACCATAAGCAACAGCCGCGGGGAGCGGCACAGGAGGAAATGATGAGAAGACAGTGGAAAAAAATTATGGCATTGGTGTTGACAGCAGCGGTGGGAGCGTCTATAACAGGATGTGGAGGCTCGGGAGAAGGCGGGGCAACCCAGGCCGCGGCGCCTGAGACCACAGCGGCAGGAACGGCGGCGGAGACCGGGGCGGATTCCCCTCAGGGAAGCAAAGACACGGCCCAGGAGACTCAGGAGCCCCAGGGGACAGACGCGGCCCAGGAGCCGGTGACTATCCGTTTTTCATGGTGGGGTGGAGATTCCAGGCATGAGGCGACGGAGAAGCTGGTGGCGGCATTTATGGAGAAATATCCTTATATCACAGTGGAGACTGAGTACGGCGCGTGGACAGGGTGGGAAGAGAAACAGTCCTTGGGCATCCTGAGCGGCGAGTGCGCCGACGTGATGCAGATCGGTACCAACTGGGTGACGGACTACAGCCGGGGCGGTACCTCCTACTATGATCTGTACCAGCTGGCGGACATTATCGATCTGACCCAGTTCCCTGAAGATAAGATGAAGTTAAATGAGGTGGACGGAAAGCTGATGGCTGTCCCCAACTCACTCACAGGCCGTCTGTTCTACTGGAACAAGTCCACCTTCGACCAGGTGGGATGTCCTGTCCCCACAGACGAGGAGTCCCTGCTGGCTGCGGGAGCCGCCTTTAAGGCCTATGATGAAGAGTACTATCCTCTGGCTCTCGGAGAGTACGACCGGATTATTTTCATGGTATATTATCTGGAATCCAAGTACGGCAAGGACTGGGTGACGGACGGAAAGATGAACTACACGGAAGAGGAGATCACAGAGGGCTTCGCCTTCATAAACAAGCTGGAAGATGAGCACGTGATTCCCAGCATCGCCACCATCAGCGGCGACATGGCGGATTCCCTGGACAAGAATTCCAAGTGGATCGACGGCAAATACGCAGGCATCATGGAGTGGGACTCCGCGGTGGTGAAGGTGAGAGACGCCATGGAGCAGAGCGTCAATAAGCCGAATCAGGAGTTTGTCATCGGCGAGTTCATCAAATTCGGCGAGTACCAGGGCGGATTTACCAAGATATCCATGAATATGGCTGTCAAGGCCAGCACCCAGCATCCGAAAGAGGCGGCTATGCTGGTGAATTTCCTGATGAATGATCCGGAAGGCGTGGAGATCAACTCCACAGAGAGAGGAATCCCCTGCTCCGCGGCGGCAGTTGCCTATCTGAACGAGAAGAATATCGGCGATGCCATGACCAAGGAGGCCAACGCCAAGGTTCTGGCCTACAGCCAGTTTACCCAGGACCCCAAGTTTGACGACAACGACTTGAAGGCCAACCCTGACGGTCTGTACTATAAGCTTTTCGGCCGTCTGAGTTCCAGGGACATCACTCCTGAACAGGCGGCGGCAGACCTTATAAAGGGTGTGACCCAGGTTCTGGAGGATCAGTAACCACAAGACAAACGCAGAAAGGTATGGTTGAAAATGAAGTATTTATCGTGGGAGATACAGCTGCCGGAGGAATGCGGCGGGAAGGAAGAGGCGGTGGCCAGGGCAGATGCCTATCTGCTGGACTGGGGCGAGGAGGGGACGAAAAAGGTACGGCCGGCGGTGGTGATCTGTCCCGGCGGCGGGTACAGGCACCTGTCCCCCAGAGAGGGCGAACCCATTGCCATGCAGTATCTGTCCATGGGATTCCATGCCTTTGTGCTCCGATATTCCATAGCACCGGCCCGTTTTCCCACGGCCCTGTGGCAGCTGGCTCTTTTAGTCGCCCGGATCAGAGAGCGCAGCCGGGAGTGGCTGGCGGACCCGGAGAGAATCGTCGTCTCCGGATTCTCGGCCGGAGGCCATCTGGCATGCAGTCTGGGAGCTTTCTGGAACCGGGAGCTGGTGTGGGGCCCCCTGGGCCTCAGGGCGGAACAGATACGGCCGGCTGCCATGCTCTTGTCCTACCCGGTGATCACTTCCGGACCTTTCTGCCACTCAGGTTCCTTTGAGAACCTACTGGGGGAGGAAGCCCAGGACAAGGAGAAAAGGCATCTGGTTTCACTGGAACATCAGGTGGGCCCTCACACCCCCAGGACTTTTGTGTGGCACACGGCTGCGGACGCCTCGGTTCCGGTGCAGAATTCCCTGCTTTTGGCCCAGGCTCTGGCGAAGAGCGGGGTGAGCGTGGAGCTTCACATCTATCCGGAGGGCTGCCACGGGCTGTCCCTGGCCACGGAGGACACCAGCAGCGGCAAGGAGAACATGATAGAACCCCGGTGCCAGAGCTGGATCAAACTGGCCGGAGAGTGGCTGGCAGATGTCTGACATGAAAAACAAGAGCAGCAGTTCAGGGGGAATCTGAACTGCTGCCAAACAGGACATGTCAGGGAGGGCAGAGGGCAAGAAACCGCTTGAATCCTCATAACGGTTGTGCTATAGTAGGAAAACAGAAGAAAAACCTTACGGGGAGGAGAAGAGCGATATGTCCTATTGTCCCAAGTGTGATATGGAATTCGTGGACGGCATTACCGTGTGCACAGACTGCGGCGGGCCTCTGGTGGAATCGGAGGAGGCTGCCATGGCCATGAGAAAGAAAGAGCAGGAGGAGATGCTGAGGCAGCAGCAGGAGTACCTGGAGAAGCTGAACAGGGAGCTGGAACTCCAGACCGCCGGGGAAGAGTCCGGGGAGGGGCGGGCCCAGCCTGCATCTGTCCCCAGGCCGGTGGGTGTCTATGAGAGCAGCGCCCAGAAGTACGAGAATCTCAAGTCTTCCGCCTCGGCGTTTCTCATGGTGGGAGCCCTGATGCTGGCCGCCTCCATACTGTGCTGGACAGGCATTGTCAGGCTTCCCATGGCAACAGGTTCCCGGTATATATTCCAGGGCGCGGTCACGGTTATGGCAGTGTTCTGTCTGGCGGTGTATCTGAATACCTCTCAGGCGGCCGGAAAGCTGCAGCCGGAGATTGCCAGGGAGAAGGAGGAGAGAGCCGACATAATCGCATGGTTTGCGGGACGGTGGACGGCGGAGGCGGTGGATGCCCGGGTTGAAGACAGGGAGTCTCTGGAAGCGGAAGAGATGAGCCTGAAGCGGTTTCAGATCATTCAGGATCTCCTGGTCACCAACAGGGACCTGCCGGATCCGGAGTATGTGGATTCCCTCTGCGAGGAGATATACAGCCGGCTCTATGAGTCCTAGAGGCGCGGCTGTCTCCGGGGCGAGGCGGATCGGGACAGAGGCCGGTCGGGCTTGTAACACTTTTGGCCTTTTCTCAATATGATATAGTAGGCCACAGCCAAATCGCCAAACCTTCAGTTACTATATAAGCATCAAACAGACAGGGAGCATGACTCAAGGGAGTCGCGCTCCCTGTCTGCGTAAAAAGGCGGCACGGCAAACGGCGGTCTGAAGCAGAGAAGGCTGCGGCCCGCGGGGGTCGCAGCCTTCCTTGGTATGACGGGCACGCCGCCAGTCTTTCTGTCTTTGCCGCCTTATTTTACCAACAGGGATTTGCCGGTCATCTCTTTGGGCTGTTCCATGCCCATGAGCTCGATGAGGGTGGGGACGATGTCTGCCAGGCGTCCGTCTTCTCTCAGCCTGCAGGACGGGTCCGCGTTTACAAGGATGAAAGGAACCGGGTTGGTGGTGTGGGCGGTAAACGGCTCGCCGGTCTCGTAGTCGATAAGCTGCTCCGCGTTGCCGTGGTCCGCGCAGATGAACAGGATTCCGTCGACCTCCTTGATGGCATCCACGGTTCTGCCCACACAGGCGTCCACCGTCTCGATGGCCTTGATGGCGGCAGCCTCCACGCCTGTGTGCCCCACCATATCCGGGTTGGCGAAATTGATGATGATCACGTCGTATTTGCCGGACTTGATGCACTCCACCAGCTTGTCGCACACTCCGGGGGCGCTCATCTCAGGCTTTAAATCGTAGGTGGCGACCTCTTTCGGAGAGGGGATGAGGAAGCGGTCCTCGCCCTTGTTGGGCTCTTCCACGCCGCCGTTGAAGAAGAAGGTGACATGGGCGTACTTCTCTGTCTCGGCGATTCTCGCCTGGGTCATATTGTGGCTGGCCAGATACTCGCCGAAGGTGTTGGTGATGCTCTCTTTCTTGAATGCGACCAGCTTGCCTGGGATGGTGTCGTCGTAGTCTGTAAAGCAGACATACACCAGGTTCAGCCTGCTGCCCCTGTCGAAGCCCTTGAAGTCGTCGTCGCAGAATGCTCTGGTGATCTCCCTGGCGCGGTCCGGGCGGAAGTTGTAGAAAATGACGGAGTCGCCGTCCTGGACGGTTGCCACCGGCTTTCCGTCTTCCGTGACGATCACCGGCTCCACGAACTCGTCGTACTTCTCTGCGTCATAGGAGGCCTGGATTCCGGCAGGGCCGCTTGCGGCCGGGGTTCCCTCTCCTTTTGTCAGGGCTCTGTAGGCTCTCTCCACACGGTCCCAGCGGTTGTCCCGGTCCATGGCGTAGTAGCGTCCCTGAACGGTGGCCACCTTGCCTGTGCCGATCTCCTTCATCTTTGCTTCCAGCTCCTCCACGAATCCCTTGCCTGACGCCGGCGGTGTGTCGCGGCCGTCCAGGAAACAGTGGACATACACTTTTTCAAGGCCATGTCTCTTGGCAAGTTCCAGGAGACCGTAGATATGGGTGTTGTGGCTGTGAACGCCGCCGTCGGATACCAGTCCCCACAGGTGGAGGGCGGAATCGTTCTTCTTGCAGTTCTCCACTGCCTGCAGAAACTCCGGAACCTCAAAGAAATCCCCGTCCTGGATAGACTTGGTGATTCTGGTCAGCTCCTGGTACACGATCCTGCCGGCGCCCATGTTTAAATGTCCCACCTCGGAATTGCCCATCTGGCCGTCGGGAAGGCCTACTGCCAGGCCGCTTGCCTGTCCCTTGACATAGGGGCACTGGCTCATCAGCTGATCCATGATGGGAGTCTTTCCTTCGCAGACAGCGTTGGCCTCGCACTTGTCGTTCAGGCCGTAACCATCAAGAATCATTAAAACTACCGGTTTCTTGCTCATGGCTGTTCTCCTTTATACTCTTTTTCCTCTTTTTTGCAGCTGTCCTGTTTCATGGGGCTGCCATTTTTGACAATGTAATACACAAGGAACATTGTACATGATTTTAGACAATCTTTCAATAGAAGTAAAAACAGTTTTTTTCTTTTTTAGATGGAAAAAAACATGCTTTTATGTTACACTAGTAAAACCATGGAGCAAAAGAGGAGATAAACGACATGAAGACAGGGGTACTGTTAAAGCGATTTATCCCATATTATAGAAAATATGTGGGAGTTATGGCTATGGATCTGTTCTGTGCGGCCCTGACCACGGTGTGCGAGATGGTTCTGCCGCTGATCCTGCGCTACATCACCAACGTAGGCATGAGTGATCTGGGCTCTCTGACGGTTCAGACCATTTTGACCATAGGAGCGGTGTATTTCGCGCTGCGGATCATCGACGGCATGGCGAGCTACTACATGGCGTACACAGGCCATGTCATGGGGGCTGCCATCGAGACGGACATGAGAGAGGATGCCTTCGGCCATCTGCAGAAGCTGTCGGACAACTATTTTAACAACACCAAGGTGGGGCAGATCATGGCCAGGATCACCAGCGACCTGTTCGACGTGACGGAGTTTGCCCACCACTGCCCGGAGGAATTCTTTATCGCCTTTCTCAAAGGCGTGGTCTCTTTTATCATATTGGCCAGGATCAATGTGCTTCTCACGGTGATTATCTTCGTTCTGATCCCGGTGATGGCCGTCTCCTGCACTTACTTTAACCTCCAGGTCCGGAAGGCTTTCAAACTTCAGAGGAACCATATCGGCGAGCTGAACGCCAGGATCGAGGACAGCCTTCTGGGCAACAAGGTGGTGAGGGCCTTTGCCAACGAGAAGATAGAGATCGACAAGTTCAACCGGGACAACCGGGAATTTTTAAAGATTAAGCGCCGGACCTATAAGTACATGGCGGCGTTTCAGAATACCATCAGGATTTTTGACGGGCTGATGTATGTGGTGGTCATCGTGGCGGGGGGCATATTTATGATAAGAGGGCTCATCGCGCCGGCAGATCTGGTGGCCTACACCTTGTATGTGACCACTCTTCTTGCCACTATCCGCCGCATCATCGAGTTCGCGGAGCAGTTCCAGAGAGGCATGACCGGGGTGGAGCGGTTCATGGAGCTGATGGATGCGGATGTGGATATCTTTGACGAGGAGGGGGCGGCGCCATTGAAAGACGTGGAAGGGGAGATTGCCTTCCGCCATGTGTCTTTCGAGTATCCTGACGACCACACGCCGGTGCTGTCTGATATCGACCTGACTATCCGGCCGGGGGAGAAGGTGGCTCTGGTGGGGCCCTCGGGAGGGGGCAAGACAACCATGTGCAGCCTGATTCCCAGATTCTACGATCCCACCGGAGGGGAGATCCTTATAGATGGACAGGACATCAGGAAAGTGACGCTGGAGAGCTTGAGAGGCAGCGTGGGCGTGGTGCAGCAGGATGTGTATCTGTTCTCCGGCAGCGTCTATGAGAACATCGCCTACGGCCGGCCGGGGGCCAGCCGCCAGGAGGTCATGGAGGCCGCCAGACTGGCAGGGGCCCATGAGTTTATAGAAGAGCTGAAAGACGGGTATGATACCTATGTAGGCGAGAGGGGCGTGAAGCTGTCGGGAGGGCAGAAGCAGCGGATCAGCATCGCCAGGGTGTTTTTAAAAGCGCCCAAGGTGCTGATTCTGGACGAGGCCACGGCGGCTCTGGACAACGAGAGCGAGCATCTGGTATCCGAGTCACTGGATAAGCTGGCCAGGGGAAGGACGACCCTGACCATCGCTCACCGGCTGACGACCATTCACGGCGCCGACCGGATTTTGGTGCTATCGGGAAGCCATATTGTGGAGGAAGGAAACCACAAGGATCTGATGGAGAAGAAGGGGCTTTATTACCAGCTGTACACCTCCACGGATATAACAGGCGGGGCGGAGACAGGAAAACAGGTGACTGCCTGAGAATAAAATATATGTCAGAAGGAGTTGGAGATTATGAGAGTAGCAGTTGTGACGGACAGCAACAGCGGAATCACCCAGGCCCAGGCGAAGGAGCTGGGAATTTTCGTGCTGCCCATGCCTTTTATGATTAACGGGAAGGATTATTTTGAAGATATCAACCTGACTCAGGAGGAGTTTTATGAGAAGCTGGAGGAAGGAAGCGATATTTCCACTTCTCAGCCGTCCCCGGAGGCGGTGACGGGGCTGTGGGATCAGGTCCTGGAGGAGTATGACCAGATCGTGCATATTCCCATGTCCAGCGGACTCAGCAGCTCCTGCCAGACGGCGCTGATGCTCCAGGAGGACTACCAGGGGAAGGTGGAGGTGGTGAACAATCAGCGGATCTCCGTGACCCAGAGGCAGTCGGCTCTGGACGCCAGGACCATGGCGGAGGAAGGAAAGACGGCGGCGGAGATTAAGGACTGCCTGGAGGCAACAAAGTTTGATTCCAGCATCTACATCATGCTGGACACCCTGAAATACTTAAAGAAGGGTGGGAGGATCACTCCTGCCGCCGCGGCTCTTGGCACGCTGCTGCGCCTGAAGCCGGTGCTGCAGATTCAGGGGGAAAAGCTGGACGCCTTTGCGAAGGCCAGAACCGTGAAGCAGGCCAAGAGCATTATGATGACAGCCATCAGCCATGATATGGATCAGAGATTCGGCGACGGCTCCGGAAAGGGCATCCACCTGTTCATCGCCCACACCCAGAACCATGGGGCGGCCCTGGAGCTCAGGGAGGAGCTTAAGACCATGTTCCCTGAGACCGGGGAGATCCACATAGATCCTCTTTCTCTCAGCGTCAGCTGCCATATCGGGCCGGGAGCCCTGGCAATCGCCTGCTCCAAGGCATTGCGGTAGAGGAGGCGGGAGTTGTTAGAGCGGGTGAAGAGGAAGCTGTGGGGGGGCGGAATCAGCATGAAGGTGCCGCTGTTTTTCCTGTTTTTACTCATAGGTTTCTTTCCTATGTATATTCTGGGAAGACTGACAGACAGGTCCCTGCGCCAGACACAGGTGGATTCCAGGGTGATGGAGGTTCAGAACCAGTGCCTGATCATCAGCAACAAGATGAGCAGGTCGGGGTACATGAGCGGCGATGCCAGGGACTCGTCGGTAGATGTGGAGCTGGACACCATAGCCGATATATTCAGCGGAAGAATCGTGGTGATCAACAGGAATTTCAAGGTGATCAAGGATACCTTCCGGCTGGCTGAGGGGCGTACCCATGTGGCAGAGGAAGTGATCCGCTGCTTCCAGGGGGAGAGCGGGAGCAGGTTCGAGAAAGACAAGCGGTATTTTGCCCTGGCAGTGCCCATCTATGACAACACAGAGGAGAAGAATATCGAGGGGGTGCTGGTGGCGACGGCTTCCACGGAGAACCTTACGGGTATGGCGGAGCGGGTGTCGGAGAAAGGGGCGTTTTTTCAGCTGATGGCGTTCTGGGTCATACTCTTGGCCTCGGCGGCCCTGGTGACGATTCTCATGGGACCCTTCGGAAGTCTTCAGAAGGTGATGAACCGGGTGGCGGACGGTAACTTGGACCAGGTGATCTCGGAGAACGCTTACAAAGAGACCAGGCAGCTCTCCACGGCTATTCAGAATACGCTGACCAAGCTAAAGACAGTGGACCGGTCCAGAGACGAGTTTGTCTCCAATGTGTCCCACGAGCTGAAGACTCCAATCACCTCCATACGGGTTCTGGCGGATTCCCTCATGAGCATGGACCAGGCGCCGGTGGAGCTGTACCGGGAGTTTATGACGGATATTTCCGACGAGATCGACAGAGAGAGCAAGATTATCGACGATCTGCTGTCTTTGGTGAAAATGGATAAATCCGTGGCAGAGCTGAACGTGGTCCAGCTGGACATCAACGGGCTGGTGCAGCAGATACTCAAAAGGCTCCGTCCTATCGCCCGGAAGAGGAACGTGGAGCTGATCCTGGAGAGCATCCGGGAGGTGACGGCGGATGTGGATGAGGTGAAGCTGTCCCTGGCCTTGAGCAACCTGGTGGAGAATGCCGTCAAGTACAACGTGGAGGACGGATGGGTCCGGGTGACTGTGGACGCGGATCACAAATTTTTCTATGTAAAGGTGTCGGATTCCGGAATCGGCATACCGGAAGAATTTCAGGAGCAGGTGTTTGAACGGTTTTACAGGGTGGATAAGGCCCGCTCCAGGGAGACGGGAGGAACCGGTCTGGGTCTGGCCATCACACGGAAGGTAATTCTGATGCACCACGGGGCTGTCCGGCTGGTGAGCAAGGAGGGAGAGGGATCAACCTTTATGGTGAGAATCCCGCTGAACTATATTCCGGGAAACAGGAATATTCCTCAGGACAATACATAGGAGGCTGAGAATGAGACGGACAATATGGCTGTTGCTTCTTCTCATGGCCCTGGCGGCGGGATGCGGCAGAAAACAGGAACAGGCGCCGGAGGAAGAACCGGAAGGAACCTACAAAATTTATTATCTCAATTCTTCCATGACGAGGCTGGCGCCTCAGAGGTACTATACAAAGACCCGGGAACCGGGAGAACTGATACCGGAGCTGATGGACAGATTCCTCAATGTTCCCAACGATGTGGACAGCCAGGTGGCTCTGTCGGACAAGGTGGGATATCTCGGCTATCGCCAGGAAGACCAGGTGCTGTTTCTCTATTTCGACGCGGGGTACGGAAGCAAGGTCAACATGAACGCCACCAGGGAGATTCTGTGCAGGGCGGCCCTGGCCAAGACCATGACCCAGATCGAGGGAATCGATTACATCAGCATCTATGTGGCGGATCAGCCGCTTCTGGACTCCGGCGGCAACCCTGTGGGAGTGCTGTCGGATTCGGACTTTATTGAGGGAATCAGTGATATCAATTCTTACGAGAAAAGCCAGCTGAACCTGTTTTTTACAGACGAGACAGGACAGCATCTGGTGGGGGAGACACGGGAGGTGGTGCACAGCATCAACACATCCCTGGAGCGCCTGATCGTGGAGGAGCTGCTGAAAGGCCCCCAGGCAGCGGGGCATTACCGGACTCTGCCGGAGGGAACCAAGCTTCTCAACGTGTCTCTCAACGAAAATATTTGCTATATCAATTTTGATTCTGCGTTTTTGAACAATACGCTGGATGTAAATGAATATATTCCCATCTATTCTATCGTGAACTCGCTGTCGGAGATTTCCACGGTCAGCAAGGTGCAGATCACCATCAACGGCTCCCAGGACGTGATGTTCCGGGATGTGGTTTCCCTGAACGCGCAGTTTGAGAGGAATCTGGAGATTTTGGAGGAGTAAAAGCAGGAGTAAAATTTTATATGAAAAGACCACTGGAATATATAGCAGGGGGATTCGTACTTGGAGAGGTATTGGCTCTGCTGCCTGTGGTGTGGACGGCGGGGATTCTGGCTGCTTTGACGGCCGGGGTCTGCTGCTTGTGGAAGAAAAACGGCAGGAGCCTTGTGTGGTGGCTTCTGCCGTTTTTCTGCATCTTTGGGATGTGCTGGGTGAAGAGAGACTTGAGGAACTGGGAGGAGTGCCGCCATAGGGCGGAGGAGGTAAAAGGAAAGAGGCTGGAGCTCTGGGGGACTGTGGACGGCATCTATGAGAGGAAGGGGGGAGACGGGCTGACGCTGGAGCTGACGGAGGTGTCCATGTCAAACGGCGGGGAGAAGGAGGAGTACGGAAATGTTCTTGCTTATGTGGACATGGAGGATGGCCTGGCCGTGGGGGCCAGGGTCCGGCTTGCGGGGGAATTGGAGCTCTTTGACCGGCCGGGGAATCCGGGGGAGTTCGATTTTGGAAAGTACTATCACGCCCTGGGGATTCAGGGGAGGTTCTACGGGGAGAGCACAGAGCTTCTGCCAGGAGGGGGAAGCCCTTATCTGGATGGGATTTACCGCCTCAAACGCCATGTGGCCGGGGTGTTTGGACGGATCTGCGGCCAGGAGGACGCCGGGGTCTTCCGAGCCATGATTCTGGGGGATAAAACAGAGCTTTCCGACCAGATCAAGGATCTGTATCAGAGCAGCGGAATCGCTCATCTGCTGGCTGTCAGCGGCCTTCACGTCTCCATGATCGGGCTGGGGGCTTTCGGACTGTCCCGGAAAGCAGGCCTTCCTCCCTGGGGAGCCGGTCTCCTGGGAACCGCGGCGACAGTGAGCTATGGGATTATGGCAGGAGGGGCGGGGATCTCAGCCGGCGTGGCGCGGGCGGCGGCCATGGCGGTGATGCAGATGGCTGCCCTGTGTCTGGGCCGGACCTACGATCTGCGGACGGCCCTGTCTGTCTGCGCCGTGGTTCTGCTGATTCAGTCCCCAACCCTGTTGTTTCAGGCAGGCTTCCAGCTGTCCTTCGGGGCCGTACTGGCTTTGGGGGCGGCAGAGCCGGCGGCGGAGAGATGGCTGAGAGCCGGCAGAGGCTATGAGAAAGCCATGGTTGCAGGAGCGGTGATACAGCTGGCCACCTGTCCGGTGATCCTATACCATTATTTTGAATATCCGCCTTACGGGGCGCTGCTGAACCTGGTGGTTATTCCGCTCATGTCCTTCGTCCTTCTCTCCGGGCTTCTGGGGGCGGCGCTGGGGAGCCTGTCTCGGGTTTTGGGGACGGCTGCCCTGGGGGCAGGACATTATGTGCTGGAATTGTACCGATGGCTCTGCGGGCAGACACAGAGGCTGCCCTGGGCGGTTCTTGCGCCGGGACGTCCCCGGTGGTGGCAGATAGTAAGCTACGGGGTTTTGTGGGTTGTCTTTCTGGCGGCGGCAGCGGTCTCTGTCAAAAGGGAGAAGGAGGACGGAGAAGAGGAGGGCGTCCGCGGCAGGCGGTCTCTGTTTTTTGCCGGTTTTGCTGTCGTCACCATGGGAATTCTTCTGTTTCCGGTTCCGGTGAGAGGGATGGAAGTGACATTTCTGGACGTGGGGCAGGGTGACGGGATCTGCATCAGGACGGAGGACATGGTGGTATTGGTGGATGGCGGGAGCACGGACAGGAGGAACCTAGGGGAGCAGGTGCTGGAACCCTTTTTAAAGAGCCAGGGGATCAGCCAGGTTGATTACGCTGTTGTAAGCCACGGGGATCAGGACCATGTCTCCGGTCTTAAGGAGCTTCTGGAGGGAGGAAAGGGAATCCGTGTGCGCCATGTGGCGCTTCCCTGGTCCGGCCGGGAAAGCGGTGATGAAGCCTATATAGAGTTGGAGGAGCTGGCGCGGGAACACGGGGCTCTGGTGGTGTGGATGAAACGGGGTGATAAAATCCGGGGAAGGGATCTGGAGATCCGCTGTCTCTATCCAGGACCCGAGGACCACGCAGACAGGACCGGGGACAGAAACGAGCACTCTCTTCTTCTTCTCGTGACTTACGGACAGGCGGGAATCCTTCTGACGGGGGACATGAGCGCCAAGGGGGAAGAGCGGTGGCTTCGCCGGGAGGAGGATTTGGCGGTTCAGATACTCAAAGCAGCCCACCACGGGTCAGGATACTCTACAGGGGAAGCATTTCTTGAGAGGGTCAGGCCGGAGCTTGCCATTATCTCCTGCGGAGAGGGGAACCGGTATGGCCATCCCTCCCCTGAGACCCTGAAACGTCTGGAGGATGTGGGAATCGGCTGGGTTCTCACCCAGGATATGGGAGCGGTGACGGTGAAAACAGACGGCGGGGAGATGACGGTGAAGGGTTACGGTAAACGGTAACCGGGGAAACCGGATTCTTGGGCAGGGCATGGATACAGGTCTTGCAAACCGTAAAAATGTTGAGTATAATAGGTTGCATGAAAAGGTGAGGGAGGAGAACCATGATGAACAGAGAAAGCGAATTTTTTAAGGGAATGATAAAGTACGCTCTTCTGGCAGCAGCGCTGGTGGCTGTCGTGGCGGTGCTTGCGGTCATCCCCAGAAGGGAGGAGAAGCGGGACAACTGGATGGTGGAAGTGAGGATTATTGAGAAGGTCATCTCCGAGATGGACGGGGAGCAGGTGTATCTGATCCGCACAGAGGACAAGGAAGGACGGGAGGCCATCTATGAGATCAACAAGAGCGCGCTGAACGAGCGTCTGGAGGTAGAAAGCGTTTATCAGGAGATCAAAGAGGACAAGTATTATAAGTTCAAGATGGCGGACAGAGACGAGTATGACAGCCACTATCCGGTAATCTGCGGCGCGGTCAGCCTGATCGAAGGCTTCTCCCAGTGAGAGGCGGCGATATGAAACAGCAGGATCTGACAGAGGGCAGGCTGCTGCCGGCTCTGTGCATGTTCGCGGTCCCCTTTCTGCTGGCCAATATTCTCCAGTCCCTGTACGGCGCGGTGGACTTGTTTGTGGTGGGCAAATACTGCGACGCCAGGAGCGTGGCGGCGGTTTCAACGGGAACCCAGGTGACCCAGATTGTCACAAGCCTGTCGGCGGGACTGACGCTGGGAAGCACCATTGTCATCGGTAATTATATGGGACAGAAAAATTATGACATGGTGAAGAAGGCCATCGGAACCACGCTGACCGTGTTCTCCCTCTTTGCCCTGGGACTCACGGGCCTGATGCTGGCTTTTGAGGCTCCCCTTCTCAAGATACTGAACACGCCGGAGGAGTCCTTTGAACTGACCATGACTTATGTGGCCATCTGCGCCTGCGGCAATTTCTTTATCTGCGGCTACAATTCTATCAGCGCCATACTCAGAGGATACGGGGATTCCAGAAAGCCTATGATGTTTGTGGCAGTGGCCTGCGGGCTTAATGTGGTTCTGGATTTTGTGCTGGTGCGCTATGGAGCCATGGGGGTGGCAGGCACGGCGCTGGCCACGGTGGTCTCCCAGGGGGTCAGCATGGTCATCGCCGTGGCGTATTTGAAAAGAGATGCTTTTGTGTTTGATTTTAAGCCCTCCTCATTCCGGGTGCATAAGGGGCTGGCGAAGGAATTGGCGCGGGTGGGAATTCCCATCTCGTTTCAGGAACTGATGGTGAGGATCTCGTTCTTGTATCTGATGACCGTGATGAACGGCTGCGGGGTGTTCGCTGCGTCGGTGGTGGGAATCGGAAGCAAGTATGATGTGTTTGCCATGCTGACAGCCACCTCCATGGCCAACGCGCTGGCAGCCGTCACCGCCCAGAATATAGGGGCAGGGAA
>CAJTOT010000036.1:30618-32493 GCA_910577935.1 uncultured Hungatella sp. | reverse complement strand
TGTTCCTGGATCTTCTGCGCCGCCTCCTGAAAACCGGACAGCATGGACCGCTCCCCGCCGGACAAATGTTTGCCTGAATTTCCGTGCTTGCGGATCTCCGCGAAAACTTTCTGCATAATGATAAATTGATATGGCACAAAGGGATAATTTACGGCAAATTCATTTGGCCCTCCATACCCCTTGATGTCTAAGATGGAATCCGTGAAGCTGAACAGGTTCCGCAGCACGGAATCATTTTTCCCATACAGACGCTCCAACTCTCCGGTGACTTCTGGCTTTTTCTTAAGAATACGTTTCTGGATCACTTCGTCCACGGAGGAGGAGGAAAGGCTTAAACGTGTCCCAAACCGTGCCTGGATACGGGAAAATTCATCAGCCCGGACTCTGATGATCTCGTCGATGGCCTCCTGGCCGGTGCACATCACCCACACCCTGCCGCCGCACTCGCTGCCGATTTTCTCAATGAGAGACTGGAGATTCAGAAGCATGTCCGTGTCCGTGCCCACATACTGCCCCACCTCGTCGACCATGAACAGCAGCCGGAAATCTTTTGGCCTGGTATCCACATAGTCTCTGATATCCTCCACCAGCCGGGCGATGGAGAACTCCACGGCAGTCTTGTCCCGAAACCAGTTCTTCGCGTCGTCCTCACTCAAGTCCAGAACCTCCATGAGAGTTGGAATGATAAATTTTCCGTTAAAGGCAAACACCTTTCTCTGCTCTGTCCAGGGTCTGCCTTTCTTCTGTTCAAAAACCCTCCGAAACTCCTCCGTCTTCCCCTGCTGCTCTATATACTGTTCCAACATGGCCACCTTTAAGTCCTCGCCGTAGAAGCCAAGATGAGTGTAAAACATTTTCGCGAACACACGGAGCACGGCAGTCTTATCTTTATTTACAGAACCTTCGATATCAATGTTGAACAGGATCGTCTCCGTCTTCCCCCTGGTGGACTTATCGATTAACATAAATGTAGCCGGGTCGTCCTCAAATTTCCGCCGGAACATCTCCACAGTGGGCACGCCATCTATCTTTTTATTCTCCAGAATATAGGACAGCATTTTTAAAAAATGAGATTTACCGCTTCCGAAGAACCCGGATATCCAGACACCCACATCGGCGGTGGGCACATCAAAAGCCTCACTGTAATAATCAAAAAAACGGATAAAATGCTTTTTCAGTTCCCGTGTGATAACATATTCTTTTACTTCCTGCATGATAACATCTGCAGTATTCTGGCCAACCTTGATTACGCCGTTAATTGGCCGGTTGATATTCTCGGCAAACATATCACGAATTTTCATGGACGCTGTCCTCCTCTTTCTCCTGTCTCTCCCTTACCCTTGCCGCCGTCAGGTGATCCTTGTCGGCTTTTCTCATATAACATTAAATGCCCGGTAGTAATCATTGGGCTGCAGCCTGTTGAACAGCTTCAGCCTATAACCGTCAAATTCTCCTGGATACATAACCAGAATCGGCACATCAGAAAAATGCGGCTGCAACGCCTCCAAAAGAGAATGCACCCGCATAAATGGAAATACATCGCCCACGCCTGTGATCATCAGAATATCTCCCGGCATGTGGGGTTCGTACTGTATTTTTTCGATGTATTCCCCTTCTCCGATGGCAGAATGAAGCTGCTCCAGCAAAAAACTTCCTCCATCGCCTGCTTCCATCTCGGGAATATCTTCCAAGATATCCAGATCCTCACAGATAGACAAAAAAGTTTGATAAAGATTACATTCCATCAGACGGCAGCCAACTGACTGATCCGATGAAATCTGTCTGATAAACTGCTGTACTGTCATCTCCTCCGCCGGGTCGTAACAAAAGATGCGGATATTTACCTCATTGCTCAGTCCTTTCCCCTCAAGAAAA
>CAJTOT010000036.1:27626-30441 GCA_910577935.1 uncultured Hungatella sp. | reverse complement strand
CGTCATCGTGACTGCGGCAGATGGCATTCTCCAGAATCGGATTCAGCCATACAGGATTCAGATGCCCCGCCCTGCTGTTATCGATATATTCATTTTCAACCAGAATTTTTGACAAAACCTGCTTTAATTTGGCAACTGTAGAATCGCTCCACGAAGCTACATTGTCGTCCTGCTCCTGGAGACGGATAAAAAAGATGTTCATATCTATTTTCCCAAATGCAGCATCTCTCAGCCTGTACTTCTCCCCGATGACAGTGACCATAAACTCCCACACCACACGGTACTGCTTCATCATGGCATAGAGACAGATCTGCTTTGCCGTCTGAAACGGTTCCCGGACAACTGCCTGCACCAAAGTCTCGTCTCCCAATATTTTCAGACGGCGGACACACACCCGCGCCATCCGCCCCACAGACTTCTCCGTGGGATACTGAAACAAATTTTCTTCTGTAATGCGGTCTATAATCTCCCCGTCGGACAGACCTTCACACATCAGCCTGGCCGCAGTTCTCATCTCGTAAAACAGGAACTGCTCTCTTGTAAAGGCAGCGCTGTATGGAACAGAATTGCCTGATATTAAGGTAATTTTACCAGTCATCTCACAGCCCGCCTTTCCTCTCGCGCAGATTGTCATGCTTCACCTGTCTCAGCGGATACTTCCCAGGCATCAGATGATGACCGAAAAGTATACGTTTTGGTAAGTCTTTGTATAGACAATAATATCATAAAATATGGTGATTTTCTACTATAAAATCATTGTTGTAAGATATTAATTTGCATGGACCCAAAACGTATACTTTTTGGCATGTTTTACACAATTTAAAAGGCACTAGTGAATATTTTCCACTAATGCCTTTCACTGATTCCTATGCTGTTTTTTATTGCGTCTAAACTCCAGAACCGATAATAATCACAGATATTTCTCCGCCATCTCCAAACTCAAATGATACTGCCTATCCCCTGTTCCATCCCTTCCCTCTTTATAGTCTTTGCCTCATATTCCAGAATCTTTCCACCCATAACAGACTTCACTCCTTCCTTGACAGAATGGTATTTTACAGCTATATGTTCCAGCACCTTGTTGGACATATCTATAAGCGTGCATATTTCCCCTTCACGCCCTCTGCTCCAAAACCCCTCCCCCATCTTTATACACATACATCACAGTCTCCACCTTCCCATCCTCCGCCATATCCACCACCTGAAATCCTTTAGGAATAAATTGGAAATGCGGTGTTATCGCCATGCCGTTTACCGCCGTCATTCCTTTCCACGCGATCTGTCTGGCGTAGCCGCTGTGGAGATGTCCGCCCAGAATCAGCGCCACTGCCTCCTTCAGCCTGACGATCTGGCTCTGGTCGTCGAAAATCTCCGGCTGATGGTGCATGAGAAGAATCCCTTTTTTCCCAGGCACTGCCTTGGCAAGAATCTCGTCTACATCCTTGGGGTCCAGCCAGCAGTCATTAAAATCCTTCAGCGAGGTCTTCTTGCAGGAATTGACGGTGAACACCGGAACCTCCCTCCAGAAACCGGGAATCTCCCCTCCATAGAATCTCTCTGCAAATGCCTCATACTCATGGAAAGTCGAACCTGGGTCCGGAGTGTCGGAGTCGTGATTGCCGCAGCAGAAAAATACCTTCTCTTTCTCCAGTCCAAGAAGTTTTCTCAAGCCATGGATATATTCTTCGGTCCGCCTGTACTCCTCTTCTTCGCCATGCATAACCAGGTCTCCGGTCACAGCCATGATATCCGGCTTCCCGCCATTCTCCGCCACTGATGAGGCCTCCCTGTACAGCCTCTCCCACGCGCGTTTTTCTTTCTCTCTGTCCGGTTCCCAGCCTACATGGATGTCAGTGATGTGTAAAATTTTCATAAGCCCTCCTGCTCATATTTTACCGTTCGGCAAACGCCCAACGACCGCTCCGCAATAAGTGTCTTGTGCTTTCAGTATATCACATATTACAGTTCACGGGACGGAAATTTGACATGTATTTGGGAGTAATCCTTTGGAAGGGGGTAATCCTTTGGGAAAGTCTTAATCATCTGGCATCAGCTTCTCTTGCAAGCCCATTCATGCCGGATTCCCCATCGGTCAAATGCCCGCTCTTGACCGGCTCTTAACCGGAACAGACGGTTTTGTCGTTCTCATCAATGCCGTTGCAACAGATATTTTGATATGTTAGAATGAGTATAAGAAATTAAGATTTGACTCATTATCTCCGAGAGAATAAAAACGGAAAAGGAGGGGCTCTCGACATATGGAAATCCGGCAACTGCGCATAGGCGGCCTCCTGCTGCCCTCCAACATCCTCATGGCCCCTCTGGCCGGGTATACCTGTTATCCTTTCCGCCGTCTTGCCTATGAGATGGGGGCGGGCCTATGTTTTACGGAGATGGTCAGCGCCAACGCCCTGAAATACCAGGACCGGGCCACCGGCCGCCTTCTGTTCACCACCGAAGAGGAACCTCTTAAGGCAGTCCAGCTTCTGGGCGGATCTCCGGCGGTCATGGAGCAGATGGCCAAAAGTCCGCTGCTGGAACACTTTGACTTGATCGACATCAATATGGGCTGTCCTGTTCCCAATGTGTTTAAAAGCGGGGAGGGAAGCGCCCTGATGCTGGACATGCCCAGGGCCTCTGCCATCATACGGGCCTGCAAGAAAAGCGGAAAACCGGTGTCGGTAAAATGCCGCGCCGGAATCAAGGAAGACCAGATGTTCGCGGCGGAATTCGCCCGCATGTGCGAGGCCTCCGGGGCGGACATGATTACTGTCCACGGGCGCAGCCGGAGCATGATGTACGACGGAATTCCGCA
>CAJTOT010000036.1:18281-27518 GCA_910577935.1 uncultured Hungatella sp. | reverse complement strand
TGACGGCATCATGATCGCCCGCTATGCCCTGGAAAATCCGTTTATTTTCATGGAACTCACCGGTCAGATGCCGCGCAAGACCACTCTGGACATTCTCCTGGAGCAAATGGAACTCACCGGCGCCCACTACGATGAGACCTTCACCTTGACCTACATGCGGAAACTGACCTCCTACGCCATGAAAAAACGCCCAGGGACGAAAAAATACAAGGAAAAGCTGTACCAGTGCGGTTCTGTGGAGGAACTGAGGGCACTTCTCACAGTAGACCTACATTTTGCGTTTTCGGCATCACCATGAATCGGGTGAGGATGCTGTAAACCTTATTTCGCTTTCTCGGTACAACCATAAAGGACGGTGTAAATGCTATGACAGATAACCTTCATATCGAAGACCATGTTCTGACTCTATATGACGGACGGGCAGAATCTGTAGTTGTCCCCCAGGGTGTCCGCGCCATAGGCCAGGGCGCCTTCAAGGCCTGCGTCTCCCTGAAAAAGATCATCCTTCCTCAGAGCCTGAACTCCATCATGTCAGGCGCTTTCAAGGGCTGCCGGAAACTGGAGGAGATTGAGATTCCGGAAAATGTCCGCCGCATCGGTGATTATGCTTTTCACCGCTGCCACAGTCTGAGACAGATTTCCCTGCCTCCCCAGGTAGAAGAACTGGGCGACTGCGCGTTTCTCTACTGCGACAGCCTGACGAGGATCTCCATGCCTGGTGTGCGCCGTCTTGGGAGGCAGGCATTTGTCAACGATGTTCAGCTGAAAGAGCTGGTCATATCCAGAGAGCTTCAGGAGGACTGCCTCTGCGACGTGTTCACAAGCTGCGGCGGCATCTCCTCCATCGCCTTCCCTGACGGCGGGATTTTCACATTTCCCAACACTGTGGAGGTGGTGGCAGGCGACATGAAGGTTCCCTCTCTGGTGCGGGCCGTGGCCGTGGATGTGCTCCGCATGATGGAGCTTGACGGGAGGCGGCTTGTAAAGTTCCTCACCAACTTAAAGCATGTGGAGATTCCTGAAGGTATCCGGGTCATTGGAAAAAGCTGCTTTTTCGACAAGCGGGGCATTTTGTCTGTAACACTCCCCGCCTCTGTGGAAGAAATCGAAAGCCGGGCTTTCCGCAACTGTATCGGCCTGGAGACCGTGACCTTCGGCAGCGGCACAGTCATGGTCCACGAGGACGCGTTTAAAAACTGCACCTCTCTTAAGTACGTCCGCCTCGGCGGCGGGGAGGTGTACACCTTCAGGGGAATCGAGAAGCTTTCCGGCGGGGAGGTTCCCCCTCTGGTCCAGACCGTCCACCGCCAGTTCATGGGCAATTTCCGTATCAGCGGCACCATTCTTTTAAAATACTTAGGCAGCGAATCCAGGGTGGCCGTCCCAGAAGGAATCACCGTCATAGCGGAGGAGGCGTTCGCGGGAAACGAGGCTGTGGACCGGGTGATTCTTCCGGACAGCCTTCTGGAAATCGGCGCCGGCGCATTTCGCGGCTGTCTTCTTCTGCAGACCATAGAATTTCCTGAGCATGTGTCCCGCATCGGAGCCGGGGCATTTGAAAACTGCGTCAAACTGATCCGGGCAGTCCTCCCGCCCCGCCTTTCCCAGGTGGAACAGGGCGCGTTCAAACACTGTCATGTACTCCGTGATATCTCCTTCGGCCCCTGTCTCAGGACCATAGGAGAGCAGGCGTTTTATAAATGTACTTCCCTGAGAGAGGCAAGATTTCCCGAAAGCCTCTCATCCATAGGCGAGATGGCCTTTTACCGCTGCGCCGGGCTGAAAGAGATCCGCCTTCCCCCGTCGGCGGCCTATGTGGGAAACCTGGCATTCGGGGAGAGCGGCGTGAAAAAAGTACACATGTCCGGGGATTGCCTGAACTTCGGCTCAGACATTTTCTCCCGCTGCTCCAGGCTCAAGACCCTGGTGCTGGAACCGGGAGTCCGCCATATTCCCGACAGGCTGGCATTCGGCTGCAGTTCCTTAAGGCAGGTGATTCTTCCTGACTCCCTGGAGTCTGTGGGAAAAAATGCCCTGGAACACACGCCGTTTCTGGAGAACGTGAAGGGTATCTCGGATGGCAGCATCCTCTGGGACGGGAGACAGCTCTTTGGCGATGTCAGCCTTCCTCTTACTGTAAAAATCGTGGCCGGAGGGGCATTTTACGGAAATATTTCCCTGACCGGAATACAGATTCCCGAGAGCGTCGCCTGGGTCGGTCCTGCCGCCTTCAAAGGGTGTGAACGGCTCTCGGAAGTGTTCTGGCCCTCCTGCATCCACAGAGTCGAAAAGGAGGTTTTTTCCGGATGCTGTTCACTGAAAACCGTGAACACCTCTGCGCCGATCCACACCATAGAAGAGAGGGCATTTTTCCGCTGCAGCAAGCTTTTAAGGCTCCCCCTCGTCCATGTCCGGACTCTGGGAAATGAGGCTCTACGGGAATGTGAAGCCCTGGAAGTCCAGGATATCCCGGCTTTAACCACTGTGGGGGAGAGGGTATTTGAGAGAACCGGTTTTCCTCACATCATCAGCCATGTGCTGGTGTCAGGGCAAAACTACGGCAGGGAAACCGCCTGGGGAGAAATCCGCATTCCCGAGGGAATCCGCTCCATCGCCCCCTACGCCTTCTCGGCCAACCCCAATATCACCAGGATTGTTCTCCCCTCCGGCCTTACCCATATCGGCGAAGGAGCTTTCTGGGGATGCCGCTCCCTGGAGACTGTGGTTTTTTCCCGCACTTTATGCCGGATTGACAGCCGGGCATTTGAAAAATGTATATCCCTCAAGTCTGTGAAGGCCCCCGCAGAACATGCAGGGCCAAGGGCATTTTCCTTCTGTGCCTCTCTTGTGCATGTGGAACTTGAACATGTGACCGTTCTCGGACAGCGCCTTTTTGAAGGCTGCCGGAAACTGGAAACCTGTGTCTGTCCGGAGGCCGGGATTGTGGAAGATTTCTGTTTCACCGGCTGCCGCAGCCTGAAATCCTTTGACTTTTCCCGGATTTCCCGAATCGGGAGTTACGCCTTCCAGGACTGCGACAGCCTGAGATGCCTGAATCTGAACGACAGAATATTTGTCATGCCCCACGCCTTTGAAGATTGCGGAAACATAGAAGAAATTAAGTTCACAGAAACCGGCAAAGTCCGCGAAGCCATCCCTCCCGAAGCCATATCCTGCATGACCGCCTCTCCGAGCGCTTCATTTCCGGGAACTGTCTCCCCAGAGTCTGCCTCTTCGGGAACTGCCTCCCTCCGGGAATATGCGTTTTCCGGCTGTACCCGCTTAAAAAATGTGGTCTGGAAAGGCACGCTCTGGAAGCCGGAGACCTACCGTGATGTCCTGTCCGATGATCTTCCTGAGATGGTCCGCCTGGTATATCACAGCGCCCTCAGCTGTTTTCAGATCGAAAACGGGGAGATGCTCACCGGCTACAGAGGCCAGGGGCGGATTGTCGCAATTCCTGAAGGCATCAGGCGGATTCAGGCGGAAGTCTTCCGGGATATTCTCATGCTTGAAGAAATCCAGATTCCCGAGACTGTGGAATACATCGGCGCCAGAGCATTCCACGGGACGGCATGGATGGAAAAACAGCGCCGGGCCAACCCTCTTGTGACAGTAAACCACATGCTTCTGGACGGCTCCTGCTGCCGGGGGGATGTGACTGTTTCAAAAGATATCCGCCTTGTGTGCGGCTGGGCATTTGCAAATGGGATGGGAATCCGGCGGATTCATTTTCTCTCTGAAAGGGTGAAGGTGGAGGAGTATGCCTTCCGGAACTGTATCTATCTGGAGGAGATGACGCTGCCCGGCTGTGCGATCATACGTTTCAGGGGCATCGGCGACCGGGAGCGCCGGCTCCATCCCATAGCCATGCAGGCGGTCATGGACAGCCTAAACTGTTTTAAAACCGATGAGAACCATGTCCTGACAGAGTGCACCGGCAACATCTCGGATCTCCAGGTGGCAGACGGCATCACCGCCATAGGGGACCACGTGTTCCAGGACGGAAACCTGCTGTCACATATCCGTCTTCCCCTCTCTGTATCATCCGTCGGCAGATGCGCGTTTTCCGGCTGCAAATGGCTGACTGCCGTGGAAAATGCCTTCGGCGTGGAGACAATCGGGTTCATGGCATTTTCCGGCTGCGGGCGGTTGGAAAAGATAGAACTGTCCCGGAATCTCCGTCATCTGGGCGCGAGGGCATTTGAAAACTGCACCTCCCTGAGAGAAATCCTGATTCCCGAGGGGATGGAAGAGATACCTGACCGGGCATTTTTCCGCTGCCACAGCCTGGAGAAGGTTATTCTCCCCTCTACTTTAAAGCGGATCGGAAAGGAGGCGTTTGCCTTCTGCCGGAATCTACAGATGCCTGTAATCGGCGGCGATGTGGCGGTGGAACACCGCGCCTTTGAAGGGTGCGGTGCCGCGGAGTGATGTATATATGAAGATATCAACATAAGAAGGGAAAGGGAATGTATGCGGTATCGGAAACTCGGCTGTACCGGCCTCACTGTCTCGGAAATCGGCTTCGGCACTATCCCGGTTCTTCAGGGAAGCGTCCCCGTCCTGCCGGATTATTACAACCTCAGCGACGATGAAGCCCTGGCTGTCATGGAGCACGCCTTTCATCTTGGCTGCAACCTCTACGACACGGCCATCGTCCCTGAGTACGGCGACGCGGAGCTGAAACTGGGGAAATTCGCCTCTTTAATCGGGAGAGAGAACCTGATCATCTCCGACAAGGCCAGATTCTATGACGGCAATGAGATGTACCAGGCGGTGGAGACTTCCTGTGAAAACCTGGGAACATGGGCAGATATATACTTTGTCCATCAGGTAGACTTTGAATCCCAGGACAGAGTATTTCAAAAAGGCGGCGCCCTGGATGCTCTCGCGGAACTGAAAGAGAGAGGGCTTATCCGTTTTGCCGGCATCGCCTCCCACTACTATGATATCCTCTTAAGAGCCGCCGCCGACTGCCGGGTGGACGTGCTTCAGGGAAGCGGCAATCTTCTGGAGAGAGGGATGCTGGACAGAATAAAAGAAGAGCCCCTATTCCGCCAAAAGGGACTGCTGGTGAACAAAGTATACGCGGCGGGACTCCTCCCTGCTTTTTTTCCTGTGGAAACCCTCATAAAAACCGTCCTCTCCTACCCGGTGTCCAGCGCTCTCATCGGCATCGGAACCGCCGCCCAGGCTGATGCCGCCATGAAGGATCTGACATATTCAGGCCCGGCGCCTTCCTTCCGGCAGGTACTGTCCGTTCTCGAGAAGAGTTACGCCCCCATTCCCTGCCGCCGCTGCCAGAGATGCGTGTGTCCTTACGGAACGGAAATACACACAGTATTCCGGCAGTATCAGTACTTCTTTCTCGGGAAAGAGCACTGGGCGCTGGGGAAACTGAATATGGGGATTGAAGAGAGCATCCGAATGTGCAGGAAGTGTGAGACGATGCCGTGCCTGGATATGTGCCCTGAGAGGATTCGGATTCCTGATGAGCTGGAGAAGCTTGGGAAGCTTGTGGAGGACCATTATACCCGGATTTAATCGAGATTGGAGGGAATATGAAACGGTATTTCAATACAGAAGGACGGTGCAGACCGGATCATCACTATATGGTAAGTCTGGATGAGAGACTTGAAACAATCAAAGAACAGTTTATAGACCGGGGAAAATATTTTGTGATCAACCGGGGACGCCAATATGGCAAGACAACAACCCTGATGGCACTGGAGGAATATCTGAAAGAAGAATATATCGTATTCTCCCTGGATTTTCAGATGATGAGTTCAGCTAACTTCGCTGATGAGGAGACCTTTGTTCTCTCTTTTATTGAAGGTCTGGAAGATCTGCTGTTTCTCAATGAAAAATTGCGCAAAAACATAGATATGGAAACATTTCACAGCCTGACCGCTTTAAAAGACGGAAAACGGATTTCTATGGATAAGATGTTCCGGGGGATTAGCAGAGTATGCGGCAGGGCAGGGAAGCGGATTGTGCTGATGATTGATGAAGTGGACAGTGCTTCTAATTATCAGGTATTTTTAGACTTTTTGTCTATGCTCAGAGGATATTATCTGAATCGAGATATCCGCCCCATATTTCATTCGGTGATTCTGGCCGGAGTCTATGACATCAAAAATCTGAAATTGAAACTGCGGCCAGAAGAGGAGTATCAATATAACAGTCCCTGGAATATCGCGGCAGATTTTGATATATCTATGAGTTTTTCTGCCGGACAGATTCAAGGTATGTTGGAGGAATACGAGGCAGAACATCATGTGGGAATAGATGTAAAATCAGCCGCAGAGGAGATTTACCAGTATACTTCAGGCTATCCGTATCTGGTGTCTCTGGTCTGTAAGATACTGGATGAGAAACTGCCGGGGAATGAAACTTCCCTGGATGGCAGAAATCTCTGGACCAGAGAGGGAATCGCCGAAGCCGTAAAGATGATATTGAAAATGAATACTCCTTTGTTTGACAGTCTGGTAAAGCAGCTGGATATGTTCGAAGATCTGCGGGATATGATACGAGGGATTTTGTATCAGGGAAAACGAGTGACTTTTAGTTCAGCTGAAAAATCTGTGAATCTGGGAAGTATGTTTGGCTTTTTAAAAGAAGACAGAGGGTGTGTGTCAATCTCAAACCGCATCTTTGAAATGTTTTTGCTAAACCTTTTCATATCAGAAGAATCTGTGAAAAGCGAGATATACTTTCAGGGACAAAGTGACAGAAATCAGTTTATTGCAGGTCATAAGCTGAATATGAAATTGGTGCTTGAAAAATTTGTGATTCATTTTTCCGATATTTACGGAGATAATGATCAGAAGTTTGTGGAGGAATACGGGCGTAAATTCTTTTTGCTTTATCTAAAGCCTATTATAAATGGCGTAGGAAACTATTATATAGAATCACAGACGAGAGACGCAAAACGAACAGATGTAATTGTGGATTATCTGGGAGAACAATATATCGTTAAATTGAAAATCTGGCATGGAAATGAATATAACGAACGTGGAGAAAAGCAGCTTATAGAGTATTTAGAATATTATCATCAGGAGAAAGGATATCTGCTGAGTTTCAATTTCAATAAGAAGAAGGAGCGAGGAGTAAAAGAACTCCAAATCGCTGATAAAATAATTGTGGAGGCTGTAGTTTAAAAAACAAAAAATCTGATGTAAGACATGGGATTACATAGCTTACATCAGATTTTTGGTCAGCTCAGACTCCCGCCAACTCTCTCATCACTTCCTCCACCGTCTCAATCCTCTCAGCCCTGCATGCATTGCTCCCGCAGAACAAAAGAGCATGGTCTAAGTCTCCCTCTGCCGCGTTCACAAGCGCCGCCGTGATACAGTAAGGGGTTTTTGACGGGTCGCATGTCTCCAGGCACCGGAAACATCTTCTGGGGGGAATGCGCCCGCCGGCCGCCTCTTCGAGGAACGGATTCACTATAGCTCTCCCCGGCATCCCCACCGGGCTTTTGGTGATTACGATATCCTCTGCTTTTGCCTTAATATATGCCTGCTTGTAGCAGTCAGGGGCGTCACACTCTCTGGTGGTCACGAGCCGGGTGGCCACCTGCACTCCGTCCACTCCCAGACTCAGCTGATGCAGCACGTCCTCATGGTCATAGATGCCCCCTGCCGTCACCACAGGAATCCTGGTGTCATATTTCTCCTCATAGGTCTTCACCACCTTGAGAATCTCCGCCACCTCTCTGTCGTAGCAGTCTCTCTTATAAGTATGCTCCACATCTGCCGTGTCTGCCCCGTATTCACCCAGCTGCTCTCTGGTAAATCCCAGATGTCCTCCTGCCAGCGGCCCTTCTATGACAATCAGGTCAGGAACCATCTTATACTTTCTGTCCCAGAACCGGCAGATTACGGAGGCGGATTTCGCGGTGGAAACTATGGGAGCCAGCTTCGTCCTTCTTCTGCCCTTTCCCCCGTTTTCACTCTCCAGTTCCCTCCATGCCTCCGCCGCGTACTCGGGGAGGGACACAGGCAGACCGGCGCCGGAGATGATAATATCCGCCCCGGCCTTCACCGCCGCCTTCACATACTGTTCATACTGCTTGGTGGCCACCATGATATTGAACCCGATGACTCCTGCCGGAGCGATCTCACGGGCTTTTTTCAGCTCTGTCCCTATGGCCCGCAGGTTGGCAGACAGAGGGTCATCTTTAAAATCAGGTTCCCGAAAACCGATCTGGGCGGTGGAGATGATGCCCAGACCTCCTGCCTTCGCCACGGCTCCGGCCAGCCGGTGAAGACTGATGCCCACGCCCATGCCGCCCTGAATAACCGGCTTCTCTACTGTTAAATCCCCTATTTCCAACGGCTTTATCTGCCTCATAATATTATTCTCCCGTCTTCCTATCCGCTCAGTCAACACACCTGCGGCAGCGCCCGGCTCTCCTGCTGCCTGGGGAAATCAGATTCTCCGAAATCTCTCATATCTCTGCGTCTGCAGCTCCTCGCTGGTTTTCGCCGTGTAATCTTTTAAAAATTCTCCTATCATCTTATCCATGCACAGAGCTATCTCACCCATATTATCCTTGTTGGCCGGCTCTTTCTCCGGTATCATCTTTTCTATGATGCCCAGCTTTAAGAGATCCCCTGCCGTGACCTTCATCACTCCTGCCGCCTCGCCGGCTCTCTTGCTGTCCTTCCAGAGAATAGAGGCAAAGCCTTCCGGGGACAGCACGGAATAGACGGCATTTTCCATCATCCACACCTCATTGGCCACCGCCATGGCCAGAGCGCCGCCGCTCCCCCCTTCACCGATGACGATGGACAACACGGGAACCTTCAAATCAGACATCTCAAAGAGATTTCTGGCAATGGCCTCTCCCTGCCCTCTCTCCTCCGCCTCGATACCGCAGAACGCTCCCGGAGTGTCCACAAAACAGATGACAGGGCGCTTGAAAGTCTCCGCTTCCTTCATAAGGCGCAGCGCCTTTCTGTACCCCTCCGGAGAAGGCATGCCGAAATTCCGGCTGATATTTTCCTTAGTAGTCTTCCCTTTCTGCTGTCCGATGACAGTGACCGGCTTGCCGTGGAACATGGCGATGCCTCCCACAACAGCCCCGTCGTCGCCAAAACATCTGTCTCCGTGTAGTTCTATAAAATCGTCAAATATCTCATCTATATAATCTCCTGCCACAGGGCGGTCGGACTTTCTGGACAGCTGCACATGCTCCCAGGCAGTCTTTCCCTCCTCAGAAGAATC
>CAJTOT010000036.1:3313-18271 GCA_910577935.1 uncultured Hungatella sp. | reverse complement strand
ACTTTCTGGACAGCTGCACATGCTCCCAGGCAGTCTTTCCCTCCTCAGAAGAATCCTGTTCTCCATTACGATTTTCCACATTCTCGCTTTTCATACTGTCCCGTCCATAGACGCCGGGCTGCGCAGGCTCCATGTGCATTTTCAAAATCCTCCCGAGAGTCTCCTTCATCTCCTCCCTGGGAACGATTTTGTCCACAAATCCATGCTCCATCAGAAATTCCGCTTTCTGAAATCCCTCCGGCAGCTTCTGCCCGATGGTCTGCTGAATCACTCTGGGGCCGGCGAATCCGATGAGGGCTCCCGGCTCTGCCAGAATAATATCTCCCAGCATGGCAAAGCTGGCGGTGACTCCTCCTGTAGTGGGGTCTGTGAGAACACTGACAAACAAAAGCCCTGCCTGATGGTGGCGTTTCAGCGCCCCGCTGGTCTTGGCCATCTGCATCAGAGACACACATCCCTCCTGCATTCTGGCTCCGCCGGAACAGGCAAATATGATCACAGGCAGGCGCTCCTCGGTGGCTCTCTCCACCATGCGGGTGATCTTCTCCCCCACCACATGCCCCATGCTGCTCATGAGAAACCGGGCATCACACACTCCTATGGCCGTTTTTTTGCCCTCGATTGTGCACTGTCCGGTGACAATAGCCTCATTCAGCTTCGTCTTCTCCCTGGCCGCCAGAACCTTCTCCTCATACCCCGGGAAATCAAGAGGATTGGCAAATTCCATCTGTCTGTCCCACTCTTCAAAGCTCCCTCCATCCGCGGTAATCTCAATCCGCCTCATGGCGTGAACACGGAAATACGCCTTGCACTTCGGACAGATATAATAATTATTTTTTACGTCTTCTCCGTAAAGAGGCTGACCGCACTTTTTGCATTTTCTCCACAGGCCTTCGGGAACGTTGGGCTCCTGCCCGGTCTGGCTTCTGTACTTGGTATCAATCAATGTATACGTCTTCTTGAACATATCTCTCAGCATAGTCCTGGTTCTCTCCTTCCGTTCCTGTTTCACACAGCGTCTCTTCTGTTATCAGCCTTAAGTTCCTCTGCAAAACCGCGGCCCCGTTTACGTCTCCAAAATTCTACTTTCCGTACTCGGGAAAATAAGAAGGTATAAAATGTGTGTCCGTATCTCCGTTTAAAAATGCCTCATGGCTCAGAATCTCATACTGAAAATCCAGGTTTGTGTCGATTCCCTCGATCACCAGCTCTCCCAGGGCGCTTCTCATCTTGGCGATGGCAGACTTTCTGTCCTTTCCCCGGACAATCAGTTTTAAAAGCATGGAATCATAGTTAGGCGGCACCCGGTAATCACTGTAAATATGGCTGTCCACCCTGACCCCGTTGCCTCCCGGAGTGTGCACGTTGGTGATCAGACCCGGACACGGCATAAAATGTTTGGCCGGATTCTCCGCGTTGATTCTGCACTCGATGGCATGGCCCTGGATCTTGACCTGGTCCTGAGTCACCGAAAGCGGCTCCCCTGCTGCGATTCTGATCTGCTCTATAATCAGGTCCAGGCCAGTGACCATCTCTGTAACAGGATGCTCCACCTGGATTCTGGTATTCATCTCCATAAAATAAAAATTTTTATCTTTGTCCAGCAAAAACTCGATAGTCCCTGCGTTTTCATATCCCACGGCTTTGGCGGCCCGCACCGCGGTCTCCCCCATCTTCTTTCTCAGCTCAGGGGAGATGGCGATGGACGGGGATTCCTCCAGAACCTTCTGGTGCCGCCTCTGTATAGAACAGTCTCTCTCCCCCAAGTGAACCACATGACCGAATTTGTCCGCCATAATCTGAAATTCGATGTGCCTGGGCTTCTCGATATACCGTTCCAGATACATGGTATCGTCAGAAAATCCTTTCACGGACTCCATCTGGGCATTCTGGAAATTTGTGTCGAAATCCTCAGGCCCGCGGGAGATTCTCATCCCCTTCCCGCCTCCGCCGGAAGACGCCTTGATCATCACCGGATATCCTATTTTTTCTGCCATGGCTCTGGCTTCCTCCACGGCGCGCACCGGCTCCTTGCTTCCGGGAACCACCGGCACTCCCGCATCCATCATGGTCTTTCTGGCCTCCGACTTGTTTCCCATCTTGTGAATCAGGTCTGCGGAAGGGCCGATAAATGTAATGCTGCACTTCTGACACAGTTCCGCAAACCGGGCATTTTCCGACAGAAACCCGAAACCAGGATGAATAGCCTCAGCCTTCATGGACACCGTAGCTGATATGATCCTCTCCATATTGAGGTAACTTTCCGACGACGGGGCAGGCCCGATGCAGATGGCTTCATCTGCCAGAAGAGTGTGAAGAGAGTCCTTGTCTGCCTCGGAATACACAGCCACGGTCTTGATTCCCATCTCCCTGCAGGCCCTTATGATCCGCACCGCGATTTCGCCTCTGTTGGCAACCAATATCTTCGTAAACATAAGACATCACCTATCCGATCATAAATGTCAATTCCGCTGTCACCGCTACCTTGCCGTCCACCGTGGCAGTAGCCTGCCCGATTCCCATGGGCCCCTTCTGCTTCACGATCTGGCATTCCAGCCGCAGCTTATCCCCCGGAACTACCTTTTTCTTAAATTTCGCGTGATTGATAGCGCCAAAATACGCGGTCTTTCCCTTGTTTTCCTCCACGCTTAGGATAGCCACCGCACCCACCTGGGCCAGCGCCTCCACCATCAGCACTCCCGGCATCACCGGCTCCTGGGGAAAATGCCCCTTAAACTGGGGCTCGTCGTAAGTTACGCATTTATATCCCACCGCGCGGACCCCCGGTTCCAGCTCCTCGATACAGTCGATGAGCAGAAACGGGTGTCTGTGAGGAATAATCTCCTGAATCTCCTTAATTCCCAGCATCTTTATCTCCTTCCCTGCCGCCTTTGCAAACTCCTTCTTCGCTTACAGACGGTTTTACCGAATTCTGAAAAGCGGCTGGCCGTACTCCACCACATCCTCGTTATTCACCAGGATCGCCTCAACCACTCCGTCATAGTCACTTTCAATCTCATTCATCAGCTTCATGGCCTCGATAATTCCCAGAACCTGGCCTTTCTTAACCGTGTCTCCCACCTTCACGAAATTCTCCGCCTCGGGGGACGGGGCGCTGTAAAAAATACCTACCAGCGGAGATGTCACCACCTTGTCAGAAGCGATGACGGCTGCCGCAGCCGCCGTTCCCGGAATCATTGCCTGCATCGCTGCTGCCGTTCCCGGAACCACTGCCTGCGCCGCCGCTGCCGCTCCCGGAACCACTGCCTGCGCAACTGCCCCTGCTTCCGGAACCGCTGCCTGCACAACTGCTGCCATTCCCGGAACCACCATCTGCACCGCTGGTCCCGCTCCCGCAACTGCTGCCTGCGTCGGTGCTGCCACTCCCGCAGACGGAACTGCCGCCTGCATCGGTACTCCTGCTCCCGCAGACGGAACTGCCGCCTGCATCGGCACTCCTGCTCCCGCAGACGGAACTGCCGCCTGCACCGGCACTCCTGCTCCCGCAGACGGAACTGCCGCCTGCACCGGAACTCCTGCTCCTGAAATCGCCGCCTGCATCGGTATTTCCGCTCCCGCAGCCGGAAGTGCCGTCTGGGACTGTACCTCCGCTCCCGGAATCACAGCCTGGACAGACACTGCCTCTCCCGGAACCGCTGCCTGTATCGCTGCCCCTGCAACTGCAGGCTGCGCCGATGCTGCCGGCGCCAAAGTCCCTGAAACCGTCACGCCCGCCGGCGCTCCCACGCCGGGCATCCCGTCTTTTTTCAAACAAACCTTAACTCCGCCATCCTCTACATGCAGCTCTGTCAGAGAATGTTCTGTAAACGCCTGAATCAACATCAGGATATTCTGTATTTCCATCTGAAAACCTCCTGCCCTAACCCACAAATTTCTTCACTACCAGGCTGGCGTTGTGTCCTCCGAATCCCAGCGAATTGCTGACGGCATATTTTACGTCTGCCTTCACGCCTTCCCCTTTTGTATAATTTAAGTCACAGCCCTCGTCCTCGTTCTCCAGGCCGGCGGTGGCATGGATAAAACCTTCCTCGATGGCCTTCACACAGGCGATAAACTCCACCCCTCCTGCCGCCCCCAGAAGATGGCCCACCATTGATTTTGTAGAATTGATGTGAGTCTTGTACGCATGATCGCCCAGAGCCAGTTTGATGGCCTTTGTCTCAAACAGATCATTGTGATGCGTGCCTGTCCCGTGGGCATTGACATAGTCGATATCCTCAGCCCTGGCTCCCGCATCCCTGATGGCCCACTCCATGGCCTTGGCCGCGCCGCTGCCATCCTCTGCCGGAGAAGTAATGTGGTAAGCATCACAGGTAGCTCCGTAGCCTGCCACCTCTCCGTATATCTTGGCCCCTCTCTTCCGGGCGTGCTCCAGGGATTCCAGGACAACCACGCCAGCTCCTTCACCCATGACAAACCCGTTTCTGTCCCTGTCAAAAGGAATGGAGGCTCTCAGAGGGTTCTGGGATGTGCTGAGGGCCGTCAGCGCCCCGAAGCCGGCGATGCTCAAAGGCGTTATGGAAGCCTCCGTCCCGCCTGCCACCATCACATCTGCCTCGCCGTACTGGATGGACCGGAACGCCTCGCCGATGGAGTGGGTACCTGTGGCGCAGGCCGTCACCACGTTAAAACATTTTCCCTTAAGTCCAAACTGGATAGCCACATTGCCTGCCGCCATATTGCCGATCATAAGGGGAACCAGAAGAGGATTCACCCTGCTTGGGCCTTTGTCCAGAAGTTTCTTGTACTCTCTCTCAATGGACTGAAGGCTTCCTATGCCGGAGCCGATGCACACGCCCACCCGGAAAGGATCTTCCCTCTCCATCTCGATGCCGGCATGCTCCAGGGCCTCTTTTGCCGCCGCCACCGCAAACTGGGAAAACCTCTCCATCCTCTTGGCGGTCTTGGGGTCCATATATTTTTTCGGATCGAAATCCTTCACCTCCGCCGCCAGCTTCACCTTGTAATCCGCGGTGTCAAATACAGTAATAGGCGCAATGCCTACTTTCTTCTCCTTCAAACCGTCCCAGAACTCCTCTACACTGTTGCCGATAGGGGTGACAGCACCCATTCCGGTCACAACCACTCTGTTTTTCATGCTTTATCCCATTCCTTTCTCAACTCTCCGCGCGCTGCCTCGTCCCGCCGTTTCCGCAGATAATCGTTATCGCCAAATGTCCCGACTACATAATGCTACATAGCCATGCCGCCATCCACGCACAGCACCTGTCCCGTGATGTACCTGGCCTTGTCTGACGCCAGAAATGCCGCCGCCTCAGCCACATCCTTCGTCTCCCCGAACACCTTCATGGGAATCTGGGCTGCCGCGCCTTCTTTTACCGCATCGGACAGCACCCGGGTCATCTCCGTGTTGATAAATCCGGGAGCGATGGCGTTGACTGTAATCCCTCTGCTTGCCAGTTCCCTTGCGGCGGACTTTGTCATTCCGATGATTCCCGCCTTGGAAGCCGCGTAATTGATCTGCCCCGCATTGCCCAGAACGCCTGACACAGAAGATATATTGATGATTCTTCCGCTTTTCTGCCTGATCATCTGTCTTGCCACATGGCGCATACAGTTAAATGCTCCCTTGAGATTCGTTCTCACCACGCTGTCGAAATCCTCCTCCGACATACGCATGAGAAGCCCGTCCTTGGTGATTCCCGCGTTATTTACCAGAATATCCACACGGCCGTAAGTCTTGACCACGTATTCCATCAGCTCCCCGGCCTTCTCAAAATCAGACACATCGCACTGCGCCGCCTCGGCCTTTCCCCCGGCCTCTTCTATCTCTGCCACGGCCTCCTTGGCCTTCTCTCTGGAACCGTTATAATTGACGACCACCAAGGCTCCTTCTGACGCCAGCGTCTTTGCTATCTCCCTGCCGATTCCCCGGCTTGCCCCTGTAACCACTGCCACCTTACCTGTCAGCATAACTTATTTCCTTTCCCGTCCCAGCTGCCCTGTATCTTTACAGCTGAAGTTTTTCTATGTCTTCCAGTTTCTCTATATTAAAGACTGTCACGTCCCTTGTAATCTTTCTCATAAACCCGCTTAGGGTTTTCCCCGGACCGATCTCCACAAATACATCCACTCCGTCTGCCAGCATAGTCTCTATGCTCTGCTGCCACCTGACGGAAGAAGACACCTGCCGCGTAAGAAGCGGCTTTACCTGGGATACGTCCGTCACATACTCAGCCGTCACATTTGCCGCATAAGGGATCACAGGCGCGTTCACACAGACCGACTCCAGCACCTTTCCCAGTTTTTCTCCGGCATGTTCAAGCATCTTAGAGTGAAACGGCCCGCTTACGTTTAAGGGTATCACTCTCTTCGCCCCGGCTTCTTTTAATTTTATCCCCGCCAGCTCCACGGCCTCTTTCTTTCCGGAGATGACGATCTGTCCCGGACAGTTGTAGTTGGCAATCTGAACATTGTCTATATTCTCAATCACCTGCTCGATCACCTTGCTGTCCAGGGCCAGCACCGCCGCCATGGAACCGATGCCTGCCGGAACCGCCTCCTGCATGAGGATTCCCCTCTGCCTCACCGTCGTGACCGCGTCTTCCCACGCCATGACTCCGGCTGCCGTCAGCGCGCAATATTCTCCCAGGCTCAGGCCCGCCGCCACATCCGGGCGGATACTGGTCTGCTCCATCAAAACCTTCATCATGGCAATACTGGTAGTCACCATAGCCGCCTGGGTGTATTCCGTAATATCCAGCCGGTCATTTTTCTCAAAACACAACTCCGGCATGGAAAATCCCAAGAGCTCTGTCGCCCTGTCGTATACCTGCTTTCCAGTCTCCGTCTGTTCATAAAAATCTCTGCCCATACCGGCGGTCTGGGCTCCCTGTCCCGGGAAAATAAACGCAACTCTGCTCATTTTGTGAAAACTCCTTTTCAATCCCGGCCCAGCAGTTCTTTTGCCTGAGCCATCATCTCCTCAATCATCTCTTTACAGGTCTGTTCCTTTGTGATCAGCCCCGCGATCTGTCCTGCCATAACGGTTCCCATGGTGATGTCTCCCTCCTGGACCGCCTTGCGGAGAGCTCCCAGAGTCAGGTACTCCAGCTCCTCAAAAGATTTTCCCTCTGCCTCCAGTTTGACATACTCCCTGGTCATCTGATTTCTCAGACACCGCACCGGGTGACCGTGGCTTCTGCCTGTCACCGCCGAATCAATATCCTTTGCCTTGATGATCCTCTGTTTATAATTTTCATGTACCACGGCTTCCTTAGATACCACAAATCTGGTGCCTATCTGAACCGCCTCAGCGCCCAGCATAAACGCCGCCGCGATTCCTCTGCCGTCGCCGATTCCTCCTGCGGCGATAACGGGAATCTCCACAGCGTCCACCACCTGGGGAACCAGGGTCATGGTGGTCTGTTCGCCGATATGTCCTCCGGACTCGCACCCCTCAGCCACCACGGCGTCGGCGCCGTAGCGCTCCATGCGTCTTGCCAGCGCCACCGAGGCGACCACCGGAATCACCTTGACTCCTGCTGCCTTCCACATATCCATGTATTTTTCCGGATTTCCCGCGCCTGTGGTCACTACCTTGATGCCTTCCTCCACCACAACCTTCGCCACATCGTCTGCATGGGGGCTCATGAGCATCACGTTGACGCCAAATGGTTTGCCGGTCAGTTCTCTGGCCTTGCGGATCTCCTCCCGCACCACCTCACCCGGCGCGTTGGCTCCTCCGATCAGGCCGAAACCTCCCGCCTCAGACACGGCTGCAGCCAGATGATGCTCCGCCACCCAGGCCATGCCGCCCTGGATAACCGGATACTGAACTCCAAGAAGTTCTGTAATTCTTGTCTTCATGTTTTCTCTCACCCTTATTCCACACCTTTTTCTTTCAGATAATTCATAACTTCTCCCACAGTCAGAAGATTCTGCAGATCCTCCGCCGGAATCTCCACGGAATATTCATCTTCCAGAGCCATCACCAGCTCAAAAAGGTCCAGAGAATCCGCGCCCAGGTCATCCTTGAAGCTGGAAGACTCCGTAATGCTGTCCGCATCCACACTCAACTGATCTGCTATTAATTCCTTCATTTTTTCTAACATGTCTTTAATCTCCTTTTCTTTTTTATATCAAGTTCTCGACAAAAATCGATAAACTTTGACTATCAAAATATTTCTCCAAAAAAATTTTACCACCTAATCAGAGAGGCGCCCCAGGTAAGCCCGGCCCCAAATCCCGCAAGCATCAGCTTGTCCCCCGGAGTCAGCTTTCCTTCCCGGTTCAGCTCGTCCAAAAGCACAGGGATGGTCGCTCCTGACGTGTTGCCGTATCTCTCGATGTTCATGGGAATTCTGTCCATGGGAACCTTAAGCCTTTTGGCGATGGATTCACAGATCCTGTAATTTGCCTGGTGGAGCACAAAATACTTGATTTCTTCAATGTCTTCCCCGCTGTCCGCCAGCGCCTTCAAAATACACTCAGGCACCTTCTTAACGGCAAACTTGAATACTTCCTGACCCTCCATGGTGATGTATCCCAGTTCCGGTCCTTTCTCTGTGAGAAAATTCCCCATAGTCCTGGACTGGCACTCCAGCACCGAAGCCTTTCTCCCGTCGGACCCCATATTCATGGCCATCAGCCCGGCTTCCTCACTCTCACATCCCTGAGCCACCACGGCGCCTGCGCCGTCTCCGAACAGAACGCAGGTACTTCGGTCTGTCCAGTCCACAATCTTACTTAAATTGTCCGCGCCGATAATCAGAGCCGTGCGGCAGGCGCCTGACTTCATGAGAGCGTCTGCAGTGTTGAGAGCAAATATAAAACCAGAACATGCCGCGCTTATATCATACCCCACTGCGCGGACGGCTCCCAGCATACCCTGTACCTCACACGCCGTACTCGGAAAGCAGTGGTCCGCCGTGGTGGTTCCCACAAGAATCAAATCAATATCCTCAGGTTCAACCCCCGCGCTCTCCATGGCCTTTTTTGCCGCCTCTGCCGCCATAAAAGCCGTGCCGGGCCCGTCGGAGATATGACGGCTGCCGATTCCGGTTCTGGTCCGTATCCACTCATCGCTGGTTTCTACAATCTTTGCCAGGTCATCGTTGGTCACTGTCCGGCCTGGAACATAGGAGCCGGTTCCTATTATCCTCATTCTCATTCTTTTGCCCTTCAAATGTTTTGATTTTCAAAATAATCTTATAAGACCAGCGTTTGTTTGTCAAGTACAATATTGGAAAAACTCTCTATTTTTCTATCAGATGTTGGTACACGTCTCTCTTGCTGATTCCTCTGTCTTTTGCCGCCCTTCTCATGGCCTCTTTCCGCTCCATGCCCTGGGACTCATAATATGCCACATGGTCTTCGATGCTCATGGTCTCCCAGGTCTCCCGCTCTTGGGCCTGTTTCTCCTGAAAGCTCTTTCCCTCGATGACCATAACACATTCTCCCCTGGGCTCTTCCTTTTCATATCTCTCCAGGGCCTCCTCCACGGTAGTATGCCATGCCTCCTCATACTTTTTAGTCAGCTCCCGGCACAGAGTCAGGCGCCTGTCTCCCAGAGCCTCCTTAAGCTCACTGAGAGTCTTCACAAGCCGGTGGGGAGCTTCATATAGAATAATAGTCCTGGTCTCCTCTTTAAGCTCCTCCAGAATCCTCTGTCTCTCCTTTTTATCCGCCGGAAGAAACGCCTCGAAACAAAATCTTCTGGTGCTCATCCCTGACAATGTAAGAGCCGTTATACAGGCGGAGGGACCTGGGAGGGAAGTGACCTGGATTCCTGCCTGGCAGCACTGGCGCACAAGCTCTTCCCCCGGATCTGATATTCCGGGAGTTCCCGCGTCCGTGACCAGGGCGATATTTACCCCGGTCTTCATCTGCTCCACCAGATATGCCGCCTTGTCTATCTTGTTGAACTCATGATAGCTGGTCATGGGAGTCTTGATCTCAAAATGGTTCAAAAGCTTTATGGTGTGCCGGGTATCCTCAGCCGCTATTAAGTCTGCCTCTTTCAAGGTCTTAAGCACCCTGAAGGAGATGTCCTCCAGATTTCCTATGGGAGTGGCGCACAAGTATAATTTTCCGTTCATATCGACCCCGTCTTTCTAATACCTGTATATCAATGATGTTGGGGTCAAAAGGTTTTTTGTCCCCTGATGCCTGCGGATTGCTCCGCATTTCATGCTCCTGGCATCATATCAATATCCATATATATCATAAATTTCTTTCGTGTAAACCCCCGGCTTCTCATAGACCACAACAGGCGCCTCCACTTTAATCATGGATTTTCCTCCCCTTACAGCTTCTATGAGAACCATGTTTGCCTCTTTCTCCGCATAGGGGTGAACCATCTTCATGCGTTTTGGCTCCAGCCTATGGGAAGTCAGCGCCGTTATGATCTCAATAAGCCTGTGGGGCCTGTGTACCAAGTAAAAACGCCCTCCCGGACGCAGAAGCCTTGCCGCCTCCCTCACCACGTCTTCCAGAGTGCACATCACCTCATGTCTGGCGATGGCTTTGGGCATGTCCGGGTTCTTCAGGCCGTGGGCATGGTTCATGTACGGCGGGTTGGAAGTCACCACATCAAACACGGAAAGGCCGAATATGTCTCCGGCCTTCTTGATATCTCCCTCCACAATGGATATTTTTTCCTCCAGCTTGTTCAGGGCCACGCTCCTTGCCGCCATCTCAGCCATCTCTGTCTGAATCTCAAGTCCCGTGTAATGTTTTCCCTCGTATTTTGCCTCCAGGAGTATGGGGATAATGCCTGTCCCGGTTCCCAGGTCAAGCACCTGTTCGCCAGGCTTCACTCTGGCAAAACCGGACAGAAGAACTGCATCCATGCCGAAGCAGAAGCCGTTCTTGTTCTGGATAATCTTATACCCGTTTCTCTGGAGATCATCAATCCTCTCGTTTTCTCTCAGCTCTGTCTCATTCCTCATGCAGTTTCGCTTTTCTCTCCTTCTTCTCAAGAGCCTCCAGTTTTTTCAGTTCGTCATCAATATGGACCCGTTCCTTTTTCTTTCTCGGTTTGAAGCGGAGCTGCTCTACTTTGTACTCGCGGATCTCTTTTTCATCCCTGTCAACCGTCACCACAACCTTTACCAGCTGTCTCAGCACATTGACACTGTGGACCTCGCCTTTCAGGTTATCGTCTGTAGTGACATAATCGCCGATTCCCGGAAGCTTGCTGTTGAGATACTCATATGTGTCCTCCTCGTTTTTCAGACAGCACATGAGACGGCCGCAGACACCTGATATCTTTGTGGGATTCAGAGACAGATTCTGCTCCTTCGCCATCTTGATGGACACAGGTATAAATTCCGAAAGGTAGGAATGACAGCACAAAGCCCTGCCGCATATACCCACGCCCCCCACGATCTTCGTCTCGTCTCTGACACCTACCTGCCTCAGCTCGATGCGGGTCTTAAACACGCCTGCCAGATCCTTTACCAGCTCCCTGAAATCAATCCTGCCATCTGCGGTAAAGTAGAACAGAATCTTGTTGTTGTCAAATGTATACTCCACATCAATGAGCTTCATCTCCAGATTGTGCTTTTTGATTTTTTCGATGCAGATTTTAAATGCGTCTTTTTCTTTTTTCTTGTTGGCAGCCTCCACGGCCTCGTCTTCTTTTGTTGCCATGCGGATCACGGATTTTAACGGCTGAACCACCTTGGAATCTTCCACCTCCCGGCATCCGAGGACCACATAGCCGTACTCGATCCCCCTGGCAGTCTCCACGATCACGTGCTGCCCTGACTGGATATCGTACTTGCCCGGAGCGAAATAATATATCTTTCCCGCGTTGCGGAATCTGACTCCTATCACATTTATCATTCTTTAATTCTCCTTCATTACCAGGAACATCAGCTCCATGGCCAGTTCCATATTTACATTGGCCTCCAGACGGACTTTTGCCTTCTCTATGGCCTGGAGTATATTTTCAAAGCCATCATAGCCTGTTTTCTGGCTCATCTCATTGATAGCGCTGTATTCGTCCTTAAATATAAGCAGATTGGCATCTTTGGTCACCTTGAACATCAGGGCATCCCGATACCAGATCTGCATAAAATCGAGACATTCGTATAAATCAAAATTTTCGTCTTTCAGCTTCTTGATAAAGTTAAGCAGCATGGAAATATCCATGGCACGTATATTTTTTAACAGGTGAATCAGTTCTTCATAAAAATGCTGAAAATCCTCCGACTGGGCGATTCGGACGGCTTTTCCTATATTTCCCCTGGCAAAGGCGGCATAAATCTCGGCTTTTGTATCCGGGACGGACAATTCGGCAATTAAATAGTCGCGGACAGCTGCGTCGTCTAGGGGGCGGAGCTTCAGCTGGACGCACCGGGACAGTATAGTAGGCAAAAACCCGTCAGAATTGGTGGTTATCAAAATGATGACTGCGTAGGAAGGCGGCTCTTCTATAGTCTTTAAGAGAGCGTTCTGAGCCTGAATGGTCATCTTCTCTGCCTCGTCCATGATATACAGCTTGTATTGGCTGCTGTAGGGGCGTATGGATACGGTGTTGTTGATCTGGGCCCTGATGTCGTCGACGCCGATGGTCCCCGGCTTCTCGTGGGTGATGTGGATGATGTCAGGATGGTTTCCTGAGAGGGCCTGCCTGCAGGAGTGACACTTGAGGCAGGGGGCGGCGGCGGACTCGCATAACAGCGTCAGGGCAAAATGGTCGGCCAAGGCGTTGCGGCCTGTGCCGGGCTCGCCGGATAGGATGTAGGCGTGGGATATTTTTCGGGTGGCGATGGCGGTTTGGAAATGGCGTTTTATATGGTCCTGGCCTAATATAAACGGTGGTGGGGTGGACATGGGCGTGGGTCTCCTTTGTAAATGGTTTTTTGTGACTGAATAAAACAAATAGGGCGCTGGATTTCGCAGAAACGAAATCGGCACTTTTTCTTATACATTATACCACCCTCTTTCTATCTATTCAAATGTCTTTGTGATCAATCCATGGATTTCCTCTATTTTTTTTATGTTTCCGTTTTGGTCGCAGCACAGGATGTTTATCCAGTTGTATTTTTTTCCTACCAATATGCTGTTTTGGTAGGATTTTGTCAGAAATTCCCGGTTTGATTCATGGATGTCTTTGGCTTGCCGGTGGGTGATTTTGTTTTCTCTGTCTTTTATGAGGCGGAACGTGGTTTCGGGAGGCACATCCAGAAAGAATACTTTATCCGGCACAGGGAGGCCGCCTTTCGTGTATTCAAAATCGTACTCCCAGTCTAAAAATGCTTCCTTCTCTTCTGCTGTCTCCAGTTTTGATGTCTGGTGGAGCATGTTGCTGGTTACATATCGGTCGCAGATGACAATGGCATCTTCTGATGATTCATAGAATTCTTTCCAGTTTTTCAGATAAGAGGCAAACCTGTCCACAGCAAAAAATGAGGAGGCCACATAGGCATTTACCTTGTAGGGATCATTGCCGAATTCACTTCCCAGATACATTTTCACCAGCGACGATGACGGACTTTCATAGTCCGGATAAGAGACCATCTTTACCGGTTTCCCCTGCCCTGCCAGATACTCATACAACAGCTTGGACTGTGTGGCCTTTCCGCTTCCGTCACTTCCTTCGATTACATATAATTTTCCCATATTCTCCTCCGTTCTCCAGGCGTCTCACACCCCAGACTGATATTTACAGCACTGATATAGATTCTGCCCTCAAATCTTTCATTCCCTGTACAGGCAGACCTATTTCCTTGTATCTCATAATCGTGTCAACAATTTTCTCCGTAATCCTCTCCCCCGGAGCTATGACAGGGATTCCAGGCGGATACAGATACACGAATTCCCCCGCAATCCTTCCCGCGCTCTCTCTCAGCAACACAGATTCCTGCGGCCTGTTCCATGCTTCGTGAATAGTTGTAATTGCATCAGTTACATCAGGCCACGCCTGCCATATATCCGAAAGTTGTGCCCTGGGGCGTATCTTCTTGGATGCCGTAGATTCAAATTCCGCAGGATTAGATTTCGCAGGCCCAAATTCTGCAGGCCCAAATTCCGCAGGCTCGGATTTCACAGCTGCGTCAATTTCCAACAGTGCGTTGCGCAGACGGTTAAAACCTTCTTCTGTGTCCATGACAGTGGTGATTGCCGTCACATAATCTTCCGCGCACATCTCCATCTCCAGATGATACCTTTCCCTGAGTCTGTCGCACAGCCGCACTCCGCTGATACCGGTTCCCCTGGTGGAGATGATTATCTTCGATATATCCACATCATAGATATCTTTTGTCCCCGCCAGTTCTCTCCCCAGCAGTTTCAAATGCTTCATCTCCTTTAAACAGCTGCGCAGTTCCAGAAGACGAGAAGAAAACTCTTTCATCCTCTCCTTTCCCTCTGTCTGCTCCAACCACCAGATTCCCCTCTCGATGCCTGCCATCAACACATAGGAAGGGCTGCTGCTCTGATAAATCTGAAGATACTTTTCAACACATTCCCTGTCCACGTAATCTCCCCTTAAATGCAGGAGAGCCGACTGGGTAAAGCAAGGAAGGGTCTTGTGGACACTCTGTATAACCACATCTGCCCCCAACTCCAAAGCCGACACCGGAAATATATCTCCATACCGAAAATGAGCTCCGTGGGCCTCGTCCACAATCAAAGGGACATTATATTCATGGCAAACCTCTGATATGGACCTTATATCCGATACAATTCCGTCATAGGTGGGAGATACGATGAATACAGCCGATACATCCCGGTCCCTTTTCAACATAAACCGTATTTTTTCCGGCGGCAATCCACATTGTATGCCATATTCCTCTTCAAATTGTGGATAAACATACACTGCCCTTAAGCTTTTGAGAAAAACTCCGTGGTAAGCTGCCTTATGGCAGTTCCGGCTCATCAATATGGTGCCTCCGTCAGGAATCACTCCGCTGACGGCGCTGAGAATTCCACAGCTGCTGCCGTTCACCAGATAATATGTCTTAA
>CAJTOT010000036.1:0-3260 GCA_910577935.1 uncultured Hungatella sp. | reverse complement strand
GGGTGATGAAGATTGTCAAAACCGTCAATCTCCGTAATGTCCATATGGTATATATCCGGAAAATACATCTGCCTTTTATGCCCCGGCATGTGAAAGGGATAGAAATCTGTCTGTGAATATTGCTTTAATCTCTGGTATAATAAAGGAAAATCTTTCATGCCATTCCTCCCTGTGGTTGCATTCTACCGCAAAAAAAATATATTTACAACTCGATTTTGTTTTTTTATAATAGTGGGGAGAACATCTGAGAAAGGAATCATTATATGAGGACAATTGAGTTTAAGATGGAACGCCCCGGACTGGTAACCGCCGGTCAGGAGGTAGAGATCACAGAACACGAAGCAGCCAGCGGGTGCAGCTACATCATTGAACCTGCCGTCGCCATGTCCGGCTGCTACAAAGGCCGGGACCGCCTCAAATCAAGGCGCGGAGTCATAAAAGAAATCAAACACAATGACAGGGGATATTATGTCATTGCGGAATTTGATGAGTGAACTGATAAATGTAAAAAATCCAGTAAACACTGGATTCTCCCATGAGCGTGCCGGGGTTCGAACCCGTAGAAAAGAGCATTAAAAACCCAACTTTTATCGGAATCCTTTGTAAATACTATATTTTGGCATATCTTAATAGGTACGAATGCTTCAATTTATGGGTGATTATACCACCTTTTAAACACCTATGCAACACGAAAATGCAACATAAATCAGTTACAAAACCAGACATGGTCACAATAAAGGGTAGGTTCGTTGGGCTATACAAGAACCTACCCTCTTTTTCAAAATTCTCTTGTTTAATACTCAAATCGCTCTACTCTGTACGGCTTCTTCCAACCATCAAGATATAAATTCATCTGCAAAGCTGTGGGACAGCCATTCATATCCAGATAAAACTTCTCAATTTCTGCCGGTAATCCCTCACTGTAATGGTTCTTATATACTATTACATTCAATACAGTATCTCGCCCTGATGGGCTATCAAAAGAAATGCTGGATTTGATTTTGTACTCCGGTATTACATGATATCCATATCCCAGAATACATATTGACAGAAACACTGCCAGATATGTCTTTTTTCTCATTGTCATCACCTCCCTCCCCTTACTATTTAGTATACCTTACTATATAGTGAATTACTATTAAGAATTTCTCTGGATATAATTTTAGTAATGACAGAGGGAGGTGAGTTTGCATGGGACATTTACATCTGAAAATCAATGACATGCTGACGGATCGAAAAATCAGCAAAAATGCCATATGCAGAGAGTTGGATATCCCTCGTGCGAACTTTAACCGATATTGCAGAGATGAATTTCAACGAATAGACGCCAACCTAATCTGCAAATTATGTGCGTATTTTGATTGTGAAGCCGGAGATTTGATTGAATATGTGAAAGATTAGAGGCTGTCTCCCAGCCTCTTTTTTTATGTATAGTTATTAAAATTCCCCCACTCCCAGGGCGCCCTGGGAGTCTGTCACATACAGACCGCACTCTAGCGGGTGCCCGGTCAGATCGAAGTGTTTTACGGCAAATAACATTTTGCTACCATATCATATTTTGCTATTCTCAACTCCCCCTGGTCATTAGTAACCATGCACTGCCCTTCATGGATTCCTGTTTCCGGACACAAAAAGTACTTTTTTCCGTCCGGCGCTGTCTGGTACCCCGTCAGCATATATCCATTTGTATCAAATAAATACCAGCCTGATGTTCCTCCGGTCTTTTCTGTCAAATACGCCCATCCGGTAGGATACGTCCCATCCCTATACTGATACCACCAACGTTTCCCATCTGCGGCCAGCCTGAATCCTTCCTGCTTTTCTACTAGGCTCCAGTCCGGTCGGCCGTAGCCGGCAATACCAGAGTATCCCAATGGGTATGATTTCTCGCAGACGCCGCCTCCGTTGGCGATCACTCCGGAGGCCCCGCTGGTGTTGCCCTCAATGGTGTATACCCTGTCCGACGTGACCTTGGTCACAATCCCGGTATGGCAGATACGCTGGGTGTTCCGGAAAAATACCTGGTCACCGGGCTCCGGTGTCTGATGCCACTGTCCCTTATCCTTGTAATACTTGGCCGATGTCGGCGTGTAGGCGCTGAAGCCGCCACAGAGTAGCTGCCTGGCATTGACCTTGCCAAATGCCCGTACAAAACACCAGTCTACGAACATATCACACCAGGCTTGTCCCTGCAAGGACGGATAAAGATCCCTGGCGTATTTTGTATAGTTGCTGCTGCCGGCATTGGCAGTCTTGCTGTCCAGATCCTTGTTGGACTTTTTTTCCAGGTATCCCACCTCGGCTCTGGCTATGTTAATTAATTTTTCTGCTGCTTTCACGATTTTTCCCTCTCTTTCCCAGGTTTATGGCTTGGTTTCCACTGAAACTGGAATTTCCGTATGGAAATACATTTTGTAATGGTATGGATCTGTATGTGTCCCGGTGATATCCTCTACCACATACATCGTGTAATCATTCAAATAAATGTAATTCTTTTTGTACTGACTGGGGCCCGTTTTTACTGTGCACACCAACTCACCACTGTTGTTGTTCGAGATTGACATGTAACCCTCAGCTTCCAGGATAATCATGTCAGTCCTTGCGTTGTAGACTGTAATCTTACGTTCACACTCAAAATAATCCGCCTGCTGCGAGATGTTGGCGTTTACCTTGTCTGCCTCGCTACACCCCGTCATAAAAACAGCAACACATATTAATACCGCAAGCAATCTTTTCATCTTCCCTCCAAAATTTAAAAGGCCCGGGAACTCTCCCAGGCCTGAACATCATGCTGCTGCTCCGGACTTGCGCCGGTGCAAGTTACTCTTTATCTTTATACGCGGTCCTCTCCCAGATATCCTTCACCCGCTCCCAGCCGTCCATGGCCACCAGAGCCACGATAAAGGCCGCGATCATACAGGCGAATACCATATACCATGTGATCGGCTGTTTCTGCCAGGCCATCAGCGCCACGAAGGCCGCCGGGCACAGCACCAGGGACAGCACAATCACCACCGCGGCGGTGGGCAGCTTCTCAAGCCCCGGCCAGGACTTGATTACCTGGGTAATCGCAGCCACGATGAACGCCATCACTCCGATGGCTGTGAGCAGATACGACAGATACTGCATAACTTCATTAATATTCATCTTCTTCCTCTCTTTCCGCCGGCTCCTCCGGCATAGCAATCAGCTTGTCTTTCAGGCTGGTGGCAACGTCATTGCCTCCCAGGCCATGATATGCGTCATACATACGTTTGACA
>CAJTOT010000035.1 GCA_910577935.1 uncultured Hungatella sp. | reverse complement strand
CCAGGTTATCATACGGTCAGCGCAGCCAGTGCGCAGACCTGCCTGAACAGTAACATTTACATCATCTGTTTGTGATGGTAAACTGTAGCAAATATCACAGGCAAATAATGTATGATATTTTTTGTAGGTTCAAGAAAGAAGGTGAGATATGCTGTTGATGTTAAAGGATTCTCCGGTGCTGGAGATATCAGAGACCGGTCGCTTTCTGCAGGGAGAACTTATGCCAAGGCTATTCTTAATTCTCTGGGGCTTTCTCTGGTAAGAATGTGATGTCTCAGACCACAGAACAGTATATGACACTGGAGGAGGCGGCGAAGGAGGCGCAGGGGGAGCGGGCACGGAACTGTCCCGTCTTCCGGACATGGAAAGACCGGATTATCTTGATGGGGAGAGATGGGAGGAGGTTCTTGAGCGCTGCCAAAGGCTGATGTCTTAAGTAAAAGCAGTTCTTTATTCACCATTCCGGCATAAACATGGAAGGAGAAAGAAAAGGGGCTGCTCTGTATGAAGGACTGGTATCAGTGTACAGGGGAGGAAGTCCTGTCCCGGCTTGAGACTACAAGGCAGGGGCTGACACAAAGACAGGTACAGGAGAGAAGAAGACAGTATGGACCCAATACTCTGAAGGAGTCGGGAACGAAACCAGCCTGGAAAGTATTTTTAGAACAGTTTCAGGACCTTCTGGTCATTATTCTCATAGGCGCCGCTCTGATCTCCATGGTGACAGACAATCTGGAGAGCACTGTCGTAATCTTTGCCGTCATCACGCTCAACGCCGTTCTCGGTACAGTACAGCATGAGAAGGCGAGGAAATCTTTGGAGAGCCTTCGGTCTCTGTCCTCGCCTTCTGCCGTGGTCATGAGAGACGGGGCAAAGCTCCAGATTCCGTCTGCGGAGGTGGTGCCGGGAGATATTCTGTTTCTGGAAAGCGGAGATATGGCTGTGGCAGACGGCAGAATTTTAGAGAGTGTGTCGCTGCAGGTGAATGAGAGCTCTCTCACCGGAGAGCCGGAGGCGGTGCAGAAGCAGGACAGGGAACTGCTGAGGGAGCGCCCTCTGGCGGACCGCTGCAACATGGTCTACAGCGGCTCCCTTATAACCGGGGGCAGGGGCATGGTGGCAGTGACAGGCACGGGCATGGACACAGAGATCGGGCGCATCGCTTCTATGATGAGCGGCGCGGAGGAGAAAAAGACGCCCCTCCAGGTGAGCCTGGACCAGTTCTCAAGCCGTCTGGCGGCGGCGATTATGGTGATATGCCTGGTGGTGTTTGTGCTGAGTATGTACCGTGGGATGGCCATGCTGGACTCCCTGATGTTTGCCGTGGCGCTGGCTGTGGCGGCCATACCGGAGGCGCTGGGCTCCATCGTCACCATCGTCCAGGCCATGGGAACCCAGAAGATGGCCAGGGAGCAGGCGATTATCAAGGACCTGAAGGCCGTAGAGAGCCTGGGATGCGTGTCCGTGATCTGTACTGACAAGACCGGGACCCTGACGCAGAATCAGATGACCGTGGAACTGGTGGAACTGGACGGAAAGCTGATTCGTCCGAAGCTGCTGAATCCGGGAAACGAGCAGCACAGACTGTTCCTGGAAAGCTGTGTCCTCAATAATGACGCCTGGACGGCGGAGAGCGTGAACCGGGAGGATATGGGCAGGTATGGAGCCGGACGGGCAGGAGGCAGTTGGATAGGAGGCGGAGTTGGAGCCGGCCGGGAAGAAGGCGGAAGGGGAGCAGGAGCCGGCCGGGCAGGAGGCGGAAGAGAAGAGGAAGGCAGGCGGGCAGGAGACGGAAGCAGGGCGGGAGACAGGGGGGATGCCACGGAGCTGGCGCTGCTTCATATGGCCCGGCAAAGAGGCATATCTCCCGGACAGATGAGGAGACAGTTTCCCAGGGCCGGGGAGATACCTTTTGACTCCACAAGAAAGCTTATGAGCACTGTTCACAGCCTTCCCAAGGGGAAAACTCTTCTGGTAAAGGGCGCCGCAGATGTTCTGCTTGAGCGCAGCACCCGGATTCATGAAAGAGGAGCTGTCCGCCCTATGACGGCAGCAGACAAGAGAAATCTGACCCGGCTTGGGGACAGCTGTTCCGAAAAGGGGCTGCGGGTTCTCGCCTTCGCCTACCGCCCCCTGGAGGGGGATACAGGCCCTGTAAATGTCAGACTGGAGAGGGAGCTGGTGTTTCTGGGGATGGCGGCGATGATGGACCCTCCCAGGCCCGAGGCGAGAGCGGCGGTGACAGACGCGCGGAGGGCAGGGATAAGGCCGGTGATGATCACCGGGGACCACAAGGTGACCGCTATGTCCATAGCGGAGGACATCGGGATCATGAGAGCGGGGGAAGAGGCGGTCACGGGAAAACAGCTGGATTCCATGGACGACAGGGAGCTGGCGGAGAGGGTCGGGGATATAAGCGTCTACGCCAGGGTCTCACCGGAACATAAGCTGCGCATCGTCAAGGCCTGGCAGGGCAGGGGGCAGATCACCGCCATGACCGGGGACGGCGTCAATGACGCTCCCGCCTTAAAACAGGCGGATATCGGGGTGGCAATGGGGCGCGCGGGAACGGAGGTGTCCAAGGACGCGGCCTCCATGATTCTGGCAGACGACAATTTTGCCACCATCATAAAGGCAGTTTCCAACGGGCGGAACGTGTACAGAAATATCCGCAATGCCATCGAATTCCTGCTGTCAGGAAATATGGCGGGGATTTTCTGCGTGCTCTACACCACGCTCATGGGTCTTCCTCTCCCCTTTGCCCCGGTTCATCTGCTGTTTATCAATCTCCTCACCGACTCTCTTCCGGCCATCGCCATCGGCATGGAGCATCCAGAGGGAGAGCTCCTTGACCAGCCGCCAAGAAACCCCAGGCAGGGAATCCTGACACGCCGTTTTCTCAGGGATATTTTGATTCAGGGAGGTCTGATCGCGGTCTGCGCCATGTATGCCTACCGCACAGGTCTGAACCAGGGAAATGACGCCCTGGCCAGCACCATGGCTTTTGCGGCGCTGACCCTTGCCAGGCTGTTTCACGGCTTTAACTGCCGGAGCAGTCACTCCATCTTTCATCTGGGATTGTTCAGCAATCTGTACACGGTCATGGCTTTTGAAGCCGGGGCGCTTTTGCTGGCAGCGGTTCTGTTCGCGCCGGGCCTCCAGATTCTGTTTTCCGTCTCCGATCTAAGTGCCGGGCAGCTGGCAGTGGTGGGGAGCTGCGCATTTCTTCCCACGGCAGCGATGCAGCTGTGGAAGGTTCTGAGAGAGATCCGCAGGAGCCGCGGTTTCAGGATACATCATGAAACATTACATTAGATAAATGAAGAAGGGGAAAATACCATGGAACTTTTCAGTATGCAGTGCTTTCTGAGCGCTGCCGGGAATCTGAATCTGTCGAAGGCCGCCATCCAGATGAATATTACCCAGCCGGCCATGTCTATTCAGATAAAAAAGCTGGAGAAAGAAATCGGCGTCAGCCTGTTTGAGCGGGATTCCAGGAAAATCCGGCTGACGCCGGCTGGAGAAGTGGTGGAGAAAACATTTGCCTCCATCATAGGCTCGTACAATGTCATGCTCTGGCAGGTCAGGTCCTTAGAGCAGGGGAGGCAGTGCCTGCGGATCGGCTATCACGGTCCTTCTGGCTGGGCGGGAGTGACAGGACTGTTCAAAGACTTTCTGCAGAAGAATCCAGACGCCGGGATTCAAATCCAGCGGGCAGAATTTGGGGAGCTGGCGGATAAGCTGGAAGAAGGCTGTCTGGATCTGGCGTTCGTAGAGACCAGCGACGTGGAGGGAAGGGATATACTGAAACAGGTGTTCCTCTTTGACGATTATGGCTGTTTCGCCATGTCCAGGGAGCATCCGCTGGCCGGCTTTAAGCAGGTGTCTCCTGAACAGATACAGGACCAGACCGTCTATTTCAATCTGCGCAATTCCCTGAGCATGCAGAATATTTTTCACAAGCTGCGGCGGTCGGGGATCACGGCAGAGAAGCTGGTGTGCGTGGAGGGGACGGAGACAGCGGTTGCCCAGGCCCTGGCTTACGGCGGGCTGGCGGCGGTTCCCATGACGTTTAAGACCAATGAAAATCCCCAGATTGTCTATGTGGACAACCTAAGCCCCATAGTCCACATGAAGTTCTGCCTGGCGTGGAGGAAAGACAACGAGACAGAGACCTTAAAGGGTTTTGTAAATGGCTGTCAGGCCTACGGCTGGCCCAGGATGGAGGCAGGAGGGGGATGAGATGAGGGAATGAGATGACCGCTGAGACCCTGTCCCCAGAGTATTGCAACGGCATTTGTTCCGGCATCTTATCATTAAAATGTTTTATAGAAGCATTAAAATGTTTAAGTATTCACGGCGGCTCTGGTTTGTTAAAATAAAGACAAGACCGGAAATTTTGCCTGAAAAGACAAAGATTTCGGATGCGAATACAACAAACATGAGAGGAGATATGCAGAGATGAAGAAAGAGATTTCCCGCCGGGACTTCTTAAAGGGAGCCGCCGCCGGAGCCGTGAGCCTGGCAGCAGCAGGGGTGCTTGGAGGATGCGGATCCGAGGCGGCGGAGACACAGGCGGCGGCCACCGCGGCAGAGCAGCCGCAGACAGCAGCCACGACTGCGGCGGAGACGACCCAGGCGGCCGCCCAGGCAGCGGCGGAGACGGCCGCAGAGGCAGTTCCCGAGACCCAGGAGGGGGCGCAGGAACAGCCGGCCTCATCCGACACCTGGTATGACGCGGCCTATTTCGCAAAACCAGAGCCTATTACAGATATTGCCGAGACCATCGACACAGAGGTGGTGGTAATCGGAGCCGGCAACGGAGGCTGTGTGGCTGCGGTTTCGGCTGCTGACCTGGGCGCTAAGGTGGTGTGGGTCGAGAAAAATTCAGGACCCATCACCTGGGCCGGCGAGATGGGGGCGTACAATACGAAGCTGATGAAGGAAAAGTACGGCATCGAGTACAGCCAGGAGGAATTGAACGAGATCATCAACGACATCTGCCGTTACGGCTCCTACGAGGTAGATCAGAGGCTGATTGCCCTGTGGGTCAATGAGTCCGGCCGCACCATGGACTGGTACATTGACAAGATGGAGGCCAAGGGCATCCATATGTTTATCGAGACGGATATGAAGGATACCCTGTATAAGAACGAGGTTCAGACTCACACGGTGTACAAAGGCGACTTTGAGCCTCTCGGCCCCAATATGATGGGAAGCCAGATTGCCAATCCGGCCTGGGTGGAATACGCCGATGAGATGAACGTGGACCGCCGTTTCGAACACACGGCATGCCAGCTGATTCAGGACGAAAGCACCAGGCGGATTACCGGAGTCATTATCAAGAGAAATTCTGACGGCGCATATATTCAGGTAAACGCCAGCAAGGGCGTGATCATGAGCACCGGCGGCTACGGCGGAAACCCGGAGATGATGGCGGCTCTGCGCTACCGGGATAAGGACGTGATCTGCAATAATCTGGGATGCGCCTTTGCTATGGGAGACGGAATTAAGATGGCTATGTGGTGCGGGGCCGACATTGACCGGAACCATGCCGGGGGATGCGCCTTTGACCGGGCGGCCGTCAATCTGGACCATCACGTGGGAGCTCCCTATGACAGCGCGCTGTCGGATATCTGGTGGCCCGGCAGCCAGCCCTGGCTCAACGTGAATATCCGGGGCGAGCGTTTTTCCAATGAGGATCTGCCCTATGATTTCCATATCAACTCCTGGCTGCGTCAGCCGGGAAAATACTGCTATCAGATTTTTGACAGCAATTACTGGTCAGATGTACAGGCGTTCCACACCACCATCTGCAGCCGAGTGGTTGCCGTGGAGGGGGCGAGAAACTCCGAGGTTCTGCCCGGCGTGTTCCCGTGCAAGAGCGGGGAGGAGTTCTACAATGTATATATGAAACCTGCCCTGGACAGCGGCAAGCTGAAACAGGCTGACACCCTGGAGGAGCTGGCAGGGCTTCTCGGCATGGAAGGGGAGGCGGCAGAGACCTTCATAAAGAGCGTGGAGCGGTACAATGAGCTGTGCGATAAAGGCGTGGATGAGGATTTCGGAAAGCAGAAGAAAGACATGACACCTGTCCGCAAAGGGCCGTTTTACGGCATTGCCATCGGAGAATGGCTGCTGGCCACCATGAACGGCGTCAAAGTCAACACCAATCTGGAGGCGGTTGACGAAAACGGGGACGCCCTGGGCGGCCTGTACATAATCGGCAATGACATGGGCGGCTTCTTCAACAACAGCTACCCTCAGATGTACGGCGGAACCATGCAGGGCAAGACCACCTGCTTTGCCCGTCTGTCCACACTCCATGCGGTGACGGGAAGCATTTACGAGAGCTGATGGCCGTCTGCCCGCGGCCGCTGCGGTTTTGTACGGCCAGTGCGGTGAACGAACAGACCTGTCTGAACGGCTGCGCCGTTAGAACTGCCGCTGCAAATAAAATTTGTTCCGGTTGCGTTTCAACCAAAAATATGCTACTCTAAATATAACGCAGCCGAGAGAGAGCGGAGAATTGGTGCGGAAGTTCCGTAGAATTCTCTGCTCTTTTTTCTAATTACAAATTTTCAGAGGAGGTTTTTTATGGCAAAGTACGTGATGGCTCTGGATCAGGGGACAACCAGCTCCCGCTGTATATTGTTTGACGAGAAGGGGGAGATCCGGAGTGTGGCCCAGAGAGAATTTACCCAGATTTACCCGGAGCCGGGCTGGGTGGAGCATGACCCTATGGAGATATGGTCCTCCCAGTTCAGTGTTATGATGGCGTGTATGGCCAACATCGGAGCCCACGGGGAAGACGTGGCGGCCATCGGAATCACCAACCAGCGGGAGACTGCCATCGTGTGGGACAAGGCCACGGGGATGCCTGTGTATAATGCCATCGTGTGGCAGTGCCGGAGGACGGCGGATATGATCGACCAGCTGAAGGAGGACGGCCTGGCAGATATGGTGCGGGAGAAGACGGGGCTGATTCCGGATGCGTATTTTTCGGGAAGCAAGATCGCCTGGATATTGGAGCAGGTTCCCGGAGCCAGGGAGAGGGCGGAGAGAGGAGAATTGCTGTTCGGCACAGTGGACACCTGGCTGATCTGGAATCTGACCAAAGGAAAGGTGTTTGTCACCGATTACACCAACGCCTCCAGAACCATGCTCTTCGATATTCATAAGCTGTGCTGGGACCGGGAACTGCTGGACTACTTTAAGATACCGGCGTCCATGATGCCGGAGGTGAAGCCTTCCAGCTGTGTCTACGGCTACACGGACAACTCGGTTCTGGCAGGGGAGATTCCCATCGCCGGGGCCGCCGGAGATCAGCAGGCGGCTCTGTTCGGACAGTGCTGCTACGAGTCAGGCGATGTGAAAAATACATACGGGACCGGGTGTTTTATGCTGATGAATACCGGTCAGAAGGCAGTGAAGTCGGAGCACGGTCTTCTGACCACCATCGCCGTGGGGCTGGAGGACCATGTGGAGTATGCCCTGGAGGGAAGCGTGTTTGTGGCGGGGGCAGCGATTCAGTGGCTTCGGGATGAGCTCCGCATGATACGGACAGCCGCCCAGACAGAGGAGTACTGCCAGGTGGTGCCTGACACCGCGGGAGTCTACGTGGTTCCGGCGTTCGCGGGGATGGGAGCGCCTTACTGGAATCCCTACGCCAGAGGTACTATTGTGGGTCTGACCAGAGGGGCCAGCAAGGAACATTTTATCCGGGCCACCGTGGAGTCCCTGGCCTATCAGGTGAGCGACCTTTTGGAGGCCATGGAGCAGGATTCCGGAATCAGCATGAGAGAGCTGAAGGTGGACGGAGGCGCCAGCGCCAATGATTTCCTGATGCAGTTTCAGGCAGACCTTTTGGGAGCGAAGATCGCGAGACCCCAGTGCATCGAGACCACGGCCCTGGGCGCGGCTTACCTGGCGGGTCTGGCAGTGGGATACTGGAAAGACAAGAAGGACATTGTGAAGAACTGGCAGATCGACAACTGCTTTGAGAGCAAGATCGACGAGGAGAGGAGGACAGAGCTGCTGAAGGGCTGGAAACGGGCAGTGCGGTGCGCGCTGGCATGGGGAGACGACCAGTAACGGCAGCCTGATGCACAAATCTTACAGGGAACAAATATCTCACAGGGAACATTTTTCTGAAAATTCCCCAAGGGGAGCTGTCTGTCATAGATAGCTCCCCTTGGGGATGGAAGCGGAAAAGTCCAGGCAAAAGCCGGAGTAAAAGTCTGACGTTTTCCGCCGTTTAACTACAGAAGGGGAGACAGAAGGCGGCTGCACTGTTCCTTGAAGCGAATCCACAGACTCCTCTGTCCGTAGAGCTCTTTAGTCACCTCCCGGCAGCGCGCCAGATCCTGGAGAAAGGTGTCCTCCAGACGCCTTGTTGTCTCTGCGTCAAAGATCGTGGCGTTGACTTCAAAATTCAGTTCAAAGCTGCGGATATCCATGTTGGCAGTGCCGAAGCAGCTCACAAGGCCGTCGGTCATGACGCCTTTGGCGTGGAGAAATCCGTCTGTGTAGATATAACACCTGGCCCCCACGGCCAGGAGATCACCTACATAAGAGTAGGAAGCCCAGTAGACAAATGGGTGATCCGGCTTGCAGGGAATCATCAGGCGCACATCCACCCCGGACTCCGCCGCCATCTTCAGGGCCGAGAGGACCGCGTCGTCAGGCACAAAGTAGGGGGTTTGTATATAGATATGATGTTTTGCCTTGTTGAACAGCTGCAGATAGTTGTTGCGGATCTGCCGATTGCTGGCATCCGGGCCGCTGCTGATAATCTGAACAGCCACGCCGCCTTTAAGGCTGCAGGGAATGTAGGGGGAGGCCCCGTCCCGGCCGTCGGCCTCCTCAGCCGGCGCGCCGGCTCCGGACTTTCCCCCCAGCCCGAAATACCGCCCCTCCATAAACAGGTTTTCCTTCACGGCGTAATTCCAGTCCAGGGCAAACCGGATCTGGAGACTGTAGACGGCGCTGCCCCGGATTTTTAGGTGGGTGTCTCTCCAGTAGCCGAATTTGGGGTCCCTGGAAATGTATTCCCTCCCCACGTTGAAACCGCCTACATACCCGGCCCTGCCGTCGATGATGACGATCTTCCGGTGATTTCGGTAATTGACACGGAGCTGGAGACGTCCCAGAAAGGCAGGGAAGAATTCTCCGGTGCGGATTCCCCAGGCGTTCAGGTCTTTCCACACACGCTTCGGCATAAAACGGCCGCCCATGCCGTCATAGAGAATCCGCACCTCCACCCCTTCCCCGGCTTTCTTCTTTAGGACGGGAATCATGCGCCCGAACACTTCGTCATTTTTGATAATATAATACTGTATGTGGATATATTCTCTGGCGTGTTCCATCTCATATATCAGGTCGTCAAATTTTTTCTCCCCGTCTGTAAAGATGTCCACCTGATTGTCCCCGGTGAGCACGGCGCCGGAGGTCTCCAGGTTGTAGAGCATCAGCTTTTCATAGTCCTGATATCCCCGGCCGCAGAGCCATGCCGTCCTGTCCGGGATATACTGTGCCCTGGCAGGACAGCGCAGCCGGTCTTCCACCTCCTTGACCCGGAACATTCTGTTTTTCCGGAAATCCTGGCACAGGAGAAGGTAGAGAAGAAAACCGAAGATGGGCACAAAATACAGGGCCAGAAGCCATGTCCACACGGCCTTGGGATCCCGCCGCTGGAAGAACACGATGGCCACGGACAAAAACAGGTTGATATACAGCAGATGCTCCATCATCCACAGCCAGACTTGAAGGATCTGTCCGGGAATACCCGCCAATACAGCCAACAACAATTCCATAGATTGATTTCCTGTCCTAAATAAACTGATTCTTTTCCGGGTTATACTTGTATCCGATGGTTTCCAGGGTTTTCAGAAGCTGCTCCTGGTCCAGGGAGAGTGAACCGCAGCAGTCCTCCAGAGAAGAATAAAAATCTCTCAGCTGGGTATTTAAGTAGCTCAACAGCATAACCGGGTCTTTGGGTATATGATTCATAGCCGGCACCTCTCTTTTACAATATAGTTTTAAAAGAGTATATACCATACGGATTTTTATGGCAAGGGGGGATTTTGAAAAAGAAACCGCCCGGCTGGACGACCGGGCGGAAGGGAGGCAGAAGGCAAAACAGACAGGAGGATTGTCAAAATGAGTCGGGATACAGGATTCTGGCAAGCTGTTCGTAGGCATCCCCCCACTGGGCGTTGGGCTTTAAATTGTACAGTCTGTCGTCCAGATAATAACAGCGGTCTTCCTGCACGGCCGTGAGGCTCTGCCAGGCGGGGTGGGACAGAAGGCTCTTGTCAAGGGTATCCATGACTGTCTCTTTGTCGGCGCCCTGGAGAATCAGGAAGATGTACATCGGGTCCTCGGCCACGATGACCTCCATGTTCAGGTCCTCCAGAAGGCTTTCCTCACTGTCCGCGATGTTGACGCAGCCCAGGTCGTGAAGCATTTCCCCGAGGACGCTTCCCCGGCTGTTTTTTACTTTGCAGCTGGAACCGGAGGCGCGGACATAGAGAACCGTGGGGGCGGAACCGTCGGCGGCAGCCCTGGAGAGATCGATCTGCTCCTGCAAAAGCTCTCCGTACTGGTGATAACGATCTCTGTCCCCGGTGATCCGGGTACAGATGTCCAGCATGCGGAGGTACTCCTGAAAATTGCTGACCTGAAAATACGCCACGTTGATGTCCATGGCTTCCAGGGTGTCCAGAATCTTTACGTCCGCCTCCGTGTTGCTGCTGGCGATGACAAAGTCGGGCCGGGAAGCCGCCAGGATCTCAAGATTGGGCTCTTTGGTGTTGCCGAGGTCGGCGACAGACTCGTCGAGTCCCAAGTCAAAATAAGTCCATGTGTCGTGGGCGGCTGCCACAAGGCTGTCCTTCCCCCCGGCGAGGCACCAGATATCGGCGAAGCTGCCGATCATGGCAGCCACCCGCTCCGGTTTGGAGACGGTCACCTCCCGGCCCAGGGAATCCTGGAATACCACGGCGCCGGAGTCCTCCGGCAGGTCTCTGGAGCCCTCTGCTTCCCCGGCCGGGGTATCCTGGCTGCTCTTCTCCTCAGGCGCGGCGGATGCACTTGGGGATTCGGCAGCAGAGGAATCGCTGCCGCCCGGATTGGCGCTGCCGGCCCTTCCGCTGCATCCCGCCAGAAGGATTGATGCAGCCAGAAGGAGTGATGCGGCTCGAACGGATTTATTTCTATTCATCTTTTTCATAACATTACACCCCAAACCATAATTTAAAAATCACTGCCAGGACAGGGATGGTGGCCATGGAACATATGGTGGTCATGACCACGCTGATGGAACCGATGCGCCCCTGCTTCTCGTATTTGCTGGAGGCCATGGCAACCATGGAGCCCACAGGCATTCCGATAGTCATGGAAGTCATGCAGATGAGCAGCGGGTCTTTTGTGAGGAAGCTCATGTACACAGCCGTCAAAATCGGCATGACCAGAAGGCGGATAAACGCCATAATATATATCTTTTTCTCGCTGAAAATATCGTGAATCGGATAGTTGGCCATGTTGCTGCCCACGATCAGCATGGACATGGGGGTGGTGATACTGCCGATAAAACTGCAGGGCTGCAGGATAATATCAGGCAGGCTGATTCCGGAAAACGGGATGATCAGGGCCGCGATACCGGCCAGAAGTCCGGCGCTGAGAAGCCGTTTGGGTTCAAACCTGGAAGCCTGTCCCGCGTCTCTGTCCAGAAGGAAGGAAGCGTAAGTGTAGAACAGCACATTGTAGCCGAAGTTGAAGATCGTGGTGTAAAAAATGGCAGATTCCCCGTACAGGGCCTGAACCACAGGATATCCGATAAAGGCGGTGTTTGCCAGCATGACCATGCACTGGTAGACTCCCCGGCAGTCTGACGGCGCATGAACCAGCCTAGCCACCACCATGGAGAGCACCGGAAACATAAGGTACAGGAAAAGGCCGGAGAACAGCATCAGGACAATGACGCTCTGGTTGTCTCCCGCCACCTGGCTGGCAGAGCTGATGATGAGAAGCGGCGCCGTGAAATTCACCACCATAGCGGACATCTTCTTGCTGGTCTCCTGGTCTAAGATGTTCTTTCTGTTCAGATAAAAACCTACGGCCATAGTGAACAGAAGCTTGGCCATGGTAACTACGATTGTCATTGGAATCCTCCCCCGTTAAAAGTTGACATGTTGACGGCGTGATACAACTTAAAAAGCATATCACACCATCACGTTAAAGTCAAAGACTTAAAGGGGCAAAGTGTTTAAAATACTTCTGGCGGCGCTGATTCCGTTGGCGGAGGCCTGCTGCAGCCCTCTGGTGACAGACGCCCCGTCCCCGATGGCCCGGAGCCCTTTGATGTTGGTCTGGAAATCCCTGTTCACCACCACTTTGTTGGAGTAAAATTTCACCTCCACCCCGTAGAGCAGAGTCTCATCGCTGGCGATGCCTGGGGTGACTTTGTCCAGCGCCAGGAGCATTTCTTTTATGTCAACCATAATCCGGTGGGGAAGCACCAGGGACAGATCTCCCGGAACCGCATCTTTTAAGGTTGGAATCAGGTTGTTGCGGCAGAGGCGCTCTTCCGTGGTCCGCCTGCCTCTCTGGAAATCCCCGAAGGTCTGAACCATAATCTTTCCGTCGCACAGCATATTGCTCAAGCGGGCGATGTGCTTGCCGTACTCGATGGGGGTCTTGAAGGGCTTGGTAAAATTCTTGGACACCAGCAGGGCAAAGTTGGTGTTGCTGGTCTTGTATTCTTTTGATTTGTAAGCGTGCCCGTTGACCACCGCCAGGCCGTGTTCGTAATATTCCGCAGCCACCTCGCCGGAGGGGTTGGTGCAGAAGGTCCGCACCTTGTCGTCGAAGGTGGGGGTGTAGTACACCAGCTTGGCTTCATACAGGTTTTTGTTGAGGAATTCCATGACTTCATCCCGGACCTCCACGCGGACACCGATGTCCACGGTGCCCACCTCTGTCTCGACGGAGTGGTCCTGGCAGATGTGGCTGAACCAGTCAGAGCCTTCACGTCCTACAGCCGCCACGATCTCCGGGGCATGGAATGTCTCCCCCTTGTCTGTGACCACTCCATGGGCCTGCCCGTTATCCATGACAATGTCTTTCACCATGGTGTTGAATTCCATCTGGACACCCTGTTCTGACAGGTGCTTCTGGAGACGGGTGTAAATCTTGTAGCCCTCCTCGGTACCCAGGTGGCGTATGGGACACTCGATGAGCTTTAAGTTGGCGTTGATGGCCTTGCGGCGTATCTCCCGTATCTCTTTCTGCTTGTCGACGCCGTAGACATTCTTATCCGCGCCGAATTTCAGGTATATGTCGTCGGACTCCCGGATCAGCTCCGCCGCCTTGTCGTAGCCTAAGATGTCCGGAAGATGGCCGCCTACATCAGGCGAGAGGGAAAGCTTTCCGTCGGAAAATGCCCCGGCTCCCGCGAAGCCTGTGGTGATGGAACAGGGCCTGCATCCCACGCAGACCTTGGTGGCGCGCTTGGGACAGGCCCGTTTTTCAATAGGCCGCCCCTTCTCGATGATCAAAATTTTCATGTCAGGCTTCTGGCGGACCAGCTCGTAGGCGCAGAAGATGCCGGACGGGCCTGCTCCGATGATGATGACATCAAACTGGTTGTCTGGGTTCATGTGATCGCTCCTTTAAAAAAATAAAACCAACTGTGGTAATGTGAATACAGCGAAAAACGCTTATAGTCAACTATTACGGCAGCTGGTAGATACGTTCATCCGGGGGTAAACCTTCTTAACCTGGAATACCTGAATTCAGCCTGCCTGCAGGCGGCGGACTCTGCAATGAACTTATATAAGCATAACACGTAAATTTTACCATAGAATCCGCGGAGGTTCAAGGGATTTTTTAGTTTACTTCCCACCGAAAACCTGATAATATGATGCCAGGGCAGAAATCCAATATTCATCGTGTTGTTTTAAATAAGGAGCAAGTGGAATATGTATATAATAGCAGGTCTGGGAAATCCGGGGAACAGATATGAACATACAAGGCACAACGCAGGGTTTGAGGTCATTGACATATTGGCGGACCGCATGGGAATCTGTGTGGATGAAAAGAAGCATAAGGCTTTGTGCGGAAGGGGAGCGCTGGAGGGACAGAAAGTCATTCTCATAAAACCGCAGACCTTCATGAATTTAAGCGGGGAGAGCGTGAGAGCGGCTGCGGATTTCTATAAAGTGGAGCCGGAGAACATCATTATAGTCTACGACGATGTGAGCCTGGAACCGGGACAGCTGCGGATACGGGGAAAGGGAAGCGCCGGAGGGCACAACGGAATCAAGAACATCATCTCCCACTTAGGCACCCAGGAATTTCCGCGGGTGAAGGTGGGGGTGGGAGAGAAACCTAAAGAGATGGACTTGGCGGACTATGTACTCAGCCGTTTTTCCAAAGGTGAGCAGGAGATGATGGACCAGGCATTCCTGGAGGCTGCCCAGGCAGTGTCCGCCATGGTCGGACATGGCATGGACGCGGCCATGAACCGTTTCAATGGAAAGAAGAAGGCGGAAGAATGACAGAGGGGGAGAGATGAGCAGAATATTTGCAAATCCGTTGACAGAGCTGGCAGAATACCAGGAGATGAATCAGGATCTCTGCCGCGGGAGAGGGCCGGTGCAGATCAGCGGCTGTATGGATTCCCAGAAGGTGCATCTGATGGAGGAGGCGGGGGAGAGCTGCCGGTGGAAGCTGGTGGTGACCTACGATGATTCCAGGGCCAAGGAGATCTATGAGGACTTCCGGTGTTTCAGAGACCAGGTGTGGCTGTACCCCTCCAAGGACCTTCTGTTTTACACGGCGGATATCCACGGGAACCTGCTGACCAAGCAGCGTCTGCAGGTGGTGAAGCGCCTTGTGGAGGAACCGGCGGGGGTGGTGGTGACTACCTTTGACGGGCTCATGGATCATCTGCTTCCCCTGGCAGCGCTGAGAGATCAGATTATGGCTGTGGAGCAGGGGGAGACCATCGACGTGGAGCTGTGGAAGCAGCGCCTGGTGGCAATGGGTTACGAGCGAATGGCCCAGGTGGATGGCATGGGACAGTTTTCCATAAGAGGCGGAATCATCGACGTGTTTCCCCTGACGGAGGAGCTGCCGTTTAGAATCGAGCTGTGGGACGACCAGGTGGATTCCATCAGGACCTTTGATCTGGAGAGCCAGAGGTCTGTGGAGCAGGTGGAGAGGGCGGTTATCTACCCGGCGTCGGAGCAGGCTCTGGGGAAGGAGCAGCTGGAGGAAGGACTTAAAAAGATAAAGGAGGCGGCCGGGAGGCAGGAGAAGATTCTCCGCCGGGAGATGAAGACCCAGGAGGCCCACAGAATTGCCTCCATCATCAGGGAGTTTGCCCAGGGGCTGGAGGAGGGCTATGTCAGCAGCGGGCTGGACAGCTATCTCACCTATTTCTGCCAGGATACGGTATCCTTTCTCCAGTATTTTCCGAAACATGACACGGCGGTGTTTTTAGACGAGCCGGGAAGGCTGAAGGAGAAGGGGGAGACGGTGGAGGCAGAGTTTCGGGAGAGCATGATCCACCGGCTGGAGAAGGGGTATCTTCTGCCGGAGCAGACGGCCCTTTTATACTCTGCCAGGGAGATTCTGGCGCGGCTTCAGACTCCCCGGACCGTCATGGTGACGGGGCTGGAACAGAGGCTGCCGGGGATGACCGTGGAGAGGCGTTACGGCATTCAGGCGAAGAACATCAACTCTTACCAGAACGGGTTTGAACTGCTCATCAAGGATCTGAAGCGGTGGAAGAAGGAGAAATACAGGGTGGTTCTCCTGTCCGGCTCCCACACCAGGGCAAGCCGTCTGGCGGGGGATCTGAGAGAGTACGACCTAAGTGCTTACTGTCCGGACCGGGGAGAGGGGCAGGTGAAGCCGGGAGAGATTCTTGTGACCTACGGCAATCTCCACCGGGGCTTTGAGTACCCTCAGATAAAGTTTGTGGTCATCACCGAGGGAGACATGTTCGGGGCGGCGGGGAAGAGAAAGAAGCGGAAGAAAACCTCCTACGAGGGCAAGAAGATCCAGAGTTTTTCGGAGCTGTCTGTGGGGGACTATGTGGTTCACGAGGACCACGGCCTGGGAATCTACCGGGGAATCGAGAAGATCGAGCAGGACCAGGTGGTGAAGGATTATCTGAAGATTGAGTATGCAGACGGAGGGAACTTATATCTTCCTGCCACCAGGCTGGACGGGATTCAGAAGTACGCAGGCGCCGACGCCAAGGCTCCCAAGCTCAACAAACTGGGCGGGGAGCAGTGGAACAGGACAAAGGCCAAGGTGAAAGGGGCCGTCAAGGAGATTGCCAGAGAGCTGGTGGAGCTGTATGCGGCCAGGCAGGAGACAGACGGGTTTCAGTACAGCGGGGATACTGAGTGGCAGAGGGAGTTTGAGGAGCTGTTTCCCTACGATGAGACTGAGGATCAGCTTGATGCCATCGAGTCCACGAAAAAGGATATGGAGAGCCGGAAGATTATGGATCGGCTCATATGCGGGGACGTGGGCTACGGGAAGACGGAGATCGCCCTCAGAGCCGCGTTTAAGGCTATCCAGGACGGAAAGCAGGTGGCGTACCTGGTGCCCACCACCATTCTGGCCCAGCAGCATTACAATACCTTTGTCCAGAGAATGAAAGATTTTCCGGTGCGGGTGGATCTTATGTCCAGGTTCCGCAGCCAGGCGGAGCAGAAGAAAACCCTGACGGACTTGAAGAAGGGGCTGGTGGACGTGGTCATCGGGACTCACAGGATCTTGTCAAAGGACGTGGTGTTCAAGGATCTGGGACTTCTGGTCATCGACGAGGAGCAGAGGTTCGGAGTGGCCCACAAGGAGAAGATCAAGCAGCTGAAAGCCAACGTGGACGTGCTCACTCTCACCGCCACCCCTATCCCCAGGACTCTCCACATGAGCCTTGTGGGAATCAGAGATATGAGCGTTCTTGAGGAGCCCCCGGTGGACAGGGTTCCCATCCAGACTTACGTGATGGAATACAATGACGAGATGGTGAGAGAGGCCATCAACAGGGAGATGGCCAGAAACGGACAGGTGTACTATGTGTACAACCGGGTTCACGATATCGAGGACGTGGCTCTCCATGTGGCGGAGCTTGCCCCCGGCGCCAATGTGGTGTATGCCCACGGGCAGATGCAGGAGAGGCAGCTGGAGCGGATCATGTTTGATTTCGTCAACGGCGACATCGACGTGCTGGTGTCCACCACCATCATCGAGACAGGGCTGGACATTCCCAACGCCAACACCATGATCATCCACGACGCAGACCGCATGGGCCTGTCCCAGCTGTATCAGCTTCGCGGGCGGGTAGGACGCTCCAGCCGGATTTCCTACGCCTTTTTGATGTATAAGCGGGATAAAATGCTGAAGGAGGAGGCGGAAAAGCGCCTTCAGGCAATCAGGGAATTTACGGAGCTGGGCTCAGGCATTAAGATTGCCATGAGGGATCTGGAGATACGAGGCGCAGGCAATGTTCTGGGGGCAGAGCAGCACGGACACATGGAAGCCGTGGGCTACGACCTGTACTGCAAGCTGCTGAACCAGGCGGTGCAGGCACTAAAGGGCCGGCGGACAGAGGAGGAGGATTTCCAGAGCACGGTGGACTGCGATATCAACGCCTACATTCCGGGGGGATACATCAAGAACGAGTATCAGAAGCTGGATATATACAAGCGTATCTCCGCCATTGAAAATGAAGATGAGTACATGGATATGCAGGACGAGCTCATCGACCGGTTCGGGGAGCTTCCGGGGGCGGTGGAAAATCTGCTCAAGGTGGCATATTTAAAGGCCCTGGCCCGTCAGGCCTATGTGACGGAGGTGAACATCAACAGACAGGAGATCCGCATGACCATGTATCCCAGGGCGAGGCTGCAGACCGAGAAACTGCCGGGACTCGTCGCCGAGTACCGGGGAGACTTAAAGATGCAGCCGGGAGACGCGCCGGGACTTTTCTATCAGGAGAGAAACGTGAAAAACCGGGACAGCAGGAAGATGATGGACAAGACAGAAGAGCTTTTAAAGAAAATAAGAGAACTGGCAGAGCCGATGTGAGAGGAGATTTCAGCCATGAAAATGAAACATTTGATCGGGGCCGTGATGTTGGGCGCGGCGATTGCCGCCGCGGCGCCGGCTGCGGCGCGGGCTGAGGGGCAGCAGGGCAGCCAGGAGGCGGAGACCCGGGCTTTTGGCGGGCGGACCGGGGCAGAGGCAGGCAGCCAGGAAAATGGCCGGGAGGCGCAGGCAGCCGGACAGGAGCCGGAGACCGGAGAGCAGCAGGGCAGCCAGGCGGCGGAGGCGTGGGCCGCCGGCGGTCAGGAGAGCGGCCGGGAGACGGAGAGTAAGCGTTCCCGGCTCATCATGCTGTCGGGGGTGGAGAAGGCCCAGATGCTCAGTGTCATCATATGCTCGGAGAACGGCAGTCTGGTGGTTGTCGACGGAGGCTGGGAGTCAGACGGAGAAAAACTTCTTGAGACCATCAAAGAGTACGGAGGCAAGGTGGACGCGTGGCTGCTCACCCACCCCCACTCGGACCATGCCGGGGCGCTGTGCTATATTCTGCAGAACAAGAGAGACGAGATTACCATAGACAATATCTACTGTTCTCTCGCCCGGTCCCAATGGTACTGGGAGGTGTCGCCTGAGGATGGGCCTATGGTGGACGCGCTTATGCATGAGCTGTCCACGCTCCCCGAGGGCGTGGTCCATGACCAGGTGGGAAAAGATTTTGCCACAGACATAGACAATCTGCACATAACAGCTTTGAACAACAGGTACCAGCTGTCCTATGACCCTGTGAACAACAGCTCGATGGTGTACATGGTGGACACCGGCAAGGAGAAGATTCTGTTTTTAGGCGATCTGGGATATGTGGGCGGGCAGTTTCTCGTGAAAGACGCAGCCGGCAAGCTGAAAGCAGACATTGTGCAGATGGCCCACCATGGGCAGAACGGCGTTGACAAGGAAGTATACCGGGCCGCGGCGCCCCGGGTCTGTCTCTGGCCCACGCCTCAGTGGCTGTGGGACAATGACAACGGAGGCGGCTACGACAGCGGTTCCTGGAGAACCATTGAGACACGGGGGTGGATGGAGGAACTGGGGGTGGAACAAAATTACAGCATTAAAGACGGAGACATTATGCTGCTGCTGAAATAAGAAAAAAGCCGGACCTTATTTAAGGTATCCGGCTTTTTCTAATGGTTTTCGGATCTGCCTGCCCACGCTGACAGCCAGGACCGTGATGACAATGTCTTTTGGGATAAATGCCACGAAGGAGTATGCCATGATTGCGCCGAAGGACATCTGGTCAGTGAGCAGCGACCACTGAAGCGCCCCGGCAAGTTCCACGATCATCAGTCCCAGTATGGCCAAAAAGGCAGAGCAGAAAAATCCCAAAGCCTTGTTTGAGGTTTTTACAGGTAATCCCGCGAGAACCGCCAAGACCGGCCACGCGATGATATATCCGCCGCTCATCCCCACGAGACTCTGGATTCCTCCCTGGAAATTGGCGAAGATCGGGAGACCTGCGCAGCCCAGAAGTATGTAGACCAGAACAGAGAACACACCCAGCTTCCATCCCAGGACCGTACCTACGAGAGCGATTCCGAAGACCTGGATCGTGACGGGGACGCCTGTGGGGAGAGGGATGGAGATCTGGGAGATAACCGCCAGCAGAGCCGCGAACATGCCTGCCAGAACCAGGTTTTGGGTGGATATGCTCCGGCCCTTTACAGGCGGCTTTGATGCAGATGAGACTGAAGTGTTCATAAGTGAGACTTCCTTTCTGTGAAATTATGGGATTCGGGGCCGGAAAACCTTTTGGCCCGGCTTCGTTATACGAAAGAATATAGCATGCCGCAGATGGATTGTCAACTAAAAATAAAATATAGTTAACATTTGGGCGAGCCGGGCCACAGGGAAAAGAGGGTTGAATCTCGCTTTTAAATATGCTATGATGCCAGAAACAGCAAGTTATATTTTCAACATAAATTTCTGTATCTGCTTTAAGCCTGCCCGGAACCTGTTTGAGTACAGGGGAGGCTTTATTTTTTTATCACACAAAAAATATAATCGAAATGGAGGAAATCATGATACACAGCATTCATCTGCGGGCGCCGTCCAACTGGATCAATGATCCCAACGGATTTATTTATTACAAGGGGCTGTACCATCTGTTTTACCAGCATTTTCCGTATGAGCCCAGGTGGGGGAGAATGCATTGGGGACATGCTGTCAGCCCGGACCTGATACACTGGGAGCATCAGAAGATCGCCTTGTTCCCCAGCAAATATGATGACCGGAGCGGGTGTTACTCGGGGAGTGCCGTAGAACATGAGGGAAGGCTGTACCTGTACTATACAGGCATGCGGTATCTGGAGGAGAACCCGGAGGACATTAACCTCTGCTATAACAATCAGTCGGTGTCCGCCCAGATGCTGATCACCTCGGAGGACGGATTTCGGATTGACAATATCAGGGATAAGAGGCGGGTGATTCCTCCTGTGGAGAACCCGGAGGTGGGAGACAAGAAGGATACCCGGGACCCCAAGGTATGGCGGGGAGAGAGGGGCTGGTATATGATACTGGGCACCCGCACGCCGGACTGTGAGGGAAAAGTGATTTTTTACAAGAGCAGTGACCTGGAGAACTGGGAATTTGCCGGCTCTGCCAAGAAAGACAAGAGCTGGGGGGATATGTGGGAGTGTCCGGACTATTTTCAGACGGATGGCCAGGGGGTGCTGATGCTGTCGCCTATGAAGATTCTGAATGACGGGGTCAATGCTCCCAACCAGTCTGTCTGCGCGCTGGCGGATTTCTGTGAAGAGACCTGCACTATGGACATAAGGGACGGATACCAGTTTTTTGACTGGGGGCTGGACCTTTACGCGCCGCAGAGCACTCTGGACCAGGAGGGACGGCGGATTGTCACGGCGTGGGCGCGGATGCCGAAGCCGGTAGATGACAGCTGGAGCGGGATGTTCTGCATACCGAGGGTGGTGGAAGTGAACCGGGGGCATGTATATTTCCGGCCTCACCCTTATGTGAAGCAGGCGTTCTCCAGACCGCTGGAACAGCCCTCCCAGGCAGGAGAAGGAGGATACCGGGTGGAGACGGACTTAGAAGACGGGGACCGGGTGGATATAGGAGGCTATGTGGTATTCCGCCGGGGCCGGACCATAGGGACGGACAGAACCAGGGTGTATCCGAAGGAAAGCGGGTACGGGACTGTTTTCAGGACGCCGCCTCTGGAGGAAGGGTTCCATGTGGATATCTATGTGGATTCCAACCTGATCGAGGTGTATGTCAATGACGGAGAATATGTGATCAGCAATGTAGTCTACGGCCTGGGCGGGGAGATTGCCGCAAACCTGGGCGGGAAGATGAAAATTATGGGATGCGGTTTAGGCGGGGGCGGGCATTTGCCCCGCTGACTTATGACGGGTCAGATATGATAAAGATTCTGTAAATAAAGGTGAACCGCAGCGATTACAGGGACACGGCACAGAGGAAAAATTGCGGGGACACGGCAGGAGAAAAGCAGGTAAAGCATATGTACATAGCAGATTTGCACATTCATTCCAGATACTCCAGGGCCACCAGCAGGGACTGCACTCCGGAGTATCTGGATCTGTGGGCCAGGAGGAAAGGAATCCATATTCTGGGAACGGGAGATTTTACCCACCCGGCGTGGAGGCAGGAGCTGGGGGAAAAGCTGGTTCCGGCGGAGGAAGGCTTTTACAGATTGAGAGATGAGCTGGGGCTAAAAGACAGGGCGCCGGGAGGAATTGATTTTCCCAGATTCGTGGTTTCCGGCGAGATAAGCTCCATCTACAAGAAAAACGGGCGTGTCAGGAAGGTGCACAACGTGATTCTTCTGCCGGGCCTTGAGGAGGCGGAGGCGCTGGCCGGGAAACTGGAGACCATCGGCAACATTCATTCCGACGGCAGGCCCATACTGGGTCTGGACAGCCGGGACCTTCTGGAGATTACCCTGGAGATATGCCCCAGGGCAATTTTTGTGCCTGCCCATATATGGACGCCGCATTTTTCCATGTTCGGCGCCTTCTCCGGGTTCGACACCATAGAAGAGTGCTTTGAGGACATGACGCCTTATATCCGGGCCTTCGAGACCGGGCTTTCCTCGGACCCGCCCATGAACTGGAGGCTGTCGGCGCTGGACCGGCTGCAGATGATATCCAACTCAGACGCCCATTCTCCGGCAAAGCTGGGGAGGGAGGCTAATCTGCTGGATATCCAGATGTGCTATGGAGGGCTGTATGAAGCCGTTCAGGAGGGGAAGGGACTGAGAGGGACCATAGAGTTTTTTCCGGAGGAGGGCAAGTATCACTATGACGGCCACCGCAAATGCAATCTCTGTCTCAGCCCCGGGGAGGCGGAAAAATATCAGGGGATATGTCCGGTGTGCGGGCGGAAGCTGACCTTGGGAGTGTCCCACAGGATCGAACAGCTGGCTGACCGGGAGGAAGGATTTGTCCGCCGGGGAGCGGCAGTATATGAGAGTCTTGTCCCCCTTCCCGAGGTCATCGCGTCTTCCACAGGGCGCTCCGCCGCCGGCGCCAAGGTGCAGAGACAGTATGAGGATTTGATGGGAAGCCTGGGAACAGAGTTTGAGATACTGCGGGAGATTCCGGCGGAGGATATCGAGAGGAAAGCAGGATACTTTATCGCCGAGGGGATACGGCGGCTGAGGCAGGGGAAGGTGCGGCGCTTTCCGGGATTTGACGGCGAGTACGGGAAGATTCAGCTGTTCGAGCCGGCGGAACTGGACTCTATGGAAGGGCAGATGAGCATGTTTGCGGCAGCTGCGCCAGAATCCCGGAGCGGGGCGCCTGTCAGGGGAGAGGCGGAAGGCTGCGAGGGGGGAGTGTCCCAGGGCAGAGAAGAATCCCAGAGCGGAGGCTCTGCCCAGAACCAGGAGGAGCCGTCAGTCCGAGGCGTAGCAGGGTCGGAGAGCAGCGGGAAGGCCGGGAAGGACGGGCCGGCGGAGACCTGGGACAGTCTCAACAAAGAGCAGCTTCAGGCGGTTGTGTCGATCTCCCCGAGAATCGCCGTAATCGCAGGTCCGGGGACGGGGAAGACAAAAACGCTGGTTTCCCGGATACTTTATCTTCTTCAGAACCGCAGGGTGAAACCGTCAGAAGTGACGGCGGTTACATTTACCAACAAGGCGGCAGAGGAGATGCGTGCCCGTCTGGAGCGGCAGCTGGGCGGAAAGAGAGGGATCAGAAAGCTCCGGATAGGGACTTTCCACTCGATCTGCTATGACCTTCTCAAAGAGGCAGGGGAGGAATTCGTGCTGGCAGATGAGGACACCGCCCTGGAGGTGGTGAGAGAGGCGGCGGAGGAAACAGGAATCAGTGGAAAGCCGGGGAAGCTCAGACAGGTCATCTCCAGGAGAAAGACAGAGAAAACCAAAGCCGGGAATTCGGCCCGGGAGGAAGGTCGGAAGACCGGAGCCGGGGACTCAGCCCTGGAGGACAGGGAAACCGACGGCGGGGAAAATCTGTCCGCAGAAGACGCGGACCGGCTGACAGTGTGTTACCAGAGCAGGCTTGACGCCCTGGCGGCCATGGATTTCGACGATCTGCTGCTGAAAGCCCTGGAGAAGGCAGAGAAGGAGGGGCTGTCATTTCCCTATCTTCTGGTAGATGAATTTCAGGATATCAGCCCACTGCAGTACAGGCTTATTCAGGCCTGGAGCAGAAAGGGACGGGAGATTTTTATCATAGGCGATCCCGACCAGGCGATCTATGGGTTCAGAGGGGCGGACACCCGCGGCTTTTGGCGTTTCTGCGGCGAGAAGGAGACGGAGGTTATACGGCTGGAGAAAAATTACCGTTCCACCCCGGAGATACTGGCAGCCTCCAGGGAGATACTGGCAGCCTCCGGGGAGATTCTGCCGGGGCATGACGGGCTGCCGGAGGCGGTGAGGCCTCATGGGCTTCCTGTCCGTCTTGCGCTGACCGGGGGGGAGATGGGCGAGGCCATCTTTGCGGCAAAGGAGATCAACCGCCTGGTAGGGGGGATTGACATGCTGGATGCCCAGGAGGAATTTTCCAGGAGAGAAGACCAAAAGCCCAGGAGCTTCGGGGACATAGGGATTCTGTACCGCACCCACAGGCAGGCAGAGCTTCTGGAGACCTGCCTGAGGCGGGAGGGGATTCCCTATGTGGTGGCAGGCAGGGAGGAGTTTCTGGAAGAGCCGGAGGTGAGAGGCAGCCTGGCATTTTTCAGGAGTATTTTAAACCAGGAGGAGAGACTTGCCAGGAAGGTGTGCCTGAAACTTCTGTGGAAGCCGGGGGAGGGCGGTTCTTTGGAGAGCGTCTGCGATGCCATGGCGGAGAAATACCGGAAGATGTGCAGACGAGGGAAGCCGGAGAAAATATGGAAATCCTGGCGGGAGGACATGGGGTATTCAGAAAATCCCGCCATGGAAAAGCTGGGCTCCATGGCAGTGTTTTACAAGTCCATGGACGAGATGCTCAGGAGTCTGGCTTTCGGGAGAGAGAGCGATTTAAGACGGTGCGGCGGCAAGACTTACACTTCGGACTCGGTTACCCTTATGACCATGCACGGCTCCAAGGGACTGGAATTTCCTGTGGTGCTTGTCAACGGCGTGAGGAGAGGGACGGTGCCTCTGGAGTACAAGGGGCGGCAGACGGATATGGAGGAGGAGAGAAGGCTTCTCTATGTGGCCGTGACCAGGGCAAAGGATGAGCTGATTATGACCGGCTGCGGGGAAATGTCTGTATTTCTTCAGCAGATACCGGAGAATATAATAACAAGGGAACAGTCCGGGCAGAGACCTGACCGCCGGGACGAGGGGCGGCAGCTGAGTCTGTTTGATTTTATGGCGGACAGATAATTTGTAACGAATCAGGTTTTCCGGCCACTCATTAAGTGAAAGGGGGAAAACCAGATGGATTCCATGGAAAGAATTTATAGAGAGCATGGGAAAACGGTATACGGCTTTCTCCTGACCCGGACCGGTGACCCTGACACGGCTGAGGAACTGACACAGGAGACTTTCTGCCGCGCCTTAAGGCAGGTCAATGGGTTCAAGGGGGACAGCAGCGTCTCCACCTGGCTCTGCGGCATCGCCAAAAACGTGTGGCTGGAGTATGTGAAGAAGAGAACACGGCAGCGGAACATGGAGGCGCTCCAGGATTTTGACGCGCCGGAGGCAGAGTGGCAGGCGGACTCTCTTTCCGTCCAGGATTCCCAGATTCTTATGTGGGAGAACATGGAGATTCTGAAAGCTGTCCACAACTTGAAAGAGCCTGCGCGGGAGACCATGTACCTGCGCCTTGTGGGCAATCTCACATTTGCTCAGATCGGGGAGATTCTGGGGCGGAGCGAGAACTGGGCCAGAGTTACCTTCTACCGGGGAAAAGAGACCATCATGAAGGAGGTAAAGAGGAATGAACAATAAAATTCCATGCGACATGATACAGGATCTGCTGCCTCTCTATGTGGAAGGCCTGACCCGGAAGACCACATCAAAAGAGATAGAAGGGCATCTGGAAGCATGCAGCCGGTGCAGGGAGAGCCATGAGCAGATGAAGGCTTCCATGGAGGCCGGGACAGAGGAACAGAAACAGGAGGCGGAACGGGAGATCGATTATCTGAAGACGGTGAGGCGAAAGAACATACGAAATATCATCCTGGGGGCAGCGGCGGTCTTTGTTGTGATGGCGGCAGCCATAGGGGTGAAGCTGTTTTTTACAGGGTCTCCCACAGATTCCTATGTGCTCACCTATCTGGAGACGGACGGAGAGGGGATACATGTCGGGGGAACATTTTACGGATCTGCCTCCGTGTATGCCGGACACAAGCTGGTAAAGCAGCCGGACGGAACCCAGAAGCTGGTGGTCTACGCCTGCCTGGCGTCGGCATGGAACAGGCAGGGCGTGTTCAACCTGGATCTGGATCTGGCTTCGGTGGAGCGGCAGATAGAAATCGGCGGCGCGGTGGTGATGAAGGATGGGACGGTCATCAGCCGCCTGGCCAATGAGCTGTACCGCGCCAGAAATCCCTACGTGGGGGACGCGCCGGCAGACGGGAGGCTGGCGGGAACCCTGGGGATCGCCCGGCGCGCGGGAAATTTTACCAATGAGCTCCGGACATCCTCAGAGCCCTACGGCTGGACTCTGCATTTTCAGGACAGCGTGCGCAATTCCCAGATGATGGAGGCGGATATGAAGTCTTACGCCTGCGTGCTTCTGGCCCTGACCGACAACCTGGGGGAGGTGGCGTGGACCTACACGGTGGAGACGGCTCAGGGGACTGCAGAGCGCCGCGGGGGCCTGACAGAACAGGAGGCCTCCGGGTATTTAGAAGAAGATGTAAAAGCTTTTGGCGCCAGTCCCCGGAAGGTTCAGGAACTGCTTGACCTGCTAGGCCTGAATTAGCAGGCCCCGTTATCTTGTAATTCTCCTCACTAAATGCTATAATTAACATGTTGCTGCAAAGGAGAAGTTCTGATGGATTAGGGGGCAATATGGAGATTCTTTACGAATATCTGAAAAGTATTTTATATGACATAGATATAAAGGTTCCGGATCTGAGCGCTCTGGACGGGATATACAGGGAGTTCGGGGAAAGCCTTAAAGTTCTCCACGGATATGTGGAAGAGACCCGGGCCTGCATGGAAGAGACTCCCGGCGCCCTGGGCCTTATGATCTCGCGGATAAAGGAGCGGGAAGCAAGGCTGAAGGCGGCGGAAGACCAGCTGGAGAAGGAGAAAGAAGTTCTGGAAAGCTACAGGGGACTGGTGGGGCTGACCCAGAAGCAGAAGGAATGGATTCTCGTGGTGGACGCAGAGAGAAAAGATGTTGTGTACTGCAACAAGCGTGAGCTTCAGGACAGTAAATCTGACGAGTCCCAGATTTGCCGGGTCTGTGAGAACCGTCTGTCTTTCTACGACAGCATTCTTGACAGGGAAAGCGTCGGGCAGAGCGACGTGTGGGAGATCAAAGACGGGATTAACCACCACTACTACAAAGTCACCACCTTCCCCATGGAGTGGAAGAACCGAAAAGCCAACGCCCATATCCTGAAGGATATCACCCACGAGAAGACCAGGACCAATACACTTAAGAATAAAGCCTACCACGATGCCCTGACAGGAGTTTATAACCGGATCTACTTTGAAGAATACATGGAGAACCTGCTTCGGGAAAAAGAGCCCTTTAATCTGGGGTATCTGGATCTGGACTGTCTGAAGACTGTAAATGACCGGTACGGGCACGCGGAGGGCGACATCTATATCCAGCGGTTTGTGTCTGCCATCCGCAGGAATTTCCGAACCACCGATATTTTCTGCAGAGTCGGAGGGGACGAGTTCTGCCTGATTCTGAAAGGGGGCTCCAAGAGCGTGGTGGAGGCGAAGCTCCAGAGAATTATGGAGGAGTTCCGCAGCTATGATGACAAGGAGTATATCCACGGGTTCAGCTTCGGCGTGGTGGAGGTGGAGGGCGGCGGGGCCCAGACATTGAAGGAGATTATCCACGAGGCTGACTCTGCCATGTACGAGTGCAAGCGCCGGAACAAAGAATTTTACAGACGCCGCCAGGAGGAAGACAAAGCATGAAGATATTGGTGATAAACAGCGGAAGTTCTTCGCTGAAGTTCCAGGTAATCGATTCGGAGAGCGAGAAGGTGCTGGTGAAAGGGCTGTGCGAGCGTATTGGGATCGACGGGAGTTTTACCTATAAGACGGACAAGGTGTCCGTAAAGGAGCCGGTGGCCATGAAGAATCACACCGACGCCGTGAACACGCTTCTCAACGCTCTGATCGACTCCGAGAAAGGGATTATCAGCGATTTCTCCCAGATCGATGTCATCGGGCACCGGCTGGTTCACGGCGGGGAGAAATTCACAGGCTCCGTGGTTGTCACCGATGAGGTGATCCAGGCCATGACCGAGTGCAACGACCTGGCGCCTTTACATAATCCGGCCAATTTGGTGGGGGTGGACGCCTGCCGGAAGCTGATGCCGGACACGCTGATGGTGGGTGTTTTCGACACCGCCTTCAACCAGACCATGGAGCCCAAGGCATATCTCTACGGCCTGCCCTACCGGTACTATGAGAAATACAAGATCCGCCGTTACGGCTTCCACGGCATCAGCCACAAGTACGTGTCCCAGAGGGCGGCGGAGTTTATGGGGCAGGACCTGTGGCACGTGAAGACCATCGTGTGTCACCTTGGCAACGGTGCCAGCATCAGCGCGGTGAAATACGGCAGGGTGGTGGACAATTCCATGGGATTTACGCCTCTGGAGGGGCTTGTCATGGGAACCAGGTGCGGGGACGTGGACCCGGGCGCCCTGGAGTTCCTGGCGAAGAAGGAGAATCTGGATTTTTCCCAGATTATGGCCATCTTAAATCAGGAATCGGGAGTTCTGGGCATATCCAAGAATTTCTCCAGCGATTTCAGGGAGCTTAAGGACGCGGAGATCAAGTACAACGAGAAAGCCGCCCTGGCCAGGGAGATATTCGCCTACAAGGTGGCCAAGTACGTAGGAAGCTACGCGGCGGCCATGAACGGCGTGGACAACATCGTCTTCACTGCCGGGGTGGGTGAGAACGACTCCGATATCCGCCAGGAGATATGCAGTTATCTGGAATTCCTGGGCATCACCATCGACGAACTGAAGAACAGGGACCAGGGGGAGGCAGTGAAGATCTCCGACAGCGCCTCCAGGGTCAATGTCCTGGTGATCAGGACTAATGAGGAGCTGGAGATTGCAAGGGAGGCTGCGGAGGTGGCGAGACAGGCGGCAGGGTGAGCAGCTCGCCGATCTTCCGGGTTATCTCCCCCAGCACGTCGATGACTGTCTCCTGGTCATAGTTCCGGCTCTCCGCGTAGGCGTAATAGCCGCCGTAGATGGCGAAGGTGAGAGCGATATTCAAGGCGGGCTGCTGGCGGAGCTGCGGATGCTTTTCAAAGGCCAGTTCTTTCACGGCCCTCTCGATTTTTGACACCAGAAGGCTGCTCCGGTTGTGGGAGAACAGGATCTGGATCAGATTGTCCTGAGACAGATATCCCAGAAACAGCTGCCTTGTAAACTCTCCGGGGGCCTCAAAGATGTATTCCGGGTGGTCCATGGACTGGATCACCGACATCACCACCTCTGTCTCCAGAGAATCGGACAGTTCGTAGATATCCCCGTAATGAGAATAAAATGTTGATTTGTTGATCATAGCTGTCTCACACAATTCCTTGACAGTGATCTTCTCCAGAGGTTTTCTGGCCCGGAGAGAGAGGAATGTGTTGATGATGGCATTTTTTGTCTTGGCGACCCGCAGATCCATAGAGAAATCCTCCGACGATTTTAAAAATTAGTTGGTTAACCTACCAGGCAGAAAAAGTGTCTGTAGCCTGGCCGGATATTATTTTTTATAATCAATTATAGTAGGAAAACCAACTGGTGTCCAGAAGTAATGTCTGGAAAAGGCCAGGGTGTATCACGAGGCGGAGGAACGGTTATGGATTTTTACGGGTTTTACACAGGAACGGAATTTCAGGCCCATCTGTTTTTGGGAGCGCATCAGGAGGGGGAGGAAGTGGTGTTCCGCACCTTCGCGCCGGGGGCCAGACAGATCCAGGTCATAGGAGAGTTCAACGGCTGGCAGGGGACGGACATGAAAAAGATTCACGACGGGAATTTCTGGGAGTGCCGGATATCCGGGGCGAAGCCGGGGCAGATGTACAAGTACCGCATCATGGGGGCGGACGGAAGCAGGCGGGACCACTGCGACCCCTGCGGTTTTCAGATGGAGCTGAGGCCCCAGTCGGCGTCCTATATCTGCGGCGATTCAAGGTTTGATTTTCAGGACGACCAGTGGCTGAAAAAGCGGGGGGTATGGGAGGACAAGCCTCTGAATATCTATGAGCTCCACGCCGGTTCCTGGAAGCGGCCTTCGGACGAGGCGGAGGACTGGTATACATACGAGGAACTGGGGGAGCGGCTGGTTCCCTATCTGAAAGAGAGAGGCTACAATTATGTGGAGATGCTGCCTCTGGCGGAGCACCCCTGCGACGAGTCGTGGGGATATCAGATCACCGGATTTTTCAGCCCCACTTCCAGGTACGGCACGCCCAGGCAGCTGAAAGAGTTTGTGAAGCTGTGTCATGGCAGCGGCATCGGCGTGATCATGGACTTTGTGCCCGTGCACTTCGCAGTGGACGACTACGCCCTGAGAAATTACGACGGGACGGCTCTCTATGAGTACCCTAACCAGGATGTGGGCAAGAGCGAGTGGGGCAGCTGCAATTTCATGCACTCCAGAGGGGAGGTGCGCAGCTTCCTCCAGTCGGCGGCAGACTACTGGCTGACAGAGTATCACTTTGACGGGCTGCGCATGGACGCCATCAGCAACATGATCTACTGGCAGGGCAACCCGGCAAGAGGGGAGAACAAGGGGGCCGTGATGTTTCTCCAGAACTTGAACCAGGGACTGAAAAAGAGACATCCCTCCGCCGTGCTCATCGCCGAGGACTCCACGGCAAGACCGAATATCACCACGCCGGTGGAGAGAGGAGGGCTGGGATTCGACTACAAGTGGGATATGGGGTGGATGAACGACACCTTGTCATATTTCCAGTCATGGCCGGAACAGAGGACGGAGAAGTACCACAAGCTGACCTTCTCCATGCAGTATTATTATGAAGAGAAGTATCTCCTTCCCCTGTCCCACGACGAGAATGTCCACGGGAAGGCCACCATTCTCCAGAAAATGTACGGGGATTATGATCTCAAATTCCCCCAGGCAAGGGCATTTTACCTGTACATGTACGCCCACCCCGGAAAGAAACTGAACTTTATGGGAAATGAGCTGGGGCAGCTGCGGGAGTGGGATGAGAAGCGGCAGCAGGACTGGGATATCCTCAAGTACCCCAGCCACGACGCGTTCTGGAGATTTATGAAGGACTTAAATGAGATATATGAGAAGAATCCCGCCTTCTGGCAGAAGGACTATGAAAGAGACGGATTCTTGTGGCTGGACTGCCACCAGGAGTCCAGGTGCATCTATGCCTTTGAGCGGAAGGGGGCAAGGCAGAGGATCGCGGCCGTGTTTAATTTCTCCGGCCGGGTTCAGACAGACTACCAGGTGACTGTGGCCGGGGCGAAGAGCCTGACGCTCCTTCTGGATACCAACCGGGATATCTACGGGGGCAGCGAGACGGGGCTGGACAAGAAGGTGACGGTGAAGGCAGATGCGGCCGGGAAGGTGAAGCTGACCCTGGCGGCTTTTTCCGGGAAATGCTTTGTGGTGGAGGAGAAGCAGAGACAGTAGGGGTAGGGGGCAGCGTGAGGTCTGCCTCCTGCTGCCCGCCGCGTACTGCCCGTATCCTGCTTTGGCATCCCCCGCGGCCGTCTGAGCCGCGGGTTCACTGCACCTGACGTATCCATTTTCCGCTTAAAAGCCGCCGGATACACCAGACAGATGATCGCCATCCGAAATGAAATCTATCAGGCGATCTTTGAATTGTCCAAGGATGACAAGGAGCTCATCCGCGTCGCGGGCACGCCAAACGGAGGGGCAGATATATTTTCCTATCTCATGATGTATGTCAGATCCAACAACCTGCCGATTAAGCTGCAGTTTGTGGAAAGCTACAATAAGCAGGCCCTCCGGCTGGCGGGTCTTACTATGACAGCCTGAAAAAGCGTCTGGAGGAGGCGGGAGCCGAGCCGGAGATTATTTTCCAGAGCTCCAACGTCAGGGTCATCTACAATATGATCTGTCAGGGCAACGGCGTGGGGATTCTGCCCAAAAGATACTTTTCGCCCCTGGACAATGTGTGCGTATTTTCACTGGAGCCGGCCATGATTTCCCACGGGATACTGGCCTGGCAGAAAGGCCGGGCGCTGACTCCAAACATACAGACGGTCATGGAGATTATGAGCAGAAGGTTCTCTGCCCATGCCCAGAGCCAGAGGGAGGTGTGAGACTATGGATATCAGGTTGTTGGAATACCTTTTGCAGATTGAAAAGCAGGGAAATATTTCAAAGGCCGCCCAGGAGATTCACATCTCTCAATCGGCCCTGAGCCAAAACCTGGCCAAAATAGAGGCGTCTTTAAACACTCCCCTTTTTTACCGGAAGGACAAACGCCTGACGCCCACCAGGGCGGGGGAAATCTACCTGGCAAATGCCCGGAGGATGGTTGAAGTGGAGAAGAATACCATGGATTCCATCGCGGATCTGATGAGAAATAAAGACCGGACTATCCGGTTCGGCATGACTCCCTATTTCTCTGCCACGTTCGGAAAACGTATCCTTTCCCGGCTGAAGCGCCGATACCCGGACATGATCTTTGAGATAGCGGAGATAGATTCCCTGCTCTGTGAGGAGGCGCTGGCAAACCAGGTGATGGATGCGGCGATTCACTGTATGTCTCTGAAGAACGGCAGCCTTGAGCAGGTGCTGCTGTACACAGAACAATTTTCCCTGTGCGTCCCTGATGAGATGTCCTGGGGCGGGAGGGAGATCGACCCTGACGCCATGTCCCTGTGCCCGCTGATACTGCCTGTAAAGGGAACATTTTTCCGGCAGTATCTGGAGCGGTTTATAAAAAAACAGCGCTATCAGTTTACCGGGACTTATAAGACCCAGACCTTAGACGGAGCCCGGAGACTGATGGAGCAGGGCTACGGCCTCTCGTTTCTGCCTGCCCGAATGGTTCACGCCTACGGGGGATATCAGATCTACCAGGTGCCTGAGCTGCCCCCCTGCGACGTGTACTTCTCATACCGGGAAGAACATGACAAGAGCGCTATGCTGAAGGA
>CAJTOT010000034.1 GCA_910577935.1 uncultured Hungatella sp. | reverse complement strand
TCTTTTCTATGAAAAACTTCTGTAATTTCTGCTCTGTTAATTCTCCTAAATCAACAGAACAGATTTGTTTCATTTTCCGATATTGCGTAATCCGTTTCCAAAGCATAAAGAAAGAAATCAGCACAATCGCTGATACGGCCAAATAAACAGATTGAACCTTTGGCGACAACGATACCGAATCACGATTGGCGACAATGATGTAGTCAGTATTCACTTCTGAAGATTCATATTGACTGGCTATTTCCCTAATTAATGAGAAATGATCATAAAAAAATCCCCACACACGATATTTCCATAATGGAAATGGAACCAGAAAAAACACCATTGCTAGTTTTAAAATCCGGTATCTCCATTTCAGCGAAACATATCGTTTGGATAAAGGATACAATAGCATATAGAGAAGGAAAACAACTGTCCCTGATACTGACATGACAAAAAACATATTTTTAAATGTTACAATGAGAAGGGTCTTAAACATGATACCTGGTCTCCTTCACAATTTAAAAAAGCAGCTTTTTTACTTCATCAATTTGCGGCATGCCCTTTGTAATGGCGCTTAATATGGACTCCGCCTCACGTACTTCCTCATCTGACATGGAATCAAAGAATCCACTCTCATTCAGTTTTTGACTGAATACAAGATATTGATTTCCTGTATTCCGCCAGAAAGAATCCCCGGATTTGGCAATCCGCTCGTCTTTATAAAAGCGGGTATACTCTACAAATTCCGGAGTTTTTTTGTCGCCGGTTTTTTCGGATTCTCTGTTCAGATAGTTTTTTCCTTCTTCTGAAACAGAGAGTGAATCGTAAACCGCCTCTTTCACCCTCCGGGCAGAATCTTCTTTCTTGACCTCTGTCATTTGATGTCCGGTTTGGCGGTTCTGTACTCTTTCAGCGTATGCTCCCTGGCAGGCTTTTTGTCCGTCAACTGCTATCATAATTATCACTCCTATTATTTATTTTCGGATAACCGCCCACGAATCTGCCTCATAGACAGACTTACATTCCACCGGGCTGCCAGAAGTGTTATGTACCTGCCCTGATGTGTAGTATGGCTGGTTTCCTAAAATTCCATGAATACCCATGGTTATATCCCTCCCTTTTTGAACATTAGTTTTATAATAACTTTCTCAATTCTTCTGCTTCTTGCTCAGACAGTTTTCCTTCTCCGATAAAAGCACACATCAGACGACTGATCGAATTTCCATAACATTCCTCTACCATTTTCTTTGTCCATTTATGAATATGCTGTTCTTTCGTACAAGTGGCATAATATGCGTTATATGGGGTAGCGCCTCTTTCTGCTTCAATCATCCCCATTCTCTGCAGATTCGCTAAATATGTACTTAATGTCTGTACCTTCCATGTCTTTTTCCATTCACTCAGAGCAACTGACATAATTTCTCTAAATGTCATTGGCTCTTCCGCCTGCCAAAGTAATTCCATTATTTGCAGCTCAGTGTTCGTCAAACCATATGTCTTTTTCAAATGATTTTCTCCTTTCTTAAAATTAGTGTGAGCATTTTTTATATGTTGTAGTACTTATTTTATCATCTGTTTTTACAGAAACACAAAAGATACATATTTGAGAATCGTACTCAGCTATAATACATTCTCCATTACTGTTCTTTTTATGTACTTTATAAGTGCCATTTTTGTACTCATCAATGCTGCCTGACAAAGACATTGTAAATAAAATATTCCGAAACACGATTTACCTCCCTCCAATAATTTTTCAACATCTTTTTCTGACAGTTCCTCAGCCTTTAGGAAATTTTTAACCTTCGTTTCTTGCTTACCCGCACCGTATGCTCCCTTTTTATCTAAATAAAAAGACATTTTATATCATTTTATTAAGTGTACTATTGTTTTTTAGTAAAATTCTGTTATATTTTAAATCATTTAGCACTCTTTGTCAATCTCATTTTCCCTAACTTCCGCAGATTCATAAATTTTTGCAGGTTTTTGAGATTGCCATGTGTGGCGTCCTCTCTGTAAAATGAAAACGGCCACAGAACGATCACATTCTGCAGCCGCTATTTTATAGCAAAGGACATTTATTTTTGAAATTCTCTCAAAGAATCTTTTTATTCACATGGAACTATTAAGGATTGCCTGAGGAAAGAACTTAATCACCCTTGTCTCCTGTCCGCTTCCCCTCTCTCTGTTTCCCCTCTCTCCTCGCGCCACTGCCATCCAAGCCTCCCAAACCGTCTGGCCGTGTCATAAAGCTCTTCCTGGAGCTCTCTTGTCAGTTCCTCCCTGGTGATCCTCCATTTCCAGTTGGTTCCCACGGTGGATGGCTTGTTCATGCGGCAGGAGTTGTCATATCCCAGGTAGTCCTGCATGGGAATCACGCACAGCCTTGCCCGGCTCCTCATGATCAGCCCGATCATCGGCTTGTGAAGGTATTTCCCGGGGGTGTACTGGTCGCACAGGTATTCTCTGGCCATAGCCATCTCCTCCTTGGTGATGCTGCCGAACCACCCTGCCAGGGTCTCGTTGTCGTGGGTTCCCGTGTATGCCACACAGTTCTCCGTGTAGTTGTGGGGCAGATAGTCGCTGGCGCTCCCCGTGTCCCTGGAGTCGAAAGCGAACTCCAGAACCTTCATTCCGGGAAATCCGCTGTCCAGTACCAGTTGCCGCACCGAGTCCGTCACATATCCCAGGTCCTCGGCGATGACCTCCTGTTCTCCTATGACCTCCTTCATGCGGTTGAACAGCTTGATTCCAGGTCCCTTCTCCCAGGTTCCGGTCTTGGCCGTCTTGGCCCCATAGGGTATGGAGTAATACTCGTCAAAGCCGCGGAAATGATCGATTCTCACCACATCGTACATCTTAAAGGAGTATCCCAGCCGTTCCATCCACCACTGGTATCCTGTGCTCTCGTGATAGTCCCAGCGGTACAGCGGATTTCCCCACAGCTGCCCGTCGGCAGCAAAACCGTCGGGAGGGCAGCCGGCAACCGCCACGGGAACATTGTTCTCGTCCAGCTGGAAGAGCTCCGGCCTGGCCCAGGCGTCCGCGCTGTCCATGGCCACATAGATGGGAATGTCGCCGATAATCTTCACGCCGTTTTCATTGGCGTAGGCCTTCAGCTTTGTCCACTGGCGATGGAACAGGTACTGGAGGTACTGATGAAACTCGATCTCATAGTACTGCTCCCTCCTGTAGTAATCCATGGCATTTCCCCATCTCAGGCGGATATCCTCGGCCCACTCGGTCCACGGTTTCCCCTCAAACCGCTCCTTCACCGCCATAAACAGGGCGTAATCCTTCAGCCACCAGCCGTTTTCCTCCACGAATTTTAAGTATTCCTCATTCTCGCTGACCTTGCTTCTCTCATAGGCCTTCCTCAGCAGAGGATACCGCCCCAGGTACATTTTCTCATAGTCAATATCCTTCGGATCGCCGCCGAAATCCACGCTCCCGCACTCTTCCTCTGTCAGAATCCCCTCTTCAATCAATTCCTCCAGACTGATGAAATAAGGATTCCCCGCGTAGGTGGAAAATGACTGGTAGGGCGAGTCCCCGAAGCTGGTGGGCACCAGCGGCAGAATCTGCCAATAACACTGCCCTGCCTCCTTCAGCCAGTCTACAAACTCATAGGCGCTTTTTGAAAAACAGCCGATGCCGTACTTGGACGGCAGGCTGGTAATCGGCAGCAAAATCCCTGCTCCACGATTCATATTGATTCCTCCCCTTCTCACAATTCTTTGTCGGTCACTGCCATCAGCCCATAGTGGTCCGAGACCACCGGGTAGTTTACATCATTGCAGACCACCAAGGAGCGGCTCACATCTGCCTGGTCACCGCACCATATATAATCAATGCGCATTCCCGGCGGCCGCTTTTTCTGCTCCCCTTCCTCCCGGCGCCAGCCGTCGATGACATGGCCCACGGTGATGCCCCCGTCTTTTTCCGCTGCCATCTCATAGGTGTCGCGCCAGCCGGAATTTCTCACATAATCATACCCTTCGCCGGCTCTGTCACAGGGACTGTTGAAATCCCCCATGACCCAGACAGCCTTCCCGTCTCCTCTGTGTCCTTTTACGTGCTCCTGAAAATGGTCCCAGTGGCACGCGAAGGGCTCTTCCTCGTCCCCCCACCAGCCCATGTGGACAGAATAGAACCATTGCCCCCCGGCCTGAATCCCCACCGCCTTCCGGGTCTTCCAGTTGGAAAATGAACGGCTTTTGCTGATAAAAAATTGTTCTGTGTCCTCTATGGGCTTTAAGGAAAACAGGGCAAGGCCTTCCTCGAAGACTCCATATCCCAGCTTCACCGGAACCCAGGTCCAGCGGTAACAGACGCCGGCGGATTTTAAAAGCTTTGCCAGGTTCAACGCGTGGTTATCCTCCCGCACCGGCCCTTCATGCCCGGCGCAGGGCATATACCCATACTCCGGGGCATCCGGCGCAGGAGATGACTCCCCAGTCTGGTTCACCTCCTGGAGGGCGATGATGTCAGGCCGCTCCTTCTCTGCCATGCGGGCGAAAAGGTGAAGCTTTCTCTCATACTCCGGCTCCGCCAGGCTGTGGGTGTTTAATGTAAGGAGTTTCATGGAACTATCTCCCTTCTGTTTACTTTGAAAGTCCCGCCGCCCGGGCTGAAGCTCCAAAAGCCTTCGCTTCGCTCCGACTTTTCTCGCTTCGTGGCTGGTCTTCGCTCCGCTTCGGTCCGTGCCTAACGAGCGTCACTGGCGCTCGGCACCGCCACATGGAAGAAGACGACCAGCCACCTTCTGGTGAGCTAGCTCCCCAGCCGGGGGCTGGTCGCCTTCTTCCGCCCGGCTCATAGCTATAGAACGTCGTTGATGTCTGATTTTAGGACATCGGCTTTGGGGCCGTATACTGCCTGGATGCCGTTGTCTTTTTTGAGCAGGCCCAGGGCGCCTTCGGCTTTCCACTGGGGAAGGTCTGCCACTTTTGACGGATCTTTTACCGTGACTCGGAGTCTTGTCATGCAGGCGTCTACCAGGGTGATGTTCTCCCGGCCTCCCAGAAGCCCGATGATTCTCTCGGCCTGGGAACTGCCGCCTTTGCCGCCGGAGGGGGCCTGGCCGGAGCCGGACTCCTCGTCGGAACCCTCGTCTGTGTAATTTCCCAGGCGGCCCGGAGTGGCGAATTTCAGCTTGTCGATCATCACATAGGCCACCACATACCCGACGGCGAAGAATGCCGCGACGCAGATGACAAAGTTGATTAAGTCTCCTGACAGCCCTGCCTTCAGGGACATGGGAACTCTGGTGATAAATTCCAGGTTTCCGAAAGAATGGAGCCTTAAGTTGATGACTCCTGCCATGGCGAAGGCGCAGCCCTGAAGCACGGCGTAAACCACGTACAGAGGAAGGGCGCAGAACATGAACATAAATTCCAGAGGCTCAGTGACGCCGGTGAGGAACACTGCCAGCACTGTGGAGAAGAACATGGAGCGGTATCTCTGCCGCTTATCCGGGTCCACCCTGCGGTACATAGCCAGGGCGATTCCCAGGAGAAGGCCTGTGGCTCCGATCATCTGGCCCACCTTAAACCTGGCGGGAATCACATTGGCCATCAGTTCCGTGTAAGCGCCTATATTGCCTGCGTCCTTAAAGTTGATCAGGTCGGTGACCCAGGCCAGCCACAGCGGGTCCTGGCCGAACACCTGGGAACCTGCGTTGATTCCTGTCTGAATGGTGTATGTTCCCCCGAAGGAAGTGTAGTTCATGGGGATGGTCAGCATGTGATGGAGTCCAAAGGGAAGCAAAAGCCTCTCCAGCGTCCCGTAAATAAACGGGGCCAGCACCGGAGATGTGGATGACGAGTTGGCAATCCACACGCCGAAGTTGTTGATTCCCGTCTGAACCACAGGCCACACCACCGCCAGCACCATGGAGACGATAACGGACCACAGGATGACTACCATGGGCACAAACCGTTTTCCGTTGAAAAACGCCAGGGCATCCGGGAGCTTTCTATAATTATAATACTTATTGTAAATAATTCCACCTACAAATCCGGAAATAATTCCTACAAAAACGCCCATATTCAGAGCCGGAGCCCCGAGAACGGAAGTAAAATATCCGTTTACCAGAATCTCTCTGCCAAACAACGTGTGAGTCACGGCCTCGGCGTCGTTCAGCATGCCGGCAGTGACGCCGAACATGGCTCCCGTGATGCAGTTGATGAGAATAAACGCGATCACCGCCGCGAACGCGCCTCCCGCCCGCTCCTTGGCCCAGGAGCCGCCTATGGCCACCGCAAACAAGATGTGCAGATTGTTGATGACGGCCCAGCCGATATTCTCCATGGTGCTTCCGATCATGAGAATCATCCCCAGATCCGCCCCGGCCATCTGAACCAGCTTGCCAAGGCTGATCATCAGCCCGGCCGCGGGCATGACTGCGATGACCACCATGAGGACCTTGCCCAGCTTCTGGAGAAAATCAAAATTCACTGCCGGCTTTTTAGACTTTTTCCCCTGATCCCCGGCAGCCCCTCCTGCCGGCTTTTCCGCGGTTTTGCCTGACTGTCCGGAAGAATCTGCCCCGGCTTCACGGGATAGGGATTCTTCCCCGGCCCCGTTTCTCCGGCCCACGACCGTGAGAACAGGGGTCTTTCCGCCTTGTACGTCTCCGGTACCATACTCCAGAGTCCTCCCCTCCAGGCCGCCGCACACCAGCACCGGCGTGATGGGGTTGATCTGCTTCTCAGCCAATGCCTCCAAGTCCACCTCAGCGATGAGATCCCCCGCCTTTACCTTGTCTCCCTCTTTCACATGCGCCTTAAAGCACTCACCCTTAAGGCCCACCGTCTCCAGCCCCACATGGATCAGAAGTTCCAGGCCGTCCTCCGTGCGGAATCCGTAAGCGTGAAGAGTCTCCGCCACAGACGCCACCTCACCGTCCACCGGACTTGTCACCCTTCCGTCTGACGGGATCACCGCGATTCCGTCCCCGATGATCTTCTGAGAAAATACCGGATCCGGAACCTGGTCAAGAGGCACTGCCTTTCCTGTCTCCGGAGACAGAATACAGATGTTTTTGCAATTGTCGTGATTGCCGCTCATTACTTTTCCCTCCTGTTTTCGATTTCCTGTTAGCCTTTGCACAGTCTATGCAATTCAACGCAATTTTAATGCAACTATTTGCACTAAATATATACTCTTTGCATAGATTTTGCAATACCTTTTCACTATTTTTTCATTTTTTCTCCATTTATCACAAATTTCATCGCTTGATTTTAGGCATTTTTTACATATAAAATCCAAAACACCTCTCCTTATCCGCCTTTCCATTCATCGTCATACCATTTCGCAAATTTTTCACTTTTAATCAGAGCATTTGTCTGTGCCTTTATTGCACATTAATTTCATATAGTCATCCACAGCTTTTCAGTTTTGTTGCGCTATTTGCACTTTATTTGCGTTTGTTTGCATTTTATTTGCACATGCTTTATCCGTGTATTTGCGTGAATCCGTTGACTTTTTTCCTGCTGTCCTCTACAATAATCTTAAGTATATCCCTGTGCCTATAGATAGATAGCGTGGAGCGGGAGACAGGTCTTCTGATGCAGCTGGCGGCTATAGCCGGCGGGCAAGTGGACCATGATGAATCTTGAAGGAGGAATACCTATTTTATGGCGGTTACAATCAAAGAGGTGGCGGCTCTCGCGGGAGTATCCCCTTCCACTGTGTCCAGAACATGCAAAGACAACCCTTCCATAAGCGAGGAGACCAAAGAGAGGGTGCGGCGGGCCATGGCCCAGCTGGGATATGAGCCGGGGCCTTCTCCTCAGCCTGCCGCCCCCCAGATTCCCGGCGCCAGAACCATCGGCATTATCCTGCCCCCCTCCCAGAAGGAGACTTACGAGAATTCCTTTTATCTGGAGGCCATACGGGGCATCAGCCAGTTCTGCAGCCACCGCCAGTACATCAACACGGTTATCACCGGCCAGGACGAAGACGAGCTCTTAAAAGTCATTCAGACTCTGTCCCGAACCGGACAGGTGGACAGCTTCATCATCCTGTACTCCAGGCAGCAGGACCCGGTCATCGAGTATCTGTACAACGAAGGGCTGCTGTACGTGCTGATCGGCAAGGCCTACCAGTACGCCAATCAGACCATATACATTGACAATGACAACCTTCTCGCCGGCCAGGAAGCCACGGAATATCTGATCCGTCTTGGCCATGAAAAAATCGCCTATTTGGGAAGTGACAGCAGCCTGATGTTCTCCGCCGACCGGAAGGCGGGCTACCAGCTGGCCCTGGCTCTCCATCAGCTTCCCCAGCGCCCGGAATACTGTCTGGAAGTCCGCTCCGTACCCAGGGAGAGCAGCGGCGCGCTCCATGCCCTGCTGGAGGGACCCGACCGGCCCACCGCCATCGTGGTCAGCGACGACATTCTGGCTGTGGCACTGGAGAGAGTCTGCCTGGAAAACGGACTGTCCATCCCCGGCGACCTGTCCATCATCTCCTTCAACAACTCCCTCCTGGCCAGGCTCACCTCTCCCCAGCTGACCTCCATCGACGTGAACTCCTGCCAGCTGGGCATCGAGGCAGCCTCCCAGATTATCAACCACATGGAAAATCCCAATCTGATGGCCACCAAGATCATCGTGCCCCACCGCCTGGTGGAGAGGGACAGCTGCCTGCCAATATAAAAATCCCCGCTGAAGCCGGGACTATTCCAGTCCTCGTCCTTCAGCGGGGATTTCGTTCCCCTCCGCTTTATCTGCTTTTGTGTCCGCCGAACACATCGAATGTCAAGGTGTCCGGTTTGGAATTGATGTTCCTGATCTCCTCCTCTGTCAGGACAATATTGCCGCGGATCTTTCACCCCCGGCTCTCGTATCCCCCGGCTTCATAGGCCCCCATCTCCGGCTCCATACCCTGCCCCGGAAACGTCCGCCCCAAAGCAAAACTCCCGGAGGTCTTTTTATTCCAGGTCTTCCCCGTTGCTTGCCACTACTTTTTTATACCAGTAGTAAGAATCCTTCTTGCTTCTCTCCAGCGTCCCGTTGCCCTCATTGTCTCTGTCCACATATATAAATCCATAGCGCTTTTTCATCTCTCCCGTCGTAAAGGACACGCAGTCAATGCAGCCCCACGGAGTATAGCCCATGAGGTCCACGCCGTCCTCTTCCACCGCTTTTTTCATCTCCTTAATATGCGCCCTCAAATAGTCGATGCGGTATGGGTCATGGCAGGAGCCGTCCTCCTCCTTCACGTCAATGGCCCCGAAACCGTTTTCCACGATAAACAATGGTTTTTCATATCTCTCATAGAAGGTGTTCAATGCATAGCGCAGTCCCTCCGGGTCGATGGCCCAGCCCCAGTCGGATTCCTTGATAAACGGATTCTTTACCGAGTGTTCGCTGGAGCCGTCCAGCGCCTTGGAGACATCGTTGTGGACCGTGGAGTCCACGCAGTTGGTCATATAGTAGGAAAATCCGATATAATCCACGGTTCCCTGGGCAAGAGCCGTTTTATCCTCCTCGGTGATATCCAGGTTAAAGCCCTTTCTCTCGAACATCTTCAAGGTATAGGCGGGATAATGTCCGCGGCACTGCACATCACAGAAGAACCACCGGTTGTGCATCTGCTGCACGGACAGGACCATATCAGAAGGGCGGCATGAGAAGGGGTAGATGGGCACCATGGCGATCATGTTGCCGATCTTAAAGTCCGGATTAATCTCATGGCCGATCTTCACCGCCATGGCGCTTGCCACCAGCTCATAGTGCCCGCACTGGTACATGGCTTCCTCCGGGTTGGGGTAATTGCCGAAATGCGCCCCGCTGTTTGTCCAGCCGAAAATGTCGTTCTTATAATTCATCTGGTTGTTGATCTCGTTGAAGGTCATCCAGTATTTTACCTTGTCCTTATAGCGTTCAAAGCAGACCCCGGCAAATTTCACGAAAAAACCGATGGTCTTTCTGTTCATGAATCCGCCGTACTCTTTCGCCAGATGATAAGGCATCTCAAAATGAGATAATGTGATCACAGGCTCAATGCCGTATTTCAACAGCTCGTCGAAGACATCATCGTAGAACTTAAGTCCCTCCTCGTTGGGCTCCGCCTCGTCGCCGAGGGGGAAGATCCTTGTCCACGCGATAGAGGTTCGGAAGCACTTGAAGCCCATATCGGCAAACATGGCGATGTCCTCTTTGTAATGTCCGTAAAAATCAATGCCCACATGGTTGGGATAATATTTCCCTTCCTCCACCCCGTCGGTGATCACGCGGGGAACTCCGTGGGCGCCGGCGGTCATCACGTCGGCTACGCTGTAACCCTTGGAAGTGTTCAGCACTCCTCCCTCAAACTGATGGGCAGCCAGGGCGCCGCCCCACAAAAAATCTTTACTTAATGCCATAGTAACCCCTCCTTGTTTTCTGCTTTCATGAATCTGGCAGCGAATGGCAGTGCCCCCCGCCGCCTGTCATTATCATACATCAAAAAAGCCGCGATGACCAGCACATTTTAGGATGCAGTTCACGGGGCGGGGAATCTGGCGAACGCCTAATGCTTCTTGTCCGGCGCAGACGGACAAGAAGATAGCCCCATGAACAATAATTAAACATTGCGCAGGAACGGCATTTTGTGATAACATGATGGTAATCTGCGGATTCTGTCCGCGAATATTTTTATAAAAGGAGAGGCTGCTATGAACTATGTAAAATTAGGCAATCTGGAGAAACCTGTATCTGTCATCGGCGTGGGCTGCATGCGCATCTCGGGGATGAGCGCGGAAGAGCTGGACCGCTTTGTCCGCACCGCTCTTGACAGCGGCATAAACTTTTTTGACCACGCCGACATCTATGGCTCGGGAAAGAGCGAGGAGCTGTTCGGAAAACTCCTCTCCGGAGAGCCCTCCCTGAGAGACAGGCTGTTTCTTCAGTCCAAATGCGCCATCCACGATTCCATGTACGATTTCTCAAAAGAGCACATTCTGAAATCCGTGGACGGAATTTTAAAAAGGCTTCACGTCACTTACCTTGATTCCCTGCTGCTCCACCGTCCCGACGCCCTCATGGAGCCGGAGGAGGTGGAGGAAGCTTTTCAGACCTTAAGAGAAAGCGGGAAGGTTTTAAACTTCGGCGTGTCCAACATGAACCGTTTTCAGATAGAATTGCTCTCGGACAAGCTGTCTGTGGACCTGGCCGTCAACCAACTGCAGATGAGCGCCGCCCACACACCTCTCATCGACGGGGGCATCAACGTGAACATGATGTGCGACGCCGCGATTATGCGGGACGCCGGGACTCTGGAATACTGCCGGATGAAGGATATGGTCGTCCAGACCTGGTCGCCTCTCCAAAAAGGCTTCTTCGGGGGAACCTTTATCGGGAGCGGGGAATACAGGGAGTTAAATGATGTCCTGGATTCCTTAGCAGAAAAATACGGCGTCACCAGCGACACCGTCGCCTACGCATGGCTCCTGCGTTATCCGGCAAAAATGCAGGTGATCACCGGAACCACCAACCCGGAACGGCTTAAAAACGCCGCCAAGGCCGCAGATGTGGCTCTGACGAGAAGCGAGTGGTATCAGGTCTACCGGGCCGCAGGCAACCAACTGCCCTGATCACCCCCGGCCAAAAAGGCCTCTGCTTCTCTACCCAGCCAGTTCTTCTCCCAGCTTTCCGCATGCTGCCAGCGCCTCGTCGTCCGGGGCGTTGTTGGCGGTGACTCCTTCTCCTCCCGCCACCTTGGCTCCTGCCTGCTCCATCCTCTCGCGCCACCGGCGCATCCACTCTCCGTCGCCCCAGTCATAGGAACCGAACAATCCCACTGTTTTTCCGGACAGTATGCCCTCGATGGAAGAGACAAAGGGTTCCATCTCTCCTTCCTCCAACTCTTCCGAACCCATGGCCGGGCATCCCAGGGCAAAGCTGTCGGCGCCTGCTATCATCTCCGGGGACGCCGCCCCCACTTCCAGAACCACGCCGTGGGCCCCCGCCTTGTCGATTCCTCCCGCCACCGCCTGGGCCATGGCCTGGGTGTTGCCGGTTCCGCTCCAATAGATTACATAGATGTCTTTCATTGTTTTTTCCTCCTAATCTGTTTTTGATCTGCTCTGTCTCCGGGTTCTCACGTTTCCGCCTCCCGCCTCAGCAGGCTGCCGCTACCTCTCTCAGAGGACATCCTGCGACAATCTCCTCCATAGCCGCTTCACGGGCATGGTCATACCGGGCGAACACGGCCTCCGCCTGTTCCTTGTTGTGATATACTTTCCAGTATTTCTCCGCAAGACAGTTCTTCCCCTTGTTGGTGATAAATCCCTTCACATCTTCCACCGGATATTCCAGAATCACTCCCAGCTCGTGGGGAAACTCCTGACTCCCCCTCACGTATCCCGCATACCTCTGCCTCAGCCTGAGAATCACCGCGGCCACCGTGATTTCCTCATACCCGTTCTCCTCCAGGAAACCGCGCACTTTCTCCTTCTGCAGATGTTCTCTCAGTTTTTCGTATCGATAGAGCAAAAGGATTTCCCGCCCTTTCTGCACTGACAAGAGGCTGCACAGTACTTGGCTTCCCTCAAGAATCTTCACAAGCCGTTTCCAGGTTCCCCTCTCCGATGTCATAATGTTGGAAACCTTGATCCCTTTCAGCACAGGCGCGCAGTGGCTGGCCACAAAAAACCCCAGCCTGGACTCCAGACTGCATTCATTTAAAAATTCCATCATGACCTCCGCCGACATACTCCCTCATCTCCTCCTTCTGTGTCTATCTTCTCCGAAACTGAAAAAACTATGTTTTCGGCCGATTAGTTAGTTTTTGCCAACCTTCCCATATGTTAGCATAGTCTAACTTTTATTGCAAGACTCTGAAGGGAGAGAATTTCTCAACAATCCCAAAAAGAGGCTCCTTCACAGGCTCCATGTCCATGCCAATTCCCCAGGGCAGCATGGCCGCGAGCCAAAGCCCTTCCGGATTCACATGACAGGGCGCCTGATGAAGGAGCCTCATCTGACCGCTTCTGTGTCGTCTATGTTCTGCTTAATTCCAGGAGTTTCTGCCTCAGCTCTTCCTCCATCCGTCCCAGCTCCGCCTGGGCCTCTCTCCGCTTCTGCCTTCCCTCCTCCTGTATCTTCATCACCTCGTCCAGGGTGGCGATCAGGCTCTGGTTGGTGGCTTTCAGGGTCTCCATATCCACGATCCCCCGCTCCGCCTCCCTGGCAGTCTCCACCGTGGCCATCTTGAGCATCTGGGCATTTTTCTTGAGAAGCTCGTTGGTGGCGTCAGACACCTGTCTCTGGGCCCTGGCCGCCTCCGCCGAGTGGTTTAACCCCACCGCCAGCACCATCTGGGTCTTCCACAGAGGGATGGTGTTCACCAGAGTGGACTGAATCTTCTCCGACATCACCGTGTCATTGTTCTGAACCAGGCGTATCTGGGGCGCCATCTGCAGAGACACCATCCTGGTGAGCTCCAGGTCATGGATCTTTTTCTCAAACCGGCTGCACAGATTCGCCAGGTCGTTGGCCGCCTGGGTATCCTCGGGAAGGCCTGACTGCCGCGCCTTCTCCACGGCCTTCGGAAGCTCCCTCCCCATGGTCTCGCCAAGTTTTTTCTTCCCCGCCAGAATGTACATGGAAAGCTCCCGCAGATAGGAGAGATTCACCTCGTACATCCGGTCCATGGTGGCTATATCCTTGAGAAGCTGGATCTGGTGTCCCTCCAAAACCTTGCATATGCGGTTGATATTCACCTCGGCCTTCTCGTATCTGGCTTTCATGGAGTTTAACCGGTTCCCGCCTTTTCGGAAAATGGCAAATATCCCCTTTTCTTCTCCCTCATCCAGAGTCTTTAATTCTCCCACCACCTCTGTCAGCATCTCCCCGATCTCGCCTAAATCCTTGGTCCTCATGTGTTCCAGGGCCGAGTCGGAAAAATCCGCAATCTTCTTCTGGGCTCCGGCTCCGTACTGGAGAACCATGTTGGAGTTGGTCAGATCGATCCTGGCCGCAAACTCCTCCACCAGCTTCTCCTCCTCCGGCGTCAGCGTCACCTGCTCCGACTCAGGCCCCTGCTCCCCAGGCGCCGGCTTTTGGGCCGCCGGCTTCTCTGCCTCCCCTGCCGGAACCGCCCCCGGTTCCTCCTGGCGAAAGGGGTCCAGAGTCAGCTCCGGCTCCAGGCTTTTTGATATGTCAAAATCGTGTCCCATCTTTCTCCCTCCCTGTCTCTAGCCTTTTGGTGTTGTTTTCTGAAAATCCGGCTCCGCCATGCCGTCTCTCTCCAGCATAGTCCGGAGCACCGAGGCGTCGGTCATCGCGTCGAAGGCCGCGTCCTGGTACAGGTCGTCCTGCAGTCCCTCGAAGGCCTTGTTGATAGTATCCAGGGTCCCAAGAATCTTCTCCCTGGCCTGTCTGATATTCTCCCCCGGAAATTCCACCGCGGCAAATTCTCTGTAGGACTCTGCCAGCTTCACCGTGGTGGGCAGATAGTACTCCATGAATCTCTCCATCTCATCCATCTGCTCCGGGTGTTTCTTCAGCGTGCCAAACAGATGCCCAAGAACCGTCTCCAGCCGCAGAAGCCTGGCGTCCACAGGGTCTCCCGGCATGGACTCCCGCAGCCGTCTCAGGGTGGACATATACTGCTCCCCCTGCCTGACCGCCGCGTCGAGAGGGCCGTCTGCCATGTCTCCCCGTGTCTCACCGCCGCCTTCCTCCCTGATATCCCGCCGGTCCCCGCCGCTCTCCCGGGCCTGTTCCTTCTCCTTCTTCCTTTCCCGGCTTTTTCCTATGCCTTTCAGCCAGCCCCTCAGCCCCTGGCTTTCGGCTCCCTCCTCCGCCTCCTGGGCCTGGGCTTTCTCAAACAGCTGAAACTGTCTGTATGTCTCGTCGTCCAGCAGGAGCCAGGAGCCTTTTTTGTCTATCCGCACGTCAGGAAGCATGCCCAGGCCGATCATCTTTTTTATATCCTTCCGCACAAACCCTGTGGTTCTCGCGCAGCTTCTGCTCAGCTCTTCCAGCTCACAGTAAGACCTGCCGTGTCGCTTCAGCTCCGCCACATATCGCTTCAGCCGGCCGATCCGCCGGTTCTGGCTGATGCCCGTCCACAGCATTCCTCCAAATCCCACAGCCAGCGCCCCGCAGCCTCCGGCTATCCACCAGCCTATGGGACTGAGATCCGAGGTGGTCATGGCAGCCAGAAGCCCCAGGGCCGGCAGTCCGAAGACGGCGCTCCCCACGCTTCCGAACACGGTGAACAGAATCCCCGACACCCTGCCCCTCCAGCTGACCCGGATCTCCAGAGGCTTTGCCTCCTGTCTTAAATTCTCGGTATTCTCTCCCACGGTCTGTCCCCGCCACCTTGCGTCCTCCGCCTTTCTTCTATACTGCTCCATCTGCCTTCTGGCTTCCTCCAGCGCCGCCCCCGCCGTGTCTCTCACCGCCTGGTTCCAGCGGCCAAGCTCCAGGGATTCCATCACATCCTGAACCACGTCCCGGACCCGGCCGGCAATCTCCTCCCCGTCCCATCGATTCTCATGTTCCATCACAGAATCCTCCTCACTACAGAGAACGGGCGAACGTAACCGCTCCCCACAGAAGAAACAAGACCATGCCTATGTTGATCCACACGGCCCGGCTCTTCTTTCCGGCGGACAGCCCCTGTATCCCTCTGTCAAACTGCAGATCCCGCCGGCAGCAGCAAAACAGCACCAGCGCGCAGATCATAAATCCCAACATCATCATCATGTTTCCCATGGCCAGAATGCCGCCCATGACTGCATTGATCTCGGCGATTTTCAAAAGCCCCATGGGCAGAATGCTCCCCCAAAAGTTGATAAGCATGTGAAACCCTATGGTGTACCCCACCCTTCCGGTGCGCAGGTATATATAGGCAAAGACCATGCCCAGACCGAAGGCGTAGAAAAACTGATAAAAATTCCCATGGGCGACGCCAAAGATCACCCCTGACACCACCATGGCTGTCCAGTGGCCGTAACCGGCTATCCGGTCAAGGAGGAATTTCCTGAACACCAGCTCCTCCATAATCGGGGCAACGATAACCGCCGACAGAATGATGGCTCCGGGATTCATGGACATGATAACCTCCTGCATGTCATTGACAATGGTCTCGCCTTTTATGATTCCCGCCACTCCCATGAGAACCACCCCCGCGATGTTTCCCGCGTAGAGAATCCCCATGGAGAACACGAAGAATCCTGCCAGCTTTCCTATCCCCCACCGCTCATGGCCCGTCCCTCCCGCGGAGGGCACCCACCTGGCGAGAAGGCCCGTGAGGGGAACCGCCGCCGGGTACATGCTGAACATGGCGATGAGCATATACAGATTCCAGCTCATATCCTCCGCCAGCCCGGTATGTTCCAAAATTATCACCGCCAGCCACTGGGAAGCCATGGACACCATCAGAAATATCACATACACCAGGCCTGTCCGCGAGAAGCACCTTCGGATATCCCCGGCCAGCTTTTTCTCGGCCTCATTTTTGCCCCCTTCATATCCCAAACCCAATCCAGAACTGTTCATTTTCCCAATTCCTCTTTAAATCTGTTTATCATAAACACTTAACATATTTCCCTGCTCCTATTATAGCCATATCCCCTGTGTTTGTCATGTACTTTTTGCATCGGTCTTTCTTTTTGGCCCCTTCCTGTGTTATACTGGCATCAGCCGCGAGGCTTGCACATCACGGACACAAGGAGGATACCGGCTTGAAGATTGCAGTAGTGGAAAATGAACCTGGGGAGAGGCTCCAGCTGTGCTCCTGGATCACCGGATATTTCGGGGAACGGGCTGTTCCGGTCAGGCTTAAGTGTTACGGCGACGGAAAAGAGATTGTGGAGGCAGCCAGAGATGGCTTTGACGTGATCTTTATGGATATCCAGATGGACGGGCTCGACGGCCTGGAGGCAGCCCGGCAGATCCGTGTCTATGATTCCCAGGTGATGATCGTGTTTATCACCAACATGGCCGGACACGCCATAGACGGCTACTCGGTCCAGGCCCTGGATTTTCTGGTCAAGCCGGTTTCAGCCCGGAGACTTCACCAGGAGCTGGACAAGCTTCTGGAGCTTTACACAAGGCAGAAGCCCCAGAAGATCGCCCTGAAGACCAACGGCGGCATTTACCAGATGGAGGCCGGGGATATATTCTACATCGAACTGTATGGGCGGAAAATCCGCGTCCACTCCAGGCAGGGGATCCTGGAGACCGGAGGCGCTCTTAAGCATTTCGAAGAGCTGCTGGGCAGCGCTCCCTTTTTCCGGTGCCACCAGGCATTTCTGGTGAACATGGCCCATGTGTCGTCTGTGGAAAAATATGATGTGACTGTGAACGGGACGCGGATTCCTGTCAGCAGACAGAAAAAGAAACCGTTTATTCAGGCTTTTGCCGCATATCTGGGAGGCGCCTTATGATCTACCCATACGCCAGCCCGGCCGCGGGATACGGGGCGGCGGCCCTGTGGATACTGGCAGAATTTTCCCTGTTTATCTATTTTCAAAAAAAGATGCCCCGGAGGCTGGAGGGAGCCCGCCTGCGGCTGGTCCGCTGTCTCATCTGGGGGCTTCTGACAGGGCTGCAGATCAGACAGGCGGTCATACCTCTCCTGGTCAATTTTAGTTTGAGAATTTTTCTGCTGATCCTGTATACCATGGCGGCGGGTTTTGTCTCTTTTCCCCTGGCCTTCTATGTAACCATAACTTTTTATCTTGTAAAAGACATCTGCAAGATGATCATTTTAAATATTGTGTGTCCTGTCTGGAATCTGCCTGTAATAGAAAATCCATGGCTCAACGGAGGTTCCATGGCCGCATGCGCGCTGATGCAGTTTCTGATCCTCGCGGCTCTCGGCAGGCACATGAAGACGGACGGGCTGCTTTCTCTTAAAAAAGCAGACATGGCCGCTCTTCTTTTTCCTGCCATACCCTATGCCCTTATCAAATATCTTCAGACCATCAGCTTCAGATATGATAATCCCCCGGAAGGGGAGACTGCCGTTGTCTGCCTTATGCTGTGCGTCTGCGACCTGATTATTTTTCTTCAGACAGAATACCGGCTCACCACCCAGCACCTCCGCGAGGAGGCTGAGGTTCTCCGCCTCCGCTCCCAGGCGCAGCTGGTGTGGTACTGCCAGGAGCAGAAAAATATTGAGGAGATGAACAAGCTCTACCATGACATGAAACACCACTTAAACTATATCCGCTCCCTCAGCGACAACTCCAAAATCCAGGAGTATGTCGGCTCCATAGTCAGGGACATGGAGCTATGTGAAATGTTTTCCCCCACAGGCAGCCCGGTGGTGGACAGCGTCCTGGCCAGAAGCGGCGCCGCCTGCGCCCGTCTGGGAATCCGCCTCATCCCCTCTGTCTCCGGGGAAATCTTCGAGTTTGTGGAGCCGAAAGACCTTCTGGTCATATTGGGCAACGCCTTGGACAACGCCCTGGAAGCCGTGCGCCGGCTAAAGCAGGAGGTCCCTGACAGCGGCGATCCCCTGGAGATTGTGGTCCGCGCCGGCGTCAGGCAGAATTTTGCCGTCCTCCGGGTAGAAAACCCCTTCTTCGGACAGGTGGCCTTTGACCAGACAGGGGCGCCAAGAACCACCAAATCCCATGACTCCGGCCACGGCTACGGGTTCAAAAATATCCGGGCGGCGGCCAGGCGGTACGGGGGCGAGGTTACTGTCCAGGCGGAAGGCGGGCTTTTTATCCTGACGGTGATGATGCCGATTACACATTGAAATCAACGGATTAAACAAGTCTTGTTAACAAAATATCAATTTTATGATAGACTTTTTCCATCAATAAAGAAAGTGGGGAGTTTATTATGAAAAAGGATAATCCTGTTAAAACTCACAGTATTTCCCGCCGGGACTTCTTGAAAGGCACTGCGGCGGGCGCCTTGAGCATCGCCGCAGCAGGGGTTCTGGGAGCCTGCTCAACTGACGCGGGAACCTCTGCCCAGACCGGCGAAACCGCCTCCACGGCGGCCTCCCAGGCTGCCGCTGCTTCTTCTGCGGCTCCCGCCTCCGCAGCCGCCGAGACCGCGGCGGCTGCGGGCATCTACACGCCGGGCACTTACAGCGCCACGGCCCAGGGCATGGGACCGGTGACGGTGACCATGACCTTTGACGACAACAGCATCACCGACGTGGTTCTGGACCTGTCCAGCGAGACGGACAGCATCGGCCAGGCGGCGGGGGAAGACTTGAAGGCGGCTCTGCTGAAAAGCCAGTCCTCCGACATTGATTCTGTCTCCGGGGCCACCGTCACCACCAGCGCGGTGAAGGAGGCGGCGGCCAGCTGCATCGCCCAGGCCAAGGGAGAGGCCGTGGCTGACACGGCCAAACCGGCAGCGGCGGCTTCTGACGACTGGCTGGGAGAAGCGCCGGATATCACCGACGATATGGTGGAAGAGGAAATCTCCACTGACGTGCTGGTCATCGGCTGCGGCGTGGCAGGCGTGGCTGCTGTCCGGGCGGCCGCGGAGGCCGGTGTGTCCGTGGTTGCCGTGGAAAAGGCAGACAGCCCCCAGTGCCGCAGCGGAGAGTACGCGGTCATCAACGGCAGCGTGCAGGCGAGATGGGGACGTGATACATGGACAAAGGAGCAGATAGACGGCATTGTGGATTTCCACATGCAGGAATCCTGCTACAAGGTAAAACGGGGGATCATCAGCAAGTGGGCCGACAACATCGGCGAGACCTTCGACTGGTGGGTGGCGGCCAACCCTGATTTATACTATGCCCCCGAGACCCGCTCCTCCATCCCGGACGAGAGCGCGGGGAACTATCTGATACCGATTTTTTATCCCCTTCCCGAAAATTATGACTGGACAAAGGAGGCATTTCCCTGCTATCCCACCTCTGTGGAGTTTCTGCCCAACCAGAACGTGACCTTCCAGGCCAACATGCAGGCGGCTGTGGACACAGGCAACGTGGACGCCCGCTACGGCCATTTCGCGGAAAAGCTGATCATGGAAGACGGGCGCTGCGCCGGGGCATATATCCGCAACGCAGAGACAGGAAAATATCTGAAGGTTTCCGCCTCCAGAGGAGTCATCCTCTCCACAGGGGACTATTCCCAGAACGAGGCCATGGTGCGCCATTTCTGCCCGGATGTGATTGAGAACGGCATCGTCCGCATGTTCACCAACGTGGATGTGGAAGGCAAGATGACCAACCAGGGCGACGGCATCAAGCTGGGCATGTGGGCCGGAGCCGCAGTGCAGCAGGCACACGCTCCCATGATCCATCACATGGGCGGAGGAGCTGATCTTTCAGGCGTGGGAGTCATGGGCAACGCGGGATTTCTGAATCTGGACATGAACGGAAGACGCTTCATGAACGAGGATCTGCCGGGACAGCAGCTGGAGAATCAGATCGAGCTTTTGAAGGACAGAAAGAGCTGGCAGATCTTTGATGCCAGCTGGCCGGAGCAGCTGCCCTTTATGCCGGCGGCACACGGCGGCGCCTGCTATTTTGAGGACATCACCCCGGAGGAGGCTCCTGCCAACAACGCTACATACCGCAACTATAAGAGCCCCTACCAGCTGGATGCCGCCATCGCGGACGGGCGCTGCATCACCGCCGACACCCTGGAGGAGCTGATGGAAAAGATATATCCCGACGACAAGACTGCCCAGGAGACGGCCCTCAAGTCCATTGAGCGGTACAACACCCTGGCCCAGCAGGGGGAGGACCTGGATTTCGGAAAAGTGTCCAGCCGTATGTGGCCTCTGAACAAAGGACCTTTCTACGCCGACCAGTTTGAATGCGCCCTGCTGCTGGTCATCATCGGCGGCCTTGAGTCAGACGAAGACTGCCACACCTACGACAAGGACCGCAATGTCATCCCCGGTCTCTACGTGGCAGGCAACGTCCAGGGCAGCCGTTTTGCCGCCGAGTATCCCATCACGCTGAAAGGCATATCCCACTCCATGGCCATGTACTACGGCTATGTGGCCGGAAAGAACGCGGCAGAGGGACTGTAGTTAGGACTGTGATTCATACTTAAAAGAGGACGCCGGCCTGTGGGCCGGTGTCCTCTCTTTTGTCTTTTGGCAGCTCTTTTTGTGATTCGGCTGTTTTGTAATTCGGCTGTCAACCGGCCGGGCCTGTGAGGCTTTACGCGTCTGCCCCGTCAACCTGGGCTGCTCTCGCCTCAACCTCTTTCTTCTGGACATCGCCGGGAGCCTGCTCATAGCGGCTGAACTCGTACTCGTAGACGCCGATTCCGCCGGTCATGGAGCGCAGATCCGTGTTGTAGCCGAACAGCTCGGACATGGGGACATCCGCCTCAATGATCTGTTTGCCGTGGTGGTCGGAATTCATGCCCAGAACACGTCCTCTTCTGCGGTTGAGATCGCCCATGACATCGCCGGTAAACTTATCCGGCACAGTCACCTTCATGGATGCGATGGGCTCCAGAAGAACAGGGCCGGCCTCCATAAACGCTTTCTTAAACGCCAGACTGGCAGCCATCTTGAAGGCCATCTCGGAGGAATCCACCGGGTGGTAGGAGCCGTCTAAAAGCACTGCCTTGATGCCCACAACCGGGTAGGCGGCAAGGGGGCCCTTGAGAACGCTTTCCTGGATACCCTTCTCCACTGCCGGGAAATAGTTTCTGGGAACGGCGCCTCCGAACACCTTCTCTTCGAATACATAAGGTGTCTCCAGATCCCCCGAGGGCTCAAAGGACATCTTCACATCGCCGTACTGGCCATGTCCGCCGGTCTGCTTCTTATACTTGCCCTGGGCCTCCACCTTCTTGCGGATGGTCTCCCGGAACGCGAATTTAGGCTTGCTCAGTTCGATCTCAACCTTGTAGCGGCTTGCCAGCTTGCTGACCACCACTTCCAGCTGCTGATCGCCGATGCCGTACAGCAGGGTCTGGCGGTTCTCCTTGTCGCCCACAGCCTTCAAGGTCTGATCCTCTTCCATCAGTTTTGCCAGGGCCGTGGCCACTTTGTCGTCGTCGCCCTTGGTCTTGGTCTTATAGCGCATATATGTGTACGGCGTGGAAATCTGAGGCTTATGGTATACAATCGGAGCGGTGCGCACTGCCAGGGTGTCTCCTGTCTGGGTCACGTTCAGCTTTGCCACGGCCCCGATATCGCCGGCGTGAAGCTCCTTCAGCTCCATCTGCTCCTTGCCTCTTAAGGTGTACACCTTTCCGATCTTCTCCTCCGTGTCCTTGTTGACATTGTAGGAGGTGGAATCCGGCTTTAAGGTTCCTGTACACACCTTCACCAGAGAGTACTTGCCGATAAACGGATCTACGATGGTTTTAAACACTCTCATGGAAAGGGACACTCCGTCGTTGTACTTGGCCACAAAGCGCTCGCCGGTGGACACGTCCACACCGATGCACTCAAAGCGGTCCGGTGACGGGAAGTATCTGTCGATTCCCTGGAGAAGCATCCTCGCGCCCTGGCAGTTGATGCCGGAGCCGAGCATAACCGGAACGATGCTTCCATCTATAACATGTTCCCTGAGAGCAGAAGAAATCTCCTCATATGTGAATTCTTCACCGGAGAAATACCGCTCCATGTACTCCTCGCTGGTCTCCGCCACCGCTTCTACCAGGGCTCCGCGGCAGATCTCCAGGTTCTTCTTGGAATACTCGGGAATCTCGCATTCTACGTAATCGCTGTTGGTGGTAAATCTTCTTCCTGCCATCTTTACCACGTTGACAAAACCCACAAACTTCTCGTTCTCGCGGATCGGCAGATGGAAAGGCGCAATCTTTCTGCCGAACCTTGTCTCCAGCTTCAGGATCAGCTCACGGAAGCTGGCATGATCGTCATCCATATTCGTCACAAAAATGATGCGGGGAAGATTGAACTTCTCACAGAGCTCCCACGCTTTCTCCGTTCCCACTTCAATTCCCGCCTTGCAGTTCACCACGATCACTGCAGCGTCGGCCACGCTGACGGCCTCTTCTACTTCGCCTACAAAGTCAAAATAACCGGGGGCGTCCAGCAGATTCACTTTAACGGGCCCCTCTTCACCCTGAAATTCCAGCGGTACAAGGGAGGTGGAGATGGAAAACTGTCTCTTGATCTCTTCCTTATCATAATCGCTGATGGTAGAGCCGTCCACTATATTACCCATCCTCTTGGTAACTCCTGTCACCAGCGCCATGGATTCCACCAGGGTCGTCTTACCTGCACCGCCATGGCCTAGTAACACGACGTTACGGATTTGCTTTGTTCCATACACGTTCATAAACATTCCTCCTGTACATAAATTTTTGCCTATAAAAACATTTTACTAAAAAATTCTGAATTTTACAAGTTATTTGTGCATTTTAGTCACTCTTTTTTACAGGCTTTGGCCTATAGCCGTACTGGCCCGCGACTGATCAGGGGAGTGATTAGGCATCAGGCGCGTTCATGAGACTTCGCTGCCGCCCCATAAACGCCTTAAATCATGCTTAGAAAGATCAAAACTTTCAAGACGCGGCCCCGCTGCAGAATCGGCTCCATGGCTCCCCCTTGGAAGCCGTCCGCAGAAATCTCTGCCTTGTATGTATCGTATCACAGAATATGTCGGGACGCAGCAGTTTTCTTGCTTTCGATGCGCACTTTGCAGTGCAAAACTTTAAAGCGAAAAAGCGTTGACAAAATTCTGTTCCTACTTTACAATAGGGAAAGACTAAATTCTAAACTTATAATTCAAGAGGATATTGCCATGATTATTATTATGAAACCAAATGCTTCTGAGGAAGCTGTAGCGAAAGTAGCCAGTCTGGTGGAGTCCAAAGGGCTTCAGGTTCATCTTTCAAAAGGCGACGAGGTCACTATTGTGGGTGTTGTGGGCGACAAGTCAAAGCTCCACGGCTCCAACATCGAGATCTCCGAGGGCGTTGACAAGATCGTCAACGTGACCGAATCTTACAAGCTGGTCAACAAGAAGTTCCACCCCGAGGATTCGGTGATTCCCGTGGGGAACACCACCATCGGCCCCGGCACTGTCACCGTCATGGCAGGCCCCTGCGCCATCGAGAGCAGGGAGCAGCTTATGGAGACTGCCCTGGCAGTGAAGAAGGCCGGAGCCACGTTCCTTCGGGGCGGCGCTTACAAGCCCAGAACCTCCCCCTACTCGTTCCAGGGCCTTGAGGAAGAAGGGCTGAAATATATGAAAGAGGCCAGAGAGGCCACGGGGCTCAACGTGATCTGCGAGGTCACCAGCGCCCACGCCATCCAGGCTGCGGTAAAATATGTGGATATGCTCCAGATCGGCGCCAGGAACATGCAGAATTTTGAACTTCTCAAGGAGGCAGGCAAATCCGGCGTCCCGGTTCTCCTGAAGAGGGGTCTGTCGGCAACCATCGACGAGTGGCTCAACGCGGCAGAATATATCATCTCCGAGGGCAACCCCAACATTGTTCTGTGCGAGCGGGGAATCCGCACTTACGAGACAAGCACCCGCAACACCCTGGATATCAGCGCCGTGCCTGTGATCCGTTCCAAGAGCCACCTTCCGGTCATCGTGGACCCCAGCCACGCCACCGGCGTCCGGGCATACGTGGAGCCTCTGGCAAAAGCCGCGGTGGCTGTGGGCGCCGACGGCCTGATGATCGAGGTTCATCCCTGTCCTTCCTGCGCCCTCTCTGACGGTCCCCAGTCCCTGACCTTCAGCCAGTTTGACACTCTGATGGATGACTTAAAGCCATTCGCGTCCCTGGCGGGGAGGAAGCTGTGATGACAGACTCGAAGATCGCATTTATCGGGCTTGGGCTCATCGGCGGCTCTATCGCCAGAGGGCTCAAGCGCTCCCGCCCCGAAACCATCATCATGGCCTACATGCGGACACGCTCCAGGCTGGAGCAGGCACAAAAAGACGGCATGATAGACATAATCCTTGACGGCATCGGGCCGGAACTGAGACAGTGCGATCTGATCTTTCTGTGCACGCCTGTGGAGTACAACGCCGCCTATCTGGCGCAGATCGGCCCCTATCTAAAGCCGGGGGCCCTGATCACCGATGTGGGCAGCACCAAGACCGATATCCACCGCCACGTGACCCGTCTGGGCCTGGAAGCCTCCTTTGTGGGGGGACACCCTATGGCAGGCTCCGAGAAAACCGGCTATGAGAATTCCTCTGACCATCTTCTTGAGAACGCCTACTACATCATCACTCCCACAGCCCAAAGCTCCCGGGAGAACATTGACCGTCTGGTGGCGGTGGCCCAGACCATCGGTTCCATCCCCATTGTCCTGGACTATGAGCGCCATGACCAGGTCACTGCCGCCATCAGCCATCTTCCCCACATCGTCGCCTCCAGCCTGGTGAATCTGATAAAGGACAGCGACGGGGAGGACGGCATGATGAAGCGCCTGGCCGCCGGCGGATTTAAAGACATCACAAGGATCGCCTCCTCCTCGCCGGAGATGTGGGAGCAGATCTGCATGACCAACAGCCAGAATCTGGTTCACGCCCTGAATCTGTACATCGCTTCCCTCCAGTCAGTTGCCGGTCAGCTCGATGCCGGCGATTCCCCTGCTGTCTACCGTCTCTTCGAGACCTCCAGGGACTACCGAAACACATTTGCCCAGAAAGCAAAGGGCGCCATTGAGCCTGACTACAGCTTTACCGTGGACATCGCCGACGAAGTGGGAGCCATCTCCACCATCTCCGTGATCCTGGCTGCCGGCGGAATCAGCATCAAAAACATCGGCATCAACCATAACCGGGAACACGGCGAGGGGGCCTTAAGGATCTCCTTCTATGAGAAAGATGCCATGGACAAGGCATGGCTGCGGCTGAAAAAATACCACTACGAACTTACGATGTAGACTGAACGGTTTCCCGTTCGGCAAGAAAGGGATATGCCTATGATTTTCACAAAATCGAAAGGACTTCGGGGGGAGATCAGCGTCCCGGGAGACAAGTCTATCTCCCACCGAAGCGTCATGTTTGGTTCCATCGCAAAAGGCACCACGGAGATCCATCACTATCTCCAGGGCGCCGACTGCCTGTCCACCATCTCCTGCTTTCAAAAAATGGGGATTGCCATTGAAAACAGAGGGGACAGGGTTCTGGTCCGCGGAAAAGGACTTCGGGGGCTGACGCGGCCTGACACGGTTTTGGACTGCGGCAACAGCGGAACCACCGCCCGCCTCATCTCCGGCATCCTGGCGGCCCAGGATTTCGACGTGGTTCTCACCGGCGACGATTCCATCCAAAAACGCCCCATGAACCGTATCATAGAGCCCCTGTCCCTCATGGGAGCCCGAATCCGCAGCGCCAGGGACAACGGGTGCGCCCCCCTGGAGATCTCAGGCCGCCCCCTGCGCGGAATCAGCTACACCTCAAAGGTGGCTTCCGCCCAGGTAAAATCCGCCGTCCTTCTCGCCGGGCTCTACGCGGAAGGCGAAACCTCGGTGACAGAACCTTACCTGTCCAGAAATCACAGCGAGATCATGCTCCGCCATTTTGGAGCTCATGTTCAGACAGAAGGCGCCACCGCTGTCATCCGGCCTGGCCCGGAACTGGAGGGACGCCAGATCCAGGTGCCCGGCGATATCTCCTCCGCCGCCTATTTCATCTGCGCCGGACTTATGGTTCCAAACTCGGAGATCCTCATCCGGAACGTGGGGATCAATCCTACCAGGGACGGCATACTGAGAATCGCCAGGGACATGGGCGCCCATATCACCCTCCTCAACACCCATTCCGGCTCCGGAGAGCCTGCCGCCGACCTCCTGGTCCGCTCCTCCTCCCTCCACGGAACCGTCATCCAGGGCTCCCTTATCCCCACGCTCATCGACGAGCTTCCCGTCATCGCCGCCATGGCCTGCCTGGCCGACGGTGAGACGGTGATCCGGGATGCCGCCGAGCTGAAGGTGAAGGAATCCAACCGCCTGGAAGTCATGGTCCGCTGCCTTACCGCCATGGGCGCCGACGTGACCGAGACCGGGGACGGCATGATCATAAGAGGCGGAAAACCTCTTCACGGCGCTGTCATTGACAGCTGCCTGGACCACCGCATCGCCATGACATTTGCCGTGGCCGGACTGTGCGCCGACAAAGAGACCGAGATTCTGGGAGGGGAATGTGTCAATATCTCCTACCCCGGATTTTATGAAGACCTGAAAAGCCTGATGTGAAAAGCATGTCATGCATGACCTTTTGACCCTGGCATCATATTATAGATATAACAAAATATTGATTTCACGGAAATGCTGTGATATAATAAAGGCTGACAGATATGATTCATTATTTCGGACAGGTGATGACAGTCATGTATTTTCTGATTGACTTTGAAAATGTTGGGGATGAAGGATTAAGGGGGGCTCACTACCTCTTGGAAGAAGACACGGTGGTTATTTTTTACAGCCAGGCCTGTGAGAAGATCAGACAGGGGAAGCTTCTGCAGATCATGGAATCTTTCTGCGTCCTGGATATATGCAAGCTGAAAAAGGCGGGAAAGAATGCTTTGGATTTCTACATATCCACGAAGATCGGGGAGATATTCGGAGGCGGATACTCGGGAAAAGCGGCTATTGTCAGCAAAGATCACGGCTTCTCGGCGGTGCGGGACTACTGGAAGGGGCAGAAGGAGGCGAGGGAAGTGATCCTGGGCCCCACTCTGGAGCAGTGCATTCTGTCGGCCAACGAAAACCGTCTGAGGACTTCACAGGTCCGGGAGGAGCTGAAGCCGGTGCGGCTGGACGCGGAGTTCGCCCGGTATCAGGAGCGCATGAGGGTGCGGAAGATGCTGGAGTCCACCTTGGCAGACACGGGCTACGAAGAACACCTTGGAAAGATTCAGAATTTGTTCGAGAATCAGTCCGGGAATCAGCCCAGCAAGAAGATTCTCTATCTGGACTTTCTCAAGACCTTCGGGAAGAAGGATGGGCTGGCGATGTACCACATGATGAGAGAACTCACAGGATGAGAACGGGGACAGACCCCTCTGCCCCCGGACTTCACACAGTATTTACAGCGGCGCTGCTCCCCCTATCTTCCTCCTGCCCCCCCGGCCGAGGGACAATCCCCGGCCGTATTCACGGGCAATCACCCCCGCCGCGTACAAAAGCTGCCAGGGATGGCTCGTCTGGTCCTGAAGAGACTGAAAATCCAGCACTTCCGCCACATACTCCGAAAGAGACTCCTGCTTTCCCGATATCATCCATATCTTCGGCCGGTCTTTCCTGTCCCTTCCGCCGAATAGTTTTTCCCTGTGATACTCAAAGTAGGCGCCGGTGTAGCTGAATATAAGAATCAGAGTGTCTTTTCCTGCCTGACTGATGTAGCTGATCTGCTGTTCATAGGACACGTTGGTGTAGGCGTTCCTGCCCATGAGCCACAGATCCCCCTGAAGGTTGACAGCCGCGCATTCTGCTTTCAGCAGGCCAAACAAAGCCACCTTCTCATAGGTTCTCAGATCCCGGCACAGCTCCCCGAGTTTTCTCACGGACAGAGTGCCGGCTGCCATGCTGATGCTGTGATTCACCTTTGTACCGTACTCCTCCAGTCTCTCCCTGGGCGTGCCCTCCAAAGAGTATGGTTCAAAATTCTCATCCCCGGACCGGAGAAGCTCTCTCAGTTCCGCAAAATCCCTGAGACCGATATCCTTGCAAAACCGGGATATGGAACCGGTGCCTACATGGCATTTCCCTGCCATCTCCTTTATACCCAAGTCCTTCACTTCATCTATATGCTCCAGAATATAAGACGCTATGGCGCTGTTGGTGCTTCCGCTCTTCTCGCTGGCAACCACGCTCAAAAACACCACCGGCAGTTTGCCGTAGATCATGCCGACCTTCCTCCGATTCCTACTGGCCGCCTGCGAAATTGTACAGCATCCGCTCCTTCAGCACAGACACGTCCCTGCCCAGAACCTCTGCCAGCTTGTAGGCGAAAGGAAATACCGTGGCAGGCCCCTGGCTTGTAATGAGATTTCCGTCTGCCACCACTACGTCCTCCTTAAACACGGCACCGGCCAGCTTCTCGGCATATCCCGTGTACCCTGTAACCTGTCTCCCCTGAATAACCTCTGCCTGGGCGAGCGCTAGCGTTCCGGAGCACATGGCGGCCACGAACTTTCCTTCTGCCGCAAAATATTTTACCGTCTCAATAACCTCGGGGTTCTCCCGGAGATTGGCTCCCCCCGGTCTTCCTCCTGGAAGCACTATCATGTCATAGTCCTTCACCTCCCGGGAAAACTTCTTGTCTGCCTTCACCATCATGCCGTGCATGCCCTTGACGAAGCAGTCCTGGTCCGTGTCCCGGGCCTGCCGGGCATCCACCGCAAAGGTGTGGCACACAATTCCTGCTCTCCTTAAAATGTCCACGATGATCAGGGTCTCGCCCTCCTCGCAGCCTTCTGCCATCAGCACCGCAGCCTCTCCCATAGTCTTACGCCTCCTTCTTAAATGCATGATCATAAAGCATTCTCTGTTTCACAGCCTCCGCATCACCGCCCAGCAGCCCCGCCAGCTCATAGGCGAAGGCGTAGGTGGTGGCAGGTCCCCTGCTGGTGACCACATTCCCGTCGACCACCACTTCTTTCTCTGAAAATGTCCCTGCCTTTATCTTCTCGTCATAACCTACATAAGCCGTGAACGTTCTGCCCTCAAGAACTCCTGCCCGCTCCAGGGCAATGGGCGCCGCGCACATGGCGCAGACATACTTGCCCTCTGCGTTCATCTCCCTGATCACTTCCATCAAAAGATCGCTGTCCCTCAAGTTTGTGGCTCCGGGAATGCCTCCGGGAAGCACCACCATGTCATAAGTGCATATCTCTTTCGACAATACCCGGTCACACCTTATGGTGATGTCGTGGGAGCCTGTCACCACCGTCTCGGTGAGCCCCACGCTGTCACAGGTGAATCCCGCCCTTCTGATTATATCGATAATCGTCAGCGCCTCCCCCTCCTCGAAGCCTGGAGCTATGACCACCGCAGCTCTTTTCATATGAATCTCCTCCTGTCTGTTTTTTCTTATTTCCTCGTTCTGTCATCATTATAATGAAAATCAAAAGTCATTTCAACAGATTTCCAGTTTTCGGAAAATAATTATATTGTTCAAAGCTCGGGAAAGGTTTATAATGATATTCAGAATAAGCCAACGGGAGGACGCTATGACTTTTTACGAGATGATCAATGATCTTTCGCTTGCCCTGAGACGGGAAAAGCTGGTGATCTTCGTGGGCGCCGGTGTATCGAAGAACTCAGGCCTTCCCACCTGGGGACAGATGGTTCAAAGCTTCGCCCGGCAGATCGGATATCCCATGGAGGGCCGGCTGGCTACAGACGAATACATACGGATTCCCCAATACTACTATTGTCTGGACGAGAGCCCCGGCCACTCGGACTACTACTCCCTCATAGAATCCATGATACCGGAGAACATCCGCCCCAATCCCCTGAACCGCCTCATCGTCTCCCTGCGCCCGAAACACATTGTCACCACCAATTTCGACACCTTGATGGACCAGGTGGCAGACGGCTATCAGGTGGTCAAGGAGGACCGGGACCTGCTGAGAGGCATATCTGCCCACTACCTTTTAAAACTCCACGGCGATATCCGGCAGCCCCAGAAGCTGGTGTTCAAGGAGGACGACTACCTGCACTATTCCGAAACCCACCGCCTCATGGAGACTTTCTTAAAATACCTGCTCATCGGTCATGTATTTTTATTCGTGGGATACTCTCTCAACGACTACAATCTGAAAACCTTTGTCAGCTGGATCGACTACATCGCCGACGAGATGCAGGTAAAAAAAGAGATGCACCGCAATTATTTTCTCTCCAGCAGCCTCCATGCCGGGAAGCCATATCTGAGAAAATATTATGAAGGAAAGGGGATGGAAGTCATCGACCTCCACCGGCTTCCTCCGGAACTGGATGTCCATGCCCGCTCCATAGACCTGGCCGACGATCTGGGGCGCAAGACCTACGCGGTTCTGGAGCTTCTTCTGAGATAGACGGCCTGAAAGCTGTTTTACACACTCAGGGCTGCTTCACAATGCCCGCGAAAAGGGGAAGCCCCGAGTCGCTGGTGATGACGAAGATAAACGGGCGGTCGAGGATAAAATCCATCTGCTCTTCCGGCGGCATAGCCCCTCCCGCCGCGGCCATCACCGTGTAAGCCGCCGCTATGCACCCCTCTTCATCCACCATGACACGGGCGGCATGGCTGGCCTGGGATAGGAAGACCCCCTCCGTCTCTTGTGCGAGAGGCGTAAAATCAGCCTTGCTGCCGTCAAACACATCCGCCACCCCCAGACGGCTCAACCCTTCCTTCAAGTCTATATTGGAAACCACGTCAAACTTCGGCATGGACAGGTTGACAATAAGGCGTTTCTGGTTTTTTCCATCCCTTCTGCCTAAAAACAGTTCCATCACCTCATCGCCCATAAGGACCTCCTCCGGCGTCACTCCCTCGTCCGGGAGAATCAGCCACATGCTTCCGCTCTCCTGAAAACTTTTTGAGACGGCTCCGAATTTTTCTCCCCAATAGTAGGTGTCGGTACCGCTCTGACCCATGAACTCACAGGTTATGTCCCCCTCAGGCCCGTGAAAAACGCCTTCTTCGGTGCTGGATTTTAAAAATTCATTGGACCATTTTGCCCTGAAATAGATGGTGGAGGCCAGGGCTACCAGTGTGTCGTCGGCCATATGGAGCCCTGACGCCTGCTGTTTCAGAAGTCCTCCGGTCTGTTGGTTAAGCCAGTTCTGCAGCTGTTCGTCCAGCTCCTCTGTCCCCATCTGTCCCCAGTAGGAGGAGGCATAGTAGTGTTTCGCCAGGGACTCAAGAATCTCCTCCTTAAAAGCGATATCCTGGTCCAGCCACAGGGAGTTGGCAAGGAGGCTGGTCACTGCCCCGTCCTGGCTGTAGCTGGCGTTCCAGATCCTGCCGGCCTGCAGCCGCAGCTCATCCAGAGACCCGGCCCTCAGCAGAGAGAGAATCTGATGTCTGCTGTCCCCGTCCGTCGTCTCCGCCAGCATACTCAGGGCCATGTACACATTGATAGGCGAGTAAATCCGGTTCTCGTCTTCCCCGTCGGTCTTCTCCGTGAGAAACTGCCGGATGGAAGACTTAAAAAACGGCGTCAGACTGTCGGCGCATCCCTCCGGCAGATTCCTTCTTGCCTGCTTATCAGACCACCACGCGTTATATGCCTCTGAGAATCTGTCGCTGTCAAACTCTCCTGTCTTCTTGTCAAAATATTCTTCCTCATCCGGATAAGAAGCCATATCCGGATAGACCGCTTCCACTGCGCTCTCAATATTCATCAGGCCGTCCACCTTCAAAGCCTCATTCTTTATACCCTCTTCTCCCTGTCCTCCCTGCATCAGTGTATCTGTCTCCCTGATCTCTCCGCCGGAAGACTCCTTCTCCCCGGCCTCTTCCGTCTCACGGGACGCCCTCTCCTGTCCCCCGTCCCCGCCCGGCGCATCCTCCCGGGCAGAGGTCTCCCCGGATTCCGGCGTCGCGGTCTCCTGATTTCCCGCTGTTTCCTGGTTTCCCGCCACGGACATGCAGCCGGCCGCAACTCCCGCCGCAGCCAGCAGCGCCACCGCAGATCGCAAAATTTTCTTCATTCAGATATCCTCCCTGTCTCGTTTATTCCAAATCCTGCCCGGTGACGGACAGGAACATTTTCCTTCTCAAGAATCATACCACATTTATCCATGGAAATCTTTTAAGCATGTATTACGGTTATCTTAAACTTCCCTGATAGAACATGAAATTTTTTATTGACTATCCTGAAAAATGTGGTAAAATGAATGTATTGGAGACATAGCTCAGCTGGGAGAGCATTTGCTTGACGTGTAAAGGGTCGCAGGTTCGAGCCCTGTTGTCTCCATGAATAAGTTTTTGGCAAACCAGGTGTCCCCCGGAGCCGTGTCGGTGTAAGCAGATACGGCTCCGGGGGGACAGTCTGTGCCGGACGCTGAAAAGGACGAGTGAGAAGCCGCTGCTTTCCCTCGTCCTTTTACTTTGAAAAACCGCCGCCGAATAGGCGGCATGAATTCGGGTATGCCAAGTG
>CAJTOT010000033.1 GCA_910577935.1 uncultured Hungatella sp. | reverse complement strand
AAGGCCTTCAAACCAGGCCTTTTATTTGGAATTTTCAGGGTCTTACATACTGTTCAATCTTTGATTTTCAAGGTTCGCTTTCTTTGCTTGGCTGTTGGCCTCTCGGCGACAGCTTGTTTAGTTTACCACGCTGTTCCGGATTTGTCAACAACTTTTTTTATTTTTTTCAAATTACTTTTTTGTCATTTGGAAAAGAGCGGAGAAAGAGGGATTTGAACCCTCGCGCCGGTTGCCCGACCTACACCCTTAGCAGGGGCGCCTCTTCGACCTCTTGAGTATTTCTCCGTATTATATTTCCTATGACTCGTCTCGAAACAACTGGTGTTTCTCAAACGCATTTGCAATTATACAAGAGTTTTTTCTCCTTGTCAACCCATTTTTTACAATTTTTTTTATAGTTCCTGTCCGCCGGGGATAACAGTTCAGAGGCAATCCTCGAACTGTTACTGCCAAGGGCACAGTCACCCGCTGCGGCAGATGGAGAAAGAATTCAGCAGACCTAAGAGGGCGCTCTTTTGGTCCGGCGTCAGCAGGCTCCATTGATCCAGCAGCTCTTTCTGGTCGGAATCCAACTCGCGCAGGCTCCCTTCTGAGAAAAACTGAGCCATGGACATATCAAAAGCGCCGCATATCTTCTGTAAAGAGGAGATGGAAGGCAGCATATTCTTGCGATACCAGGAGGATATAGTGGACTGGGGAAGGCCGGAACGCACGGCCAACTGATATTCTGTCCAGTTGCGGGCAGATCTCTGAGCAGTTATTTTTTTTAGAATGTCGATCATATATTCCTCCTTTATTATTATCGTTATTATAATACGAATAATCGTTGCAAATTAATAATTATAATCGTATAATATTTACGATAAAAATATATCTATACGAAGGAAGGAAAGATTTCCATGGACATGCTGTCTCTTACGTTTTACCTGTGTGTGGCAGGATTGGCTCTGGTTTATTACCTGCTCCCCCTGAATAAGCGCTGGTGGGTGCTTCTTGCGGGAAGCATAGGGTTTTATTGGAATTTGAAAGGAGAGGGGAGATGGATCTTTCTGGGAACAATGATTCTCAGCTATGGTCTGGGGCTGGGGATTGAAAAGTTAAGAGCCCTCACGGGGACAAAAGGCAGGGACTTATGGAGACGGCTGATATTTGCCGTGGCGGTGACGGCGGCGGCTTACCCTCTTCTCATAACAAAATTCGGAAACAGTATTTTTAAACGGCTGCCTCCGTGGGACAGCATAAAACAGCTCTGGAGACTTGTCTCTTGTTCTTTCCGCTTAGAAAACGGAGGTTGGATCATTCCCATGGGGCTGGCATTTTATACTATGCAGATTATCTCCTATCTGGCAGATATCTACAGGGGAGAGATCCGCGCCCAGAGAAATCTGTTTAAATATGCTTTGTTTGTATCATTTTTCCCCCAGATGACCCAGGGGCCTATACCCAGATACAGACAGTTAAGCCCTCAGCTTCTGGATGGGCACCGATTTAATGAGAAGAGCTTTGCCGAAGGCTGCCTCCTGATTCTGTGGGGCTTTTTTCTGAAAATGATGATTGCAGACAAGGCGGCGGCGCTGGTCAATACGGTCTTTGGAGATTCCGTCCGGTATCCCGGCTGTTATGTCTTTGTAGCCGGGTGTTTTTACAGTCTTCAGCTTTATACGGATTTTCTCTCCTGCGTCTGTATCGCCGGGGGGGTGGCCGGTCTGTTTGGCATAGAGCTGGCTGATAATTTTTCCCGTCCTTATCTGGCGGTTTCGGTGAAGGATTTCTGGCGCAGATGGCATATTTCTCTCAGCTCCTGGCTCAGGGACTATATATACATTCCTCTTGGCGGCAACCGGAAAGGAACCTTGAGAAAATACCTGAATCTTTTGGCGGTGTTCGCAGTCAGTGGTTTATGGCATGGCTCCGGGTATAAATATCTGTTTTGGGGACTGCTCCATGGCTGCTATCAGATTGCAGAAGAACTGGCAGCGCCTTGGATAGAGAGAATCTGCTGCCTGATCCGTCTCCCGAAGGAGAATCTGCTGCGCAGGTATGTGGGAAGAGTCACCACATTTCTTCTTGTTATGCCGGGATGGATCATTTTTCGTGCTGACGGTCTGAGGAATGGACTTTCCATGATAAAATCCATGTTTCAGGTGTGGAATCCGTGGATTTTTTTCAATGATTCACTGTTTGGTCTGGGACTTGGATGGAAGGAGTGGATGGTTCTGGGGATATCCGTGATGATTCTCGTAAAAGTAAGCCTCTGGCAGGAATATAAACATGTCTGTGTTAGAGAATGGCTGGCGGGCCAGCATATTCTGCTCCGGTGGCCTGTCTATATCGGGGCGGTGCTTGTGATTTTAGTGTACGGGACCTATGGGTTTGGATTTAACGCCCAGGACTTTATCTACGGAGGGTTTTAACCATGAGAAAAATCAGGCGCTTTTGGCTGAGGGGAGCAGTATTTTTGCTGATTCTGGCAAACGTGGTAATGATGATTAACAGAATTTTGACACCAAAATATTTTTATAATCATATGTGGCCTACCACATCTACATATCTTGGATTTTATGAGATGGAAAAGGATACGGCGGATGTGATTTTCCTGGGAAGCAGCCATGGGGCCTCGTCCTTCTCACCCCAGGTTTTATACAACAGGTACGGCATCACCAGCTACAACTTAAGCTGTGAACAGCAGAATCTCCTTGTATCTTACTATTGGCTGAAAGAAGCCCTCCGGTATCAGAGCCCCAAAGCGGTGATTCTGGACTGCTACATGCTCTTCCCTTATAACAAACATGAACCTCTCAACACGTCGGAGGGCTGCACGAGGAAAGCCATGGATTATATGAGATGGTCTCCGGTAAAGTGGGAGGCGGTCCACGCTGTCTGCGAAGAGGACAAAAACCAGTCTTTGTCCAGCTATTATCTTCCCAATGTGCGGTTTCATACCCGGTGGACCGGGCTGAATGAGGAGGATTTTACTTATTCGGAGATGGGAGAGCATTATGAGATGAAAGGATTTACAGCTATTTCCTACTATTCAGGGAACAAGGACTATCGGCCTTTTTCATGGGAAGAAGGGGCGGAAGAAGAGGAAGAACCCATGGTGGAGCTGATGAAAAAGTATCTGGACAAGATCACAGTCCTTTGCAGACAGGAAAATATTTCCCTGATTCTGGTCAAGACACCCAGCACTGCCCAGAACATAAAGCGGCATCAGGCCATCAGAAATTATGCCGGGGAGCACGGGTTGCCTTTCTTTGATTTTAATGAGAAGGATTTATACAGGGCCATAGGGTTTGAATTTGCCAAAGACAACTGTGACGGCGGCCATGGAAGTGTATGGGGAGCGGCTAAGATTACCTGTTATCTTGGAAATGTGCTTCGCGCCCGGTATGGCATAGAGGGACGGACCGAGAGGCAGTGGGAAGAGTCCAGAGAATACTACGCAGGGGTGATCAGGGACTGTACCATAGGAAAGGTAACGGATGCTGACAGTTATCTGGCGCTCCTCAATGACTGCCGGTATTGGGTATTTATAGCGGTGAAGGATGAGGCATCCCGGTATCTCGATGAGGAGATGGCAGGGAAGCTCCGTGCCCTGGGCCTGGAGGCTATGCTGGAGGGGCAGAATCGGTGCAGTTATTACGGAATCCTTGTGGATGGGCAGGTGAAAGAACAGGCAGGGTATGAGAGATTGAAAGAAACCGGGACCATGAGAGGGGGACGCAGCATGTATGATGTGGTAAGCGCCGGGTATGAGTGCGGCAATGAGTGTTCCATAAAAATTGACGGGAAGGAGTATGGAAAGAATCAGAGAGGGCTTAATATTGTGGTATATAATCATGTGACTAAGGCCGTGGTAGATTCGGTGTGTTTCGACACCTATGAGGAGGGAAGTCCGGCGCGGAGATAATTATCAAGTCAGGATACAAGCCGCCGTCCCTGCTGCGTGCTGCAAAACGCCAGACGGCAATGCAGTCAGACAGCGGGGGCGGCCGGGGATGTTAAATTAAAATTCTATTCATATATTGATGCCGGGGGTTGCGGGAGCATGAAATGCGGAGCAATCCGCAGGCATCAGGGGGCAAAAAACCTTTTGACCTCATCATCATATATTTCTGTTAATCTCTTCCTGGATTCTGTCATGGACAAGGTCTGCTATCTCCGACGTTTTAAGCCCCATATATTGTTCCGGGTAGATTGCCTTTAAAAAATGAACCTGGACTGTCTCCTTCTGTACGGAAGACACATCAAAGGGGCGAAAGCTGTTGACCAGGGCCACGGGTATAATGGGGCAGCCTGCTTTTACCGCGCTTTTGAAAGTCCCTGCTTTAAAGGCAAGGATCTCATTGCCCTTCCGGCTTCGTGTGCCCTCGGGAAAGATTACAAAATTTCTGCCCTTTTTTACCTGGGCAGCCATCTCTTTGATAATCTCCATAGAGGAACGTATGTCTGCCCGGTCCATGGGGATTCCTTCCAAAAGGCGGATCACCTGTTTTACCAGAATCCACTGGGATGCCTCTTTTTTGATGACCACACCCAGAGGCTTCGGACAGCTCTCTATAATAGCCAGCATATCGAACAGCCCCTGATGGTTGGGAAACAGGATAAAGCCGTTGGTCTTGGGAATGTTCTCTGCGCCATAAGTCAGTACTTTTACCCTCCCTCTCCTGTTGACTCTTCTCAAAATCCTTCTGAGATAACGGTATCGTTCTTCCTCGCTGTACTGCTGCAGATTCTTCCCCATCTTGTCGATCTTATAAAACCACCACGGCACATGGAGGATATTGGTTGTTATCATCAAAAAAATACGTTTCATTCACTGTTCCTCTCATAAAGATTATTTCCCCTGGAATCGATGACCACCACTGCCGGAAAATCTTTTACTTCCAGACGGCGAACTGCCTCTGTTCCCAGGTCTTCATAGGCGATAACCTGGCTTGACGTGATACATTTTGACAAAAGAGCCCCTGCTCCCCCCACGGCTGCAAAGTACACACAGCCGTTTCTGACGATGGCGTCTATGACTTCCTGGCTTCTTTTTCCTTTTCCTATCATAGCTCCCAGGCCAAGATCCAGAAGGGCCGGTGTGTATCTGTCCATGCGGCTTGCCGTGGTAGGGCCTGCGGACCCGATGGGACGGCCTTCTCTCGCGGGGGACGGCCCCATGTAGTAGATGATGTTCCCCTCCACGGGAAAGGGAAGCTCTTCTCCTTTGTCCAGTGTCTCCTCCATCCTCTTGTGGGCTGCGTCTCTTGCAGTATAGATGGTTCCCGTGATATATATGTAGTCTCCTGATTTTAATTCTCTGGCCTGTTCCATGGTGATTGGTGCGTTGATATGGCGTTCCATGGTTGTCTCCTCCTCTAAATTACGCGATGGACATGTCTGTTTACATGACAGCAGATGTTCACTGCCACCGGCAGACCTGCGATGTGTGTGGGATATGTCTCGATGTTCACTGCCAGGGCCGTGATCTTTCCTCCAAGGCCGCCGGGGCCGATGCCAAGGGCGTTAATCTTGTCGAGCATCTCTTTTTCCAGCTCTCTTATGTAGGCTGTGGGAGATTCTTCTTTCAGATTTCTCGTCAGGGCGTGTTTTGACATGAGGGCGCACTGTTCAAAGGTACCCCCGATTCCCACTCCCACCACTACGGGAGGGCAGGCATTAGGGCCTGCGTCCTTCACTGCTGTTAATATGGCCTGTTTTACTCCTTCTATTCCGTCTGCAGGCTTCAGCATAAAAATACGGCTCATATTCTCGCTTCCGAACCCTTTCGGAGCCACGGTGATGTGAAGCTTATCTCCTTCTACAAGGTTATAGTGGATAACTGCTGGCGTGTTGTCCTTGGTATTCACCCGCCGGATGGGGTCCGCCACCACGGATTTTCTCAAAAATCCTTCGGTGTACCCTTCTCTCACCCCCTGATTCACAGCCTCGGTCAGGGACCCGCCTTCTATGTGGACTTCCTGTCCTACCTCCATAAAGACCACAGCCATCCCCGTATCCTGGCATATGGGAATCATATCCTCTTTCGCGATGATCAAGTTTTCTTCCAGCTGGCCGAGAATCTTTTTTCCCAGAGACGATTCTTCTTTCTTCACCGACTCTTCAAACACTTCTTTCATATCAGGAGACAGCACATGATTGGCCTCAATACACATTTCTTTGACAGCTTTTGTTATTTCGTTTACCTCTATAGTTCTCAAATCAATCTCCTCCTGCCCAGACATTTTCTTCATTTATCATAAGTGATTTACCCCTTTAAGTCAACAGCCTTGACAGAGCTTCCTTTTTGTTGTATAATTGTATTAATTAACTAATACAATAGTAGAAAGGGGTTTGTTATGACATGGCATTTTGACAATGACAGGCCGATTTACACCCAGATTCTGGAACAGATTTCGTTTCTGATCATATCCGGCCAGTATCCTCCGGGAAGCAAACTGCCGTCAGTCAGGGATCTTGCCTCCGAGGCTTCTGTGAATCCCAACACGATGCAGAGGGCGTTGACAGAGCTGGAGAGAAGCCGCCTGATCTACAGTCAGAGAACCAGCGGACGTTTTGTCACGGAAGACCAGGAGCTGATACGCCAGATGAAGGAACATATCGGAAAAGAGAAGATCCTCTCCCTTTTCCGGGATATGGAACAGCTGGGCTACCACCCGGACCAGACGATTTCCCTAATCAACAAGATTATCACTTTTAAAAATGGAGGTGAAGCATGAATACTATATTGGAGTATTCCCATGTATCAAAACAGTTCAATTCCCTATGTGCTTTAAGCGATGTGAGCTTTACTGTCGAACCCGGCCACATAGTGGGCCTCCTTGGGCCCAACGGCAGCGGCAAAACCACCCTGTTAAAAATAGCCTGCGGACTTCTATGCCCTACCGCGGGAGATGTCAGCGTGTGCGGAAAACCTACAGGACCTGATTCAAAGCTGCGCATTTCTTACCTTCCGGACAAGGATTATCTCAGCGAGTGGATGAAGGTTTCCCAGATTATCGACTTATTCAACGATTTTTATTCAAATTTTGACAGGAATAAGGCCTATGAGATGCTCAACAGGCTGAATATCTCGCCAAAGCAGAAGTTGAAGACCCTGTCCAAGGGAACCAGGGAGAAAGTACAGCTGATTCTGGTCATGAGCCGCGCCGCAGATCTCTATCTCCTGGACGAACCTATCGGCGGCGTGGACCCGGCGGCCAGAGATTATATCCTCCGCACTATTTTGACTAATTATAACGACCAGGGCTCTATTCTTATCTCCACACATCTGATCTCTGATGTGGAACAGGTGTTAGACCAGGTTATATTCCTTAAAAACGGCTTAATCGCTCTCCAGTCCTCTGTGGACGATATACGGGCCAATTACCAGAAATCAGTGGATGAACTGTTCAGGGAGGTGTTTCAATGTTAGGGAAAGTGTTAAAGAAAGATTTTAATTCCACAGCAAGATTCTTCCTTCCCCTTATGGGAGGATACATCATCGCGGCCGTGGTGGGAAAAATTTTGTTTGAGATTCTTTTGAGCATCATGGACTCGTCAGGACATACCAGCGCTGTCTCTGAGGGAATGGCTGTATTTTCTTTTATCTATCTGGTTATATGTATGATCTACTTAGTTGCATGTTATCTCATGACCTCCGTGTTCGTGGTCTATGATTTTTATAAGACCATGGTGGGCCGCCACGGGTATCTGACCCACACGCTGCCGGTCAAAACCAGCACCCTGGTCTGGTCCAAGACACTTATCGCCGTCATGTGGCAGGTTGTGGTGAATGTGATCATCAGTCTTTCCTTCCTACTGATTTTTACAGGACATTTCTCCATGGAGGATGTCAGGGGAGTTTTCAGGTTCTTTGTTCGTTCCCTGGATATCAACCTGACTACCCACACAATCTACACTGTTATCAACATGATCATGGAGAGTTTCCACAGACCTCTTCTGTTCTTCGCCTGCATCGCCATCGGGCAGCAGTGGAAAGAACACAGGATCATAGGAGCTATCCTGGCTTATATGGGAATTTCCATAGCTTCCCAGATTATCAACACCATCGCCATCGTGGCCACCGGATTCGGCCAGCTTCTCGACGATTACCCTGTCAACGGGTATCTGATATACACATTTATATTCGGGCTTGTCACTACCGTGGGATTCTTTTTGATTACAGACTATTTGCTTTCTAAAAAATTAAATCTGGAGTAATATTGAATTTAGAGTAAATATTGAATTCTGACCAAGACAAGGCGGCCGCAGTTTACAGACCATGGGTCATATGCCCATGGCCTGTATAAAACTTCGGCCGCCTCGTAAATTATCTTACGGATTATCCTGTTCTGTCATCTCTCCCTGCCCTGCAGGCCCGTCTTCTTCATCCGGCATATCATCTTCACCGGATTCTTCCTTGCTGCCGCTGTCCCGAACCTTGGCGATGCTGGCTATATAAGTGCTGGATTCCGGGTCTATGTTCATCAGCTTAACGCCTGAAGTGTTCCGCCCGATCACGGAGATGTCCTTGACGCTGATTCTTATAACGATTCCCTCGTTGGTGATCATCATCAGGTCATGGTCTTCATTGACCAGCTTGGCTCCCACCAAATCTCCTGTCTTCTCCACTATCTTATAGCAGCGGATTCCCTTTCCGCTTCTCCTCTGAATCGGAAATTCGCTTATATTTGTCCTCTTGCCGATTCCCTTGGCTGAAACCACCAAAAGACATTCTCCCTGGGAATCCACCTGCATGCCGATGACCTCGTCGTCTTCGTCTAATTTCATTCCGATGACGCCCATGGAGACTCGGCCGGTGACACGGACATCGGACTCGTGGAACCGGATACACTGTCCTTTCCTGGTAACCATAAAGATATCTCTCGTGTTGTCTGTGGCCTTCACCTCTATGAGCTCATCGCCTTCTCTCAGCACAATGGCCTGAAGTCCGTTTTTCCTCACGTTGGAGTACTCGCCCATGGGAGTCTTCTTCGCCATCCCGTACTTGGTAGCCATAAACAGATAATGCTCATCGTTAAATTCCTTCATGGACACGATGGCGGTGATTTTTTCTCCCGGCAGCATCTGGAGAAGATTGACAATGGCAGTTCCCCTCGCCGTGCGGCTGGCCTCGGGAATGGCGTAGGCCTTGAGACGGTAAACCCGCCCCGTGTTGGTGAAGAACATAATGTTGTTATGATTTTTCGTCATAATCAGGTCTTCGATGTAGTCTTCATCAATGGTCTGCATCCCCTTGATTCCTTTGCCGCCCCGGTTCTGGCTTTTGAAGTTGTCCGGGGACATCCTCTTGATATAACCTAAACGGGTCATGGCAACCACTGTATCGTCGTTGGGTATCAGGTCCTCCATGGACATGTCAAACTCGTCGAATCCGATGGAAGTCTTCCTGTCATCCCCGTACTTGTTGGAAATCAGCTGAATCTCTTCTCTGATTACTCCCAGTAGTTTCTTTTCGTCTGCCAAAATCGCTTTCAACTCCGCTATCTTCGCCTGAAGTTCCTTGTACTCTGCCTCCAGCTTGTCCCTCTCCAGACCTGTGAGGGCTCTCAGACGCATATCCACAATCGCCTGGGACTGGGGATCGCTCAATCCAAACCTCTCCATCAACTGCTGCTTGGCGATCTGGACTGTCTGGGAACCGCGTATGATGCGGATCACCTCGTCGATATTGTCCAGGGCGATGAGCAGGCCTTCCAAAATGTGGGCGCGCTCTTCTGCCTTGTTTAAGTCATACTTTGTCCGCCTGGTCACCACATCTTTCTGATGCTCCAGATAAAGTTTCAGCATCTGAAGAAGGTTTAAGACCTTGGGCTCATTTTTCACCAGGGACAGCATGATCACCCCGAAGGTGTCCTGAAGCTGAGTATGCTTATAGAGCTGGTTGAGAATCACGTTGGCGTTGGCATCCCGACGGACTTCGATAACGATTCTCATTCCCTCCCGGTCAGACTCATCCCTAAGGTCAGTGATTCCGTCCACCCTTTTTTCTTTTACCAGCTCCGCGATCTTCTCGATGAGGCGCGCCTTGTTTACCAGATAGGGAATCTCCGTGACGATGATCCGGCTCTTGCCGTTGGGGAGAGTCTCTATGTCCGACACGGCGCGGACCCTGATTTTGCCCCGGCCCGTCCTGTATGCCTCCTCGATTCCTCTTTTTCCAAGTATGGTCGCCCCTGTGGGAAAATCAGGGCCTTTCACAATCTCCATCACTTCATCAATGGAGGTCTCCCTGTCCTCATTCACCTGGTTGTCAATCAGCTTCACCACGGCGGCGATGACTTCCCGCAGATTGTGGGGAGGTATGTTGGTGGCCATGCCCACGGCGATGCCGGAGGTGCCGTTGACTAAAAGGTTTGGATAGCGGGAGGGGAGAACCGTGGGCTCTTTCTCCGTCTCGTCAAAGTTGGGTACAAAGTCCACCGTGTCTTTGCCGATGTCGGACAGAAGTTCCATGGAAATCTTGCTGAGTCTCGCCTCTGTGTAACGCATGGCAGCCGCCCCGTCCCCGTCTACAGAGCCGAAATTGCCGTGGCCGTCTACAAGAGGGTATCTGGTAGACCACTCCTGGGCCATGTTCACCAGGGCCCCGTAGATGGAACTGTCCCCGTGGGGGTGATATTTACCCATGGTATCGCCCACGATACGGGCGCACTTTCTGTGTGGCTTGTCAGGGCCGTTGTTCAGCTCGATCATGGAGTACAGAACTCTTCGCTGAACCGGTTTCAGGCCGTCTCTTACATCGGGAAGGGCACGGGACGCTATGACGCTCATGGCGTAATCAATGTAAGATTTCTCCATGGTCTTTTTCAGATCTATCTCATGAATTTTATCAAATACATTTGGTTCCATTGATTTCCTCCCATCTTAAATGTCCAGATTCTGAACGTACTTCGCATTGGCTTCGATAAACTCACGTCTGGGTTCTACCTGGTCTCCCATCAGGGTGGTAAATGTCAGGTCCAGTTCGGAAATCACGTCATCGTCCATATTCACACGGAGAAGAATCCGGCGCTCAGGGTCCATGGTGGTCTCCCACAGCTGCTCCGCATCCATCTCTCCAAGTCCTTTGTACCGCTGAATCTTGTTGTTGTTATCTCTTCCGATCTCCTTTAAGATTTCATTCAGCTCCCCGTCACTGTAGGCATACCAAACTTTTTTATTTTTCTCGATTTTGTACAGAGGCGGCTGGGCCAGATAGACATGACCCTGTTTAATCAGCTCCGGCATAAACCGATAGAGGAATGTCAAAAGGAGGGTGCTTATATGGGCGCCGTCCACGTCGGCATCGGTCATGATGATGATCTTGTTGTATCTCAGCTTGGAGATGTCAAAATCATCGTGAATCCCGGTGCCGAAGGCGGTGATCATGGCCTTGATCTCGGCATTTCCGTATATTTTATCAAGCCTGGCCTTCTCCACATTGAGGATCTTTCCTCTGAGGGGAAGGATGGCCTGGGTATCCCTGGAGCGGGCAGTCTTGGCAGAGCCTCCGGCAGAGTCTCCCTCCACAATATAGATCTCGCACTTCTCCGGATCTTTGTTGGAGCAGTCCGCCAGTTTTCCCGGAAGGGCCATGCCTTCCAGGGCGGTCTTTCTTCTTGTTAAGTCTCTGGCCTTTCTGGCTGCTGCCCTGGCCCTCTGGGCCAAGATGGACTTTTCGCACATGGCCTTTGCCACAGCCGGATTCTGCTCTAAAAAGTAGGTCAGCTGTTCGCTGACTATAGAGTCCACCGCCAGCCTTGCCTCGCTGTTGCCCAGCTTCTGTTTTGTCTGTCCTTCGAACTGAGGTTCTTCTATCTTGACGCTTATGATTGCAGTCAGGCCCTCCCGGATATCCTCGCCGCTCAAGGACGGCTCGCTGTCCTTGAGAAGCTTATTTTTTCTTGCGTAGTCGTTGAATGTCTTCGTAAGAGCGTTGCGGAAACCAGTGAGATGAGTTCCGCCCTCCGGGGTGTTGATGTTGTTGACAAATGTATATATATTCTCCGTGTAGGAATCGTTGTGCTGCATGGAGACTTCCACGTAGACCTTGTCCCTGGTTCCTTCACAGTAGATGACCTGGTCATAGAGGGGGACTTTTCCTTTATTGAGATAGGAGACGAATTCCTTGATTCCCCCTTCGTAGTGGAATGTCTTTTCCTTCTTTTCCTCCCTGTCGTCACGCAGAATAATTTTCAACGCCTTGGTGAGAAAGGCTGTCTCCTGAAGACGGATTCTCAAGGTGTCGTAATCGTACTCTGTCTCTTCAAATATTTCTTTGTCCGGCAGAAAGATTACCTGAGTGCCGTGGGTCTCCGGGGAACATGTGCCAGTGACAGCCAAAGGCCCCGCCACTTTTCCTCTCTCGTATCTCTGATGATAGATTTTTCCGTCTTTATAGATATTGACTTCCAGCCATTCTGAAAGGGCGTTGACAACAGAAGCCCCAACGCCGTGAAGACCGCCGGATACCTTGTATCCCCCGCCTCCGAACTTGCCGCCGGCATGGAGAACGGTAAATACCACCTCCACCGCCGGAAGCCCTGCTTTTTTCTGTATATCTACCGGAATTCCCCGGCCGTTGTCCGTGACTGTTATGGAATTATCTTCATTGATCTGTACATCGATCTCCGAACAGAACCCTGCCAGCGCCTCGTCTACGGAATTGTCCACAATCTCGTATACCAGATGGTGAAGTCCTCTGGCGGAGGTACTGCCTATATACATACCAGGTCTTTTCCTTACAGCTTCAAGTCCTTCCAAAATCTGAATCTGATCCGCTCCGTACTCCGTGCCCATTCATTTCCTCCTTCTCGTCTTTCAGAACTTATGCTATAAAAGAGATGATATACTCATTTCTGTCTGCTGCCTCTTTAAAAAATTTCTTTAATTCCAGGAAATAAAAACTTACATACTCAAAAAATTCTTCCTCGTTTTCGTTGTCCATCACAGGATAAATCTGATTCTCTATCATATCCTTTACATGAAATTTTTCCCGGAAAGCCGCCTTATCCCATGGCTCTAAGGCCTTCGCCAGCTCCTTCACAAGCTCCTGATCCAGAAGCCTGGCAGGGCCGTATCCCATGTCTTCATCATTGACAGGCTTTCCTCCCAGGACCACGGAGGCGAGCAGTTCGCCGGAAGGAGCCTCCCACGCCTCGCCAGTGAGAACAAAATGGATGGCATGCCATGCCTTATCTATGTCTAAAATATTATCTTTATAGTCCTCGGTGAATAAAATACTTCCGCTTACTCCTTTTTTCATCTGGTCTGCCAGCTGTTCATCTGCCCTGAAGTAATATCCTATCATTCCCATATATATAAATTCCTCCTTAAATCCCTGCGCGTCCGCGTATCTGCCTGCTGTATGCGTTTCTTAATTTTCCGCCGTGACGGTTCCCCTGACCACTTTATAAACCTTGTCCACAGGAAATCGGTGATTGACAAAATCATCAAGCCCGGTGCAGGTGATCATGGTCTGAATATGATCGATTCCCGATAAAAGCTGCTGCTGCCTTCCCCTGTCCAGCTCGGAAAGCACGTCATCCAGGAGGAGAACCGGATAATCCCTTACGACCTGTTTTACAAGGTCAATCTCCGCCAGTTTCAAAGACAACGCCGCTGTCCTCTGCTGGCCCTGGGAGCCGAATTTTCTGATATCCACTCCGTCAATGAGAAAATTTATATCATCCCTATGAGGGCCTGCGCAGGTGGTTTTCAGCTTTTTATCTGTGATGCGGTTCAGAGAGAGCTTCTCTTCAAAACAGGCAGCATCAATATTCGGCTCGTACTCTAAAATCAGCTCTTCCTTTCCTCCTGACAGCTGGCTGTGGGTACTCTTCACTGTCTCATTGAGCTGGGATATAAATTCTTTCCGGCACTCAATCAGTTCCTTCCCATACTGAACCAGCTGGAGGTCCCAGATATCCAGAGTCTCTTCGTACTCCGGGCGGAAATACAGCTCTTTCAGAAGCTTGTTGCGCTGGAGAAGAACCTTGTTGTACTGCACCAGATTGTGTACATACAGTTTATTTAGTTGACATAACTCTAAATCAAGGAATCGGCGTCTCTCCGAGGGCCCGTTTTTTATGATATTCAAGTCCTCCGGAGAAAAAAAAACTACATTGACGATCCCGAACAGCTCACTGGCCCTTCTGATGGGGATGCCGTTGATGGCAATGCCTCTTGGCTTATTCTTCTTCAAGTGCATGTCGATGCGGTAAGGCACATCGGACTTGATGACCTTCAGCTTGATGTGGGATTCATCTTCCTCAAAATGGATCATCTCCCGGTCCTTGCTGCCTCTGTGTGACTTGGTGGTGCTGCACACGTAGACAGCCTCCAGAATATTGGTTTTTCCCTGGGCGTTGTCACCGTAGAGGATATTGGTGCCGGGGCTGAAATCCATATGTAATTCTATGTAATTTCTGTAATTTTTCAGTTCTATGGATTCTATGATCATGGCTTAGGCTTCTATCCTTATGGTCTGTCCGTCGTAGGTCACCACATCGCCGTCTCTCAGCTTTTTTCCTCTCTGGTACTCTGCCTCTCCGTTGACCTTAACCAGACCATCCAAAATGGCATATTTGGCATCGACGCCAGACTCCACAAGGCCGGCAGCCTTGAGAGCCTGACTCAGTTTGATATACTCTTCCCTCAGTTTAACGATTTCCATATGCTTCCTTTCTTATATTCCCCGTAAAAGGACATGGCTAAACAGATGCCGCGTTAAAATTCACAGGGAGAATCAGATAAATATAGCTCTCTCCCGAGTCTTTTATGAAACAAGGAGATTTTGGATTCATCATATAGAGATCAATCTCCTCGTCATCAATAATTCTCAGGGCATCCATGAGGAATTTCGGATTAAATCCGATCATAATGTCCTTTCCCGTCTTTCTGATGGCGGCTTCCGAGTTCATAGCGCCGAAGCTGGAATTAATCTTCATCTGCATGACAGAATCCGTAACATTCAAAATAATAGGCTTTTTGTCATTTTCTCTTATGAGGATGGAGGCCCGGTCAATGTTGTCTAAAAATTCTCTCCTGTTGATGGTCACTTTTGTCTCATAATCGCTGGACAGCATCTGCTCTATGCGGAAATACTCTCCTTCTATCAGGCGGGAGACAACCACGGTATTGTCGAACTCGAACAGAATATGGTTTTTGCTGAAGAATATAAGGACTTCGCTCTCATTGTCTCCGTTTAAAATCTTGCTTATTTCACTGAGAGTCTTTCCGGGAACGATGACTTTTATATCATTGTACTGATCCTTCAGCTTCAGGTTCCGGATGGCCATCCGGTGTCCGTCAAGGGAAACCACCTTGAGTTCATACCCTGACACCTGAAACAACTCTCCCGTCATCATCTTGTTGCTGTCATTGGCAGAGATGGAGAACAAAGTCTGGCGGATGACTTCTTTCAAGGTAAACTGGGAGAGACTGATGTAATGATCTTTCTCTATATAAGGGAGGTAAGCGAATTCCTCACCGTCTTTGCCCTGAATATGGAAGACTGAAGCTTCACAGGTGATGGTGGTGTTCAGTTTATCGTCTGACTCCACGGTTATGAGGGCTTCCCCTCCGGAAAGCTTTCTGATAATCTCAGAAAACAGCTTGGCGTCGAGAGCGATTTTTCCTCTTTCCAGGATGGTTCCCTCCACGGTGGTATCTATGCCGAGTTCCATGTCGTTGCCTGTGAGCTTGATCACATCGGCAGATGCGTCTATCAGGATGCACTCAAGAATAGGCATGGTGGTCTTTGATGAAACGGCTTTCAGTACAATGTTGATTCCGTTGAGCAGATCGTCTTTTTTAAATGTCAGCTTCATAAATGTTGATAACTCCTTTGCTGGTTCGTGGTGTTATATAGAAAGAGATAATGTAATTCATTTCCGCAGTAATCGTAGTAGGGGGTGTGAATTTGTTCAAAACCGGAAAAAGCCACTAAAAACCGGAAAAATCCTGGTTAAAAACCATGTGGAAAAGGTTAAAAATTATTCTCAGGTTCAGAAGCATTATCCACATGGTGGAAAGTGAGAGTAATTTTGAAGGATTTATCCACAGAAATTCAACAGCTTGTCCACAGATTTATTGTGGGTTAATCTTTTTCTTTAAGATCTCGATGGTGTTGGCGGTGCTTTCGTTGGTTTTTAAGTCGGCTGCGATTTTGTCCCTGCCGTGGATGATGGTGGTGTGGTCTCTGCCGCCTAAAAGTTTTCCTATCTCCTGCAGAGGCGTCCCCACGATCTCCTGGCACAGATACATGCAGATCTGCCTGGGATAAGCGATGTTTTTACTGCGCTTCTGGGAAGCGATATCCAGAGGCGTCAGGCCGAAGTGGTCGGCCACAATCTGGATGATCAGTTCTGCGGTGAGCTTTCTCTGAGCGTTGGGGGAGATAATGTCCTTGAGGGCTTCCTCTGCCAGGGCGATGTCTATCTCTTTGTTGTGATCCAGCTTGGAAAGGGCCACGATCTTCGTCAGGGCTCCCTCCAGCTCCCGGATGTTGGACTTGATGTTGGTTGCGATGTATTTGATCACCTCATTGTCGATGTTGTAGCCTTCCAGCTCTTCTTTTTTCCGCAGGATAGCCATACGGGTTTCGTAGTCAGGGGACTGAATGTCCACGGTAAGTCCCCACTCGAACCTGGAGCGCAGACGTTCTTCCAGGGTCTCGATGTCTTTCGGCGGTTTATCGGAGGATATGATAATCTGCTTCTTGGACTCGTATAAGGTGTTGAAGGTGTGGAAAAATTCTTCCTGGGTACTCTCTTTGCCTATAATAAACTGGATATCATCAATGAGGAGAACATCGTTGTTCCTGTATTTTTCCCGGAATTCCGTAGTGGATATGTTGTTTTTGTTCCTGATGGCGTCGATGAGCTCGTTGGTGAACTTCTCGGAGGTCACATAGAGAATCTTTGCCTCTGTGTTGTTTTTTAATATGAAATGGGCGATGGAGTGCATCAAATGGGTTTTTCCAAGCCCCACGCCCCCGTATATAAACAGAGGATTGTACACCTCGCCGGGGGATTCGGCCACGGCAAGAGCTGCCGCATGGGCCAGGTTGTTGTTAGCTCCCACGACAAAGGTGTCAAAGGTATATCTGGGGTTCAAATTAGCGCTTTGGAGGGCTGTCTGGGTTACATCGGCGGCAGTGTTCTGAATCAGCTGTTTTTCGGCTTTGTTGTTGTCTTTGTCCTTAATCATGTCGTCGGTTACAAAGTCGACATTACACGCGAAGCCGGTCATCTCCTCGATTGTCACCTGAAGAAGAAATCCGTATTTTTTCCGGATATAAGCAACAAAATTGACATCCGGCGCCAGAATGTTCACTGTGGAGCCTTCCACAGAGTATACCTTCAGCGGCAGAAGCCAGGTTTTATATGAAACATCAAGAAGTTCGTGTTCTTCTTTCAAATGCAGCAGAATATCATCCCACTGTTGCTTTAATTGTTCTAACATACATTTGTCTCCTAACGTGTAATGAAGCGCACATTTGCCCAATCTAAACCTATTTTACAATAGGAAAGAATTTTTTTCAATGAAAATAGAAAAATAAATGTGGATAACTTGATAAATATGTGTGTAAGGTCTGTGAAAATCCTGTGGAAAGGCCTGGTTTTCCACAATATGGGGATAAGGACAAGCAGGGTTATTAACACGGGGATGACCCAGATAAAATCTGGAAAAAACGGCAAATGGTGTGAAGAAATCCAGAGTAATCCAGAAGTTATCCACAAGTTATCAACATTTTGTGGATAACTTTAAGTTTTCACCTTGAAAATGGGGAAAAATCAGATTGACTTACAATGCGGCGATATATATAATCCACTTGTAAGCATTGTATCTTTTTTAAAGAACAGTAGCAGGAGGTAAAAATCATGAAAACAAGAACAAAAGACACCCGTTATCTGACCAGTATCGCACTTATGGCGGCTATGGTCATTCTTCTGGCAAACACGCCTCTGGGGATGATCCACCTTCCGGTTGTTAAGGCGACAACTGTTCACATCCCCGTGATTCTGGGGGCAGTCATCTTAGGGCCCGGCGCAGGGGCCATCCTCGGAGGCGTGTTCGGAGTGTGCTCCATGGTGAGCAACACCGTGGCGCCTACCCTGTTGTCCTTCGCCTTTTCCCCTTTCATGAGCATGACGGGAATTACAGGGGCTTTGAAGGCTCTGTGGATCTCCGTGGGATGCCGGGTTATGGTAGGAGCGGCTGCCGGATGGGCATGGATGGCATTGAAGAAGATGAGGGTGAATTATGCCGCGGCTCTTCCTCTCACAGGATTTGTGGGTTCCATGGTCAACACGGTGTTTGTCATGGGTTCGATTTATCTTCTCCTGGCGAGAGAGTATGCCCAGGCCAGGAGCGCGGCAGTGGACGCTGTGTGGGGCCTGATCATGGCCACGGTGACAGGGTCGGGAATTCCAGAGGCCATAGCCGCCGCCATACTGGTTGGGGTTATCGGAAAAGTGCTCCTTCAGGCAGTGCCTTATTTTGCGAAAAGTGCTTGACTTTACAGCGTTCCTTCTTTATAATTGAGAGGATGTTTAGTTTAGAATACTATGAATTTGCTTATGAATTAAGTTAGGATAAAGAGGAGGTGCCGCGATATGAAGATGACATTTCAGCCGAAGAAAAGACAGAGATCAAAAGTTCATGGCTTCCGTGCCAGAATGAGTACTCCGGGCGGAAGAAAAGTGTTAGCTGCCAGAAGAGCAAAAGGAAGAGCAAGATTATCTGCCTAACCAGAATAACCGCCGCGGCGGTTATTTGGCGCGCATGAAAAATCTGACAAAGCGCGCTGAATTTGTGTTTTGCTGATACTTCGCAATGAACCGGGCCGCAAGAAATTGTGGCCTTTTGTTTTAGTTAGTGAAAGTTAAGCGGGTGGTTTCATGAAAAGATTTCCCTCTGTAAAGAAGAACAGCGATTTTCAGGTTATTTATAAAAAAGGAAAATCCTATGCCAACAGACTTCTTGTCATGTATGTGTACAGAACAGAGAGCGACGGGACCCGCATCGGGATTTCCGTCAGCAAAAAAGTGGGAAACAGTGTGGTGAGGCACAGGGTTACCCGTTTGATTAGAGAGAGTTTTCGATTAAACAGAGAGCAGACAGATTCTGGATTAGACATCATCGTGGTTGCCCGGGCGGCGGCCGCGGATTCCGATTACAAAAAAATTGAGAGTGCATACAGGCACTTGTGCGGACTGCATAACATTATGAAAGAATCGAAGTGATAAGAATGATAAAAAAGGCGATGATTCTGTGTATAAGAGGATATCAGATTTTTTTGTCTCCCTTGAAGGTCAGATATCACTGTATCTACACGCCTACGTGTTCTCAGTATGCCATTGAGGCACTTACAAAGTACGGTGTGGTGAAAGGTTTATGGTTGTCTGTAAGGAGGATACTTCGGTGCCACCCATGGGCAGAAGGCGGTTATGACCCAGTTCCGTAACGATGAGGAGGTAGTTCATTGGATTTGATAGTTTTGACGAAGGCAGGAGGGATTCTAGGTCCCTTTGCCCAGATTATGGGTTGGATTATGGAGGGCTTGTTCAGATTTACCAGCACCTTCGGGATTATGAATATAGGTCTCTGTATTATACTGTTTACCATAGTGATGAAGCTTTTGATGCTTCCTCTTACTTTAAAACAGCAGAAGTCCAGCAAACTGATGTCGGTTATGCAGCCGGAGCTTCAGGCCATCCAGAAGAAGTACAAAGGGAAAAATGATAATGACTCCATGATGCGGATGAATGTGGAGACAAAGGCAGTGTATGAAAAGTATGGCACGTCTATGACCGGAGGGTGTCTCCCTCTGCTGATTCAGCTTCCCATCATGTTCGCGTTGTACCGGGTTATGTACAATATTCCCGCTTACGCCAGTTCTGTGAGAAAGTATTTCGATCTGATTATTGAAAAGCTGCCATCGGGTTTTGCCACGTCTGAGGTCTTTACCGGCCTGGCCCAGACCCACAACTTAGCCAATGCGGATTACACCAATATGGACAAGGTTGTGGATCTTTTGTACAAGCTGACAGACAGACAGTGGGGAGACTTGGCGGCTGCATTCCCAGAAATTTCCAATGTAGTAACCGCGGCAGGGGAGAACGCTGTTGAGGCCATCAACGGCATGCAGCAGTTCTGGACCATGAATATTACTTACACCCCATTTAATGTTCTCAGGGAATTTGTAAGGGGAGGTTCGGATTTCTCTATGGCCACGGCGCTTATCGCCCTTATGATACCTGTTTTGTCCGGTCTGACCCAGTGGTACAGCACCAAGCTCATGACCTCCACCCAGCCCCAGGTAAGTGATGAGGAGAATCCCGGCGCGGCCATGATGAAGTCCATGAATATCTATATGCCGCTGATGTCCGTATTTTTCTGTTTCTCATTCCCTCTGGGAATCGGTCTGTACTGGGTGGTCAGCAGCCTGCTTCAGGTAGTGCAGCAGATCGGCGTCAACGCTTATCTCAGCAAGGTTGACATTGACGAGCTGATCAGACAGAATGTGGAGAAGGCCAACAAGAAGAGAGAGAGAAAAGGTCTTCCGCCGGAGAAAGTGAATTTAAAGGCAAGCGAGACCTTAAAGAAGCTTCAGGAGGCAGAGGAGAAGGAGGAGGCTAAGAGAGCCGCGAAGATCGCGAGATCAAAGGAAATTGAGAAGGAGTCCACTGCTTACTATAACCAGAATGCCAAGCCCGGCAGTCTGGCGGCGAAAGCCAACATGGTGCAGAAGTACAATGAGAGGCACAACAAATAGGAGGGGAACCTATGAATATGATTACTGTTAAAGCGAAGACTTTGGATGAGGCCATTACCAAAGCTCTGATCGAACTGGGGACCACAAGTGATAATCTGGACTATACTATAAAGGAAGAGGGAAGAGCAGGCATATTCGGATTGTTCGGGAAAGATGTGGTCATCACGGCAAAGAAAAAGAAAGAAGATGATGACCTGGAAGCGTTTCTCGCCACAGGTAAGATAGACAGCAGTTCTCTGGAGCCTACGGTGAAGGAGAAGAAAAAAGATACGCCTAAGAAGAATCCCCAGAAAAACCAGCAGAAGAGCCAGCAGAAAAATCAACAGAAGGCTCAGAAGGAGGAGGCAGCCGCAGAGACGAAACAGCCTGTTCCAAAGCCGCCTAAGAAGCAGACGCCGAAACCTGCGGCGGAACCTCTGAAAGAGTCGGTGAAAGAGGTTGTGAAGGAGTCTGAGGTTAAGGAAGATTCTGATGAAAAGAAACCGGCCAGGAAGATCGACGTGGAGGCATGCGACAGGGCGGCGAAAGAGTTCCTGAACCAGGTTTTCGGGGCCATGGGAATGGAAGTGACGGTGAATACTTCTTTTGATGAGAAGGAAAAAGAGATGACCGTGGACCTGTCCGGGGACGATATGGGAATCCTCATCGGGAAGAGGGGACAGACCCTGGATTCCCTCCAGTATCTCATCAGCCTCGTTGTCAACAAAAAGTGTGAAGGCTATGTGCGGGTGAAGCTGGATACAGAGAATTACAGGGTGAGGAGGAAGGAGACACTTGAGACTCTGGCTAAGAATATTGCCTACAAGGTAAAGAGGACCAGAAGAAGCGTGTCTTTAGAGCCTATGAATCCCTACGAGAGAAGAATTATCCATGCGGCTCTTCAGAGCGACCGGTATGTGGTGACTAGAAGTGAAGGAGAGGATCCATACCGCCATGTTGTCATTTCTCTCAAGAGAGACGGACGGGATCGGAGAGAAGGGCGCAGAGGACAGGATAAAAACCAGGTTAGGAGCCAGGACAGGAATTACGGCCAGGACAAGGGCCAAGGTGACAAGATCCAGAATCAGGGCGAGGACAGGAGCCAGGGCCAAGGTGATAAGAGCCAGAGCCAGGACCAGAATCAGGGCCAGGAATAAGAGGTTGAGACATGGAAGGCGGGGAAATTTTCTCCGTCTTCATTCATATGAGGGAGTCTGCGGCCTGGGAGGGAGAAAATTGATATATGAAGAAAACGGACACTATTGCCGCGGTTGCCACTGCCATGGGCAGTTCGGGAATCGGGATTATAAGAGTCAGCGGGGAGGAGGCATTTTCCATCGCTGAAAAGATATTCAGAAGATCTCAGGGAAAACGCGGGACACAGCCGGGAAAGTCAGTCCCGCAAAAAATAAGAACTGATGTTCGGAATATCTATTACGGGCACATATACGATGGGGAAGAACTGTTGGACGAGGTGCTTTTGATTGTTATGAAGGGGCCTCACAGCTACACCGCGGAGGATACTGTGGAGATTAACTGCCACGGCGGTGTTCTTATGATGAAAAAAATACTGGAGACAGTGATCAAGTACGGGGCGAGACCTGCGGAGCCGGGAGAATTTACAAAGAGGGCCTTTTTAAACGGGAGAATCGACCTGTCCCAGGCAGAGGCAGTAATGGATGTGATCAATTCCGGGAATCAGTACGCTTTGAAAAGCTCTGTGGGGCAGCTTAAAGGAAGACTTTCAGAGAAGATCAGAGAACTGAGGGAGAAGATTATTTTCCAGCTGGCTCACATTGAATCGGCCTTGGATGACCCGGAGCATGTCTCCCTGGAAGGATATCCAAAGGTGCTGGGAGAGGTTCTGAAGCCAGTGATCACAGATATAGAGAAACTTTTAAAATCCGCCGATAACGGGAGGGTGATGAGAGAGGGAGTGAAGACGGTCATTGTGGGAAAACCCAATGTGGGAAAATCTTCTCTGCTGAATGTTCTGGTGGGGGAGGAGAGAGCCATTGTCACGGACATCGCAGGCACTACCAGGGACACCCTGGAGGAGCACATACAGATGCAGGGGATCAGCCTGAACGTGGTGGATACGGCGGGAATCCGCGATACAGGGGACAGGGTAGAACAGATAGGGGTTTCCAGGGCCAAAACCGCGGCAGAGCAGGCGGATTTGATTATATATGTGGTGGATGCCTCTGTTCCTCTGGATGGCAATGACAGAGATATCATTGAGATGATCCGGGGGAGAAAGACGGTGGTGCTTCTGAACAAGACGGATCTTGAGACAGTGGTGACAGCTGAGTATATGGAAAGCGTCACAGGGTATCCGGTTATCCAAGTTTCAGCCAAAGAGGAGACCGGCATCAAGGAACTGGAGGATAAGGTAAAATCCATGTTCTATGACGGTGAAATCAATTTTAACGAGGATATATATATTACAAACATACGGCACAAAACGGCATTGACGGAAAGTCTTAAGAGCCTTATGATGGTGATGGAAAGCATCGAATCAGGCATGCCGGAGGATTTTTTCTCCATTGATCTGATGGATGCCTACGCTCATCTTGGCTCTGTCATCGGAGAAGAGGTGGGAGAGGACCTGATCAATGAGATATTCAGCAAATTCTGTACAGGAAAGTAGAAACAGAACGTAGAAAGGGGCGAAATTATGCCTTATTTGGAAGAATCCTATGACGTGGTGGTGGTGGGGGCGGGACATGCGGGCTGCGAGGCGGCTCTCGCCTGCGCCAGGCTGGGGTTGGAGACCATCATGTTTACAGTCAGCGTGGACAGCATTGCCCTCATGCCCTGCAATCCCAATATAGGAGGGAGTTCCAAGGGACATCTTGTGAGGGAGCTGGACGCTTTAGGCGGAGAGATGGGCAGGAATATTGACAAGACATTTATCCAGTCAAAGATGTTAAATGAGTCCAAGGGGCCGGCAGTCCATTCTCTCAGGGCCCAGGCAGACAAGCAGGATTATACGAGAGAGATGAGGAGGACTTTAGAGAACACCGACCACCTGACCATCCGCCAGGCAGAGGTGTCCGAAATCTTGACAGAGTCAGGAAGGATAACGGGAGTCAGGACATTTTCCGGGGCAGTGTACCACGGCAAGGCGGTGGTTTTGGCTACAGGCACATACTTAAACGCCAGATGCATCTACGGGGACGTGAGCAATCCTACAGGCCCTAACGGCCTCCAGGCAGCGACTCATCTCACCGATTCTCTGAAAGCCAACGGCATAGAGATGTACCGGTTTAAGACAGGAACTCCGGCGAGAGCGGACAGGCGGAGCATCGATTTTTCTAAGATGGAAGAGCAGTTGGGAGACAGAAAGATTGTTCCGTTTTCTTTTTCCACAGACCCGGATTCCGTGCAGAAGGAGCAGGTTTCCTGCTGGCTCACCTACACCAACGAGAAAACCCATGAGATTATCAGGGCCAATTTAGACCGGTCTCCCCTGTTCTCCGGGGCCATCGAGGGCACGGGTCCCAGATACTGTCCTTCTATAGAAGATAAGGTGGTGAAGTTTCCTGATAAAGAACGTCATCAGGTGTTCATTGAGCCGGAGGGACTTTACACCAACGAAATGTATCTGGGGGGAATGTCCAGCTCTCTTCCTGAAGATGTCCAACACGCCATGTACAAGACAGTTCCGGGACTGGAACATGTAAAAATCGTGAGAAATGCCTATGCCATCGAGTATGACTGCATCAATTCCAGACAGCTGAAAGCCACTCTGGAGTTTAAGGCTGTGGAGGGGTTGTACAGCGGCGGACAGTTTAACGGGAGTTCAGGATATGAGGAGGCGGCTGTCCAGGGATTTATGGCGGGGGTCAACGCGGCTATGAAGATACTGGGGAGAGACCAGTATGTTCTGGATCGTTCCCAGGCCTATATAGGAGTTCTCATCGACGATCTGGTGACTAAGGAAAACCATGAGCCTTATCGCATGATGACCTCCAGGGCAGAATACCGCCTGCTTCTCCGGCAGGACAATGCGGATCTACGCCTGAGAACCATCGGCCATGAGATAGGGCTGGTCAGCGATGAGGAATTTGAGAAGACTCTGAAGAAGGAAAGAGATATCGCGGCAGAGACAGAACGTCTGGAGAAGACAAATATCGGGGCCAGCCAGAAGGTACAGGACTTTTTAAGGCGGCACAAAAGCACGGAGTTAAAGACAGGGGCTACTCTGGCGGAGCTTGTGAGACGGCCGGAGCTTGACTATGTTATGTTAAGTGAAATCGATGAAAAAAGGCCAGATTTACCGGATGATACGGCAGAGCAAGTTAACATAAATATAAAATACGAAGGATATATACGGCGCCAGAGGCAGCAGGTTGCCCAGTTTAAAAAACTGGAATCAAAGAGGCTGGATGTGGATTTTGATTACAGCGCTGTGAATAGTCTTCGAAAGGAGGCCGTACAGAAATTGAATCTATATAAACCAATGTCCATCGGGCAGGCCTCCAGAATATCCGGTGTATCTCCGGCAGATATATCTGTTCTGTTGGTGTATCTGGAACAGAGAAGACATAGGGAGACAAATGTATAATGGAAGAAAAATTTAGAATTTTGATGGAGCAGGAACTGAGAATACTGTCTATCCAGCTGGCAGAATATCAGATGGAGCAGTTTTATCAGTATTATCAGCTTCTGACAGAGTGGAACAAGGTGATGAACCTGACGGCTATCACTGAGTTGGACCAGGTGGTGACAAAGCACTTTGTGGACAGCCTGGCATTAGTGAAGGTAATCGGAGAGGAAGAAATCAATCACATAAATGTGATCGATGTGGGGACAGGGGCGGGATTTCCCGGTATTCCCCTGAAAATCGCTTTTCCGGGATGTCAGATGACATTGCTGGATTCTCTGAATAAAAGGGTCAAGTTTTTAGATGAAACAGCCGCCAGATTGAAATTGAAAGATATTCAGACAGTTCACGGCAGGGCGGAGGATTTGGGCAGAAACCTATCCTACAGAGAAGGGTACAGCCTCTGTGTTTCAAGAGCAGTGGCAAATCTTTCGACTCTGTCAGAGTATTGTATACCCTTTGTCAAGCTGGGCGGATATTTTGTCTCATATAAATCTGGAAATGTGGAAGAAGAGGTCAGACAGGCAAAAGGAGCTTTTAAGCTGCTGGGCGGAAAGCTGGAATCTATCCAGGAATTTATCCTTCCTGGGTCTGACATGAAGAGGACTCTCTTGAAAATAAAAAAGGTGGAGGGCACTTCAAAAAAGTATCCGAGAAAGGCCGGATTGCCGGGGAAGGAACCGCTGTGATTTGGAGACAGCGAGAGAAGTAAGTCAGGCGGAGATGTTTATGAGGCGAAAAAGTATCATTGTCTGTCTGTGTCGGTTCTTGGTTTGCCAAACTTGCAGACCGAGAACCGGCGCAGGGTAAAAAGCTATAGTTCAGACAGGAAAGAAGATGCCCCCATCTGAACCGTTATGATTAATAAGAAAATGTTTCACGTGAAACTAAAAAAGGTGTTGACATTAATTAAAAATTCAGCCGGCTTTTCCATGTGGGGAAGATGCCTGGCATGGCTGATGACTGAGTATTCTATAGCCGGATTGCAGTTCACATATTCAAGTATGATATCTTGTATACAGTCCTCTTCTTTTCCACCGATAATGTAAATGCTGTTATCAATCTTTTTCAACGCTTTACTGATTCCGCATCTTATATAGTTGCATCGGACGCAGGCGTAGACAGACTTGGGAGAGAATCCCAGGTGAGCCGATTCATAGTAGGTATCTATATAAGATTCTTTCACCAACTTCGGGTCCGCATAATATCTGCTGGCAAATGATTCCCTGAGTGAAGACTTGCTGTACGCGATATGGTAGATCAGCGTACCGATTACCGGAAAATCTAAAAATAGTTTAAAGTACTTGGAACCATGGCCAGGGAATTGATTGCATACATTTATGCTGTCCGGATTCACAAGCATGAGCCGGTCAAATAAATCAGGGGAATTGCTGCACGCCATAATCACAAATGAGGCTGATGCGCCGGAGGCAATTACGTCAGTGCGGTGTCCAATCTCTGATTTGATAAAATCTGAGATGAGCTGCACATACAGATAATTTGTGTAGGTAAGGCATGGTTTCTCAGATTCACCGCAGCCCAGCAAGTCTACTGCGTAGACAGTATATTTTCTGGAAAGAATAGAAGTTATCTTATGCCATTCATAACTGCTGGCAGCTGCGTCTAAATCGTGAATCAAGAGTAAAGGTCTCCCGGAACCTTCTTTCGTATAGTATATATCACCAAATCTCCAGTGATAACAAAGTTTTTCTGATTTGTTTAATAAATTCTTAGATGCGGCTGAAATCTTTATTAACTTATTAATCAGGCTTATTGCAGAAAAGGAACTGCAGGAAAGTATAGAAGCGGTAATCAGTTTATTTTTAGTGGTCATAGTTGACTCCTTATAAATAATGTAGATACATAGTTTTGTTGCGGAAAAGCCGTATTGCATGGATTGTGTTGACTGTCTGTCTGAGATGCTGGCTTTGAGAGATGCAGCGGCTCGGATAACTGGTTGTTATTAATGGGTAGTCAAATTCTGGATTCTGTGACAATTAGAGGGGCATCTGTCTGATCATATATCTCTTTTACATCATTATATAATATTGCCATATAAGTGACAATCATTTAACATATTAATTTATTCTTAAACTTTGGTCGTAAGCAGCAGCTTATGGGGGAGAGATTATGAGTTTACGGAGGAGGAATATTGAGTTTACAGAGACGGGGATTGCAATTTATGAGGAGAGTTTAAAATACGCGTTTGTAAGAAATATGTATCCAGGTAATATGAGCCTATAAATAGACATTACAGGTGGCAGATAAAGTATTTGTATTCAAATATTAAATAGGGTTTTAGGGAGACATGACCATTATAACGTTGGCCCGATAGGGCGGATTTTGAATGTTTTTAGGATTGCGGGAGCATGAAATGCGGAGTAATCCGCAGGCATCAGGAGGCAAAAAAACTTTTGACCCCAACATCATGACATTCTTACAGTTCTAAAATAAAATATAACCACGCAGATAAATATTACCGTGGCTTAAATAATTCTCTATCTTGGACTTGCATATATAACTTTGAGAATAACTACTATAAAATAGATTTTAACGGAAAGCGAATTATAAAACTTTCGTGAGTTGTCAAATAGGTGCAAGAACAGCAATTATATGTACAGATTTGTATCATATTTAAAACCCTGTGAGACAGGAAAATCCAAACTGGTCAAGTAAATATGAAGACCTGGATGTTTCACGTGAAACATATGATTGCGATTGTGGCTACTGTTCACATGGGTTTACAGCAACCAGCAAAAATCCATGAAAATCGCCTGCGGCGATGGGATTTTTGCCTGACCGCCCAGGTTATCATACGGTCAACGCAGCCAGTGCGCAGACCTACCTGAACAGTACCGATTGTGACTATTTTTCCACTTTTTTTTGTAAAGCCATATGAAAACGACAAAAAGTATGTTATACTAACCACTGTATTGGAAAGGAATTGTTATGGGAAGAATAATTGCTATTGCAAATCAAAAAGGTGGAGTGGGGAAGACGACTACCGCTATTAATTTATCCGCATGTCTGGCTGAGGCTGACCAGAAAGTTCTTCTGGTGGATTGCGACCCTCAGGGAAACGCGACAAGCGGAGTGGGATTGGAAAAAGGGTACATAGATAAGACAATCTATGAATTGTTAATCGGAGAATGCCATATAGAAGAGTGTCTTGTGACAGAAGCATTGGATCACTTAGATGTTCTTCCTTCTGATGTGAATTTGGCTGGCGCGGAGATTGAACTGCTGGATATAGATCAGAAAGAATCTATACTAAAAAAGCATTTGATGATGATAGAAAGTCGGTATGATTATCTTATTATCGATTGTCCGCCTTCATTGAATCTTCTTACGATCAATGCCCTGACGGCGGCTGATACGGTATTAATTCCGATTCAATGTGAATACTATGCTTTGGAAGGTTTAAATCAGGTTCTGAAGACAGTGAATCTAGTAAAAAAGAAACTGAATCCTGGTTTGGAGACAGAAGGCGTCGTATTTACTATGTATGATGCCAGAACTAATTTATCTCTGGAAGTGGTTGAAAGTGTGAAGAGTAATCTGAATCAAAATATTTATAAGACGATTATTCCCAGAAACGTAAGATTGGCAGAGGCACCCAGCCATGGAATGCCGATTAATCTGTATGATTCAAGGTCCACAGGAGCGGAAAGCTATCGGCTTTTAGCTGCAGAAGTGATGAGTAGAGGAGAGGATATTTGATGGCGAAAAAGACGGGATTGGGCAGAGGGTTAGGCGCTATCTTCGGAGACGATGTGGTGGATAGCCCGCAAGCAGAAAAAGAAAAGACAAATGTTTCACGTGAAACATCCTTAGATGACAATAAAGAGGAGCCTGGGAAAGAGTATATGATGAGATTGTCTGTCATAGAACCCAACCGGGAGCAGCCGAGAAAGGATTTCAATCAGGAGTTGATTGGGGAGTTGGCAGATTCCATCAAGAAATATGGAGTTTTGCAGCCTCTTTTAGTACAGAAGAAGGGGGAGAGATATGAAATTATTGCCGGTGAAAGGCGGTGGCGGGCAGCTAAGGAGGCGGGCCTCAAGGAGGTTCCTGTAGTAATAAAAGAGTACACGAAACAGCAGTCCATGGAGATTGCTCTGATTGAGAATGTGCAGAGAGAGGACTTGAATCCTATCGAGGAGGCCCATGCGTATCAGCAGTTGATGCAGGAATTCGAGCTGACCCAGGAGGAGATCGCGGAGCGGGTATCGAGAAGCAGAACAGCCATAACAAACTGCATGAGATTGCTAAAACTGGATAAAAGGGTCCAGGATATGCTGATTCAAGGGCAGTTGTCCAGCGGTCATGCCAGAGCTTTGCTGACACTTGAAAACGGAGACAGTCAGTATCAAGTGGCGTTGAAAATAATTGATCAGAAATTAAGCGTGAGAGAAGTAGAAAAATTGGTAAAACTTCTTGGAAAACCCAAAAAAGAAGAAAAGCCGAAAGAGGAAGAGAAGGATTTAAGCTTTATATTCAGGGATCTGGAAGAGCGGATGAAACAGGTAATGGGGACAAAGGTTATTATCAATAAAAAAGACAGAAATAAAGGCCGTATTGAGATAGAGTACTATTCAGAGGCCGAATTGGAACGAATCGTAGAATTGATTGAATCCATAGGATAAACTGAAATGGAGTGAAAAGAAATGGCACCAGAAAGCATGTTGAACAGATGGCCTATTGACCCAGCCATAGTGATCCTTAGTCTGGGGATTATAACTATCCTGTTATTGATTTTGACGATTATATGTGTTGTACAGAATAATCGATTATATAGAAGATATGACCGGTTTATGAGAGGAAAGGATGCTGAATCCTTGGAGGACATAATCATAGATCAGATTAAAGAGATCGAAGAATTAAAAATTCAGGAGAAAAACAACAAAGATATCCAAAAAACACTTACCAGAAGCGTGAAATCCTCATTTCAGAAGTTTGGAATGGTAAAGTACAACGCATTCAAGGGAATGGGAGGAAACTTAAGCTTTGCTATAGCTCTCCTGGATGTAAACAATACAGGGTTCATACTTAACTCAGTACACAGCAGGGAAGGATGCTATTTATATATAAAGATGATAGAAAAAGGAGAGACAGATATTCTCCTGGGAAGTGAAGAAAAAGAGGCGCTAGAGCAGGCATTGGGATACTGATGCCTGCCTTTTCTATGTTACATATAGTTGTCAATTTTTTTATTGACTTGAACGCTTTAGCGTGGTAAGATGTCCAAGTAGGCAAGGAACAGTGAGCAGTGCAAAAATGCAAATAAAAGGCTGTGGCGTGCTGGCATGAAAACAGAATTAGAAACCCGCGCCCTCCATTGGAGCATTCAAAAGGAGGAGATTCCCATGTCGTATGTAGACGAGATTTATGAAAAAGTAGTAGAACAGAACCCAGGTGAAAATGAGTTCCATCAGGCAGTAAAAGAAGTTCTTGATTCCCTGAAACTGGTGATTGACGCCAACGAGGAAAAGTATCGCAAAATGGCTCTCCTAGAGCGTCTTGTGGAGCCTGAAAGAATCATTTCCTTCCGCGTACCGTGGGTAGATGATAACGGTCAGGTGCAGGTCAACAAAGGATACAGAGTACAATTCAACAGCGCAATCGGGCCCTACAAAGGAGGTCTTCGCCTTCACCCCTCAGTAAATCAGGGAATTTTAAAATTCCTTGGATTTGAGCAGGTGTTTAAGAACTCCCTTACAGGCCTCCCCATCGGCGGAGGAAAGGGCGGTTCCAACTTTGATCCAAAGGGTAAGTCTGACAGGGAAGTTATGGCATTCTGCCAGAGCTTCATGACAGAACTCCACAAATATATTGGGGCAGACCAGGATGTTCCTGCAGGAGATATCGGTGTAGGAGCAAGAGAGATCGGTTTTATGTATGGACAGTATAAGAGGCTGACAGGTCTGTATGAAGGCGTTCTCACAGGAAAAGGTTTAACTTACGGCGGTTCCCTGGCGCGCACACAGGCGACAGGCTACGGTTTAATCTATATTCTCGATGAGATGTTAAAGCACAACGGAAAAGAACTGGCAGGAAAAACCGTGGTAATCTCCGGATCAGGAAATGTAGCTATCTACGCCACAGAAAAGGCGCAGCAGCTGGGAGCAAAGGTTGTAGCCCTCAGCGATTCTAACGGTTATGTATATGACAAAGATGGAATCAAACTGGATATAGTGAAAGATATTAAGGAAGTGCGCCGGGGAAGAATCAAAGAGTACGCAGACGCAGTTTCGGGAGCAGTTTATACAGAGGGAAAAGGCATCTGGACGATTCCGTGCGATATCGCTCTTCCGTGCGCTACCCAGAACGAGCTGAACTTAGAGGACGCCAAAGCCCTGAAGTCGAACGGATGCTTTGCTGTGGCCGAGGGAGCCAACATGCCTTCCACCAGAGAAGCGACAGACTTTTTCCTGGCAAATGGAATGCTGTTCATGCCAGGCAAGGCTGCCAACGCAGGCGGCGTGGCTACATCTGCCCTGGAGATGAGTCAGAATAGCCAGAGGCTTTCCTGGACGTTTGAAGAAGTAGACGCAAAACTGAAAGATATTATGGTAAATATTTATGCCAAGGCAGCAGCAGCCGCCGAAAAGTACGGGGTTGCCGGAAACTATGTAGCCGGAGCAAACATTGCAGGCTTTGAAAAAGTAGTAGATGCCATGATGGCACAGGGAATTGTATAAATTTTTGTGAGAACACGAAACGCAGAACAATCCAACTTCATAACATTCTAATGAAAAGAACCTGAGATATGATGAATCTCAGGTTCTTTTTATAATATTTACTGTACTTTGTACTCCTGCAATCCTCAAAAATATTCAAAATCCGCCCTGGTCAGGCTGCTTTTTCATGTTTTTGGCGGCTCCCAAGTTCAAAGTATTGAAATTGAGGAGACTTATAAGATATGAAATACACAGAACAGTATCGCCATAACTTACAGCCTGTAAAACACTACTGACGGACAGATGAAAACTTATGAGACTTTAGACGGACTTATTTTTAATGGAACAATATCAGAATTCCCGGACAAAGATTTTACGATCACTGTGAATACTGACCAGGGAACAGGCGGCAGTGATTTAGAATATGATATAGAAGGCCTATGGGTCCGAACATCGACGGACGGTTTCATTTTTCCGGTCAGCAGACATCTATTTGACCCCGACAGCAACAGAGCGGAAGTTGAGAAAACAGGCAGTTACACATACAGCTTGAACGTGCTAAATATAGAAGTCCATAGAGAATACGGATTTTTTATCGAGGCAAATTCCAGGGATTCCGGCAAAAGGGCAGTGGGAGGCAGTACATTTGCCGCATTTTTCAGAATCGGTCCTCCAAAGGAGCCAGACAGGAGGAGGTAGGGCTGTCAGCAATGCCTGTTGCTGTCAGAGCGATGAGAGAGGAGGGGGGTTCAGTGCTGCGATGGGACATATTTATCCAGTCAATAGTACTGTTCCCCTGAATACGGTCAATGGTACTATCTCGGAGAGGACGGGTATACGATGACCGACACAGCTACACCTGACGGGTATGCGGTTAACACTGACGGAGTCTGGGTACAATAAGCCTAAAGAAACCGTTCCTTTCCTTTTTTGAGAGTTGAAATATAATAGAATATAGGGTATAATAAGCCTCACAGTTATCATGAATCCGAGATGATAGCTAAAGAGAGAAGGTGAATTTATGCATAGATTTCTGCGAACGGTTGGATTCAGCACTTATCAGAAAAAGCATAGAATAGAGGAATTGATGAAGAATCTGGCAGACCACGCCAGGCCGGAGAATATACAGAAACTTCAGATTGACGAGGAGACCAATCTCTGTGAGGTGAAGGCAGA
>CAJTOT010000032.1 GCA_910577935.1 uncultured Hungatella sp. | reverse complement strand
GAGCCAGGATCAAACTCTCATGTTAAAAGTTTTCCCCCGGGTCACGAATCAACCTCTGGCCGATTCTTTCCCGTTCTTACTGTTGTTTGGTTCGTTTACTTTCGTAATCGTTCTGAATTCTCTCAAACTCAAGGCCTTCAAACCAGGCCTTTTATTTGGAATTTTCAGGGTCTTACATACTGTTCAATCTTTGATTTTCAAGGTTCGCGCTTTCCTTTCGGAAAGCCAACGCAGAAGGAGGGATTTGAACCCTCGCGCCGCTACTAACGACCTACTCCCTTTCCAGGGGAGCCCCTTCAGCCACTTGGGTACTTCTGCTTATACCAATGCCTAAACATCTAAGTTCTATATCATTGCCCAAAGCGGAGAGGGTGGGATTCGAACCCACGCGCCCTTTCGGACAAACGGTTTTCAAGACCGCCTCGTTATGGCCACTTCGATACCTCTCCAAACGTGCTTTTCAATTCTACAACCTTTTCAAGGTTTTGTCAAGCACTTTTTTTCATTTTTTGAAGATTCTTTACAGCGCTGGGATTCATTCTCAATGCTGTATCGTTGCCGGCCAAACAGGAAGGCTTCGCTGTCTGTGTCTCTCGATCGACAGCTCGCTTATTCTATCATCAAAAAATCCATCTGTCAACTATTTTTTCCCATTTTTCTCAAAAATATTCCGGCAATCTCCAAATCCTCAGGAGTGGTCACCTTGATGTTCTGGTAGCTCCCTGTAATGAGCCGGACTTTCTGACTTGTCATGGTCTCTACCACCATGGCGTCGTCGGTGATTCCTTCCTGGGCAGAGGGATTCTCCAGGAGACGATCATAGGCCCGTCTCACCACCTTATAAGAAAATGCCTGAGGTGTCTGCACCATCCACATGCTGCTCCGGTCCGGCGTGTGGTCGGCGTTCCCCTGCCTGTCCACCACTTTTATCGTGTCTTTCACCGGCATTCCCGCCACGCAGGCTCCGTACCTGACAGCGCCTTCCATAGCCGCCCGGATAATCTCCACGGTGACACAGGGGCGGGCTCCGTCATGAATCAGAACGTCATCGCAGCCCTCCGCGGCTTTCAAGCCTTCATAGACCGAGTGATACCGTTCCTTTCCTCCCGGCACCACGGCCGTCACCTTCCGGAAGCCGCCGGCTTTTACGATCTCTTTTTTACAGAATTCCTCTTCCCCCGCTCCCGCAACCAGAATCACATTATCCACGGGACTTCTTTCAAACGCTTCCAGGGCGTGGCATATGAGAGGACGCCCCTCAAGCTCCAGGTACTGCTTTTTCACCCGGCTCTCCATCCTGCTCCCTCTTCCTGCCGCCAGCACGATGGCCGTCACCTTTCTCTTTTTCTTCTCTTCAACTATCATATTTACAAGATGATCTCCTTTGCCCCACAGCCTTCTCCTCCCCAGGCCGCAGATTCCTCTACCGCTCCCCCAGCTTTAGGTTTGGCACCGCGTTTAAATCCCATCCGCTTCTGGCTCCGTTGATATATTCATAGTAGCCGGCGGTTCCGATCATGGCCGCGTTGTCCGTGCAGAAAACAGGCGACGGGTAGTACAGCTTAAGGCCTCTTCTCTTGCACGCCTTTCTCATCTCGTCTCTCAGAGCCGAGTTGGAAGCCACTCCCCCTGCGATTGCCACTTTCCCATAGCCCAGCTCCACGGCCGCTTCCACGGTGTGGCTCACCAGAACCTCCACCACCGCGTGCTGAAAAGAGGCGGCCAGATCTGCCACCTGAATCTCCTCGCCCATCATTTTGGCGTGGTTGATATAGTTGAGCACAGCCGATTTCAGGCCGCTGAAGCTAAAGTCGTAGGGGGCTCCTTCCACCTTTGCCCTGGGAAAATGGATGGCCTGCGGGTTCCCTTTTTTAGCTGCCCTGTCTACCTTCGGCCCCCCCGGGTATCCCAGCCCCACGGCCCTGGCCACCTTGTCAAATGCCTCGCCGGCGGCGTCGTCTCTGGTCCGCCCGAGAATCTCAAATTCCCCATAGTCCTTCACCACCACCAGATGGGTGTGGCCTCCCGACACGATGAGGCAGATAAAGGGCGGCTCCAGATCCTCATGTTCAATAAAATTGGCAGACACATGCCCTTCGATGTGGTGTACTCCCACCAAAGGCTTTTTTGCCCCGTAAGCGATGGCCTTTGCCTCCGCCACTCCCACCAGAAGAGCTCCCACCAGGCCCGGACCGTAGGTGACGGCCACGGCGGTGATGTCCTCCAGGGCCATATGCGCCTCGTCTAAGGCCGCCTCGACGACCTGATTGATCTTCTCCATATGCTTTCTGGAAGCCAGCTCCGGGACCACGCCGCCGTACAGGGTGTGCAGCGCGATCTGGGAAGATATAACATTGGACAGTACTTCCCGCCCGTTTTTCACCACCGCCGCTGCGGTCTCGTCGCATGAACTCTCGATGGCCAGAATGCAGACATCCTCTTCAACTCTGTTTTTCTTCATTGCTTTCCTGCAGTTTCCCTCTCCCTCAGTCTTCGTCAAATTCCAGTTCGGCCGTTCTCCCGTCCCTGGCGGCAACGGAGGCCGGAAAAATCTCCCTGACCTTGTCCATGTACTCCTCCGGCCTGGTCAGAGAAGGGCTGTAGTGGGTCAGCCACATAACTTTAGGCCCGGCTTCCCTGGCAAGTCTGGCGGCCTCATAAAAGGTCATATGCTTGTACTCTCTTGCCTTGGCCTCTTTCCCTTCTTCCCCGTACATGCCTTCACAGATAAACAAGTCCGCTTCTCTGGCGTATTCCGCTATAACCGGAACCGGCCTGGTGTCTGTACAGTAGACCACCTTCAGCCCCCGGCGGGCAGGTCCCAGAACCATGTCCGGCGTGTAAACCCTCCCGGCGGCCTCTATGCTCTCGCCTTTCTGAAGCCTGCTCCACATCTTCATGGGAATCTCCATGGCCTTTGCCCTCTCCACGTCAAATCTCCCCGCCCGGGGGATAGATATGGCATAGCCGTAGCAGACCACATTGTGATTCACCCGGTAAGCGTCAATGTGATAGGGCCCCATCTCCATATGCTCCCGCGTCTCCGTCAGTTCCACGAAGCGGAGCGGAAAGGGAAGTTCCGGCGCGATCGTGCGCAGAGCCGTCACCACCCTCTCCAATCCCTTCGGTCCCACCAAAACCAAGGGCTCGACGCGCTCTGCGTTGCCCATGGTCAGCAAAAGTCCCGGCAGGCCGCTGATATGGTCTGCGTGATAGTGAGTAAAACATATAATATCAATAGGCTTCGGGCTCCAGCCCTTTTCCTTGAGAGCTATCTGTGTCCCTTCCCCGCAGTCGATCAGAAGGCTGCTGCCGTCACAGCGGGCCATCATTGATGTGAGCCATCGGTACGGGAGAGGCATCATTCCTCCTGTTCCCAGCAGACAGATATCCAACATAATAAAGTCTCCATTTTCCGCCCTCCCGGGCTGCTTTTTCATGTTTTTGCAGGTCTCAGGCCCATGGCCGGCCGGGATATGGCGGCTGCGCCCTTTGACCCTGATATCATCGTACCAGATATTGCCGGAAATATCAAACCAAAACTATAAAAATTCCCTTGTTTCTTCCACCTCCGCGGCGACGCAGAACGTACCCAGCACCTGGTCGTAGCACTCCTCGCACAGGTCAAAACCGTGAATCTCCCCGTCCTTCTCCGAAAAATAGTCCCATGTATGGTCTACCCGCAGAACCCCTTCCCTCACGGTTCCGTCCTTTACTGCAAGTTTCTTTCCGCAGCAGTTGCAGATGACTGTCTCCAGCTCCCCATTACTTTTGTATTTTCTCATCTCATTCTCACCTTTCTTGATTCCACATTTTCCTCAGAGTGTCTTCACCCACTGTCCCGCTCATACAGGGTTGAGGATAAAGGAGGCGGCACCCTGGTGGATACCCCTACATTATAAATGGTTTCTAGGTGATTTTTAAGTGGAAAATGTTTCATGCAGGACGGCGCCACATGATGATGGCATCTTCTACAGGCTCTCTGTAATAGTCCTTTCTCACGGCCTCTCTCACGAAACCGCAGGATTCATACAAGTTTATGGCGGTCTGGTTGCCTGAACGCACCTCCAGGGTGATCTCCGTGACCCCCTGGCTGCTGGTATATTCTGCCACGGCATCCATCAATTTTCTGCCGAATCCGCGGCCCCGAAAGAGGGGATGAACCGCCACGCGCTCAATCTCCCCCTCCCCTGCCAGGATTCTGAAATTGACATAAGCCGCCGCGATTCCGTTTTCCTCCCACACCAGGTATAGGTCTAAACCGTTGGACAGGCCCTCTTTCAGAGTCTTGTAGGACCACGGCACGGAAAATGACAGCTGTTCCAGTTCTGCCACCGCATCCAGGTCGTCTTTATGCATCCACCTGACCATTCTGCTCCTCTCTTTCCCGTTCTGCCTGAGATTTCCGCAGATAATCCGGCACAAAATCAGCCGCATCCTCAAACAGTCCTTTTTTGTAGTATTCCACGGCAAGAGCCGCCACCGACGCCGCTCTCTGCCGGTTGTGGGAAGCCGGGGCAAAGGAAAATTCCGTCCTCATCTGTTCTTCTATCTGTCTGCGGCACACGGACACTCCGTCTCCCAGAAATATCACCGGCTCTCCTATGTCATTGAGACACGCGATGAGCTCTCCCATGTCCATGGCGCACTGAGCCTTCACAATCTCCAGACTCCCCCCCACATGGTACAGGCCTGTATAAACCTGATTGCGCCTGGCGTCCATGACAGGGCACACCAGCGCCTTGCTGCCCCACAGATTGCAGGCCATGGCATCCACTGTGGGAACGTGAATCAAGGGCTTTTTGAGAGCCAGACCCAGCCCTTTCGCCGTAGCCCCGCCGATTCGGAGCCCTGTAAATGATCCCGGACCTCCTGCCACGGCGATGGCGTCTAAGTCAGCCGGCTCCATCTCCAGCATGTTCATAACCTGGTCAATCATCGGAAGCAGCGTCTGAGAATGAGTCTTTTTAAAATTGACCGTGTACTCCGCGGTGAGAATATCATCAGTCACCACCGCCACCGACGCCACCAGAGACGAACTTTCGATTCCCAGTATTTTCATAATTACCGCCTTTCTTCCACAGTGATTTTCCGGTAGTCGAACCCTTTCTCCAGATCCTTTTCTATATAAATCCACAGGGCTTCCTCAGGGAGAATCTCCCGCACCAGGGACGGCCACTCCACCAGGCAGACCCCCTGGCCGTAAAAGCAGTCCTCGTACCCGATCTCCTCCATCTCCTCCACGTCGCCGATGCGGTACACGTCAAAGTGGTACAGAGGCAGCCTTCCGTCCTCGTACTGCTGGAGGATGGTGAAGGTGGGGCTGTTCACCGGTCCTTCCACTCCCAGCCCTCTGGCAAATCCCTGGGTGAACACGGTCTTTCCCGTCCCCAGGTCTCCCTCCAGGCAGTAGATCATCCCCGGAGCAGCTTCCCGCCCCAGCCTCTCTCCCAGCTCGTATGTCTCCTCCGGCTTCCACGTCTCATAAACCATCTCTACACCCTCTTAAGCCTTTCCCCGGGCAGGGTTTCCCGGAGAAACTCCCCGAACTTCGCCTTCTCTTCCCCCATCACCCGGTCAGGAAGAAGATAAGCTCTCATCCGCCCCATGTACAGGATATACTCTCCCGGAATCCCCACCGCTCTGCCGATCTGATCCCATGTGACCTTCATGGATTCCTCGCCCTGGGCCACCACAAAGCCTTCTTTTGTAAATGTCATGTCCATGGGAGCCTTCAGCCGCTGATTCTTCGCCTGCTTCATGGCTTTCAGAAAGAGAAGCCCCGGTTGCCACACCGTAAACATCAGAACACACACCAGAAGGAGAAGCCTGTAGGCCATGGTGGAACTGGTCCACTTAGTCACCAGAAGATAGAGGGAGGCCAGGGTAAACAGGACATTAAAAATGCCCAGATACCCTTTGTTGGCGTGATACATGGAAAATCTCCACAGATCTCCCGCCTCCACCTGTATGTGAAACTGAAATGTCTGTCCCTTCGCCATGTCCCCACCTATCCTTTCATCGTAAGGGCGATCCTCTTTTTCGCCACGTCTACGCTGAGTACCTTTACCTCTACAATATCCCCCACGCTGACCACCTCCATGGGGTGTTTGATATATCTGTCCGACATCTGGGAGATATGTACCAGCCCGTCCTGGTGAACCCCGATATCCACAAAGGCCCCGAAATCAATGACATTGCGCACCGTCCCTTTAAGCACCATCCCGGGAGTCAGGTCTTTCATGTCCATGACATCTGTCCGCAGTATGGGCCCCGGCATCTCGTCTCTGGGATCTCTCGCCGGCTTCTCAAGTTCGCCGACAATATCCTTAAGAGTCAGTTCTCCGATTCCCAGCTCATCAGCCAGGGCCTTGTAGTCCCTGATCTTCTTTCCGATTCCCTTTAAGCCCCCGGCCCCGATCTCCTCCGGCCTGCATCCCATCTTTTTTAAGAGATTTTCCGCCGCCTCGTAGCTCTCCGGGTGGACGCTGGTTCCGTCCAGGGGATTCGTTCCGCCCTGTATCCGCATAAATCCCGCGCACTGCTGGTATGCCTTCGGCCCCAGCTTGGCCACCTTCAGAAGCTGGTTTCTGCTCCGGAACGCGCCGTTCTCCTCCCTGTAGGCCACAATATTCTTCGCCAGGGTTTTGCTGATGCCGGAAATATATTCCAGAAGGGGCGCCGACGCAGTGTTCAAGTCCACTCCCACTTTGTTGACGCAGTCCTCCACCACGCCCTGGAGCGCCTCCCCCAAATGCTTCTGGTTCATGTCGTGCTGGTACTGGCCCACCCCGATGGATTTGGGATCGATTTTCACCAGCTCTGCCAACGGGTCCTGAAGGCGTCTCGCGATGGAGGCGGCGCTTCTCTGCCCCACGTCAAAATTGGGAAATTCTTCCGTCGCCAGCTTGCTGGCGGAGTACACCGACGCCCCCGCCTCGTTGACGATGATATACCGCACCTTCTCCGGTATCTCCTTCAAGAGTTCCACAATCACCTGCTCCGACTCCCTGGAGGCGGTGCCGTTTCCCACGGAGATGAGAGAAATCTTATATTTGCTGATCAGCTTTTTCAGTACCGCCTTGGCCTCCGCCACCTTGTTCTGAGGCGCCGTGGGGTAGATGACCACCGTGTCCAGCACCTTCCCTGTGGCGTCCACCACGGCCAGCTTGCAGCCCGTTCTGAAAGCCGGGTCCCAGCCCAGAACCACCTGTCCCGTGATCGGCGGCTGCATGAGAAGCTGCTCCAGGTTCTTTCCGAATACCTTGATGGCGCCGTCCTCCGCCGCCTCTGTCAGCTGGTTCCGGATCTCCCGCTCGATGGCAGGCCCGATGAGGCGCTTGTAGCTGTCCTCAGCCGCCGCCTTCAGCGCCGGCGTAGTGTAAGGGTTATCCCTGACAATCACCTGTCTCTCCAGGTAGCGGACAATCTCCTCCTCCGGAGCCCCGATCTTCACCGTGAGGACCTTCTCCTTCTCCCCCCGGTTCAGCGCCAGAACCCTGTGTCCTGCCGCCTTTTTCAGGGACTCCTCGTAGCTGTAGTACATCTCGTACACAGACTCTGCCTTTTCGTCCTTGGCGGAGGACTGGATCGTCCCCTCCTCCATAGTAAGATTTCTGATATAAGTACGGTACTTTGCCTCGTCGGAAATCCGCTCCGCCAGAATGTCCCCGGCCCCCGCCAGAGCCTCCTGGACAGAAGCCACTTCCTTTTCTTCCGATACATATTCCAGCGCCGTTTTCTCCAGCGGCTCCTTGGCCATCTGCAGGGCGATGAAATCCGCCAGAGGCCCCAGCCCCTTCTCCTGGGCGATGGTTGCCCTGGTTCTCCTCTTGGGACGGTAGGGGCGGTACAGATCCTCCACCGCCACCAGGGTGGCGGCATCCAGAATCTGACGCTCCAGCTCCGGTGTCAGCTTCTCCTGCTCCCTGATGGACGAGATCACCTGCTCTTTCTTCTCCTCCAGGTTTCTCAGATACTTGAGCCGCTCGTCCAGATTTCTCAGGACCTCGTCATTCAAAGCCCCTGTCTGCTCTTTCCTGTACCGGGCGATAAATGGGATGGTGTTGCCCTCGTCAATAAGCTTCACCGCCGCCTCAACCTGGCCGCGGCCCACATTCAGTTCCTGCTGCAATGCTTTTATAATATCCATATGTCCCTGTTTCCTTTTATTTTTTAATATTCTCTTCCCAAAGGAACTTCTACCCATTATATAGCGAAACTTCTTTTGCGTCTAGACAGTAATTGAAAAAGAGAGACTTGGGGATTAATCCCCGCCGTCTCCCTCTATCTTTTTCATAGTCATCTCCCTCTGGCAAAAATGGCTGATGTACGAAAATCCCAGGGCGGATATGAGGGCTTTTGCCTCTGCAAACCCTGCTCCCACATCCTGCTTTCGGTGGGCGTCAGAACCTACTGTGAGAACGGTCCCCCCCTCCTCCCGATACCACCGCAGAATCGTCTCGGAGGGAAATGTCTCCTTCACTTCCTGGCGCAGGCCGGACGTGTTCACCTCCAGCCCCTTCCCCCTCTTAACAAGGGTTTTAAGGATCTCTCTCACCAGCTCCTCCTCGTCCTCCGCCCGGATGGTGACCCCCTGGCCCGCCGCGTACCGTTTAATCAAGTCCAGATGAGCCATACAGTCAAAGTCCCCCTGGGCAGCGATGAGAAGCAGCTCCTCCAGATAGCGGCGCAGCAATGCTTTGCAGTCCATGTCCTGGTAGCGGAATAATTTTAAATCCCTGTCGTCTATCTTATGAAAGGAGCCGATGACATAGTCAAACGGATAATTCTTCACGACCAAAGCGGCCGCCTCCGGCTGCAGGTGCCACTGCCCCAGCTCAATCCCCAGCCCCACCCGGAGCTTCCCGGCAAATTTCTCCCGGCACTCCCGGACACTCTGAGCGCATTTGTCAAGATACTCCCGGCGGTAAGGCGGGTGTTTATCCGTATCTTTGAATAACTCGTAGTGGTCTGTCACCATAATCTCTCTGATGCCTGCCTCCACGGCTCCCTGGCATATCATCTCCAGAGGCTCCTTGCTGTCCGGAGAGTTCAGGCAATGTACATGATAGTCTTCCCGCAGCATAGATCCATGTTCCTCCTTCTGCATATCACCGCCCTATCGGGCTGTCACATATAACCTTTTGGTCCTGGCATCATCTTATTATATGATGCGCCGATTGTCAACGGTGATATTTCCCCTTCGGCAGCCACTGCCTGCCGGCACCTGGGAACAGCAACTCCCGGGAACAGCAACGCGGTTCGGCTGGACAGCAGCCCGTTTTCGTGCTACAATACCCTCTAATCGGTATATGTATCAGCGAAAGGAGTTTCTATGAGCGAATATAATGATCAAAATCAGTGGCCGGACAGACAGGAGGGACCCGACCAGCCCTCATCTCCGGATTCACCATACGGCGGCAGCGGCAGTGACGGCTGGCGGAACAGTTCGGATAATTCTTCCCAGGGCGGACAGTGGCAAAACGGCGGAACCGGGTCTCAGTGGCAGCAGAACCAGCCCGGCGGACAGTGGCAGAGCAACCAGTCCGGCGGACAGTGGCAGAACAACCAGCCTTACGGGCAGCCGCCTCAGCGCAACGGACAGGCCCTCGCCTCCATGATTTTCGGAATCCTGGCCCTGGTTTCCTGCTGCATACCTTTTATCCAGTTCCCCCTCGCGGTTGTGACCATCGTGCTGGTGATTCTCTCCAAGAAAAAAAGGCCTCTCTCGGGCTTTGCCATCGCGGGGCTGGTTCTGGGCATCATCTCCGTCATCTGCAGCATCTGCATGACTATCTATCTGGGATATGTCTTTAACCTGCTCAATGACCCGGAAATCTGGAGAATGTACCAGGAAATGATAGAATTATATCAGTAAAGAAACTGCATATGAGCGTGAAAGGAGCCGAATCCACTCCGGGGGACGGCTCCTTTCGCGTGTGTCATGTCAGCGCCTCAGCCGGTTCATGACCTTAAACATTTTTTTCATATCCACCGGTTTCGCCAAATGTTCGCTTATCCCGGCGTCCTTTGCCATCGCCACATCCTCTTCGAAGGCGTTGGCCGACACTGCTATGATGGGCACGGTTTCCGCATCCGGCCGGTCCAGCCCCCGAATCACACGGGTCGCCTCATACCCGCTCATCACCGGCATCATCAAATCCATGAGCACGCAGTCAAAGGTTCCCGGCGGCGAGGCAGCGAACGCATCCACGGCGGCTTTTCCGTCATTGGCAGTCACCACCTTTGCCCCTGCCTCCTTCAGCATAAATTCCAGGATCTCACAGTTGATCTCATTGTCCTCTGCCAGGAGAACCCGCATCCCGGCAACGCTGCTCTCTATATTCCCCTCTTCGTTTCCGGTCCGCGCCCCGTCAACTTTCAGGGGAAGCGTGATCTGAACCTTGCTTCCCTTGCCCAGCTGGCTGTCCACCTTCACGGTCCCCTCCATCTGGTCTACCATCTTCTTCACGATGGACATGCCCAGCCCAGCGCCGTTATAGTGGGTTCTCGCGTCCTGATGTTCCTGGGAGAAGGGCTCAAAAATGCGCTCTTTAAAATCCTCTCCGATGCCGATTCCCGTATCTTCGATCACAAAACAGTAAGTTGCGGTTTTGTCCTGGCAGGCAGTCTCCGTCGCCCGGACAAACACATGGCCCTGAGGCCGGTTGTATTTGAGGGCGTTGCCGATGACATTCAGCAGGATTTTCTTCAGATACAGAGAATTTCCGATCACCCTTATATGTTCCAGGCCTTCCTCCTCCAGCGCCAGCCGGATACCAGCCTTCTCTGCCTGTGGGGACATGATTGTGACACAGTCTTCCAATGCCTCTCGAAGGTCAAAGGGCTCTTCTGTCCCCTCCGGCCTCCCTCTCTCCAGCCTGCTGACCTGAAGGACATCGTTAACCAGAGACAGCAGATGTTCTGTGGACACGCGGATCTTCTTCCTGCATTCCTGCTGCCGCGCCAGGTCGTCCCGGCTCTTCTCCATGATGTCCAGCATTCCCAGAATCCCGTTAATAGGCGTGCGCAGATCATGGGACATGTGGGAGAGAAATTCGCTCTTTGCCGAATTTGCCTTTCTGACCTTCTCCAAAAGCTCCATAATGGCCTGCTCCTGCTTCTTTTTTGTCATCATGACCTCTGTGATGTCCTGATGATACCCGTTCAGGCAGGCCCCTGGCTTTTTGAAGTTCTTGTCCGGCACTCCGCCGCAGCGGACATATATTTTCCCAAGCCTCGGATGGTTCCATGGATAAATCACTTCGGAACGCCCGGTTTCCAGTATCTCCTGCACCGCCTCTTTTACCATATCCACATAGTCCGGATCAATATTTTCAAACCATCGCCGATGACACTCCTCCGGCTCTATATCATCTTGTATTCCCATGAGAATCTTCATAGTCCGGTCCGCGTACAGCCTGGGCTGGCTGCCCTCTTCCAGCTCCATGGCCCAGATGCCGGTCTTTGCTCCCTCCAGAATATCCTCCAGATTCCGCCTCGTCTCCAGCTTGTACTTCTCTTCCTGCTCCACCACGGCGTTGATGTCCCGCTGGGCAAAGATCGCGCAGTGCTCCTCCTCCGTCTTCTCCGTGGCAGAAAAATGGATTTCCAGATGTTTTAAGCCTGACGGACTGTCTTTTACCTGGTATCGGACAGAGAACTTTTTCTTTTCCTTCAGCTGGGCCAGCACATAGTCTCTTTTTGTCACGGCGCGAAGCTGCTCCTGATACCGGGGAACCACATACCGGGAAATATACCGCTCCATAGCCGCCTCATACCCCTCCTCAAAACAGAAGGCCCTATCCATGTTCATCAGCCCGCTGTTTCGGTATATCTCGCACTCGCCGGTATCCAGGTTCACCTGACAGATGCTCAGATAGTCCACGCTGAGAGCCTGAAGAACGTTATAGCTCCGCTTTTGAAGCTCACGGAACAAATTCCGCCTTTTCAGAGAGGACACAATAAAGTATGCGGCAGTCTGGAGCATGTTGGACGCGTATTCCAGAAGCTTCACAGGAGGGTTGTCCACACCGTAAAAGCCGATGATCTTTTTGCCGTCATAGAGAGGAACCACTACGAGAGAGTGGATATTCTGCCGCTTCAGATTCTCATAGGGAAGGGGGTCTGTCTCCCGGATATCTTCCAGGCTCCCGATGACGATATGTTTGCCGATGCTGAAATTCCGATACCAGCCGGCGCACACTTCCGGGGGAACATTCTGAAGGTTTTCCTTCTCCGGCTCCACACCGCCGGCCGTCCACTCATAGGTATTGTCATCGCACCCGGATTCATTTTTTTCAAATATATAGGTCCGTTCTCCGCTCAGAGCTTTACCCAGATGCTCCAAAAGCACCTCCAGCGACTGGTCCGGGGTCTCCTCCAGCAGGGCGACCCGGAGCCCTTCGTTGATGACAGTCTCCAGATTCTGGACGCTCTGCATATCACTGCGCTGTCTGCGGTCCCCGACGGCCGCAGCACCCTCGCCGCCCTTTTTAAAAAGCTCTCTCGAATAATCCATACGCCTGCCCTCCATATAGCCTCTCGCCGCCAGAACTGATTTTGGCAAAACACAGTCCGGGGTTGTCTCTGTCCTTTCAGCCAGTTCTCCCAGCAGATAGTTACTCTGCATTATAGCAAAAAATAATTGGTATGTCTATTATCACAGCCTGCGAAATTCATGGGAGATTCCCCATAAAGCGGACGTTCAGCCTTCGTGTCTGCCCTGTCCGGACAAGAAGATGCCCCAGATGCCCCCCGTGAACGGCAGCATACGGTCAATGCGCCGCCCCCACGGCATCCCCCGGGAAATGGGCAGGCCCGCCCTAAACAGCAGCATTCCTGTTAACTTCACTCACGGAATCATTAAAGTCCCCCTGACCACCAGCACCCAGTTTTTCACCGCCCAGTTCAACGCCACAATCCCAATCCCCACATATATTTCCTTCTCATACGGCCTCCTTTTCCTGCCGTCGGCCCCGTCTCTGTCTCTGTTTCTGCCTCCGCCGCCAAAGCTGCCCCTGGTTTCACCTCTGCCTTCTCCCCCCTTCCCCGCGGCTTCCTTCCCGGCTCCGCCCTCAGTTTCCCTCAGCCTGTCCGCCGCCCACAGTCCTGTCTCCACCGCTCCTACAACCGCCATATAGACAATCAGGGGATTATAATACAAGCTGGTGAGCACCTTTCCCTGAAGCAGGCACTTCAAAGCCCTCGTTCCTCCGCATCCCGGACAGTAAAGTCCCGTTAGAAGACGGAACAGGCAGGGATATCCCTGCCTGCCAAACCATTGCCACAAAGCGGCTATATATCTTATGACCATGTGTCCGCCCCCGTTATTCCGCCCGGATCACCTGGAGAACCTTCTGATACTCTGCGTTCAGTTCCACCTTGAGAATCTCCATATTTTCCATGAACCTGGACTGCTTCATCCCGCCTGTCAAAAACGCGAACTCGTCCAGTCCCTCCAGCTCCGCCACCCGGCATTTTCCGAAGGCGGCCTCAACCATGTCGCGGCGGTCTTCAAAGTTTCCGGACACCCGGACGAAATACCGGTAAACCATGTCGTCCCCGGGAGCTATGGCCAGTTTCTCACAGGACCACCCTATGGGAATGTTGGAGTTCATATGTTTCGCCGCCTCCACAATGTCCGCCGCCACGGCGCTGGCCGTGGGCAGTTTCCCGGCCCCGCTTCCATAGTACATGGTAGTTCCCACCATGTTGCCTTTTACCAGTATTCCGTTGTACACATCGCTGACCGCGTATAACGGATGATCTTTCCCGATCATCAGGGGAGCCACCCACGCGTGTACTCTGCCGCCCTCCATGCGGCTGGAACCTACCAGCTTAATGGAGGTTCCCAGGGCGTCGGCGTACTTAAAATCCGTGTCGGTGATCTTCGTGATTCCTTCCGTGGGTATCTCCTCGTAATTTACTTCCCTGCCTGTAACCATGGCGGTGAGAATCGCGATCTTGCGGCAGGTGTCATGCCCTTCCACATCTGCCTCCGGGTTCCGCTCTGCGTACCCTAGCGCCTGGGCTTCCCTGAGTGACCGCTCAAAGGATGCCCCTTCTTTGTCCATCTTGGTGAGGATAAAGTTGGTGGTGCCGTTTAAAATGCCGGTGATCTCCTCGATCTTCTCTCCTGTGAGACACCGGTACAGAGGACGTATGATAGGAATTCCCCCGCCTACGCTGGCTTCGAACAAAAAGTTGACCTGTTTCTCCCTCGCTATGGACAGAAGCTCCGTGCCGTGGGCGGCCACCAGGGCCTTGTTGGAAGTGGCCACATGCTTTCCTGCCTCCAGGCACGACTTCACAAAGGAGCAGGCCGGCTCCAGGCCGCCCATGGTCTCCACCACGATCTTCACTTCTTCATCTTGAAGAATCACGTTAAAATCGTGGACCACCTTGTGTTCCACCAGACTCCCGGGAAAATCTCTGAGATCCAGGATATATTTCACTTCAAGCTCCTGCCCCGCGGCCTTGGCCAGAATCTCTCTGTTTGTATCCAAAACCTCATAAACACCGGAACCGATGGTTCCGTATCCCATAATCGCAACTTTAATCATCTCATCCTCCTGCTGGGGCGGTACGCGGCGGCAGGCATCCAGCCATCGCCGCCCCCTGAATACCGCTATTCCCTGGCTAATATTTTCACATAATGAATCCCTCTCATGGCCTCCATCTCCTCGGCCATGGCGGAAAGGCTGCCTGTATCAGAACGAACCTCCACGCTGAGGGTCAGGGTGGCGACGGAATTCACGGGAATGCTCTGATAAATGGTCAGAATATTGGCCTTGTAGACAGCCACTATCCGAAGAAGGTCGGACAGAAGCCCCCGCTCGTCGTCCATCTGGAGGACAAAGGTTACTGTCTTTCCCTTGGTGTTGTCGTAAAAAGGCAGAATATCGTCTTTGTACTTGTAGAAAGAACTTCTGCTGATGCCCACCACGTCCGTGGCTTCCTGTATAGTCAGAACCTTCTCCGACTCCAGCAGCTTCTTTGCCTCCACCACCTTCAGGAGAACCTCCGGAACCGCTTTCTGTCTCACAAGAAAATATTTCTCCTTCTCCTCCATCACAATTCCACCTTTCCCCTATGCAAAGTGTTCGCACCGCATGTACATCTGTGCTTACGTGAAAGATATTAGCACATTTGCCCCTCGGGCGCAACTATTTTTTTTCGCCTCCCAGGCGTATCCACCGCAGATAAGCGCTGATAAAGGGGTCCAGCGCGCCGTCTAAGACAGCTCCCACATTGCCGCTCTCCTCGTTGGTCCGGTGATCCTTCACCATGGTGTAGGGCTGCAGCACATAGGAGCGGATCTGACTGCCCCAGCCGATCTCCGCCACATCCCCGCGGATATCAGAGAGGTTGGCCGCATTCTCCTGCTGCTTCAAAATAAACAGCTTGGATTTCAGCATCTGCATAGCCTTGTCTTTGTTCTGAAACTGGGAGCGCTCGTTCTGGCACTGGACCACAATCCCCGTGGGGAGGTGGGTGATCCGGATAGCGGAGGAGGTCTTGTTGATATGCTGTCCTCCGGCGCCGCTGGAGCGGTAGGTGTCAATCCTTAAGTCATCCTGGTTGATCTCCACATCCAGATCCTCCTTGATATCCGGCATAATGTCACAGGACACAAAGGAGGTCTGTCTTTTTCCCGCCGCGTTGAAGGGGGAGATGCGCACCAGACGGTGGACGCCGTGTTCCGATTTCAGATACCCATAGGCATTTTCCCCGTTGATCTGAACAGTGACGGACTTGATGCCGGCCTCGTCCCCGTCCAGATAATCCAGAACTTCTGTAGTAAATCCTTTCTTGTCTGCCCAGCGGCAGTACATGCGGTACAGCATGCTGCACCAGTCGCAGGACTCCGTCCCCCCCGCCCCGGCGTTTAACCGCAGGATAGCGTTGTTGTTGTCGTATTCCCCGGACAGAAGGGTTGTGATGCGCAGAGACTCCAGCTCATCCTCAAAATCCTTCAGCATCTGCTGAATCTCCGGGATAACATCCGGGTCATTTTCTTCATAACCCATCTCAATCAAAAGGCCGATCTCCTCATACTGGTTCTCCAGCTTCCTGAAGCCTTCCACCGTGTCTTTTAAGTTCTTGGCCTCTTTCATCAGTTTGGTGGAGCGCTCCGGGTCATCCCAGAATCCCGGCTCCTCCATGGATCTGTCAAGCTCGGCGATGCGTTTTACCTTGCTGTCCAGGTCAAAGTGAATCCCTCACTTCCACTAATGGTTTGTCATACGTGGATAACGTATACTTGAACTGATCTAACTCTACCACTGTGTCACCTTCTTTCTTAAAATTTTGATTTCCGCCGTCAGCGGGACTGCCGCGCCGGCTTCATATGACCCTCCTGCCAGGTTACGGCAGTGAGGCGCTTTAAGCAAAACTGTGGCCGCAGACAATTCTGCAGCCACAATTTGTACTCTCACAGGTTTAAATGGTTTCCCTTATTTGATTCTGCCGCAGCACTGTTTGTACTTCTTGCCGCTGCCGCAGGGGCACGGGTCGTTGGGGTAAACCTTGCGCTCGATCTTTCTCACGGGAGCCTTCACGGCGCTGTCGTCCTTGTTGGTTCCCGTCACTTTGGCCGCCGGCTCTCTCTCCACCTTCTGCTCCACTCTGATATGCATCAGAATCCGCACCGTGTCTTCCTTTACCGCCGCAGTCATGCCGTCGAACATCTCGTACGCGCTCATCTTGTACTCTACCAACGGATCTCTCTGGCCGTAGGCCTGAAGGCCGATGCCCTGGCGCAGCTGCTCCATGTCGTCGATGTGGGACATCCATTTGTTGTCGATCACCTTCAGGAGAATCACCCGCTCAATCTCCCGGATCTGCTCGGACTCGGGGAACTGGGCCTCCTTGTCCTCATAGAGCTTGATGGCGGACTCCTTGAGCATGTGCTTTAACTCGTTCTTCTTCATGGACTCCTTCTGCTGGTCCGTGAGGATAACGGGCTTTAATGGAATAATGGGAAGAATCAGCTCATTGAGCTCTTTCATCTCCCATGTGTCGGCCGAGGCATCGTCGGGGATAGCCATGTCCACCGCGTGTTCCACAATGTCGGTGACCATCTTTAAGATCACGTCTCTCATGTTGTCGCCGTCCAGCACCTTGCGCCGCTCGGCATAGATGACCTCGCGCTGCTCGTTGGCGACCTCGTCGTATTTTAACAGATTCTCCCGGATTCCGTAGTTGTTGGTTTCGATCTTCTTCTGCGCCTTCTCAATGGCGTTGGACAGCATCTTGTGCTCGATCTGCTCTCCCTCCGGGACTCCCAGGGCGTTGAACATATCCATGAGCCGCTCGGACCCGAACAGGCGCATGAGATCGTCTTCCAGGGAGATGTAGAACCTGGACTCTCCCGGATCTCCCTGGCGGCCGGAACGTCCTCTCAGCTGGTTGTCGATACGTCTGGACTCATGGCGCTCGGTGCCGATGATCTTAAGTCCTCCCAGAGCCTTCGCCTCGTCGTCCAGCTTGATATCCGTACCGCGGCCAGCCATGTTGGTGGCGATGGTCACTGCCTTGTGGATGCCGGCCTCGGCCACGATCTCAGCCTCCAGCTCGTGGAACTTGGCGTTGAGCACCTTGTGGGGGATGCCTTTTTTCTTGAGCATGCGGCTTAAAAGCTCGGAGGTCTCGATGGTGATAGTGCCCACCAGAACCGGCTGTCCCTTCTGGTACGCCGCCTCAACCTCCTCCACAACCGCGTTGTACTTTTCTTTCTTTGTCTTATACACCACGTCGTTGAGGTCCCGGCGGGCCACAGGTTTGTTGGTGGGAATCTCGATGGCATCCATGGCATAGGTGTTGCGGAACTCCTTCTCCTCCGTCAGGGCCGTGCCGGTCATGCCCGCCTTCTTCCGGAACTTGTTGAAAAAGTTTTGGAAAGTGATGGTGGCCAGGGTCTTGCTCTCCCGCCGCACATTCACATGCTCTTTCGCCTCGATGGCCTGGTGAAGACCGTCTGAGTATCGCCGTCCAGGCATGATCCTGCCGGTAAACTCGTCGACAATGAGGACTTCGTCGTCCTTTACCACATAATCCTTGTCCCTGAACATCAGGTTGTTGGCCCTGAGGGCCAGAATAATATTGTGCTGGATCTCCAGGTTCTCCGGGTCGGCCAGGTTCTCTATATGGAAGAACTTCTCCACTTTCTCCACGCCCGCCTCGGTTAAGTTCACCACTTTATCTTTCTCGTTGACTACAAAGTCTCCCGTCTCCGTGATGTCCTCGCCCATGATGGCGTTCATCTTGGTAAACTCGCCGGAAGCCTCGCCCTTCTCCAGCTGGCGGGCAAGAATATCGCAGACCTCGTACAGCTTGGTGGACTTGCCGCTCTGTCCGGAGATAATCAGAGGCGTCCTGGCCTCGTCGATGAGAACAGAATCCACCTCATCGATGATGGCGTAGTCAAGCTCTCTGAGAACCATCTGCTCCTTGTAGATGGCCATGTTGTCCCGGAGGTAGTCAAATCCCAGCTCGTTGTTGGTCACATAAGTGATATCGCAGGCATAAGCCTTCTTTCTCTCCTCGGAGGTCATGGAGTTGAGCACCACGCCTACGGTCAGGCCTAAAAATTCATGAACCTGGCCCATCCACTCTGCGTCACGCTTGGCCAGATAATCGTTGACCGTGACGATATGGACGCCTTTTCCCGCCAGGGCATTTAAATATGCCGGGGCCGTGGACACAAGTGTCTTTCCTTCGCCGGTCTTCATCTCCGCGATGCGGCCCTGATGGAGCACGATACCGCCGATGAGCTGAACCCGGTAGTGCTCCATCTTCAGAGTTCTCCTGGCCGCCTCCCTGACCGCGGCAAATGCCTCGGGCAGTATATCGTCCAGCGTCTCCCCCGCCGCCAGCCTTTCCTTGAAAATCCTTGTCCGGTCCCTCAGCTGTTCGTCAGACAGTTCCATCATCTCAGGCCGCAGAGCTTCGATTTTATCTACAATGGGATAAATCATCTTCAGCTCACGCTCGCTGTGGGTCCCAAACACTTTTTCAATGAGATTCATTGGTCACTCTCCTATATAAACTCTAATATTTTACGATACAATCTTTCTTATTGTATCACCAACCAGTCTTTTATTCAACCGCTTCTCCGGTTATTAACAAAAAATTCATTTTCCAGGATTACATAACACTTTTCCCCTGATTATTTTAGCAGTTTTCACAAAAATTATGTTCGGTTTTGTGCTTGTCCACATTATCCACAGCCTGCAATCCACAGATGGACTCCAAAGTTATCCACATTAAAAAACAATGAATTTTAGGCAAAAACTAGTTATACACAAAGTTATCCACATTATCCACAGGATTTTCTTTCTGGTTTTCAATGCCTTTTCCCCGGTTAAAAGGGAATTTTTTTTGTTCACAACTCATAAACTTACCTTTTCCGACAAGATTTTCGACAAGAAAAGTCGATGAATTTCAGGAATAATTTTATGTAATTGTCAAAATATTATTCTTGTTGTAATTGAATTTTTCGACTATGTATGGTATACTGTAATCATCTCAAAAGAAGGAGTTGATCATATGCGTTATACCATTACAGGAAGGAATATCGAAGTAACCCCGGCATTAAGAGATACCGTCAAGGACAAGCTTGGAAAGCTGGAGAAGTATTTCAGCCCGGACACGGAGGTCATCGTCACATTGAGCGTTCAGAGAGAACTGCAGAAGATTGAAGTGACTATCCCGGTGAAGGGCAGCATCATCCGCGCCGAGGAATCAAGCACTGATATGTATGTATCCATCGATCTGGTGGAGGAGATCATAGAGCGTCAGATTAAGAAGTACAGAAAGAAACTTATCGACAAGAAGCAGTCCGCCCAGGCATTTTCCACATTGTTTATGGAGGCGGAAGAGGAGGTTCAGGAGGAAGAGATCCGCATCGAGAAGACCAAGCACTTCGACATGAAGCCCATGTATCCCGAGGACGCCTGCCTGGAGATGGAGCTTTTAGGACACAACTTCTATATGTTCCTCAACGCGGAGACCGACCAGATGAGCGTGGTATACAAGAGAAAGGGCAGCACCTACGGTCTGATTGAGCCGGAGAGATAGAAGCGTCCGGGCTCACCTTTTCAGGGGATCCTTTACAGGGGCGCCTCCCCTGGACACCCGGCCGGGACAAGTCTTCGTCACGAACGGCAGAATGGCAGAAATAACAATAAAAGCGGAGAGCATGAAAACTCTCCGCTTTTTCAGTGCGGTCAGAGCCCGAATTTCCGCCTCCTCACCGTCCCTTTTCTCCTCGCCTTGTCCATGAGGAGGCTCACCGCCGCCGTGTTCCCATTCATCCTGGCTCTCTCAATCACTGTATTTAAGTCCTCCGCCTCATATCTGATCTCTCCTGTCAGCCACTCCAGTTTCTCCCCATCGCTGCCGTCCACAGCCTGACAGGCAGCAGCGATCCGGTGCTCCCTCAGATAATCCATGTACTGCGCCCTGTGTTCCTCTGCCAGGCAGCAGGGATAGCGGAGCCGCCCCATGGCCAGCTCTACTGCCAGCTCCTCCGGCTCCTGAACCTGAACATGGGGGAACAAACTGTCATATTCGCGGAACTGGAACTGAGTCCCCACAAACGCATTGCGGTATTTCTGGCCGCAGCCGTGGGTGTTGGTCACCAGAATCCTGGCGGGGGTGTTTTCCACCGCTTCCTCAAAAAATTCCGGAAATATCAGTCTTGCCCTCTCCGCGCCGTCATAATCCACGGTCAATGTCTGCCGCAGTTCCGCCAAAATCTCTTTCAGGCAGGAGCGGCGGGACTCATCCACATGGATTTCCAGTTCTCTTATTCCCCCGCATCCAGCAAACACTCCCGTCCCCCAGTCCAGAGTCGTGCTGTACAATTCCAGCCTTTTTAATCTGCCGCAATTGTAGAACCCGTAGGCTCCCACCCTTCTCAAAGAGCCGGGCAGGCGCAGTTCTTCCAGTGAATCTCCTTTTACCCTTGGAAGCTTCACAGCCTCGTCCCGGGGTACGGCCACGCCGTCGCCTGACTGCCAGAAAGCCGCCGGATGCTGTGTGTCATCATTCCCGTGCTTTGAAAAAACATAGGGAGCCAGGGCCGTCACAGCCGCGCCGCCGATCTGCTCCGGAACAACCGCCAGACTGTCCAGGCCGCGGTACTCCAGGAGCGTGACTCCCTCCTTCCCTCTCTCGCAGAGATATACCGTATCCGCCCCTAAACTCATATGTCTTCCTCAAGCCCAAATTCAGCAAACAGCTTTTTCTGCAGAGTCTCATCTGATAAAGACTTCAGAAAAGCTTCAAAATAATCCAATGCGGCATCCATATTGATACATCCCTCCATGTGCTCGTCTGACACGCTGTCTGTATATTCTATGTATCTCTTGTCATTATTAAACTTACTGACAGCATACCATGTTTCACGATGTATAGCAACGGCTGACTTCAGCTTTTCCCTGTCATAATATTCTCATGGTTACTGTTCACATACGTTCACAGCAACCAGCAAAAGTAACTTTTCATGTCAATATCTTATTGTGGTCATCTCTCCCGTCGTCAGGGTACACCAAAAAATCGCTGATCATCAGACCGATTTTGTTCCCCGTCTCCAGAATATCGTAGGACAGGGGCTCTGCCGCCACTCTCAGGCTCACCTCGCCCATGTCCACGGTGCAGTCGTTGATGTCTCCCAGGAAGAACATGGAAGACAAGGTTCCTGTCAGATGTCCTTCCGTCCTGGTCAGTTTGATATTCTCCGGGCGGATAGCCACTACCACGTCCCCGGTCAGCTCCCCGTCGTAGGACAGAGACTGGCTGATGCCTTTGATCCGGATCGCCCCGTTTTCCGCATGCCCCTTCAGGAAGTTTACCTTGCCCACAAAATCGGCGATAAACTGGTTGGCCGGGTGGCGGTATATCTCAATAGGCGTTCCCACCTGCTGGATCACGCCCCGGTTGATAATAAATACACGGTCAGACATGGTCATGGCCTCCACCTGGTCGTGGGTGACATAGACCACGGTGATCTTCCGCTTTTTCTGTATCTCCTTGATCTCGTATCTCATGCTCTCCCTCAGCTTGGCATCCAGGTTGGACAGAGGCTCATCCAGAAGAAGAAGCTTGGGCTCCGCCACCAGGGCTCTCCCCAAGGCCACTCTCTGCTGCTGCCCGCCGGAGAGCTGGGACGGCATTCTCTCCGCATACTGGTCCAGATGGACCACCTCAAGGATGTCCTCCACCCTCCGCCTGATCTCGTCCTTGGGAACTTTCTTGATCTTCAGCGGATACGCCACGTTGTCGAACACGTTCATGTGGGGCCAGACCGCATAGGACTGAAACACCATGCCGATCTCCCGCTTCTCCGGCGGAACGAACACTTTGGCAGAACTGACTACCTTCCCGTCAATCTTCACCTCCCCTGTGGTAGGCTTCTCAAATCCCGCGATAATCCGCAGCATAGTCGTCTTACCGCAGCCGGAGGGTCCAAGGAAGGTGATAAATTCTCCGTCCTGGAATTCCTGGGTAAACTCTTTTAAGACCGTAACGTCTCCAAATGATTTGCTCACCTGGTTAATGGTAATCACAGACATATCTATCCCTCCTACTAAATTGAAAATTTTCCGTCGGTCAGTTTATTTAGCACAAAGTTGAGCACAATCACGGCAATGAGAATGCCCGAGGCCAGCGCCGACGCTGTCTGCTGGCTGTGATAGGTCTGGTACAGGAACAGTTCCACGCCCAGGGTCTTCGTGTTGTTGGAATACAGAAGGTTGGACATGGTCAGTTCATAGAAGCAGGGCATAAAGATCAGAAACCAGCCGGCCACGATGGACGGGATAATGAGAGGAAACATCACGTCTCTCAGACGCCGCAGCCACCCTGCCCCGGAAATCTGGGCCGCCTCCTCCAGGGACGGGCTCACCTGGGAGAAGGCGGACACCACTGTCCTCATTCCCATGAGCATATATTTGATCATATACGCGATGACCATGATCAGCATGGTATTGTAGATGTTGATCCCAAAACGCCCGGACATAGTCATGATCAGAGCCAGAGCGATGACCACACTGGGGGTTCCGGAGCCTACGGTGATCAGAAAATCCGGTATCCTCCTTCCTTTTACATTGGTTCTCTTCAGAAGGTAGGCCATGATCAGGCACACCACCATTCCCATGGAGGCCGCCCACACCGCCGCGATGATGCTGTTCTTTCCCGAACTCAGTATGGACTTTCTGGTGACAATGGTGTTCCAGTACTTAAATGTGATGTTGCCGGGAGCCGTCAGAGGCTTTCCCATATTCATGGTGACGGAGGTCATAAACACGGAGGCAAAGGGGATAATGACCACAATCAGGGCAAAGGCCCCGACCGCCGCGGTAATGGGAATCCGCCACCGCCCCAGGTCCACGATGTTGGGCCTGGTGGATTTGCCGGACACGGTAATGTACTCCTTCTTTCCCACGACAAAGTTGGAAATATACAGGATAAACAGAGCCATGCCCATGAGAAACACCGCCAGGTTGGTGGCATCTGTCAGGCCTTCCTGGGAGCCGATGTACACATAGTCCACGATTCTGGTTGTAACCGTGTAAATCTGCCCGGGCGCGCCGATAATCGACGGAATCCCGTAGCAGGAGGCTGCCGATACGAACACCAGCAGGGCCGCCGCCACGATGCTGGGAAACATCAGGGGCAGCGTGACCCGGAACAGCGTTCCAAGAGGCGACGCGCCGGAGATTCTGGAGGCCTCCTCCAGAGACGGGTCCATCTTTTCCATGGCTCTGGAAATGGTGATAAACGCGTACGGATAGTAAAATGTGGTCAGCACCCACACCAGGCCGCCGATGCTGTAAATATTAAACGGAGCCTTATCCAGGCCGAACAGATTCTGAATCCAGACATTCAGAGTCCCCACTGTAGGGTTTAAAAGCCTGAGCCAGGCCATGGCGCCCACATAGGGAGGAACCATGTAGGTGGTCACGAACAAGGTTCTGAAAAATTTCTTTCCGTACAGATTGGTACGGCCCACCAGCCATGCCAGGGGAAATGCCAGAATGACGCCGAAGACCATGGAAAGCCCGGCTGTGACCAGTGTATTTTTCAGGCAAACCCAGTTAAGGGAGTATGAGTAGATCCGTTTAAAGCCTTCCAGGGAAAACTGCCCGGTGGAGAAAAAAGACCGGTAGACCAGATACAAAAGCGGCAGCACCTGGAACACTACCAGAAATCCTGCAATCGCCAGAATCACCACCCATTTGATATCAAAGTAATACTTCTTTTCCAATTCCCAGCACTTCCTTTCTCTGCACAAATTTTGTGGGCGCAGATATTACCTGCTAATATTAAGGTAAAAGAGGGACCTTAAAAAGGCCCCTCCGTTTTTCTCCTGAGTATCTTTACTGCGGAACCGTCACATTTTCCTGGAACAGAGTGCGGATCTCTTCCCTCTGTTTAAAACACTTCTCCCAGTCAACAGGCATCATGTTGGACATGATCTCGCTGGTGGGGATGGCGTCATAGGGCGCGCTGGGATAGTCGCTCCGCACGGAGTGCATCCAGCCTGCCACGATATACTTCTGCCCCTCTGAGGACAAAAACCACTCTTCTACAGCCTCACAGGCAGCGGTGTTGTTGTTGGCGCTGTGAGCCGCATCCACGATCATGACGGTGGACGGAATCATGATGGTGCCGTCTGTAGGGTAGATAACTTCCAGTGCGGAGCCTTCTTCTTCCCTCTTCTTGAGGACAGACTCTTCCAGGATCATGATCTCCTTGCACTCGCCTGTCTCCAGCTTGGTCAGAGCCACGGAACCAGACTCCACAGCCACCTCCTGAGCGCCCAGCTGCTTGTAATAATCCTCGCCGTACTTGTCCAGAAGAGCCACGATAGATGCGTATGCGGTTCCGGATGTCAGCGGATTGCTGATAGACAGCCCTCCCTTCATGGAAGTGTCCTTTGCAAAGTCCTCAAAGGAATTGGGGATGCTGTCTTTTGAGTACTTCTCCGGGTTGTAGGCCAGAACCATGTTGCAGATGCGGACCGGATACCAGTAACCGTCTGCGTCATACTCGTATATCAGCTTGTCCGCGTCCGCGAACTTGTAGGGGTGGAGCATTCCTGCTTCTTTCAGCTCCAGGGAATACGCCGGCTCCGCAACCATCAGCATGTCACAGCCCAGCTTTCCGGAGTCCATCTCAGCCGCCACCTTGGACTGGAGCGTTCCCGTACCGCCCTGGAAAAACTCGATGTCAATGTTGGGGAATACCTCCTCCAGCTTCGCGTCGATATCCTCGATAATATCCTCATACATAGAGGTGTATATAACTACTTTCCCGCCGATCTCGCTTGAGGCCGCTCCGCCGGCATCTCCCCCGCCCTCCTGCGCCGCAGGCGCCTGGGAGCCGCCTGCGGAACTCTGGCTTCCGCAGGCCGCAAGTCCCGCGACCATGGACATTCCCAATACTGCTGCCAATAACTTTCTTTTCATATAAACCACTCCTCCTTTTCTGATTCTGCAAGATCCATCATCTTCAGTCCTTTATATTATATGGCAATTATGTATATAATAAATACCCAAAATCCATTTTATATGGCAAAAATACCGAACAATTATATGTTTGACATATAATCGTCCGGTATTTTACCGTATAGCCTTTACATACTCTTTCGGGGAACGGCCCACATACTTGCGAAACACGGAGCCAAAATATTTATAATCTCCGAAACCGCATTTCCAGGCGATCGTATTCAGATTCTCCTCCCCCTTCTGGAGCATTTCCAGGGACTTCTGTATCCGGTAACGGTTCAGGTACTCGTTGAAGGTGATTCCTGTGGACTCCTTAAACCGTTTGTTCAAGAATGTCTCGCTATAATGGAATTTGTCTACCACGTCCTGCATAAGAACTTTTTTACCGTAATTTTCTTCGATATATGCTACCATCTCTTTTACCAGCACTTTCTCCACCGGATTTTTCCTCAAATCCCCCATGGCGGACACTTCTTTCAATTCTTTTTTCTCTTTCAGGCTGGAGATGTAGGCGTCTTTTACCTGGCAGTCGGTCTTGGCCTTCTCCACTGCGGACCTGAGTTCCTCCATGTCCAGGGGCTTCAGCAGATAGTCGGTGACTCCGAAGCGGATGGCCTCCCTGGCATAGGAAAAATCCGAGTAGCCTGTGAGAATGATGGCGGAATAGCGGCAGTCTCTTGTCTGCTCCAGCATGGTCAGGCCGTCCGCCACAGGCATGTTAATGTCTATCAGAACAATATCCGGATGTTTTTGCCGGATCTCATCGATGCCTTCCATGCCGTTCCTGGCCTCTCCCGCCACACAGCAGTCCATCTCCTGCCAGGGAACGGAGTACACCAGCCCTTTGCGTATCATATCCTCGTCTTCAGCGATCAGCACTCTGTACATCATTCTCCCCCTCCGCCTGCTCTTATCCAGGCTTCCTTTTCAATCTGCCTAAAGAGGCATGCTCAGGACATTTCTGTCTGGGCAATATTTACCACCACCTGAAGTCCTTCCCCTTCCAAATCCCGTATAAAAATCCCGCTTTCCCTGCCGTATTGGAGGAACAGCCTACGGGCAATATTTTTCAGCCCTATGTGCCCGCCGGAACTGTCCCCATCCCAGATATGGCTGTTCAGTTCCTCCACCTCCTCCAAAGACATGCCGGTGCCGTCGTCGGTCACTGACAGATGGAGGATGCCTTCCTGTACATACCCGTCTATCCAGATGTGGAGATCCATCTTATTTTTAAAACCGTGCTTGATGGAGTTCTCCACAATCGGCTGAAGAATCAGCTTAGGCACTTTACAGCTATAACACTCCTCCTCCAGTGATATCTCATATCCAAACCGCTCTCCGTACCGGCATTTCTGGATATCCAGGTATCTGTCCAGATATTTCATGTCCTCTCCGAACACGGTTTCCTCCTGGCGGTCGTCAATGCAGTATCTGAGAATTCCGGTGAGATTCAAAATCATCCGGTCGGCTCTGGCCGGGTCAAACACCAGGGAGTTCCTCAGATTTTCCAGGGTGTTATAGAGAAAATGGGGATTCAGCTGGGCTGTCAGCTGATTGATCTCCGCTGTTCTTTTCAGCTGCAGCAGTTCCGTATTGTGCCGGTTCAGCTCCTGAATGCTGTCCAGCATGTGATTGATCTGCACTCCTATATCCGCAAACTCATCGTTGGTATCCTTGGAAATCCGGTGTTCCGGGTCCCGGTGGGCAATGATGTCCATCTCGGAGACCAGTTTCTTCACCGCGGCCCCGTTGCTGGCAGCCATGGCCCTGGTCATGCTCAGGGCCAGCCAGAACCACCCGATTCCCATGAAGAGAATGATCACGCTCCCGATGGCGAACAGAGAGCCGTTAACAGGATCATATACCAGAGAATATACTTTTACCTGGCCCCCCAGCAGCTCTCCCCCCAGAATCCAGTACCGCTCTCCGCCCAGATACACGGTGCCGCTCTCCTTCTCAGGGAAAAACTTGTTGGCGTGAGAGAGAAAACTCCGCCGGCTGCTGTAGATCACCCGTCCCGTCTGGTCGGTGATGATCCCTTCAAAGTTGGACACCGCCAGCTGTTTGGCCCAGTCGGCCCCTGACAGATACAGATTCACATAGCCGATGACTTTTCCTTCGGCCTGAATAGGTCTGGAAAACACATACTCCGAGTAATCCCCAGACAGATAATAGACGCTGGTGTAAACTTCCCTGTCCTCCATGCGGAAGGCATTGTCACAAATGGCTTTGTTGTACACATTTCTGTATTGGTTCCACTCGTCTTCAGAGAAGCTGTTGAACACAATATTGCGCTCTTTGTCGTTGAGAACCAGGTTTCCCGTAATCGGGGAGACCGCGTTCTGCTCGTAGAGGAGATACCGCAGTCTGTCCGGTGCCCGTCCGCAGAGAAGACTGTCCCGGCACTGGCTGCTCACTTGCTCTCCCAGGAGAAAACCCACACTTTTCTCATAGACCTCAGAGACAATCGACACCAGAAGCTTTCTGTTTTCCTCCACGTGCTTCTGGTTTGTGATGACGACGCTGAGAAGCATTCCCGACGCAAACAGAACCACGCCTGTGGCCACAAGTATAACCAGCCTGGACCACACCATTTTCTGCAGCCTTCCCTGAATCGTTTCTCTCTTTTCTGCCATCTGTTCACCAGCCTTCTTCTTTTGCCATATCCATGTATTTCTGCCAGATAAGCTTTTTGTGGGTTTTGAGATACTCTTCATCTCTGACAATCACATGTATGTCCTCCAGATCTTCCAGATACGGACTGCTCTTGGCATCCTGGCGCACCGGGCGCCCCGACAGGAGAGTCCCGAAAATATCCTGCATGTCCTTGCCCGTTATAAAGTCAACAAAATGCTTGGCGTATTCTGGATGGGCAGCGGTTGTGACGATGGCTGCCGCCCTGGGGGAATAGAGAGTCCCCTCCTCCGGGTAGACAATCGCTACATCTGCGCCCTCCCTCATGAGGCTGACCCCCGCCCCCTCATAGGACAGGCCTGCCACATACTCTCCCTTGGCAACACTGGAGTATACCTGCCTGGAATCGGAAGCGTAACCTCTGGTCTGCCCTATAAGCCCTGCGGCCAGTTTCCATGCCTCCTCCTTCTCCCAGCCGCCTCCCGCCTCCAAAATATTTACCAGCTGGGCGAATCCCGTGGAGGATGAGGAAGGGTCTGCCATGGTGATTTTTCCTTTCAGTTCAGGGTTCAGAAGATCCCTGTATCCGGATATGGCATATTCTCCGGCCAGAGTCTGATTGACGATAAGACAGCTGCCGCTGAGCACGTAACTGGTGGCATAGCCGTCGGTATTCTGGTATGACTCAAGAAGGTATTTGTCATTGACCGACACATATTCCTGAAAGAGCTGCTGACTGTCTGATATGTCGGACAGAGACAGTCCCATAACCACGTCCGCCTGCAATTCCCCCTGTCTGACCTGTTCTAACAGTTCCCCATTCTCCCCCTGAATAAGGCTGACCTGAATCCCGTATTTCTCTTCAAACAGGGGAATCACCGCATCCATCAGTTCCTCCCGCTCCGACGTGCACACCACCAGCTGCCTGTCCTCGCTTCCAGGTCTGGGACGGGCGCAGCCCAGGACCAGGCATATCGGGACAGACAGGCACAGGGCAGCCATCAGAGTGAGCCTATGCATCCGGGCAGCTTTCATACCTGGCGCCCCCGGGGACACAGACAACATGTTTTTAGCGTTTTTCATGGTCTCGCCTCGTTCTCTGCCGTGTCTACAAAAGAATATCTTCCAGGCTTCTCTTAGGCACATAATGCACCTGTGCCTCGTCTCTGTAGTATTTTACGTCTCCGGATTCTCCCACGGGAACCACTTTCACCTCCTCTTTGGGCCTGCCCAGCGCCAGCACCAGCCGGATGGTGTATCTCTCAGAATCCATATTCAGCGCCTGAGCCAGCTTGCTTCTCTGCACGTTGGCCAGCATACAGCCGCCGTACCCCTTCTCCACGGCTCCCAGCATGATGGTCTGGGCGGTGATTCCTGCGTCTGTCAGCTTATTTTTTCCCAGGGTGCAGTCCTCTGCCACTATGATGTAAGCGGCGGGGCGCTCTCCTTCCTCCGGCCCGTCCCAGTCCGGCAGGGCCCCGGCCCAGCCCAGGGCAGGGTATACCAGGGCAGTCTCCTGCGGAGTGTTCACCAGCCTGAATTTTAACGCCTGGGAGTTGGCGGTGGACGCCGTCATTCTCGCCAGGTCCACCAGCTCCTTAAGGTCATCCTCCGAAATTCTCACAGCCTCGTCAAAACGCCGGTAAGAACGGCAGCTATATACCAGGTCTTTTAACATCACAAGCTCCTTCCCGCCGCGGCGTGCGGCGTCTTTATTTGTATGTATCGGACAAACAGCAGACACTATCTAAAGTATATCAGAAAAAGGCTGAAGGAATATATTGAATATTGCACAAAAAAAGTGTAAAATCAAGCTATAACATGTGTGTTTTCGTTCATGGCTGACATAAAAGCCCTGATTCCGCATTGAAACTATACCAAAAATGACAAAGGAGACATTATGAATTTAAGCACTCACACGGCGGCGGGACAGGCCCAGTCACCGCCCTCCGGTCAGACGCAGGCGCTGGACTTGCTGGCGCTGACCAACCAGGAACTGGAAGATTTTCTTGTAAACGAGTATCTGGAGAATCCTATGCTGGAGAACCTGGAGCACAAGGAAAACGAGATTATGACCAGCATTGAGAAGTTTTCTGACGGAGGAAGCGACTTGTCCTACGCCGACCAGCACCCCGGCAGTCCTGACGACGAGGACCGGGGCGGAGACGAGCCGGAAGATAACTGGTCTGCACAGACCGATGACCAGCTGAAGAGAAGCATTCTGGGACAGCTGCGGCTGAAGGACTATTCCGGCTATGAGCTGAAGATTATGAACTATCTCATCGACTGCCTGGATGACAAAGGATTTTTCACATGGGACATGGGAGAGCTTTCTGCCATCTCCGGCTACGGGAGGGAAGATCTGGATCGCTGCCTTGCCGACCTGCGCCGCCTGGAGCCAGCGGGAATCTTTTCCGCCGGCCTGACGGAATGCCTTATCGCTCAGCTGGAGGCGAAAGATATCCACGATGATGTCTTGTTCCTGCTTGTGCGGGAGCATCTGGCCGATCTTATAGAAGGGCAGATCGGAAAGGTATCCCGGCGCCTCGGGATCTCCACCATTCAGGTAAAAGAGTACATACATCTGATCAGCAGCCTGAACCCCCGCCCGATCATGGATATCCAGCGGTCCGAGGCATCCTATGTGATTCCGGACATCATCGTGTCAAAATCCGGGGGCAGGTGGAATGTGGAGCTCAACGACCAGTGGATGGGCGAATACAAGTTCAGCGACTATTATATTAAGCTGATGAAAGAATCCGGCGACCCGGAGCTGACCGCCTACTTTAAGGAACGTCTGGACAGAGCGAAACTGGTGATGAACTGTGTGGAACAGAGAAGAAGAACTATCATCCGGGTCACGGAAGCCGTCTTAAAGCGCCAGGAGGATTATTTCGAGCTGAGAGGCTCCCTGTCTCCCATGGCGGCGGCAGACATCGCCGGGGAAGTGGGACTCGACACCTCCACCGTCAGGCTCGCCGTCAAAGGAAAATATGTCCAGTACAAAAAGACAGCTGCCCTGGAGCCGCTTTTTAACTGAACCATACAGGAAAACCAGGCTGTCCTCTTGTCCGGACAGCCTGGTTTTCGGTTGGAACCGGCTCTGCTATACTTCTATGGTCCTGCACTCCAGCTCCAGAATGAACAGCCGGGTCTCTTCATGTTTTTCGTCTGCCCCCGGCAGATCGCCTATGGTTCCGTCTTTTCCGTTGTCCTCCAGCCCCTGGAAAGGCAGAGAATACTTGGTGGCGAACAGAATCCTCTCCGCCTGCCAGGCAGAGGCCCCAAGATTGTCTTTCCTCTCCCCCGCGCTTTCCCCGCACCGGGACATTCTCATGTTTTATCCGGTCCCTGGTTGACAAGGACCACCTTGCGCACGGCGGGGTCCCGGCTGTCCACCAAGTCGAAGGCTTTCTGTGCCTCGGTCATGGGAAATGTGTGGGAGACGCTGCCGTTTAAGTTCACCTTCCCTTCCCTCACCAGGTCGATAGTCTCCTGGAACTTTCGGTTCTGCAGCCGGCTCCCCCTTATATCCAGTTCCCTGGAGGTGATCACAAACTGGTTCACCTCTGTGGGGGACACGGAAAATCCCATGGTCATCACCCGCCCCGCATTGCCTGTGGCATTCATCACTGTCAGCAGACTGCCTTTCACACAGGCGGCATCGATGGACACCGTGGCGCCGTGGCCCCCTGTCAGCTCCCGGCACCTGCCGGCCACATCCTCCCTGGCGCTGTTTATGACTGCAGAGGCCCCCTGGTTCAGCGCCTCCTCCAGCTTTCTGTCTTCTATATCCGCCACCACAATCAGCTTCGGTTCATAGAGCTTCACGATTCTCAGGAGAGATGTGCCCAGCGCCCCGTAACCATAGATCAGCACCATATCCTCACTTTCCAGCCGGGCCCGGCTGCAGCACTGAACCCCTATGGTGGCCGGCTCGATCATCACTGCGTCCACGTCGGACAGCCCGGCCGGGAGCAGATAACAGTCCTTTTCGGGAACAGCCAGGTATTCCTGATACCCCCCGTCTATATGTACTCCCCGGACCAGAAGGTTGTCGCACACGTTTGGCCGTCCTTTTCTGCAGGCATAACACCGGCCGCAGGCCGTCACCTGGTCGATGATGACCCGGTCGCCGGCTTTTATCCGCCCGGCCTCCGGTCCTGTCTCTTCCACCACGCCGACGATCTCATGGCCGATGACTCTGGGATAGGTGGCCGCTGCGTTGGTTCCGTGGTATATCCCCACATCCGAGCCGCAGATGCCGGAAGCCGCCACCCTGACCAGAACATTGTTCTTTTTATCCACAGACGGCTTGTCTCTGTCCACAATCTTCAGCACCCCTGGTCTTATAATCTGAACCGCTTTCATATCACATTTCCTCTCTTTTCAAGAATATCTGTTACAGTTTCCCCGTCAGGCTTCCGCCCGATGCTTCTTGCCCTGCACGGCCGGCAAAAAGATGTTTCCTGTAAATAGTAACAAATATCTTTGGCAAATGCCAGTATCTGAAGATAATAACTTGTCCTTTTGGCGAAAACTTGTTATCATTTACAGAAGAATATATGTTTTCTTCCGCCGCGGACAGGTGTCCGAACCGGAATGAATACAAAGTGAAGCCACGCTGAATCTAATACGAAAGGAGTTTTTAAATGATTATCACACTGACAGATTCCAAGACAGGTTTCTGCGCCTTTGTCGATTCCACAGGCGCGCAGCTCATCTCCCTGAAAGACACGAAAGGCAGAGAATATATCTGGCAGAGAGATCCGGCCGTCTGGTCCTTCTGCTCTCCCCTGCTGTTCCCGTCGGTGGGCAACTGCCGGAAAGGGCGGACCCGCTTTGACGGGCAGTGGTATGACATGCCAAAACATGGTTTTTGCAGGGACGCCGATTTTGCCGCAGAACAGACAGCAGCTGACCGCGCCGTCTTTCGCCTGTCCTCCGACAGCCGCACCCGCCGTTTTTACCCTTATGACTTTCTGCTTTCCCTCACCTACACTCTGAAGGACGGGATACTTTCCATGGATTACTCGGTGGAAAATACAGGAGAGGGGGAATCCTGCTACTGCATCGGTTCCCATCCGGGATTTGTCTGTCCCCTGGAAGAAGGAGAGCGGTTCGAAGATTATCAGCTGGAATTTGAACGGGAAGAGCATACGTCATCCATGGTCTACAACTTAGATACTCTGGAGTTTGATCCCATGATTCAGGGCGTTGTACTGGACCACACCAGAATTCTTCCTCTCTCCTATGAATTGTTCAAAAAAGATGCCATATATTTTGACCGGCTGGCCTCGCGAAAGGTTTCTGTGGTGCACCGGGATACCCGCAGGGGAGTCCAGGTTTCCTATCCGGACTTTGAGACAGTGGCTTTCTGGACACCTTATGAAAAAAAAGCCCCCCTCCTCTGCGTCGAGCCCTGGAACGGGTCTGCCGTGCGCAGCGACGAGGGGGATGACTTTATCAGCCGGCACCATGTACAGGTTCTAAACCCTGGCGCGAAAAAATCATACCATATGGAAATTCAGATTCTTGTGCCGGACAAAAAGTAACCGAAGCCAGACCGGCGCAAGAAGGCTTATTTTCCCTCCCGCTCCAGGTGGAAGGAAAGGGCGCCGATAAGGTTGGCGTCATTGCCGTATTTACATGACACGATCTCCGGTTTGCCAAATGGGGAGAAGGGGATCAGCTCGAACTGCCGGTCTACACACCGGCGGATCTTCTCCGCCACCTCCGGCCGGGCGCTGATCCCTCCGCCGATGGCAAACCGCTGCAGATCCAGTACTGCCTGGACCGCGTGAATTCCCGCCGCGGTGTAGCGTCCGAACTCCTCAAAAGCCTCTGCCGCCTCCGGCTCTCCGGCGTCATATGCCTCAAAAAACCGAAATCCGTCTACACCGTGGTCTTCTTCCGGAAGCCCTTTACACTTGGCATAGAGCCGCAGAAGACCGGTGGTAGAGGTATAACTGGTCCACACCGCCTCCTTATTATCTTTGCCAAAATTCGGCATCCCTTCTGACAGCTTCCAAAGATTCGCGGAAAACACCGACAACTCTCCAGCCCCGTAAGTGCTGCCCATCCACACTTTCTTGTTCAGCACGATTCCTCCGCCGATGCCCGTTCCCAGCACCAGCACCGCGCCGTTGTCCACATCCGACAGAGCTCCGCTCCACGCCTCCGCGCTGGCGGCGCATTTGCCGTCATTGGCCGCTGTCACCGGAACTCCCAAAGCTTTTTCAAAATATTTCCCCACCGGGGCGTCCTTGATAAAGCGGAAAGAACCGCCTGTGTGAGCGATGCCGTTTTTGGTGTCGATGCGGCCGGGCATAGATACCGCGGCCCCCTGGTACTCGCCCTTAAATTCCTCCCCGATGGACTCGACGGCAGCCAGAAGATCATCCATACAGCTCAAAGGAGACTGCTTCTTCCCCTGTTTTAAGAACGAGCCGTCAGCCCCCATAAGGGCGTATTTGATAAAGGTTCCTCCCAGATCCAGCACAAGATATTGTTTCATGTAAATCTCCCCTTTCCCTTTTGTTTTTAGATTTCTCAAGACAATATTACAACAATTTCTGTTCTATGGCTGCCTTCTGGGCATACAGAAACAAGCCGCAGAAGGGAATCTGAATCAGAAGAACCATAGCCAGTAATTTCCATTTAACAGAGAGCTTTCCTTTTCCCTCTTCCGGTCCTGCCCCGGTGCGCCGGGTCATAAAAATCATTCCTTTCTTTCTCTGCTCTTTTCACTATTTAAAGCATATTATGACCCAAGAACAATTTCAGAGTCTCAGCGAGCAGATGTACTATGTCCTTCGATGAAGAAGCAATCCTCTTTTTAATACACCACCTTAAACCCCGGATCCTCCGCACATGGAATCTCCGTCATCTCCATGTTCTCAATGGAAATAAACCGCTGCCCCTGCAAGTCCTCCAGGAACTTGTCAATATTCCTCTCTTCGCCCTGGACCTCCATCTCCACCCGGTTGTCATACAAATTCTTCACCCACCCGGTCAGATGGCGCGACTGGGCCAGATAGGTGGAGCGGTAACGAAACCCCACCCCCTGAACCATACCTGAAAAATAGATGTGCTTTCTCACTTCCATCAATGTCCCTCTCCTTTCAAAAACAGAAAACATTAGGCGTTTGCGAAACGCCAGACCCCGCATAAATACGGGATATTTTTTGTTACAAAACGAAACAACTCCTCACTGGTTTATGGTAAAATTGAGATGTCGAGTAACAATCAACCATCCACCGGAAAGGAGTTGTATCTATAATGATACCATACAAACAGCTCTCTTTGGCAGATATTTTTACCGATTGCCAAAAT
>CAJTOT010000031.1 GCA_910577935.1 uncultured Hungatella sp. | reverse complement strand
CGATGGAAAGCGGAGAATGCAGCAGACTTGGCAGCATATTTTAGATGAGCTGTGTTCTGTCTTAAAGAGGGACAGAAGGATTCGGGGCGGCGCCTTTACGGAGGAGTTTACCGCGGAGGGATTTGCGGATGTTCTGTTTTCCCTGATGCTGTCCGCCTTGCTGAGGCAGGACTACGACCCTGGGGCGCTTCTGGAGATCATCCGCAGAAGTCTTTATTAAAATTCCTACTGAGCCGTGGGAATTTAAACTATAAGTTTCCCTGGGCTTCGGGAAGCTGGTCACTTCGATTACAATGACGATTTTTTATGTGCTGCTCTACCATGTGTGGCGGCTGCAGTATGAGATCAACGGCAAGGCCGGCCTCAGCGCCGCCGTGTACGGTCTGGCTGCCGTGAGGATCGCCCTGTGCCTGATGCCCCAGAACCAGTGGCTCAGTGCCGAGGCGCCTCTCTTATGGGGCATTTACCGCAATATCCCCTTCGTCTTTCTGGGTCTTCTGGTGATTGTGCTGTTCTATCGCAGCACAGAGGAGCGGGGGGATAAGGCGTTTCACTGGATATGGCTGGCCATTGTGCTGAGTTTTGGCTTCTATATCCCGGTAGTGCTGTGGGCAGATACCATCCCTATGATCGGGATGCTGATGATTCCCAAGACCTGCGCCTATGTGTGGACGGTGCTGACGGGATATTTCGCTATGAAACAGGAATGTAAGTAGAGGAGGAAGAATTATGAAGCGATATATGAATATGGCGCTGATGTACGCCGTTTTTGCCATGGTTGGAGGCGTGTTTTACCGGGAATTCACCAAATTCAACGGTTTTACCCAAAAAACCGCCCTCTCTGTTGTCCACACCCATTATTTTCTGCTGGGCATGGTGTTTTTTCTGCTGCTTCTTCTGCTGGAAAAGAACTTTTCCTTCACCGGGGCAAAGACAGGGAAGGTTCTGGCTGCCTATCATACGGGCCTGAACCTGACCGCGGTGATGCTTGCCGTGCGGGGAGTGACCCAGGTTCTGGCGCCGGGGCTTTCCCACGGCATGGATCGGGCAATATCCGGCATTGCCGGCATCGGGCATATCCTGCTGGGGGTCAGCATGATCCTTCTGCTGGAGCAGGTCAGGCGCAGCATATCGGCGGCAGATAAACAACCAAAAAAAGTAGTCAAAAGTAATTGATAGAACTTATTTTGGGGAGTATACTGAATAAAGCGCCTGCCGGGGGTTCCCGGGTACGGGGCTTCTGCCGGGCTGCCGTCCGGCGTCTGCCGAAGGAATTATGTGGAGATGCCGGACAGAATGGAGGAACACAGAGATGGAAGGACAGAACACAGCAAAAAAAGTAGGGCTGGTGCTGGAAGGCGGCGGCATGAGAGGAATCTACACCGCCGGGGTTTTAGATGTATTTATGGAACACGGGCTGTCTTTTGACGGGGTAATCGGAGTGTCGGCGGGAGCTATCCACGGCTGTTCTTTTGTGTCAGGACAGGTGGGAAGAGGAATCCGCTACTATAAAAAGTATTGCAGAGACAGCCGTTTCATGAGCTTTCGGAACGTGGTAAAGACAGGGGATATGGTTGATGAGCAGTTTTGCTACCACGAACTGCCGGATACTCTCGACCCCTTTGACCATGAGGCGTTCAGGAACTCCGGGACAAAATTTTATGTGACCTGCACCAATCTGGAGACAGGGAAGGCGGAATATGTGCATCTCACGGACATGAGGCGGCAGATCGACCTGCTGCGGGCGTCGGCGTCTCTGCCCTACGTGTCCAGGGTTGTGGAGTGCGGCGGCAAAAAGCTGCTGGACGGCGGATGCACTGACAGCATTCCGGTGAACGCTTTTATGAAAATGGGCTATGAGCGGAATGTGGTGGTTCTCACCCGGTGCAGAGAGTATGTGAAGGAGCCGGAGCACGCCACTCTGGCTAAAGTGTATTACCGGCAGTATCCCAGATTCGCGGCGGCCATGAAGAACCGTCACAAGGTGTACAACAATACCAGGAAGCTTATCCGGCGCCTCCAGGAGGAAGGGAAGGCGTTTGTCATCAATCCCTCCCACAGTCTTGCCATCGGCCGTGTCTGCCGTGACCCGGAGAAGATTCAGGAAGTGTATGATCTGGGGCGTCAGGACGCCATAAGACAGCTGGGCAACCTGGAACTGTTCATGGAACAATCCAGATAACAGCGTGACAGACAAAAAAGATGAAGAATACAGACGGAGGAAGCAGAAGAATGAATCTGGAACAGACAGGGCAGCTTCGATACAATATCGCCACATCTTCAGATGACACGCTGATTCCCCAGATAGCCGTTTCCCTTACGGCCATGGCAAGGAATCTCAAAGAGGCGCAGATAGATTTCTATCTTCTTCACGGCCAGGTGAGCGCGGGAAATATAAATATGCTTTCCGCTCTGTGCCAAGGGCTGGGAAACATATCATTTCACCAGGTGCGGGTGCCGGAGCCGGAGGCATATGACCCGCTGGTGGAGGCGGGAGGCTGGCTGAGAGAAACTTATTATCCCCTCTGCGCCCATGAGCTGCTGCCGGACGATGTGGACCGGGTACTGTACCTGGACGCAGGCGACACGTTGGTAATCGGGGACATCGCGCCCTATTATACGGAAGATTTCGGGGACGCTTTCCTGATCGTGACCGGGCAGAAGTACAAGGTGGTAAACGGAACATGGCTGGTGCCGGAACCGGAAGATCTGGAAAATCAGAAGGAGTTTCTTCCGGGTATCCTGGAGGGGCTGTTCAACTCAGGCTCCTACATGATCAATCTGAGAAAAATGCGTGAGGCAGGCATAGATTTGTCCTACTATTATGACTGCACAGAACGGCTGCGCGGGACGGGTTTTAAAATTAAGGACAGGGAAATGGGCGGAGATGGGGACATCTGCTTTGGCGACCAGGGGCTCCTCTCCGCGGCGTTCATCGGCCGCCTGAAATATTTCGGATATCCCCAGATCCGGGACCCGTGGTACAATCCCTACAACTTTTGTATCGGATATTATGACCACTTTGACAGGAAACCGGATTATCAGCCTGCCATTCTCCACTTTGCCGGGGTTCCATTTAAGCCGTGGAAGGCCAATTATCCCATCTTCCCGGAGCGCTTCAAGAGAAGCGGCGGCACGGCGCAGGAACTGAGCCGGCTGAAGCCTCTGCAGCTGGAATACTATTTCCTGTGGCTGGAATATTTGTTTTTGACAGATAAAGTTCTGGGCATGCTGGGGATTTGACAGACGGCTGTCTGATTCCCGATCTGAAACCTTCAGATACAGCAGATGGCCAAGAGAGCGGGAGCAACCGGGCAGACCGACGCGTTAAAGCGGCGGTCTGCCCTTGTTACGGGAATCATGTAAAGCAGCAGCCTACAGCGTGATCAGCTCATATTCCCTGCTGCCGAAGCCGAGCCCGGCCGCAGCTTCCACGGTGTGGACGCCGTTTCTGGACTGGATTCTCTCGATGAGATCTCCTTTTCCGGGGTCATCGGAGGCGAACACCAGGTCCAGGCACGCCTGGTCTAAGGCGATGGGGTCCAGAGAGGCCAGGATGCCGATATCTCCCATCTTCGGGTCCTCGGCCACGGCGCAGCAGTCGCAGTCCACGGACATGTTGCACATCACATTGATGAAAGCCATCCTTCCCCCGAAATAGGCCACCACGGACTTGGCGGCGTCTGCCATGGACTCCAGGAAAGAGTCATGGTCGGAAGTCCATATGTCATCAGGGTTGCCGGCCCCGTGGATGTAGGCCTTTCCGTAAGAAGAGGCGATTCCGATGGAGATGTTCTTGAGGGCGCCGCCGAAGCCGCCCATGGGGTGGCCCTTAAAGTGAGACAGCACCAGCATGGAGTCATACCGGGACAGGTGGCTGCCCACGTAGTTCTTCTGAATCCTCTTTCCCCCTTCTATAGAAAGCTCCAGGTCCTTCTCCTCGTCCATGATGTCCACCGGGGCGATGTCGGTCCAGCCGTGGAGCTTCATGGTCTCCCAGTGGGCCTGGGCGGTGTCCCGCTTTCCGCTGTAGGCGGTGTTGCACTCCACGATGGTTCCGTGAACGTGGTCGATGACAGGCTTGAGAAACGGGGGACGGATAAAGTTCTGATTGCCCACCTCGCCGGAGTGCAGCTTTACAGCCACCTTTCCGGGCAGTTCCGCGCCGAGAGCCTTATACATCTGAATCATCATGTCGCTGGTAATGTCCTTAGAAAAATAAACTTTTGACTTTGCCATAATGTCTCTTCTCCTGTTCTTATATTTTCCCTGAATAGCAGGAAATGCTGTATGTATATTATAAGACTTAAAGTTCGCTTTAAGCAAGGAAAATATTTTACGGCGCCAGTTCCTCCAGGGAGGCGAAGCGGTATCCCATCTCCTCCCACCGGGTCAGCAGCTCGTCAAGAATCTCCCCGTTGGTTTTTGAGGTGCTGTGGAGAAGCACCACCGCCCCCGGATGGATTCGCCCCAGCAGCTTTTTGAATGCCTCGTCCTTTGAAGGCTGCTTATCCTCGTACCAGTCCACATAGGCGAGACTCCAGAAAAAGGTGCTGTACCCCAAGTCTTTCGCCATCTTTAAGTTGGATTCGCTGTACTTGCCCTGGGGAGGGCGGTAATACTTCTTCATAGGCTGCCCTGTCACCTGCCGGTACAGATCCTCCAAGTCCCTGAGCTCCTTGGAAAATGATTCCTCGGTGGATATTTTGGACATGTCCGGGTGGTGGTAGGTGTGGTTTCCCACCGTGTGCCCCTCGGCGACCATGCGCTTCACCAGCTCCGGGCTGGTCTCCAGATAATTTCCCACGAGAAAAAATGTGGCGGAAGCGTTGTGTTTTTTTAAGGCGTCCAGGATGGCGGCGGTGGAGCCGTTCTCATATCCTGCGTCAAAGGTGAGATAGATAACTTTTTCTTCTGTCTGGTCGGCGTAGTAGGCATTGAACTGTTTTAGATATTCTGCCGACGCGTTTGCCACCGGCGGCTTTCCCTCCTGCTGGAAACTCAGGCCCCAGTTGCCCTCCGCCGATGCCGATACAGTCACAAAAGGATACTTCTCCCCGATCCTGGCGGCGCTGTCTCCGAGGCAAAAACATAAGGCTGCCAGGAATACCAGTTCCACGGCTTTTTTTATGTAAAAGGACGCGGTTTTCATGAAAAACTCCCAAAATCATTTTGTAAATCTATATGAGATTCTACTTGCAAAAATGACGAGATGTGATAAACTAAGGAACTTGAAACAAAATGATTAATCTGTCAAAGAGGGGCCCTTCAAGAGGCCGTCCGTTCTGACAGGGGAGGAAATTATGACAGACAAGACAATGAAAGATATGACAGTGGGTTCTCCCATGAAGCTGATTCTGGGATTTTTGCTTCCCATGCTGTTCGGGCTTTTGTTCCAGCAGCTGTACAACATGATGGACACCATCATCGTGGGCAAATACTTAGGGGTGAACGCCCTCGCCTCCGTGGGTTCCACAGGCTCCATAAACTTTATGATCGTGGGCTTCTGCATGGGAACCTGCAGCGGTTTTGCCATCCCTGTGGCCCAGAAGTTCGGGGAGAAGAACGACGCCATGATGAGAAAATACGTGGCCAACAGCGGCTGGCTCGCAGCCGGCTTCGCGGTGGTGATGACTGTGGCTGTGTGTGTGCTGTGCAGGCAGATTCTTGTGTGGATGAGAACGCCGGAGGACATTATTGACGGGGCATACGCATACATATTTGTGATTTTTCTGGGGATACCGGCCATCTATCTCTACAACATGCTGTCCGGCATCATCCGGTCCATGGGGGACAGCACCACGCCTCTATACTTTCTGCTGCTGTCGTCCCTGATGAACGTGGCCCTGGATCTGTTCACCATCGTGGTGCTCCGCATGGGAGTGGCCGGCGCCGCGTGGGCTACCATCATCTCCCAGGGCGTGTCGGGTATCCTGTGTCTTCTTTATATGAAGAAGAAATTTACAGTCCTGAAGATGAGCGCGGAAGAGTGGAAACCGGACAGGAACGCCATGAAGATCCTGTGCGGCATGGGGATTCCCATGGGGCTTCAGTACTCCATCACCGCCATAGGAAGCGTGGTGATTCAGACGGCGGTAAACACCTTGGGCTCCGTGGCCGTGGCATCGGTGACGGCGGGGGGCAAGGTCAGCCTGTTTTTCTGCTGTCCCTTCGACGCCATGGGGGCGACCATGGCCACCTACGGCGGGCAGAACGTGGGGGCAAGGAAGCTGGACCGCATCGGCCGGGGGATGAAGGCCTGCGTGATCCTGGGGGCTGTCTACGCCGCCGCGGCATTTGGGGTCCTGTACTTTTTCAGTGACACCATCGCCCTTCTGTTCGTGGACCCGAGAGAGTTGGAGATCCTCCGAAACGCAAGAAGGTTTCTGCTGGTGAACTCCGCCATGTACTTCCCTCTGGCCCTGGTGAACATTGTCAGGTTCATGATTCAGGGACTGGGCTACTCCAGGCTTGCCATCATAGCCGGGGTGTGCGAGATGGCAGCCAGGTCACTGGTGGGCTTCTGCCTGGTGCCCTTGTTCGGCTACGCGGGGGCATGCCTCGCCAACCCGGCGGCGTGGATTGCGGCGGACCTTTTCCTGATCCCCGCCTATCTCCATGTCATGAGACAGCTGAGACAGATCATGCCGGGAGCGGCAGGCCGGGGAGAGGGCGCGGAAGAGACAAAAGAGGAACAGTCCCGGCGGAGAAAGAAGAGGAAATCCCTCCATGCTCTGGGGTGATAAGCCTTACCACAGCCTGGACTATGAGCTGAAGCGCCTGTTCGGCAGGAAAGTCTACAAGCTGGCCCTGGACGGGGGCATGACCTGTCCCAACAGAGACGGCACGGCGGGAACCGGCGGATGTATTTTCTGCAGCAGCGGCGGTTCCGGAGATTTTGCCGTGGCGAGGGGAGCATATGGAGACGTGTGGCATCAGATTGAGGCGGCCAGAGAGAAGGTGGCGGGAAAGATCGGGGAGGACGGCCTGTTCGTGGCCTATTTCCAGTCTTATACCAACACTTACGCCCCGACGGACTACTTAGAGCCTCTGTTTTCCAGAGCCATGGACCATCCGCGGATCGCCGCCCTCTCCGTGGGGACCAGGCCGGACTGCCTGCCCCCGGAGACAGTGGAGCTCCTTGAGAGACTGAACAGGCGAAAACCCGTGTGGGTGGAGCTGGGACTTCAGACTATCCACGAGGGCACTGCCCGGACCATCAGGCGTGGATATGAGCTGCCGGTGTTTGAGGACGCTTTCAGGAGGCTTTCTCAGGCGGGACTGACGGTCATCGCCCATGTGATCCTGGGTCTTCCCGGGGAGACAAAAGAGATGATGCTTGAGACGGCAGGCTATCTGGGGAGACTTCCCGTCCACGGCATAAAGCTGCAGCTCCTTCATATACTGGAAGGGACAAAGCTGGCTTCCATGTACAGTGAGACGCCTTTCCACGTCATGTCCCTGGAGGAATATACGGATCTGATTGTGGAGTGCATCGGCATCCTGCCCCCGTCGGTGGTGATACACCGGATCAGCGGAGACGGCCCCAAGAGGCTTCTCATAGAACCGAAATGGAGTGGAAATAAGAGGCTGGTACTGAATACAATCATGAAAAAACTTCGTGAAAATGGTGTATATCAAGGGAAATTCCTGGAAATATCCGTGCAAAACGGCGTATTTTGACAGGGTCGGTTGACAAATGAGTAAAACCGGGGTATACTTCAAGCGTTGCGAATTAGACAAAGAACAGACTGACTGAGTAGAGATATATTGAGAATCAAAGCAGTATTGAAGGAGGATTAAAAATGGCGAGGACCAAAGCAACAGCGGCAAAGGAAACAGCAGTGAAGGATGAGGCTGTGAAAGAGACAGCCCCCAAGAAGACCACAGCGAAAAAGACAGCTGCCAAGACGGCTGAGGCGGTTGAGGCGAAAGCAGAGGAAGTGAAGGCGGAAGAAGTGAAGGAGGAGGCTCCTAAGAAAGCTCCCGCGAAGAAGGCTGCGGTCAAGAAGGCAGCAGAGCCGGAGACTACCGTGACCATCCAGTTCCAGGGAAAGGACATCGGGGCAGCCGAGGTGGTGGAGAAAGCGAAGGCGGCATTTGCCCAGATGAACCCGGATTCCGAGATCAAGACGGTGGATGTCTATGTGAAGCCGGATGAGGGTGTGGCTTACTACGCAGTCAACGGCGAAGGCTCCGCAGACTACAAGATCGAACTGTGAATTTTATAGCCAGGAAAGACATATGCTCTGAGACAGACGGCTCTCGGGGCATTTTTTGCATCTTGGGGAGAATTCCTTTGCCAGAGGGCGGGGGGGTGATATAATGTAAGGGGGGCTGCCCGCCTCCCGTCCTCGCTATTCCTTTTTCCCTCCCGAGATATTCCCGATGACCGTCAGCATGTCCTGCATGTTGATGGTCTGTTCCTTCATCTCCTCCCGTACATTGGGAATGTAGTGTTCCAGCACCGGCAGAAGGATCAGGACGGTGATGCCGGTGGTGAAGCCTCCGTTGTACAGAATCAGGCCGCCGTGGAGCGCGCTGGTGGAGCTGCATATGGCGGCGCACATGAAGCCGGCGGCGATTCCGGCCCGGATTCCGTAGCGGCCCACGATGGGGCAGAGACCCAGGGCGAAGGCGACGCTGGTGATGTATCCCTGGGTTGAGAGAGACCAAGGGATGTCCACGGCGTTGACGAAGCAGACGCAGTGGACCACCACGGACAGAAGCTGGTATCCGAAGATGATGGGCCACACGTTTCTGGGATGCTGTCCCATGGCGGTGAAGGTCAGGGCAGCCAGCATGATTCCCATGGTAGGGCCCGTGTATCCGGCTCCCTCGGTGAAGTGTATGGACAGATTTAAGTACAGAAGGAACAGGGTGCCGTGGCAGGCGATGTTGATGAGGCACAGGGGCATGCCGTATTTGTCCGCGAAATCGCTGGAGTAGCCGGTGTCCTTTATCAGGTGGCTGAATCCTTTGAAGCTTCTGTTGTTTAAAGCCCACCCTGCCGCAAGGCAGACAAGAAAGACGGCGATAAAAAACAGGTTGGCGAATTCGCCGTAGGAGTAATTGAACCGGGCATAGATAGGGTTGTCACGGGTCACATGGCCGTGGCTGTGAAACCCCATGGTCCTGTAGAAAAAGTTAAAGAGGAAAAATCCCAGGAGCCCGCAGGCCAGTCCGCCGTTGTACAGGGTGTAGCCCTTGTGCCAGGCGTGGGCGCCGGGCAGGACGGCGGGGATGAGAAATCCCAGCATCAGGCTGAACAGGGCGGTGAGAACGATGCCGGCCGCGGTTAAGTGAACCTCCCCGAGGGTATAGCCGCCCTGGGTGTAGCGGAAGAGGAGTTCGCTGATAAAGGGGCCGAAGCTGGTGGCAAACATGCAGATGTGGAGATTCTTTTTGTAATCCAGTTTCCTCACCTTCAGATACAGGAGGGTGGCGAAAAAGGAAGGCCACATGTTGAGGAAATTCAGTCCGTAAAAGCAGTGGGCTACCACGAGAAAATATCCTGCCATGGTGTTGGCCCGGGACTCTCCCTTCAGAAGAATCATAAACAGAAAGCTGGCCAGGCCGCAGGCTCCGGCATTCAAGAGAGTGCTGGCCAGGCCGCCCAGGGCGAAGTAGTCGGTGACAAGGGGGCATGGGGAGATGAGAATCAGATACCAGTCGTAGAATACCTGCCCCCACTCTCCGGTGTAGAGGGCGGCCACGGGAGCCGCCAGAAGAAAGGCCAGGGAGAATCCCAGGGCTATGCCGTTGATGATGCGGCTGTTGTAAGCTGTATGTATATTTTGATCGTTTTTCATAAAGTCCTCCGTAAGTGGTTCCTGGTGAGAAATCTGTTTGCCAACAGTTTACCAGCCTTTTGGAAATATCTCAACTACATTTTCATGTAACAGCTCAGATACTTCTTGAACTGCTGTATTTTCACAACTGTTTGGAGGGAGGAGAATCCGGCGCAGGCGGAGGGGAAGAGTTCTGGTTGACGGGAGGAGCGGAATTTGGTACTCTAACCAGAGAGTGATTGACAGAGAGGGGAAGAACATGGAAACACAGACAGGCAAAACAGAGCTGCCGGGGGGATTTGCCGCTAAGATGAGGGAGCTTCTGGGAGAGGAATGGGAGGAGTTCTTCAAAAGCTATGACAGGGAGAAAGCCCAGGGGCTGAGGCTGAATCCGCTGAAGGCGGCGGGGGAGCAGGAGATTGTAAAGCTGACAGAGGAATTTGGCCTGAGGAAGGTGCCCTGGGCCAGGGAAGGATACTATTTTGACAAGGAGACGAGGCCGGGAAAGCATCCGTACCATGACGCGGGAGTTTTCTATATTCAGGAGCCCAGCGCCATGGCGGCGGCGGAGATTCTGGACCCTGTGCCGGGGGAGCGGGTTCTGGACTTGTGCGCGGCGCCGGGGGGAAAGACCACCCACATCGCAGGACGCCTTCTGGGGCGGGGGCTTTTGGTGAGCAACGAGATTCATCCGGCCAGAGCGAAGATTCTCTCCCAGAATGTGGAGCGGCTGGGAGTGGCAAACGCGGTTGTGACCAGCGGGGAGGCAGGCAGCCTGGCCCGGATTTTTCCCGGCTTTTTTGACAAGATTCTGGTGGACGCTCCCTGTTCGGGGGAGGGGATGTTCCGCAAGGACCAGGAGGCAAGGGAGCAGTGGAGCCTGGAAAATGTGGCCATGTGCGCCAGGAGGCAGGGGGAGATTTTAGACCAGGCGGGAACGATGCTTCGGCCCGGCGGAAGGATGGTGTACTCCACCTGCACATTTTCCCCGGAGGAAAATGAGGGGACCATCAGCGGATTCCTCGAGAGAAATCCGGATTTTTCTGTTGAGAGGGCGCAGGGATTTGCGGGGCTTGACAGAGGGCGGCCGGAGTGGATAGAGGGCGGCCGGGAGGATCTGGAATATACGTTTCGGATCTGGCCTCACAGGACAGAAGGGGAAGGGCATTATCTGGCGGTTCTGGTTAAGGGAGGGGAGTGTGAACAGTCTTTTTCCTCCGGCAGGAGAAAACAGAATACGCCTCCCTATGTAAAGGACAGGCAGGTTATCCGGCTGTGGAGGACCTTCGCGGAGGAGACACTGAGCCGGGAGGGGCTTGAAGCCTTCAGAGAAGACGGGGAAAACCGGCTGGTGCTTTTCGGGGAGCAGCTTTACCGGATTCCCAGGGAGATGCCGGACTACCGGGGGCTGCGTGTGCTGCGCGCCGGGCTGCACCTGGGGACCGTGAAGAAGAACCGTTTTGAGCCATCCCACGGGCTGGCTCTGTATCTGAAAAAAGAGCAGGTAAAACGGTGGCAGTCTTTCCAGGCCGCAGGTCCCGACATGAGCGCCTATCTCCGGGGGGAGACTATGAGAGCGGAAGGCGGTCGGGAAGGCGGATGGACGCTGGTGCTGGCGGGGGAATATTCCGCAGGCTGGGCAAAGCAGGTGGGGGAGGTTTTAAAGAACCATTATCCTAAAGGGCTTCGCAGACTTTTATAAGCGCGCTTTTGTCGGGGACAAGGATGCTGCCTGCCCCCGGCAAGACGGCGTTCTGCCCCCGGCAGCTCTTACGTATGATGTTTTTTCTTCCCCACGGCGTGTTCCACGATGGAGTCTGGTTTTAAAAAGCTGGCCCTCTTTATGCTGTCGATGCCGAACTTTCCCCGGATAGCGTCCACAGCTTTTTCCATCTGTTCTAATTTCTGATTTCTCTCTGTGTCAAACAGGTTCATCTGTATAAATTCCCCGTCTGTAATTCTGGCAGCCCGCACGCCTATGAGACGCACCGGAGTCAGATCCCAGAAGTCCCGCAGGAGAAGGCGGGATTTCTCGTAGAGTACGGTGGAGGAATCCGTGGGGGTGTCCAGCGTCATCTGGTGGGACAGGGAGCGGAACCTCCAGTCCTTCAATTCCACGCACACACAGCGGCACAGCACCTGGTCCCGGCGCAGCCTGATCCCCACGGTCTCGCACAGGGACAGGAGTACCTGGCAGGCAGTGTCGTAATCGTCCACGTCACGGGACAGGGTGATGCTGTTGCCGTAACCTTTGTTCACAGGTTCCCTCTCCGCCACAGGGTCATCATCCATGCCGTTAGCATAGCGGTGAATCTGGTCGGCGTACTTCACCCCCAGATGGGCCCGCAGCACCTGCAGGTCGCAGTGGGCCAGGTCGCAGATGGTGTGGATTCCGAGAGCATTCATCTTCTTCTGTGCCGCCCCGCCTACAAAGAACAGATCTCTCACGGGAAGCGGCCACAGCTTGACGGGAATCTCCTGGTCCCACAGGGTATGGCACAGATCCGGCTTCCTGAAATCAGAGGCCATCTTGGCCAGGAGCTTGTTGGAGGCGATGCCTACGTTCACTGTAAATCCCAGTTCTCTCTTTATCCTTTCCCGGATTCTCTCTGCCACCTCTTCCGGTTTCCCAAACAGATGAATCGTCCCGGTCATATCGAGAAAAGCCTCGTCGATGCTGAACTTCTCAATGTCCGGGGTGTACTCCTCCAGAAGGTGAATCAGCTTTTCCGAAAAATCCAGGTACACGTCGAACCGGGAGGGAACGCATATGAGGGACGGGCACTTCTTCAGCGCCTGGGCCACGGGCTCCCCGGTGACGATGCCGAATGCCTTGGCCGGGGTTGACTTGGCCAGCACCACCCCGTGGCGGGTCTTCTGGTCGCCCCCCACGATGGAAGGGATAGTCCGGAGATCCAGGGCCTGAGGGTCCCGGTTCAGCCGGTATACAGATTCCCAGCTCAGGAAGGCGGAGTTTACATCGATGTGGAAGATGGTTCGCAAAGGCGGCGGCCTCCTTTCGTATATCTTTGTATTTATCAGTATAACAGAATGTGTGTTCGAAGGCAATTCCTTTGCTGTTATTTTTTGGAATTGAAAGAAAAAGTAGGAAATATCATTCGCTGAAATATGCACGAGAATTGTGTATGTTTCGGCTTTTTTTGTTGGTTAAAATGTCAGTTTTTCCTATAAAAATGCCCTTTTTTACAGTATATCATGGGAGAACGAAAATGTCTGATTTTTCGTTCGGAAAAGCTGTGCGCGGAGGAATAAAGTGTTGAAGCCAACCATGAATAAGGGGGGATATCCTTGAGAGAGCCGCTGAGATCGGAGAGAGAGACCTTCGTGGTGCGTGTCCTGTACAGGCAGAACAACACCTGGCAGGGGGAGGTGCTGTGGGCGGAGCAGAACGAAAAACGGTATTTCCGGAGCGCCCTGGAGCTAATGGAGCTCATGGACAGCGCCATGGAAAGGGGAGAGGGGGAAGAGGAGAACGAGAAAGGCAGAAGGAACTGGGACGGGATGAGGAAAGCGGGAGTCAGGGAGGAATCCGCGGTATCGGGCAGATGAACGGCTGATTTCAGACCGGCTGGTTTCTCTGTTTTTTCGGTATCAAGGGGAAAGGGCAGGGAGACAGTGACAGGAAGGTCAGGCTGTGTGTGTTTAAAGGAGAGACAGTGAAGGGCTGATGGCGTGAGAGGAGGGGCATGGATATGAGTATGGACAGGGCGATCCAGCCAGACTATGGTCCGCCGTGGAGAGGGGCCCTGCGGTCAGGGACACCGCGGGCGGCAGGGCGTGGGGAGGCGGTGAAGGAGAGGCAAACCGCCGGAAACGGCGGGACGCAAAGCCACAGGGGCTAAGGCGTTTTGACTTGAGGCTGGTATTGAGAAGAGAAGAGGCGCTAGGCCAGCCTGGCCGCTGATTATAAAAGGCAAACCTGAGGAAACGAGGGGACGCAAAGCGAGGGGTCTAAAGCGCGCAGGGAAGCAGGCTATGACAGCCCGGCTGCTGATTATAATTAGCAAACCGTTAGAAATGGCGGGACGCAAAGCTAAGGGGGCTAAGGTGTTGGAGAAACGAGACAATACTAAGCCAGCCCGGCCGCCGGATACTTTGCATCCGAAAAGAAGTATTAAGCAAAGAAAGGAATGAGAAGATGAAACGAAAAATGAAGCGATTGTGCAAACGTGGGTTTGCCATGTTCCTGGCGGCGGCGCTGAGTCTGGGCGGGCTGTCGGGGATGACGGCGGAGGCGGCATCCGGTTATACACCTGTTGCAAATGTCACTATCAATCCAGATAAAAAACCTTCAGGCCAAACCGCTGATGGTAAGGTAAGACAATCTGGTCAGAGTCTGACTATGAAAGTAGGCCAAAAGGGCAGCTTTCTCTTAGGGGCGCCTACAAATACTTTAATAGGCAGTTCGTGCAGGCATACAATTGCGGTATATAATCCCAGCGATTACTGTGATATCAGCCTGATTGACAACAGCGGAAAAAATCTTGTCGGCAATCCGACCTACGCAGCCGGAAAGAATGACGGCAGTCGGGTTTTTGATACGGTTTTTGAGGCTTTGAAACCTGGAGAGAGCAGTGATGTCCGGGTCTGTTATTATGCGAACTTTGGTATTGTTTTTACCAATCCCAACATGACTTCTGGGTATATATCCTGTCCCAGGTGCGGAAATCCGACTATGGTTTATAAAGATGTAACGTGGTATCGTTACAATGATGTGTTCGGGGTCACTGTCAATGCAGATTATGTTTTAAATTATGACACTCAGGGTGGCTCTTCTGTCCCATCGACTAAAAGAACTGTTTCTAAAACTAAGGAAACGTTAGATGTGACAAATGTAACTCCAACTAAAGAGGGTTACACGTTTCAGGGCTGGGCCGAGAGTGAAGAATCTACAACAGTGAAATATAAGGCTGGTGATTCCATCACTCTGGAATGGAGTGAGGGCTTGGGCAGTGCTGCTAACCCGGTTTCGAAGACTCTTTATGCAGTATGGGAGAAAAAAGATACTACGACTCCCCCAAAGGCGCCTGAACGTACTGATTTACACGGAATCCTTGGTAAGTTTGTCGAAGTTAAATGTGTATCAACGGGTGAGGGACTTCCGCATGAGGTGAAAATTTATTCAACTTGGGGTAATACATTTGATGGTCAATATGAGGATGCAGTTGGTCCAGCATACAAGGATTCGGAAAGTGGTTCATAGTTATGTGATGTTGAATTGCATGGTAAAGTTTATGCCGATATGTATGGAACAGAACCTTCTTTTGGAGTGGGCGAGAACCATAGTTTAGCTGACGGGGAGACGGATAGTAAGACGATTACTTTGACATGGAATGCCGACACAGAGAAATGGACTGGTCCAGGAAAAAAAGGTACGATATTGGCCACATTTGAGGTTGTATGTAAAGATGAGACATCGGAGCAGAAAAAAACCGACTATACCGTTGTGCATGAGTATTACACGAATGGAGAAAAGGATGGTGAGACCCGGAATACGGTCAGCGATGTGAACGTAGGAGATGTTGTCAATGCGGATGATATTGAGAAAGTCCTGACCTATGGGGAAAAGGGAGACTACAGGTACACGTCCGCCGATCCCGAAAAGCTGACACTTGAAGAAAGCGGAAACGAGATCACACTGCGTTACGACCGGACAGAGACTTCAGAGGCGGTTAAAACCAGCTATACCATCGTGCATGAGTATTACACAAATGGGGAAAAGGACGGGGAAATCCGGAACACCATCAACGATGTGAATGTAGGCGATGTTGTCAATGCGGATGATATTGAGAAAGTCCTGACCTATGGGGAAGAGGATGGCTACAGCTACACATCTGCCAATCCCGAGGAGCTGAAACTGAGCGAGAGCGGAAACGTCATCACTCTGAGGTATGACCGGACAAAAACATCAGAAGAAGAAAAAATCACTTATAGGGTAGAATGGTACGATACAGATGAAAACAGCATAAAAACCCCTGAAACCCGTACAGGAAAAGCAGGGGAAACTGTAATGGTTACTGAGACGGACAAGAAAGTTGACGGATACACCTTTGCTGCCTCCGATGAGAGAAATATTCTAAAGGCGGATCTATCTGAAGACAGAACCGTGTTGAAACTGTATTTTACCAAAGATACAGGAAATACCGATCCCGACCCGACACCAGATCCGGATCCAACGCCAACGCCGGATCCCGACCCGACACCAACGCCGGATCCCGACCCGACGCCAACGCCGGATCCCGACCCGACGCCAACGCCGGATCCCGACCCGACACCAGATCCGGATCCAACACCAACGCCGGATCCCGATCCGACACCACCTCCGGTCATCCCTGAGGACCCGAAGCCAACTCCTCCTGCAGAAGATCCCGAGCCGGAGGTCAAAGAGAAGGAGATCAGCTACCGGGTTATATATTACCAGAATAATAATGCTGAAGACAGCAGAGAATTCCTGCGGACAGAGACAAAAAATGTCACTATCGCCAGTGACAGCGATGCCAGCAGGAAAGGTTTGATGGAACTGGCAGAGAATTCAGAACTGTTTGAGGTTACCGATGGTGAGCCAGTGCGGGAAGGTTATGTGTTTGAGGGCTGGAGTCCTGTGAGAAACGGAAATGAGGACGACATAGCCGAGGCCGGGACGGCAGTTCCATGGCTGGCAGGAGACGACATGGGCGCCGTGAGAGAGGTGAGCGACTACTCCTACGAGTTCAGATTTTATGCAGTTTGGAGCAGACTTCCGGAGACCTCGGATCCCGATCCGATACCTGATCCGACCCCGACCCCGGATCCCGATCCGACACCTGATCCGACCCCGACCCCGGATCCCGTTCCAACTCCAGACCCAACCCCAACTCCAGATCCGGATCCAACACCGGTAGTTCCCGAGCCTGACAATCCAGGCGGGGGAAGCAGCGGCGGAGGCGGAGGCCATCGAGGAGGCGGCGGAAGCGACAGCGGGCACGGGCCGGGAGTAACCCCGGAGACAACGGAGATTGAGACAGATCCGGTTCCGCTGTCGGCTCTGCCAGACATACCTGCAGGGGAGCCTCTGACATGGATAGACGACGAAGACATACCGCTGGCGGGCCTGCCGAAAACCGGAGAGGCCATGAGTCTGGCGAAGCTGATGTTCCTTCTGTCAGGAAGCCTTCTGGGCGCCTGCGGAGTGCTTTTCAGGAAGAAAGAAGAAGAGTAAAAAGAATAAGAACAGAGCACTTTACGTTATGCTGAACAGATATTGAACAGCTGGCGGAAAGGGGCGGGCATCCAGCCGGAAGACATGGCTGAGGGCCTGCCCCTTTTACAATGAGATGATGGCCGCTGTGAATGTACGTGAACAGAACCACGCGATGAAAAATAAAAAGATTCTCAGGTTGAATCTTGTTGTGTTTTGCGGAGTTATGTGCTGTAATATATTTATCACTCAGTCAGACATGAGAGTCGTGAAGAAATCGGAGGATCTGTTTATGAAAAAGATGTTCTTTATATGTCGCTTTTTCACAAGCCCGTCCAGCTCTTTGTGCCGCTTTTGTGCCTTGTTGATTTTCTGCTTACATTCCTTGACGGTTTTCTCTTGGTTCTGGTCGGACGCTTCCCGGACGCGCTCTGTAAACTCCTTTTCATTGTGCCGCACATACCAGCTCACCCGCTGGACAACGGCAAGAATGGCGGCTTCAATCGAAGATACGGCCCAAACGGCTGAGGCAAATAATTTTTCAAATTCAATAAAGAAGGCATCCGCAAATCGCAGAAAATACGATTAACAGGATAGGGGAAACCTCTTTTCCCCTGAATTTTCGATGCAGAAAAATAACTGCCGCTAAAAGAAGGTAAATGATGCACGCTTTGAAATCAATGGAAAAGGGATTTTTTTCTATACAAATCGAGATCGCCATATATGTACCTGTGGCGAGGATGACCCCTGTTAAGCACGGTTTAATTCCTTTTAAGACGGCCTGTATATAAGGTTTTTTCAGGATATTCAGAAATAGAACCGTAACGATCAATATAATCGCAAAGGATGGGAAAACAACGCCGATAACTGCTAAAAGAGCTCCCCGCAGGCCGGCCTGCTGACTTCCTATATAGGCAGCCATATTTACCATAATAGGACCGGGGGTGGCTTCGCTGAGGGCAACCAGATTGGCAAACATTTCTGTGTCTGCCCAGTTGTTTTCAAGGACCACATCCTGGATAAGGGGAATAGCCCCGTAGGCGCCGCCAAAAGAGAACAGCCCTATTTTCAAAAAAGAGAGCAGTAATTTTATATAAATCATGATTTGTCCCTCCAAACTTTTTTGTCTTTTGAACCTCCCCAAAAGATAAAGCCGGCAGCTCCGCTGCATAAGACGAAATATATAGTGGAGATGTGGATATTGGCAATGTTCAAAGCAAGGACAACAGAAAAAAAGAAAATCATTATGGGTATTTGAATCTTTTTGCTCAATTTTTTGCTCATCTTTATCGCTGCCTGTACAATCAAAAGGGAAACAGCTATCCGTATGCCCCGGAAAGCCCTTGAAACCACAGGAACCATCAGCACATTATCAAAAAATTTTGAGATAATAAAAAGCAAGAGGAAAGATGGAAGTATAATTCCAACGGTTGCCGAGACAGCCCCCTTTATGCCGGCGACTTTGTACCCGGTATATGTTGCACAGTTTATCGCGATAGGGCCCGGGGTGGATTCCGCGATTACGGTGACATTCATGAGTTCATCAGATGTCAGCCACTGCTTCTCTTCAACGCATTCATGGTCGAGTAAAGAGATCATGGCATACCCGCCGCCAAAAGTAAATGCGCCTATTTTGCAGAATGTTAAAAATAAATCGGTTATCTGCTTCATTGATAATTGTTCTCCGTTAATTCAAGTCTATATGTGTCTTGTGTTGTATTCTACCATTTTGCGCTGTGAATGGCAAGGTCATGATTATGGGATGGCAGCAGGAACGATTGACAGCCGCAGCGGTCTATACTACAATAGTGTTGCGCAAAAAATACGTGCGCAGGTAAATTTTTTAACCGGGAGGAAACAGACATGAGACACAAGAAGTTACAGGCCAGAACAACCGCCGCCGTGCTGACAGCCGCGGTGGCAATATCCATGACGGCTTGCAAGGGTCCGGCTCCGGCGGACGCCACCACGGCGGCCCAGACCGCAGAGACCCAGACCACGGAGGCAGAGGCCGGGACAACCGCGGCAGCCGGGACAACCGCGGCGGAGGAGACAACCCAGGCTTCGAAGGGAGCTTACACGCCGGGTACATACACGGCGGCGGCGCCGGGGCTTAAGGGAGATGTGACCGTGGAGGTGACTTTTACTGCAGATGCCATCGAGAAGGTGGAGGTCACTGACCATCAGGAGACGCCGGGAATCGGAACCAACGCTGTGGATAAACTGCCGGGCCGGATTGTGGAGACTCAGTCTCTGGGCGTGGACGCGGTGGCCGGAGCCACCGTCACTTCCGAGGCGATTCTGGCGGCGGTTGCGGACTGCGTGACTCAGGCGGGAGGCGACGCGGAAGCCTTGAAAAACGTAGAGGTGGAAGACGGCGCGGAGAAGACGGCCGAGTCTATGGAGGCTGACCTGGTGATTCTGGGCGGCGGGGCTGCCGGCATGACAGCCTGCATGCGGGCCGAGGAGCTGGGGCTTGACGTTATTATTGTAGAGAAGATGCCGTTTATGGGCGGAGCCATCTCCATCAGCGGAGGCAACCAGGTGGTCATGGGCTCCGAGCTGCAGAAGAACGCCGGTGTTGCAGATGACTCGGTTCAGAGCATGTTTGATGATTTTATGAAAAACGGCGCAGACCTAAATGTGCCGGAGCTTTTGACTCTGTACGCCGAGAACGTAGGCGCTGCCAGCGACTGGCTTCAGGAGCAGGGGGTGACCTTTGACACAGAGAGCGGCCTGCACCAGCTGGCAGAGTACACCTACGACAGAGAGCTGGCATATACAGGAAGCGGCGCCGGCGCGGCGGAGGCCATGAGACAGGCTATAGCAGCCACAGACGCCACCGTGCTTCTGGAGACAAGGGCGACAGAGCTTCTCACAGATGACAGCGGAGCGGTAGTCGGGGTGAAGGCAAGCAGCGACAGCACAGACTACACCATCAGCGCCAAGGCTGTCCTGATGGCCACCGGCGGATACGGCAACAACAAGGAGCTGCTCAACGAAGAGATGCAGCAGGCCCTGTATTACGGGCCGGTTTCCTCCACAGGGGACGGCGTGATCATGGCGACAGCCGAGGGCATTGACGCGGCAACCCGCCTGATGGAGTACGGCAAGCGCTATCCTAACGGAATCGAGGTTTCAGAGGGAATCGCCAAGTCCACCATCGGCGGCAACATCACGGCGTGGACCATGAGCGCCATCCTGGTCAACAAGGAAGGCAAACGCGTGGTAAACGAAAAAGCCTCCAACCGCACCATCCTGGAGACCGAGCTTACACAGGAAGGCCAGATGCTTTATCTTCTCATGGACGAGGAGACCTTCTCCGTGTGGAAGACCAAGCTGGGAGGGGCAGGCATCAGCCAGGAGGATATTGACGGATATCTGGAGCTGAACGGCTCCGCCGCGCCTGTGTTTATCCACGGGGATACTCTGGAGGAAGTGGCCGGGACGGCGGGCATGGACCCGGAGACTTTAAAGGCCACCGTCGAGACTTACAACGGCTATGTGCAGTCAGGCACTGACGAGGAATTCGGCAGAGGGGCAGATTTTATGACTATGGAGATCGGGGACGGGCCATACTACCTGGTAGAGCAGAAGCCCCGTTTTGCCACCACCATGGGCGGTCTGGTGATCAATGATTCTCTGGAAGTGCAGAACACGTCCGGAGAGACTGTCAGCGGCCTGTACGCGGCAGGCGAGGTTGTAGGCGGCGTCATGGGCGACGATTCACCCTCCGGAGCCAACAACGGCTGGGCGGTGACATCCGGCAAGCTGGCGGCAGAGAAGATCGCGGAGGCGCTCAAGTAGGCAGGAGGCTGCTCCGAAGGACTGGGCATGCCCAAAGGGCAGGCGGCAGTTGAACAGGATATGGAAAGAGGCGCGTACCAGGTTTTGATGGTTATGGTACGCGCTTTCTCTGTCCGGAATGGCTGCTGAACAAAAATGGAAAAGTGTGTAATAAGATATTGTATTTCCCATCAGGGTATATTATAATTTAAGTCTATTCTTGCAGACCAATTTAGAAAAAGGACAGGTGGATACTCATGGAGAAGAAAGATTTATTGTATGAAGGAAAGGCAAAGAAAGTTTTCACGACAGAAGATCCGGACGCGCTGATCGTATCCTACAAAGATGACGCGACCGCCTTTGACGGCCAGAAGAAGGGAACCATTGTGGGCAAGGGGGCCATCAACAACCGGATGACCAACCACATCTTTAAGCTGCTGGAGGCAGAGGGCGTTCCCACCCACCTGATCGAAGAGCTGAGTGACAGGGAGACGGTGGTGAAGAAGGTGGAGATCGTGCCCCTGGAGGTGATTATCCGCAATTTCAGCGCCGGCAGCTTTGCCAAGAAGATGGGGATGGAGGAGGGCATTCAGCTGAAGTGCCCCACACTGGAGTTCAGCTACAAGAACGATGATCTCCACGACCCGTTTATCAACAGCTACTATGCTCTGGCTCTGGACCTGGCTGCCCAGGAGGAGATTGATGTCATCAGCAAGTACGCCTTCAAGGTCAATGAAGTGATGCGGAAGTATTTTGCCGGCCTCGGCATTGAGCTCATCGACTTTAAGCTTGAGTTCGGCCGTTTCCACGGACAGATCATTCTTGCCGACGAAGTGTCCCCCGACACCTGCAGGCTGTGGGACAAGGAGACTCACGAGAAGCTGGACAAGGACAGATTCCGCCGGGATCTGGGCAATGTAGAGGACGCCTACGAGGAAGTCTTCCGGCGCCTGGGAATCCAGTAGGGCGCTGTCTCGCTGCCTGTAAGGATTGCGGTAACTGTGAGGACCAAAGAATTACAGACCACGGAAATATAAGGAGACCATATGAACGACAGATATGAAAGCCCCCTCTCCCAGCGCTACGCCAGCAAGGAGATGCAGTATATTTTTTCTCCCGACAAGAAGTTCTGTACCTGGAGAAAACTGTGGATCGCCCTGGCGGAGACGGAGAAGGAGCTGGGGCTGGCAATCACCCAGGAGCAGATCGACGAGCTGAAAGCCCACGAGACGGATATCAACTACCAGGTGGCGAGAGAGCGGGAGAAGCTGGTGCGCCATGATGTCATGTCTCACGTGTACGCCTACGGACAGCAGTGCCCCAAGGCCAAGGGCATCATCCATCTGGGAGCCACATCCTGCTATGTGGGGGACAACACGGATATCATCATCATGACCGACGCCCTGAAGCTGGTGAGGAAGAAACTGATCAACGTCATGGCAGAGCTGGCCGGGTTCGCCAGAGAGTACAAAGACCAGCCTACCCTGGCATTCACCCACTTCCAGCCGGCCCAGCCCACCACGGTGGGAAAGCGGGCTACGCTCTGGCTCCATGACCTGTACCTGGATCTGGAGGATCTGGACTATGTGCTGTCCTCCATGAAGCTGCTGGGGTCAAAGGGAACCACCGGAACCCAGGCCAGCTTCCTGGAACTGTTTGACGGGGACCACGACAAATGCCGAAAGGCCGACGAGATCATCGCGGCCAAGATGGGATTCGAATCCTGTTACCCGGTGTCAGGGCAGACTTACTCCAGAAAGATCGACACAAGAGTGCTCAACGTCCTGGCGGGCATCGCCCAGAGCGCCCACAAGTTTTCCAACGACGTGCGCCTGCTCCAGCACTTAAAAGAGGTAGAGGAGCCCTTTGAGAAGAACCAGATCGGCTCTTCCGCCATGGCATACAAGAGGAATCCCATGAGAAGCGAGCGCATCGCCTCTCTGTCCAACTATGTGATGGCTGACGTGATGAACCCTATGCTGGTGTCCAGCACCCAGTGGTTTGAGAGAACCCTGGACGACTCTGCCAACAAGCGTCTCAGCGTGCCCGAGGGATTTCTGGCCGTGGACGGCATACTGGATTTGTATCTGAACGTGGTGGACGGGCTTGTGGTGTATCCCAAGGTCATCGAGAAGCATTTTATGGCAGAGCTTCCGTTCATGGCCACGGAGAACATCATGATGGACGCGGTGAAGGCCGGCGGGGACAGACAGGAGCTCCACGAGCGGATTCGCAGGCTGTCCATGGAAGCGGGAAAGAACGTGAAGGAAAAGGGACTGGACAACAATCTTCTGGAGCTTATCGCCGCGGACCCTGCTTTCGGGCTGACCATGGAGGAGCTGGAGAGGACCATGGAGCCTGCCCGGTATGTGGGCCGCGCCCCGAAGCAGGTGGAAGAGTTCCTTGAGGAGGTCATCCAGCCGGTTCTCAATAAGAATCAGGAGATTCTGGGGATGAAGGCGGAGATTACGGTATAGATTGTAAAGCTGTGAGGAAAGCCGATATCGGTTTCAGCCATGGATGTGTGTGGCGGGAGCGGTATCGGCTTTTTCGCAGGGCGGGCTACCTGAACAGTAACGGCGTGGGGGTTACTGTTCACATGCGTTCACAGCAACCAGCAAAAGTCCATGAAAATCGCCTGCGGCGATGGGATTTTTGCCTGCCCGCCCAGGTTATCATAGGGTCAGCGCAGCCAGTGCGCAGACCTACCTGAACAGTAACGCGTGGGGTCAGCGCCGAACCACAAGGTTCAGCAGGGTATGGCAATGAGGTTATAAATGTGTTAGAATATAGTAAATATAAGAAAGGGAAAATCATCATGGAAAAATTTTCACAGCTGAGGTATGAGAGGCCGGATATGGAGACGGCAAAGAAGGAGATGAAAATCTATATCCAGGCGTTGAAGGAGGCCTCTTCCTACGATGAGATGAGGAGGCTGTTCCTGGAGCAGAAGGAGAAGGAATACAGGCAGAGCACCATGGAGACCATCGCCAGCATCCGCAATACGGTGGACACCAACGACGAGTTTTATGACGGGGAGATGAAGTACCTGAACCAGGAAGGCCCCCAGCTGGGGCTCTTGTGCCAGGAGGCGGAGAAGGTGATTCTGGATTCTCCTTTCCGCAGCCAGTGGGAAGAAGAGTTTGGTTCTTACTTTATAAAGAGGCTGGAGGTCAGCCAGAAGCTGTCGGACCCGGCTGTCGTGGAGGATTTGGTGGAGGAGAGCAGCCTGACCCAGGAGTACTCCAAGGTGTCCGCGGCGGCTTCCGTGGAGTTTCGCGGCGAGACCTGCAATTTTTACGGTCTTCTCAAGCATATGCAGAGCACGGACCGGCGGGAGCGGAAGGAGGCCATGACCGCGTGGGGAGATCTGTATGAGAAGATCGCCCCGGACCTTGACAGGATCTATGACAGGATGGTGGCCCTGAGGGCCGGCATGGCGAAAAAGCTGGGCTTTGATTCCTATATGGATTTTATCTACCTGTCCAGGGGACGGTATGATTACGGCCCGGAGGATGTGGCCGGCTTCCGCCGCCAGGTGAGGGAGGTGATCGTCCCCGTGTGCCAGAAGCTGAGAGACCAGCAGGCAGAGCGCCTGGGGGTGGACAGGCTGCGGTACTATGACGAGGCCCTGGTGTTCCCCGAAGGCAACGCCGTTCCCCGGGGAGACAGAAAAGAGCTGGTGGAAAAGGCCAGGAAGATGTACAGAGAGCTTTCACCGGAGACAGGAGAGTTTTTCGACTTTATGGTGGAGCACGACATGTTTGACCTGGACACCAAGCAGGGAAAGAGGGGCGGCGGGTACTGCACCTTCCTTCCGGCGTACAAGTCCCCCTTTATTTTCGCCAACTTTAACGGGACCAACGCGGATGTCAATGTTCTGACCCACGAGGCGGGCCACGCCTTCGAGGCATACACGGCTTCCAGGAATGTAAAACTCATGGACATGGTATTTTCCAGCTACGAGGTGGCGGAGATCCACTCCATGACCATGGAGTATTTCACCCACCCGTGGATGGAACTGTTTTTCGGCGACAAGGCCCACAGATACCTGTACTCCCATGTGACGGAGGCTCTGGAGGCGGTGCCTTACATGGTGTGTGTGGACGAATTCCAGCACAAAGTGTTTGAAAATCCTTCCATGACCGCCATGGAGAGGCGGAAGGTGTGGAAAGAGCTGGAGAAAGTATATCTGCCGTGGAGAGACTATGACGGGCACAGGTTCCTGGAGGAAGGCGGGTTCTGGATGCAGAAGCAGCACATTTTCCTCTTCCCCTTCTACTATATCGACTACGCTCTGGCCCAGATGGGGGCTTTCGAGTTCTACGGCCGCATGAAGAAGGACAGGAAGCAGGCGTGGGAGGACTACTGCCGTCTGTGCCGGGCCGGCGGGAGCATGGGATATTTTGAACTTCTTGAGCTGGCAGGGCTGGGCAATCCCTTTGCGGAGGGAACCGTGAAGAAAGCGGTGGAAGGCATCAGCGAAGACTTGTTTGGCTGATTTCCCTGTGGGAGGCTTGCCGGGAAGACTGACTGAGAAGCGCAAAGTGAGGGACAATATATGGATATCAGCCTGGAATATTATCGTGTGTTTTATCAGGCGGCAAGGCTGGGCAGCATCACCCTGGCGGCGGAGTACTTATGCGTCTCCCAGCCGGCGGTGAGCCAGGCGGTGAAGCAGCTGGAGACGGCGCTGAACTGCCGGCTGTTTGTCCGCGCCTCCAAGGGAGTGCATCTGACCCAGGAGGGAGAACTGCTCTACGGGTATGTGGAGCGGGGGCTGGGCATGATCCTGGACGGGGAGAAGACCCTGAGGCGGATGCAGGACTTAGACACGGGAGAAGTCCGCATCGGCGCCAGCGACATGACGCTGCAGTTTTATCTTCTGCCATACCTGGAAGAATTTCACGAGACATATCCCAACGTGAAGGTTATCGTGTCCAACGCGCCCACCCCGGAGACCATGAAGTCCCTCCACGAGGGAAAGATCGATTTCGGAGTGGTCAGCGCTCCCGTGGCCGCCCAGGGAGATGCCAGGCTGATTCCTGTGAGAGAGATTCAGGATGTGTTTGTGGCGGGAGAAAAGTTTCAGCATCTGAGAGGAAAGAAGCTGCCCTGCGCCATTCTGGGAGAACTTCCCTGCATCCTTCTGGAGGGAAACACCAGCACCAGGGCGTTTACCGATTCCTGGCTGGAGGAGAGGGGAGTGAAGCTGGCTCCCGAGTTTGAGCTGGCTACCAGCGACATGGTGGTGCAGTTTGCCGCAAGGAATATGGGCATCGGATGTGTGGTGGAGGACTTTGCCAGAGAGAAGCTGGCCAGCGGCCAGCTGTTTTGTCTGGAGTTTGAGAGCCGGATGCCCTCAAGGCAGATGTGCGTGGCGACAAACAGGGAGAGCGCCATGTCCCCGGCGGGGCGGAAGCTCCTGGAGATGCTGGTGGGAGCATGCAAATGAAAAATAGGCAGTAAAAACCGCATCCCCGGCATTGGGATGCGGTTTTTGACATAGCCTGACTTACTCGCGGTAGATAATCTCGTCCCTGCCGGGGCCGTTGGAGACCATGGTGATCTTCACGCCCAGCTCTTTTTCGATAAACTCCACGTAATCCCGGCACTCTTTGGGCAGTTCCCCGTATGTCTTGATTCCCCGGATATCGCATTTCCAGCCGGGAAGCCTGGTGTACACCGGCTTTGCCTTCTCCAGCTCCACGGTGGTGGGGAAATCTTTTGTGACCTTGCCGTCGATGTCGTACCCGATGCAGACCGGAAGCTCATCCAGATAGCCCAGCACGTCCAGAACCGTCAGGGCGACCTCGGTGGCTCCCTGGATGCGGCATCCGTAGCGGGAGGCCACCGCGTCAAACCATCCCATGCGCCTGGGACGCCCGGTGGTGGCGCCGAACTCTCCGGCGTCTCCTCCCCGCCTTCTCAGCTCGTCGGCCTCCTCGCCGAAGATCTCACTGACAAAGGCGCCTGCCCCCACGGCGCTGGAGTATGCCTTTACAACCGTGGTGATGTTCTTGATCTCATAGGGAGGAATCCCCGCCCCGATGGCGCCGTAGGCAGCCAGCGTGGAGGAGGAAGTGACCATGGGGTAAATGCCGTGGTCCGGATCTTTTAGGGAACCCAGCTGGCCCTCCAGGAGAATATTCTTCCCATCCCTGAGGGCTTCGTGAAGATATTTGGAGACATCGCACACATAGGGCTTTACCATGTCCCGGTACTCAAGCAAAGTCTTAAACAGCTCCTCCGGGTCGATGACGGGCTTATGGTACAGGTGCTCCAGGAGAATATTCTTCATCTCACAGACTCTCTTCACCTTCTCCCTGAGAGCGGCCTCGTCGAACAGCTCGCTGACCTGGAAACCGATTTTCGCGTATTTATCAGAGTAGAAAGGAGCGATGCCGGACTTGGTGGAGCCGAAGGACTTTCCGCCCAATCGCTCCTCCTCGTAGGCGTCGAACAGCACATGGTAAGGCATCATGATCTGCGCCCGGTCGGAGACCAGAATTTTGGGAGCGGGGACGCCCTTTTCTGTCAGAGCCTTGATCTCGTTAAAAAGATAGGGGATGTTAAGCGCCACGCCGTTGCCGATGACGCTGGTGGTATGTCCATAAAACACGCCCGAGGGAAGCAGGTGAAGGGCAAATTTGCCGTAATTGTTGATGATCGTGTGACCCGCGTTGCTGCCGCCCTGAAACCGGATGATAATGTCCGATTCCCTGGCCAGCATGTCCGTGATCTTGCCTTTGCCCTCATCGCCCCAGTTGGCGCCTACGATTGCTCTTACCATTTGTCGAAATCCTCCTTTGGATTAGCATTTCTTATCTGTAAAATCGCGCTGTGAATCAACACAACATCTTTATCATACACGGAAATGTAACATAAGTAAAATCAATATTAGTTATGAATATCATAAGTTAAACTTATGTTTTTCTTATGGGGGCGAAAGGACAGATAAAGAAAAATTGGTGAGATTGAGCTGTCAGCCGTGGTGAATCTGGTCTATCTGGCGGCCAGGGATAAATACCACGTGGAGCGTGAGGATAAAGGGGGCAAAGGGTATGTGGATTTTATCTTCTACCCGGAACGGAAAAATGGGGGAGAAACCAAAGTATACGGGAAGGATTTTAGCTGTTGGAATCAGTTACAGCACAAAGACGAAGGAGCATTCCTGCAAGGTGGAAGTGCTGTAGAGTGATGGAACAGGTTGGAAAAGAAATGGAACGCGCCCAATGATGATTCAGGATCAGCAAAATAGTATTGTTTTAGCGGGAAAGCAGCGGTATAATAAAGGCATCATATTGATTTTGGAGGAATATGCTATGGGAAACAGTAAAAGGTATGAGTACGATTACGGCGATTACGAGGAGGGGAAGACCCCGACGACGATGCTGGAGGAGATTATGGCTGACCCGGAATTTCCACAGTTGACGGAGGTGATTATCGGCAGCTGGGGGGACGCCTGCGGGGTGGACTGCCAGGCAATTCTTGACGGCATCGTGGACAACAAGGAGAAATTTGCCCATGTGGACAGCCTGTTCGTGGGAGACATGGACTATGAGGAGTGCGAGGTGTCCTGGATTCTCCAGGGGAATTACAGCGCTCTGTGGGCGGCCATGCCCCAGCTAAAGTCCCTGACCATCAAGGGGGCTTCGGACCTGCGGCTGGGTGAGATAAGCCACGAGAATCTTGAGTCCCTGACCATCATCTGCGGCGGCCTTCCGGTGTCGGTGCTCCAGTCCATTCAGAGGGCCAAGCTCCCCAACCTCAAAAAACTCCTTCTCTACATCGGAATTGATAATTATGGTTTTGACGGGGACGCGGAGACCATCCGGACGCTTCTGGCGGAATCGGATTTTCCAAAACTGGAGTATCTGGGAATTGAGGACAGCGAGATACAGGACGAGCTGGCCGGGGTGGTTCTGGAGAGCAAGTACATGAAGCAGATTCACACACTGGACCTGGCCAACGGAACCCTGACAGACAAGGGGGGACAGATGATACTGGAGAAGCTTCCCCAGTATCCCAACATAAAGGTTCTTGACGTCCACTATCACTATATGTCCGACGACATGGCGGAAAAGCTGAAAGCCCTTCCCGTGGAAGCAGATGTCTCCGAGGCCAACAAGCCGGAGGAGTACGACGGCGAGATCTGGATGGACGCCATGCTCACAGAGTGAGACGGCTTGTCCTCCTGGGCGCTCCCGGCACAAAGCGCGCCGTCTATCTGATGAAAGCCGCGGACCAGGCGGGGATACCCATCGAGATCTGGGACTGGCGGGAGTGTTCCGGGGACTGGCGCCGGGCTTTTGAGGAGAAAGGGTTGAAGGCGGCGGAGCTGTTTTTAAAGATCGATCCGCCGCCCTGGGACAGTTGCTGCCTGGAGGAGCTAAACGGCCTTGCCCTGGGATATGAAAAGGACTTAGAAGAGCTGGCCCGGCTGGGAGAGGAAGAGCGCATATCCTTTTTCAATCATCCCCACAAGGTGAAATGTCTTCTGAATAAGAGGGAATGCAAAAGCCATCTGATGAAATCAGGTGCGGCGGTGACGGAGACCCTGGTGGAGAAGGTGAGCAGCGCGGAGGAGCTTCTGGAGATCATGGAGCGAAAACACATGTCCCAGGTCTTTTTAAAACCGGTCCGGGGCTCAGGTGCGGCGGGAGTGGCCGCTTTTCGGCATCAGAAAAAAACTGGACAGATGGTTCTCTACACCTGCGGGCTGGAGGACCCCCGCACAGGCCGCCTGGTAAATACCAAGCGGCTTCGGCGGTTTGCAGACAAAAGGGAGATCATGTCCTTTCTGGGCCGGCTTCTGCGCCTGGACTGCATGGCGGAGCGGTGGTACGCCAAGGCGGAGCATCAGGGCTTCTCCTATGATCTGCGGGCGGTAGTCCAGGGCGGGCAGGTGGATTTTATGCTGGCAAGGCTTTCCAGGGGCCCCGTCACCAACCTGCAGCTGAACAATCATCCCCTGGAGCTGTCGGAGCTGGGGCTTCCTCTTTCTGTCCGGGAGCAGGCGCAGGAGCTGTGCCGGAAGGCCGTCGGATGTTTTGAGGGGCTCGGCTGCGCCGGGGTGGACATTCTCCTTGAAAAGGGAAGTCTGAGGCCGAGAGTGATCGAGATGAACGGCCAGGGAGATCTGATCTACCAGGATATATACAATAAAAATAAAATCTACCGCCGTCAGGCGGAGATGATGAAGGAGTGGCTGTATGGAAATGGCTGAGAGAACGGAAACGGTTTTGCCGGGGGAGAAGGCGACAGGGGAGAAGGCGGCAGGGGAGAAGGTGACGGGAGAGGGCGCGGCGGGAGAAAAGGCCGAGGTGCCCTTCCGGATCTTCTCCTCCGGGAGACAGAGAAGAAAACCGTCTGTGGACATGAACCAGGTAGTGGGGAGAGACGATATTCTGTTTGTGTGCCTGGATACCCTGCGGTACGACGCGGCGGTCCAGGAGGAGGCGGACGGGACGACGCCGGTGCTGAACCAGTACGGCCCGTGGGAGAAGCGCCAGGCGCCGGGGAACTTTACCTGGCCGTCCCACCACGCCATGTTCTCCGGTTTTCTGCCCTGCGACTATGACGCCAAGAATCTGTCGGACAGGGAGATGCTGTTTTTTCCCAGGCAGATCGGCATGGGCAACAAGGCTCCGGAAGGGGCTTTTCCCTTCTCGGGGGCAACGGTCATGGAGGGGCTTGAGAAGGAAGGGTACGATACCTGGTGCGTGGGCGGCGTGTCATTTTTTGACAAGCGGTCCGATCTGGGAAAGGTGTTCCCAGGATATTTCAGGAAAAGCTGGTGGCATCCTTCTTTCGGGTGCGGGGTGAAGAACAGCGCCGTGAACCAGGTGGATTTTATCTTAAAGAGGCTGGAGAAGAAGGAAGAGACGGGGCAGAAGATATTTCTGTACCTCAACATCGACGCCATCCACTATCCCAATTATTTTTATCTGGAAGGAGCCGGACAGGACAGCATCCTGAGCCACAGAGCCGCCCTGCGCCATGTGGACGGGGAGCTGGGAAGGCTGTTCGCGGGGTGGAAGGAGAAGCGGGGAGGCGCCTTTGTCATCTGCTGTTCGGACCACGGGACCTGCTACGGGGAGGACGGCTGCCAGTTCCACGGCATCAATCATCCGGCGGTCAACACAGTGCCATACAAGCATTTTTTCCTGTAGCGCGTTCTTTTTGCCGCCGGATATCCGGCGCAGAGAGGATGACGGGAATCTGTATCATCCGGCTGCGCCGAACCTGGAGACAGCCGGATGTCTGCCGGACAGGTAATGGAGCGGTTTCAGGAGAAGAAAGGATAGAGACAGACGATGTATTATAATAATCCCTATGTCCAGTACATGTACAGCTACCCCCACAAGACGGCGTACAGGCCCCTGGCGGGGGTGAATCTGAGAGATTACGGGCAGCGGTTCGCCGGAGACGGCCACGGGCTCTATCTTCATGTGCCCTTCTGCCAGTCCAAATGCGGCTACTGCAACCTGTTTTCCGTCACGGGCCTGGGCGCGGAGGTTATGGAGCGGTATCTGGACTCGGTGGGCCGGCAGATCGGCCAGTATGCCGGGATTCTCAAGGAGGCAGGCGCGGTGTTTTCTGATTTTACCATAGGAGGGGGAACGCCGCTGCTTTTGGAGGAGGGACAGCTTGACAGGGTGTTTGACATGGTGGACGGGAATCTGGAGTTTGGGCAGAACCGTCAGATTGTCATCGAGACAGCTCCTAATCAGACAACAAGAGAGAAGCTGAACCTCCTGAAGAGACGGGGAGTCACCAGAGTCAGCATGGGGATTCAGAGCTTCAGCGACCGGGAACTGGCGGTTCTGCGCCGGGGGCACGGAGGAGAACGGGCCAGGAGGGCCCTGGAGCTTTTGAAAGCCTGTGATTTTCCCTGTGTCAATGTGGATTTCATCTACGGAATTCCGGGACAGACCGTGGAATCTCTTCTGGAGTCTCTCGAGGAGGCGGTGAGTTTTGCGCCTGACGAGATCTTTCTCTACCCGCTCTATGTAAAGCACGGAGTGTCGATGGAGAGGGAAGGGGTGGTTCCGGAACCGGAGAGGGCATATGCCGAGTACGGGGAAGGGGCGGCCTATCTCAAGTCGGAGGGATACCGCCAGGATTCTATGAGGCGGTTTGTGAGGCAGCAGAGCGGGGCAGGAAGGGGAGGCCGGGAATTCTCCGACTGCGGCTTTTCCACCTCCCTGGCCCTGGGGTGTGGGGGCAGAAGCTACGCGGGAAATCTCCACTTCTGCACACCTTATGCCATAACCAGAAAGAGCTGCCTGGAGGAATTGAGAGCGTTCATGGAGTGCGGGGACTACACCGGGATTACCCATGGGATTTTTCTGTCTGCGGAAGAAGAGAAGCGCAGATACGCCATCCGTCATCTTCTGATTCGGCCAGGTCTTGACAGGGAGCTGTACAGGCAGAAGTTCGGGACAGAGGCGACGGAGGATTTTCCACAGCTGCTGCACTGGATGGAAAAGGGATTTCTGGAGGAGAAGGCGGCTGGCGGAACTCAGAGGACGGAGAAGCAGGTGGAAGGGCAGATGCCGGGGCAGAAGACATCGGGGCAGCGGGCGGAGAGCGGGATGAGAACCGGCAGGACACCCCTGGGCGGCTGGCTGACACTGACGGAAGAGGGCCTGGGGCTGTCGGACTGCCTGGGGCCGGAGCTGATTTCTCCTGAGATTCGGAAGAAGATGGAGGAGTGGGATGACATTCACAAAAGCCACGATTCTTTACAGGGGCAGTCTGAAAAGCTGTAATTACCGGTGCGGCTACTGTCCCTTTTCCAAGCGCCGGGGTTCCCGCCGGGAATATGACAGGGACAGGGAGCAGTGGCTGCGCTTTGTGGACAGCCTTGCGCCCGCCGGGGATGACGGTGAAAAGCGGGAAGCCGTGTTTGCCGGAGACTGTGTGGAAGGCGGCGGGGAAGACAGGGAGAGGCCAGGGCCGCCGCGTCCTGTGGGGGCAGTCATGGTGACGCCCTACGGGGAGGCCCTGATCCACGACTGGTACTGGCAGGGACTGGGGCGTCTGGCTTCCGGGGACAGTCTGGACTGCGTGGGGGCTCAGACAAACTTGAGCTTTTCGGTGAGAGAATCCATGGAAGAGTACAGGAGGTCAGGGGGAAGGACAGGGAAGCTGCGGCTGTGGGCGACCTTTCACCCGGAGATGATTTCCGCGGAGGAATTTGCCATGCAGTGCAGGCGCGTCCGGGAGGAGGGGGCCTCAATCTGCGCGGGAGCGGTGGGGGTTCCGGAGAATCTGGAGGCAATCCGCCGGCTGAGGCGGGAGCTCCCGGAGGATATCTATCTGTGGGTCAACAAGATGGACGGGCTCAAACGGCCTTACACGGACCGGGAGATACAGGCTTTCCAGGAAATTGACCCCTGGTTTTCCAGGGAATTGATGATGGTCAGGGCAGATGCCAGCCAGTGCAGAGAGCGGCTTTTTGTGGAGGCGGAGGGCAGCTTGCGCAGGTGCAACATCAGCCCGGTGACGGAGGGAAACTGGTACGAGGGGCAGATTTTTCAGGAACCGCCTGTGTGCGGGAGGAAACGATGCTCCTGCTATCTGGCTTACGGAGGACGGGGCGACGTGATGAACCAGGTCCTGTTTGGGCCTTATCCTGTGTTTCGGATTCCCAGAAGGGACAGGGCGGTATTTCTGGATATCCAGGGCACGCTGATTCCCGATGGGGAGAAGGAGATTCCGGCATTTGCCAGACAGGATCTGGAGCTGATCTCCAGCCGCCTGGCAGAGGCGGGCAATCCGGCTTTCAGGGGAAACGTGAAACTGTTTTTTGCCACCACCCTGCCTCTTCGGGAGGCCAGGAGACGGTGCCGGGATGTGTGGCACCTGTTTTCGGGAGGGGTCTTCGCAGGAGGAGGCCATGTGGTTTTGGAGGAAGGGCCGGGGCAGGAGAGAAGGGAAATGTTTTACCCTCTGGACAGAAGATGGGTGGAGAGTCTCAGACGGGAAGCTCTGGGCCTCCGCGCCAGGGTTCATGTCTATGAGGAGAAAGGGGATGTCTACAAGCTTACCTTGTGGAGGCCCGGTCATCTGTCCTGGAAGGAGGAGGAGATAAACGCGCTGCGGCGGATATGGGGAGAGGAGGGGGAGGGGCAGATCCGGCTCTTTGCGGAAGGCGGCTGCCTGCAGATGGTGTCTTCCTCCGCCTCCAAGGCCCAGGGGGTGAGGACTCTGTGCGGCTGGATGGGAATCCCGCCGGAGGAGGCCGCGGCTTACGGGGATTCCCGTGAGGACAGGGAGATGATGGAAATGTGCGGCAGCAGGGGATTTGGGGAAGGGGATTCTGTCAATAACCGCCTGGAAAGGAGTTCGGCGGGCTATCGGTCATAGGTGCCTGTAGCCAGCTCCATCAGATGCACTCCTTTTCCCCCCGTCATGTGGATGCCTGCCGTGCAGCGGTTGCAGTAAGTCACCGCCAGCTCACAGGGAAACTTTTCAACCTGTTCCCTCATGAGTTTGGCCTGTATCTCTTCCGGCAAGTGGGAAATGGCGTGGCTGTCTTCTGCTGCCAGCAGCACCATGTTTTCAGGAAGCCTGGGCTCAAAGTGGAGAGTGCCGCAGTACACGCTGTTCTCCCGGTTCTCTTCCATCTCCACAACGGAGACCTGCATCTTTTCCAGGGCTGTCCGCACTGCCGTGAATATCTCCGGGTGCTCCCGGTCTCGCCAGCAGTCCTGCACCGTGACGGTGAGGCCGCTGTAGTCGGGCCATGGAAAGGCGGGGTCATCCGCCAGATAGACAAACAAGTTCTCCAGGGTAAACTGTCCCGGCGCGCGCTTCTCCAGAGTCTCCCGGCATGCCTGGCAGAAATAGAGTGCCGTGCTGCCCTGGGGATAGGTGAGCTTTTCCACCCGGCAGCAGCCTGCCACGGGCATCCGCTCTTTGAGATATGCCCGTATCCTTTTGGCGGATTCGAGACTGGCTTTTGTAAAATTGCAGCTGGGAAAATAGATTTCGTTCAAAGTAATTCCTCCTCTTCTTGGTTTTTGCCTGGTTCGTCTTCTCCCTTTCGCCCAAAGAGCACCAGATACCCGTAGACTGCCGCCGGAACCACGACGGTGGAGAACATGGCAGCCATGAGGCAGCTTCTGGCAGTCGGGCTGTCTATAAACGCGAGAATCAGGGCGGACAGGTACAGAAGTCCGATGAGAACCAGGGCGGAGATGGCGGCGATTCGTTTTTTTGTCATAGCAGCTCCTTTCCAGAGGGGAGAGCGGGAGAGACATGATGTATTCCGGTCCCGGCGGACTGTCCGCGGCAGTCAGCCAGTCATTCAGTCAAGCAGTCAGCCATTCAGACAGCTGCTCATTCAGTCATTTATTCATTCGCTTATTTATTCATTCAGACTTCCTCTGCCAGAGTCTCCCACATTTCATATAATTGTTCTAATCGCTCTTTGATAGATTCTTTTTCTTTGTGTATCTCCATGAGCTTTCCCGCGTCGGAGGCAACCTCCGGTTTCATCAGTTCCTCATCCAGCCGGGAATCCCGCTCTTCCAGGGAGGCGATCTCGTCCTCCGCCTTCTTCAGATCATTCTGCTTTTTCCTCAGCTTCGCCTGTTCTTCTTTTCTGGCTTTCCAGTCCTGTTTTCCCTCCGACTGTCCGGCAGCGGGCAGACCGGAGGCGGACCGGTTGTCCGGGAGCTTCCCTCCCGACTGGCGGTTTGCCGGGAGACCGGGGCTGCTGCCTTTTGCGGCGCCGGCGCTCTCCCCTCCGGAGGCGTAAAGGCTGTTCATCAGCTCCCGTTTCTCCAGGTAATAGTCGTAATTGCCGATGTAATTCAGGAAGGTCTGCCCGGAAAGCTCCAGGATTCTGGTGGCTGTCTGGTTGATAAAATACCGGTCGTGGGACACGTAGAGCACCGTGCCGGTGTACTGATTCAGGGCGTTCTCCAGAATCTCCTTGGAGGTGATGTCCAGGTGGTTGGTGGGCTCGTCCAAGATCAGGAAGTTGGCATTGGACAGCATCAGTTTGGCAAGGGACACGCGGCCCCGCTCGCCGCCGCTCAAGTCTCCCACCCGCTTGAACACGTCGTCTCCCGTAAATAAGAACGCGGCCAGCACGTTGCGGATTCTGGTGTTGTTCAAGGTGGGGTAGGTGTCCTGGAGCTCGTCAAACAAAGTCTTATCCATGTGGAGCACCTGGTGGTCCTGGTCGTAATAGCCGATGTGGACCCTGGTGCCCAGAGTGATCTCCCCGGCATCGGCGGGAAGCATCTCATTGATAATCTTTAAGAGAGTGGTCTTCCCTGTTCCGTTGCTGCCGATGACCGCCACCCGCTCTCCGCGCTTGATGTCAATGTCCACATGGGAGAAGAGATGGTTGTCCCCGAAGGACTTTGCCAGGCCGCGGACTGTGAGCACGTCGCCTCCGCTGGTGATGTCAGGCTCCAGCTTTAAGTTCATCTCGTCGTTGACTTCTGCCGGCTTTTCCAGCACGTCTATCTTCGCCAGCATCTTTTCACGGCTCTCGGCCCTCTTGATGGATTTTTCCCTGTTGAAGGACTTTAGCTTGGCGATGACCTCCTCCTGGTGGCGGATCTCCTGC
>CAJTOT010000030.1 GCA_910577935.1 uncultured Hungatella sp. | reverse complement strand
CTATATTGAAATGTAACTATCAACTGTATAGATGGGAATCGGGATGAGGGGAGCTCCTCCTAGATGACCTTACCATTTATACCAAAAAAGAATAAGTCTGTAAGCTGTTTTACTTGCTTACAAACTTATTATACGAGGAGAATGGTTATGAAACGAGTATATTTGTTCTGCAGCGCGGGGATGTCAACCAGCATGCTGGCCAGCAAGATGCAGGGGGTAGCGCAGGACCACGGGCTTCCCATTGAGGTGGAGGCGTTTTCTGACGGAAAGATCGGACAGATCATCGAGGAGCGCCACCCGGACGTGATCCTCCTGGGGCCCCAGGTCAAGTTCCGGTATCAGGAGATCGTGAATCAGTACGGCTCCACAGGGATTCCCATCGCGGTTATCGACCAGTCGGCCTACGGCATGATGGACGGGGAGAAGGTGCTGAAGACAGCGGTTAAGATGATGAAGGAAGCGAAAAAATCATAAAAAGTCCTGAGAAGTCAGATAAAGGGGGTTTATCATGTTACATAAATTAGAAAAGTTTTTCATGCCTCTGGCTGAGAGAATAGGAAGAAATAAATATCTGATCGCCATCCGGGATGGCTTTCTTCTGTCCATGCCGCTGCTGATCGTCGGTTCCTTCTTCCTGCTCATCGCCAACTTCCCCATACCGGGGTGGACCCAGTTCTGGGGAAGATTTTTCGGCGACAACTGGGCGGCTTATTTTTCCAAGCCCACAGACGCCACCTTCTCCATCATGGCGATTCTGGCGGTCATCGGCATCGGGTATTCCTTTGCGGAGCAGATGAAGGTGGATAAGCTGTTCGGAGCCGCTATCTCTCTGGTGAGCTGGTTTTTGATCATGCCCTATGAGATTCTGTTTGAAGGCAATGTGGTGACGGGAATCCCCCTGGGCTGGGTGGGTTCCAAGGGAATCTTCGTGGGAATCATCTGCGCCTTCGCGGCGGTTCACATCTACTCGTGGGTGGACAAAAAGGGCTGGGTCATCAAGATGCCGGACGGAGTGCCGCCTACGGTTGAGAAGTCCTTCGCGGCCCTGATTCCCGCGGGAGTGTCCCTGCTGGTGTTCTTCTTAATCAATGTGGTGTTCGCCATGACGCCCTTTGAGAACGCATTCAACTTTGTGTTCGTGATTTTGCAGACTCCTCTGCTGAAGCTGGGCAATACTTTGCCGGCTATGGTCATTGCTTATATTTTCCTCCACTTTTTCTGGTTCTTCGGAATCAACGGAGGCTCGGTGGTAGGCGCCGTGTTCAATCCCATTCTCCAGACACTGTCGGCGGAGAATCTGGCGGCGCTCCAGGCGGGACAGCCGATACCGAACATTATCTCCCAGCAGTTCCAGGATCTGTTCGCGACCTTCGGCGGGGCAGGCTCCACCTTATCCCTCCTCATCGCCATGCTGTTGTTCTGCCGCTCCAAGCGTGTGAAGGAGCTGGGCAAGCTGGCCCTGGTGCCGGGAATCTTCGGGATCAACGAGCCCATTATTTTCGGCCTGCCGATATTGCTCAATCCTCTGATGCTGGTGCCCTTTATGCTGGTGCCAACCGTCAACATCATCATTTCCTACTTCTGCATGAGCCTTGGGCTGGTGCCTCTGTGCACAGGCATCGCCATCCCCTGGACCATGCCGGTGATCGTGTCCGGTTTCCTTGCCACAGGGTGGCAGGGGTCAGTGCTCCAGGCGCTGCTTCTGGTGCTGGGAGTGTTTATCTACATGTCGTTTATCAAGATGATGGATAAGCAGTATCTGGCCGACGAGACCAAGGCGGTGGAGAGCAGTGACGATGACGACATTTCCCTGGACGATCTGTCCTTTGACGATCTGTAAAATTTGGAGGTTGATGTGATGAAGATTGTGATGATATTTGACCAGATTCAGTCGGGGCTGGGGACAAAGGACGACACCATGGTTCCGCTCACCGGCAAGAAGGAGGCTGTAGGGCCTGCGGTGATGATGCAGCCCTTTTTGAAGGAAATAGACGGCCGGGTGACAGCGTGCTTATGCTGCGGCAACGGTACATATCTGGAGAATCCGGACGAGGTCAGCAGGAAGCTGTGCGCCATGGTGAAGAAGCTGCAGCCGGACGTGGTCATCTGCGGCCCTGCCTTCAACTATGAGGATTACGGGGAGATGTGCGCCAGGGTGGCGGCGGATATCAACGCCACCACCGACAGCCGGGCATTTGCCGCCATGGCCCAGGAGAACGACCGGGTGATCTCCAGGTACAAGGACCAGGTGATGATCGTGCGGACGCCGAAGAAGGGCGGCTTGGGGCTGAATGATTCCTTAAAAAATATGTGCCGTGTGGCCAAGGCCATGGCGGAGAACAGCGGCGAGCTGGACAAATTGAGAGCGGAAGTGTGTTTCTAGGCAGCGCCGAGGGGGCGCGCGCCGATATAAAGTATAGGAGGAGGAAACTGTTATGTGGGGAATGATCGCAACCTGGAGGATGGCTCTGGAGGGAGTGAGCAAAGGCGCCGGAATGCTGGAACAGGGCAGGGACGCCGGTGACGCGGTGGAAACGGCAGTTCGGGAGGTGGAGGATTTTCCGTACTATAAGTCCGTGGGCTACGGCGGCCTGCCCAACGAGGACATGGAGGTGGAGCTGGACGCTGCCTTCATGGACGGGGATACTCTGGATATCGGCGCCGTGGCGGCTATTAAGGATTACGCGAACCCGGTGTCCATCGCCCGCCGGTTGAGCAGGGAGGCGGTGAACAGCGTCCTGGCAGGGGAGGGCGCGGAACGTTTTGCCCACAAGGAGGGCTTTGAGAGGAAGAACATGCTCACCGACCGGGCAAAGGCATTTTACCGGAAGCGGAAGAAAGAGACGGAGCAGGAGTTAAAGCCCTATAAAGGCCATGACACCGTGGGCATGGTGTGTCTGGACCAGAGGGGGAAGGTGACGGCGGCTACCTCCACCAGCGGCCTGTTTATGAAGAAAAAGGGGAGAGTAGGGGATTCACCCATCGCCGGTTCAGGCTTTTACGCAGACAGCAAGGTGGGAGGAGCCAGCGCCACAGGACTGGGGGAGGACCTGATGAAGGGATGTATTTCCTATGAGATCGTCAGACTGATGAAGGAGGGGCTTCATCCCCAGGAGGCCTGTGAGCGGGCGGTGAGCCTTCTTGACAGGGAGCTTAAGGAGCGGAGAGGCAAGGCGGGTGATCTGTCCCTCATTGCCATGAACAACAGAGGAGAGTGGGGCGCTGCCACCAATATACAGGGATTCTCCTTTGTGGTGGCAGTGGAAGGCGAAAAACCCAGAGTCTACCTGGCCATCCCCGGAGAGGACGGACGATGCGCCTTTGAGGAGGCTTCCAGGGAGTGGATGGAAGACTATATGAAGACCCGCATGGCTCCGGTGGAAGAGTAGTTTTGCGGTTTTTTCCAGGGCCGGGAGGTAAAAGCCCCGGCCTTTAAGATGTATGGCTTGATTTCGGAAAGGAGAGGGCGGGGATTTGGAAGACAGGATTATACAGAAGGTGGAGAGTCTGAGGGATTCTATGACAGAGGGGATTCTGGAGCTGGTCAGAATCGACAGCGTGGAGACAAAAGCGGAGCCGGAGGCGCCTTTCGGGCCCGGGGTGAAGAAGGCTCTCCTCAAGGCGCTGGAGCTGGGAGAGAGGCTGGGGTTTCGCTGTGTGAACCTGGACAACTACATAGGGTACGCGGAGTACGGAGATGGAGAGGACTACGTCTGCGCCATGGGGCATGTGGATGTGGTGCCCGTGGGGGACGGCTGGAGGCAGCCGCCTTTCAGCGGCTATATGGAGGACGGGGTCATCTACAGCCGGGGGATACTGGACAACAAGGGGCCTCTGGTGACATGCCTCTACGGGCTCTATGCCCTGAAGGAGCTGGGGTATGAGCCGAAGCACAGAATCCGGATCATCTTCGGATGTGACGAGGAGTCGGGGTTTGAGGATCTCCGCTATTATCTGGAAAAAGAGAAGCCGCCTCTGTGGGGCTTTACACCGGACTGCAAGTTTCCCGTGGTGTACGCGGAGCGGGGAAGGGCCGTGGTCCGGGTGAGCGGGCGGGAGCTGGAACCCTTTTTCCAGTTCGTCACCCAGTACTTTATCGGGGCGAAAAATACCGGGGACCGGCTGGGAATCGATTTTTCCAACAAGGAGTACGGCGTCATGGAGATGAGAGGGTATAAGCTGGGGGTGGAAGAGAAAACGCCTTATTTTGAGGCGTCTTTAAGCTATCCGGCAGGATGGGGCATCGAGGAGATTCTGGAGAGAATCCGGGGGAAAGCAGGGGAGCTTCTGGTGGAGCTGAGGCACAATTACAACCCGGTGGTCTTCGACAAAGAGAGTCCCCTGGTTCAGGCTTTGACAGAGTGCTACGGCAGGGTGACGGGGGAGAAGGCGGCCCCGGCGACTACCACGGGAGGGACTTACGCCAAGGCCATGCCCAACATCGTTCCCTTTGGGCCCAGCTTTCCGGGACAGAAGGGGATCGGCCACAACCCCAACGAGTGGATGGCCGTGGAGGATCTGATGAAAAACGCCAAAATCTATGCCCTGGGGCTGTACCGCATGGGAAATCTGTGATACGCTCATGGGGAAGGCATGACAGAAGAGAATATCTTGGGAGAACGGAGGAAATGATATGAGTCCTGTTGTGGAAATTTGCTGCGGAAGCTACTATGACGCCTGGCAGGCGGCGCTTGGCGGCGCCGGGCGCATTGAGTTAAACGGTGCCCTGATGCTGGGGGGACTGACCCCCACGGCATCCACGGTCCGCATGGTGAAGGAGAATCTGAAACTGCAGGTGGTGGCCATGGTGCGCCCCAGAGGGGCAGGTTTCTGTTATCTCCAGGAGGAATTTGCCGTGATGGAGAAGGAGTGCCGGGAGGTCCTGAAGGCGGGGGCCGACGGGGCGGCCTTCGGATGTCTTAAGGAGGACGGCTCCCTGGACGAGGAGAGAAGCAAGAGACTTGTGGACATTATCAGGGGGATGGGGAGAGAGGCCGTGTTTCACCGGGCCTTTGACTGCGCTGAGGACCCCTTCGGGACCATGGAGCAGCTCATCAGGCTGGGGGTGGACCGGGTGCTCACCAGCGGCTTAAAGCCCACGGCCATGGAAGGAAAGGATATGCTCCGGCAGCTGCAGAAGCTTTATGGGGACAGGATTCAGATTCTGGCAGGCAGCGGCGTCAACGGAGGAAACGTGAGGGAGCTGGTGGAGTATACGGGAGTTCTCCAGGTCCACAGCTCCTGCAAGGCGTGGCGGGAAGATCCCACCACGGTCAGAAACGAAGTGTCCTACAGCATAGCGCCGGGGGACAAGTCCATGTGTTATGACGTGGTCTCCAGAGAGCTGGTGGAAGAACTTATAAGAAGAGGAAATGAGTTATGAAAAAGAGATATTTCATCATGGCGGCGGCAGTGACAGCCTCCGCCTTTTTGCAGGCATTTGCCATGAATGTGTTTTTGGAGCCGGTGCAGCTTCTGCCCAGCGGATTTACAGGCATAGCCGCCCTGCTGTCGAGGATCGCCGGCGCGGCAGGCCTCACCTTCACCACGTCCTTGGGAATGGTGCTTCTCAACCTTCCCGTGGCCCTGTTCTGCTATGGTCACATCGGGAAAAAGTTTGTCTTGTTCTCCATGGCCCAGGTTGTGCTGGCCAGTCTGTTTTTGCGGGTCATAAAAAGGGAGCCGCTGTTTGACGATGTGCTTTTGAACATCTGTTTCGGCGGTTTTCTCTACGGCCCGGCGGTCTCCGTGGCCCTGAAGGGAAACGCCTCCACGGCAGGCATGGATTTCATCGCCCTGTATGTGTCAAACCGGCTGGGAAAATCCATCTGGCAGTATGTGCTTGTATTCAACTGCTGTCTTCTGTGCGTGTTCGGAGTTCTGTTCGGATGGGAGCACGCGGGCTACTCCATCTTGTACCAGTTCATAGCCACCAGGACCATAGACAGCTTTTACCACCGGTTTAAGAGGGTGACTCTCCAGATCACCACTCAGAAGCCTGACCAGGTGGTGAAAGAGTACGTGGGCGCATGCCGCCACGGGATCTCCGTGGTGGAGGGGCGCGGAGGGTACAGCGGAAAGAAGATGGGCCTGCTGCACACGGTGGTCTCCACCTATGAGGTCCATGATATCCTCCAGCACTTAAAGGCCATCGATCCGGCGGTGATTGTCAATGTGATGCCGACAGAGTCCTTTGTGGGCTCCTTTTACCAGAAGCCTCTGGATTGAGCCTGGGAGGAAGAGGAAATCAGAACGTTCATCCTCCGCCTGGTCCGGGTCCGGAGGATTTTCTTTTTTTCCGCCGAAAAACTCTACGTCCACCGCCGGGGTCATCAGGCCCTGCCGCCGGCCCGTTAACATAGGCATACCCGTGATAGAGGGCAAAAGTGAATCCGCCGCCCAGGGCCGCGGTGAGAAATCTTTTATTCATTGGGGTCCTCCCGCTGAAATGTGTGATACCAGCATAAAGCCTGTTTTGCGCCAAATTTCCCGCCTTTCCACAGATAATTGTGGTACAATGGAAGGGGCAAAAGCCGGAAGAGACAGACAAGGAGGGAATTTCAGTGAGAGTACTCGTATTCGGGTCTTTGAATATTGACCATGTTTATAAAGTAGACCATTTTGTCAGGCCGGGGGAGACTATGTCCTCCCTGGACCTGAAGCTGTTTTGCGGGGGAAAAGGGCTGAATCAGTCCATCGCCTTTGCCAGGAGCGGCATGGAGACATATCATGCCGGGGCGGTGGGGAGCAGGGATTCGGATATGCTGACAGAGACTTTGCGCAAAGCCGGGGTCTGCACGGAGTTTATCAGGAAGAAGGAGGGGCCCAGCGGCCATGCCGTTATCCAGACCACCGCCCACGGGGAGAACAGCATTCTTCTCCACGGCGGAGCCAACCAGTGCCTGGAGAAGGAGGATGTGGACTTTGTGCTGGGACATTTTTCCAGGGGAGACACGCTGGTGCTGCAAAATGAGATCAACCAGCTTTCCTACATTGTGGAAAAGGGGAGAGCCATGGGGATGAAGATTGTGCTGAATCCGTCCCCGGCAGATGAGAAGGTGCTTTCTCTGCCTCTTAAAGATGTGGATTATCTGATTCTCAACGAGGTGGAGGGGGCTGTGATCAGCAAAGTCCCCGAGTCGGATGAAGAGGGGATCTTAAAGGAGCTGATGAGCCGGTTCCCCCACACCAGGATTGTGCTCACACTGGGCATCAGAGGCTGCGTCTACGGGTATAAGGACAAGGTTCTCCGCCGGCCGGCCTGCCGCGTGAAAGCGGTGGACACCACGGCGGCGGGGGATACCTTCACCGGGTTCTTCATGGGGAGCATCCTTGGGGGGAATTCTGTGGAGGAGGCGCTGGAGACGGCTTCCGCGGCGGCCGCCCTGGCCGTCAGCAGAGACGGGGCCGGCGCGTCCATACCTACATGGAAGGAGGTGCAGGAGTTTGGCAGCAGACAGAAGTGATGAGGGAAGAGTACAGACAGGACAAGCAGAGCAGGCCCAGGGAGCTCTCCATGGCTTTGCCGCCCTTTTGAGAACCCGAAACAGGCCAGGCAGAGCGACAGCTGGAGACGGTTCTTTCTCTCGGAGGCATTTCTGGGGGAACAGTTATCGGAGGAATTCGGAGAGAGGCTGCTGGATTATCTGAGGAGGCAGCAGGCGTGTCCGGAGGATAATCTCCCCACGGGCCTTCTGTCAGAGCTTGCCATCGCCTACGCCATTGACACATATTTGGAGAGAGAAGAATATTTTCCGGTAATGGGATATGTGGCGGAGATTTTCCGTATCCAGGGAAGGGAATATGACTTAGAGTCCATGATCAGGCGCATGCTGAGGCAGCCGGCCAACAAGGCGCGCCGCAACGCGTTCGCGGACTATCTGGCGGTGAGGGAGATGAGCCGACGGGGACAGCTTACGGAGGCTGACGGGGAGATATGGCAGCCCATCTTAAACAAGTGCCAGGTCCATTATCTGTATGAGCGCAACGGCAGACGGCCGGGGCAGGGGGATTATGAGAGCCGGAGCGAGTGTGTGGTGAAATTGTATGTCCAGTGGCTTAAGGATGAGAGGCTGCCGGAGTGCGTGCTGAAGTTCTTCTATAAAAAGCTGGACTTTAAAGGCTTGGACCACAGCAGCACCAGAGGGCTCTACGGGGCTTTAAAGGAGCAGGTTCTAAGACAGCTCCCTGATGTGGAGGAGCTGCTTTTTGGGGAGAGCGGAAGAGAGCAGGCGATTGTGAAGGTCTACAGGGCCTGCGCCGGGATCATCAGTGACCATCAGACCAACTACGACAAGTCGGTGTATGAGGAGACGGAGTCTATCAGACAGAGGGTCCGGGAGCTTTTTGCCATGCCTCAGTGGGATATGCTCAAGGGAGACCAGACATTTTTTCAGCGGTTGTTTTTCGTGGCAAAACGCCTTGTGATGCCGCCTTCCCTTACCCGGGGACTCATTGACTACCTGGCCGCCGGGGATTTTCCGGAGCCGAAGAAGACGGAATTGACAGAGAGCCTTCTTCGGTCTCTGTCCACGGAGAGAAGCTGCAAGGAGATGGACTGTGTATATGAGATGGACCCGGGAGACAGGAAGCCGGGGGAGATGGATTTGGAGGAGATGGAACAGAGCGGGGACTTCTGGCAGTATTTTCTCATGAGAGGCTTTGGCTTCCGGCATGAAAAACTGAGAGGCCAGTGGGAGTCGGGGTACATCTATGAGGCGGATGGAGAGTGCTGTCTTCCTGCCTATATCCGCTATATCTATGACCCATCCAGGGCCTGGCAGAGGCGGTTTGTGGGATTTGACCAGGAGAGGGAAGAGATCGATTCGCCTGTGAGCCGCCGCTGCTCCATGCCGGGAGGCAGGCAGCTGAGAGTGGAATTTCATTATCACTATTGCCTCTATTTTGTGGACGAGGTTCTGGTGACGGCGCCGGTTCTTACATTCCGGGAACTTGAGGAGTACGTGGAGGAGAGGGAGAGGGGCGGCAAATTGAGTCCTGTGGAATTTTTCTTTCTTCTGGCCGTCACCGCCGTGGAGGAGTGCAGCCGGGAGGCGGCAAAGGAGCTTATCGGGACATGGCTTGGGAAAACACCTCTGTACCCCCAGCTGTGTCCTCTTGTGGCCGGGCTGCTGGCTGCCGACAATGACCGGCTGCCGGGGGATACAAGAACCGTGTGTTATATGGAGCAGGAGCGGTTCTGTTTTCGGGCCGTGGCGGGGGAGCATGGAATCCGGGTGTTCCGGCAGATGGAGTTCGGCTGGGAGGATATCAATTACCGGCAGCCTGAGTTTGGATGGAGCCGGGCAAAGCTGCCGCCTGCTTTAGAGAGAAGGGCAGAGGAGTTCTCTCCTGAAACAGGGGAGGATGGGCGGGATATCGCCGTGGAGCTTTTGGAGGCCTTGAGACAGCCGATTCCTGAGCGTCTTGGAAGCAGGACGGTGGAGGGCATGGATATGGAGGAGAAGACGGCCGTCATTCTGGAGACTATGGGATTTTCCGTGAAAGATGAGAGCTATTGTGTGCTCCGCTACGGGGAAAAGAGGGAGCGGCGTCATGACCGTCTGTTTTACGGCGCCAAGGTTCCTTTCGGCTTCTCCCTGGGAGCCCAGTCGGGAGAGCACGAGAGACGGGCGGATTTTCTCATGTCTGTCTGCAGCGGGAAGATCAAAGAGGGAAATCGGATGGTGGCGCGGTTCGGCTGGGGTTTTAAGTATAACCACCAGTCGGATTTCTGGCCTGTCTGCGTCTATCTGGGAGACAGCGGGACTTACTATGCCTACGGCGCCATCAGGCTGCACCGGGCGGAGACTCTTGTGGAACTTCTGGCGGATTTGCTGAAGACGGAGTTCTGGGGAGTGACAGAGGCAGAGGTCTATGAGGGATGCCTGAGCGTGTCCCGGTTTGACCACAGGCTGGAGTGCTGCTACCGGGAGGAGGACTGGATTGAGTCCATAATGGGGAGTGAACAGGGGACGGCGGATATGTTTACCGTGTTCGGGAGAAGCCGGCTGTGGACAGAATTTTCCCGGTGGCTTGACGGGCTCTGCGGAGAGGAACTGCCCCGGTGGGTCAATGTGGTAATCCTCGGTCTCGATCCGGATTTTGGAGGCTCTCTCACCTTCAGGGGAATCCATGAGGAGAAGCACGAGGAATCAGAGGAAGACCGGGAGGACTTTGAGGGGGACGAGAACAGGGGAGAAAGGCCGGGAGAGGACGGGACAGGCAGAGGCAGGGATTTAAAGGAGGAGGACTACGGCGTGTATTGCCCCGACGCGCCTGTGCTTGTGTGGGCCAGGGGGCTGGACCTGAGAAGCCGCTTCCAGGAGCTCCGGGAGGCAGTGAGATGGCATGAGAGCCGGAAGGCGGGGAGCCTGGGGGAGCGAGGAATCAGAATCGAGGTTGAGTGACCGGCTTCGGAACGGGATTACAACCGGGAGGGACGTTATGATTGACAGTAAATTAAACGATATACTGAATTCTCATGATTGTGATGATCCGGCGTATGTGATCAGCGACTATATCAAGCGGAATCTGGGCAGGATACCTGTTCTGTCCATCGGCGAAGTGGCGGGGGCCTGCTTTGTGTCAAAAGGTCAGATATCCAAATTTGTAAAGAGGCTGGGGTATGAAAGTTATTCCGATTTTAAGGATTCCTGCATGGAATATTTGGAGGCGCAGGAACAGAAAAAACCTGTTTTTGATGCAGTCCTTGATTTGAAGAAGAATGTTATGGGATTTACAGAGCAGTATACTCAATTACTGCAGTACATAGAAAGGACCATAGATTACAGGGTTTTAAGAAAGCTCATAAAAGATATGGAGAGGCATAGGGAGCTCCACCTTTTTGCCCAGGGGGAGGCCCGGTCGATTTGCCAGATTTTACAGATAGAGCTGGGGAATCTGGCGATTCCCATAGGCATCAACAATACGGATTTCTCCAGACCTTTCTGCTATAGCGGCGATATCATGATATTGATCATCAGCATTAACGGACGCAGTTTTTCGTTCAACAAAAACGTGATGAAAAAGATTCTTGATATGCCAAAGGATATATGGGTCATTACCTGCAGTCCCAATGTACCGGTCTCCAAAAACAAGTTAATCGTCCCCACCATAAATGACAGGTTTAATGAATTTGCCATGCGGTTTGTAGTTGACATTATCATTGCCCAATTGAGGAAATCACGGTCTGAAAAGGGCGGGGCAGGGATGGAAATGGTCTAAAGAGTTTCCAAAATGGAAACTTTTCACCCTCATTGACTTTGAGCTGCTATAATCAATTCACGATAACAAAAAAGGGAGGTTTACCTATGAGCTTGCCAGAGAATTTTTTATGGGGAGGCGCCACGGCGGCCAATCAATGTGAAGGAGGATATGCGGAAGGCGGAAGAGGGATTGCCAATATTGACCTGCTTCCGGCGGGAAAGGACCGGTTTGGCGTGGCATCCGGAAAGATGAAAAGCTTCCGGTGGGATGACGGGCATTTTTATCCCGCCCATGATGCCATTGACTTTTATCACCGCTACAAGGAAGATATCGCCTTGTTTGCAGAGATGGGATTTAAGGTATACCGCATGTCAATCAGCTGGACGAGGATTTTTCCAAAGGGGGATGAGGAGAAGCCGAATGAGGCAGGGCTTTCTTTTTATGAAAAAGTTTTTCTGGAATGCCGCAGATACGGCATCCAGCCGCTGGTGACCATTTCCCATTTTGACTGCCCCATGGAGCTGGTGAAAAAATATGGGGGCTGGAAGAGCCGGGACATGATTTCCTTTTATGAAAAGCTGGCGGTAACCCTGTTTACGCGATTTAAGGAACTGGTCACCTACTGGATTACGTTTAATGAGATCAACATGATATACCATCTGCCGTTCAGCGCCGCGGGCATATGTTTTGATGAGGGGGAAAATGAGAAGCAGGTAATTGCGGACGCTGCCCACTATGAACTGGTGGCAAGCGCGCTGGCCGTAAAGATCGGGCATGAGATTAATCCGGAAAATAAGATTGGCTGTATGCTGGCAGCAGGGCCCTATTATCCGGAAAGCTGCAGGCCGGAGGATTACTGGAAGGCAGTGTGCGATGACAGAGACGGCTATTCTTTGATTGATGTGCAGGCCAGGGGAAGGTATCCTGCTTACCTGATAAAGAGGTATGAGCGGGAGGGAATACAGATTCCCTATATGCAGGGAGACAGGGAGCTGCTTGAGGAACACACGGTGGATTTTGTCAGCTTTTCTTATTACAATTCCCGTGTCAGCAGCGCCGATGCCGGAGGGAAGGATATAACGGAAGGAAATGTGTTCCCCACGCTGATAAATCCATATTTAAAGACCAGCGACTGGGGGTGGCCTATTGACCCTCTGGGGCTTAGGATCACGCTGAACGTGCTGTATGACCGTTATCAGAAGCCGCTGTTTATTGTGGAGAACGGGTTCGGGGCAGAGGATATTCCGGATGAGAATGGGGTCATTGAGGATGATTATCGGATTGATTATCTGAGAAGCCATATAAAGGAGATGATAAAGGCGGTAGAAGAGGATGGTGTTGAACTTTGGGGATACACCACATGGGGATGTATTGATCTGGTTTCTAACGGAACCGGAGAGATGAAAAAGCGATATGGCTTTATTTATGTGGACAGGGACAATGAGGGCAGGGGAACCTTTAAAAGGCTTAGGAAGAAGTCGTTTTATTGGTATAAGCAGGTGATTGCCTCCAATGGAAGGGAACTGAATTCCATATAGAAAGGGATTTGGGGCTGTGAGCTGGGGGCTCGGCGCGGATCTGATTACCGTGTTTTATGGGGGTATTGTACACATAATGAAAATAAGCGCCGGCCAGACAGGTAATTTAACGGCGCTTCTCATATGCTGCATTTAGAATTTCGATCAACCGCGGTTCAGTGACGGTTCAGTGACCGCGGACAGCAGCTATGCCTGAAAGGTATAGGCTCCCTGACTTAAGAAGTATTTTACAGAATTCATGGGACGGAGGTATAATGTCTGTATTACTACCATACAGGGACAGGAGGCAGAGATATATGATCTACAAGAAATTTCAGGATATAGAATTATCCGCGCTGGGAATGGGGGCTATGCGTCTTCCGGTGGTGGACGGAAATGACGGACGGATCGATGAAGCGGCAGCTGGGGAGATGGTGGCCTATGCCATGGAGAAGGGCGTGAATTACTATGATACGGCATGGGGGTATCATGAAGGGCAGTCTGAGCTTGTCATGGGAAGGCTGCTGAAGGCATACCCCAGGGAGAATTTTTATCTGGCCACCAAGTTTCCGGGATACGACCTCTCCAATATGGATAAGGTTCAGCCAATCTTTGAAGAGCAGCTGAAAAAATGCCAGGTGGAGTATTTTGATTTTTATCTGTTCCACAATGTATGCGAGATGAACATTGACGCTTACTTAGACGAAAAATACGGCATCTTTTCCTATCTCATGGAACAGAAGAGAGCCGGAAGGGTCCGCCACCTGGGCTTTTCCGCCCACGGCGGCTATGGGGTGATGAAGCGCTTTCTGGAGGCCTATGGCAGCCACATGGAGTTTTGCCAGATTCAGCTCAACTATCTGGACTGGTCCTTCCAGGATGCCAGGGCGAAGGTGGAGCTGTTAAATGAGCATCATATCCCGGTGTGGGTCATGGAGCCTCTCCGGGGCGGGCGCCTGGCTTCGCTTTCAGGGGAATACGAGGCAGAGCTTTTGAAAATGCGCTCGGAGGAATCAGTTCCGGCATGGGCGTTCCGGTTTTTACAGGCGATTCCCCAGGTGACGGTGACACTGTCCGGCATGTCTAATTTTCAGCAGCTGAAGGAAAATATCCGCACGTTCAGTGAGGAGAAGGCCCTAAATGGGGAGGAGATGAAGGCTTTACTTGGGATTGCCGACAGAATCCTGGAGAAAAAAGTTCTTCCCTGCACCGGGTGCCGTTACTGCACTGCCCATTGTCCCCAGGGGCTGGACATCCCCTCCCTTCTCAGCCTGTACAATGAGCACTGCTTTACAGAGGGCGGGTTTATCGCCCCTATGGCCTTGACGGCGCTGCCCCAGGAGAAGAGGCCGACGGCCTGCATCGGGTGCGGAAGCTGCGAGTCGGTATGCCCTCAGCAGATCGAGATATCCCAGGCCATGAAAGATTTCGCGGGAAAAATCAACGGATAGAGGACAGGGGAGAGAGAACCTGTCTGCATCGCAAAAAACGGAGCCCTCCAGGGCTCCGCTTTTTGAATTCCGGAGAATTCTTATGGTTATGGACTATAACCGATTATTCATTAGAAGCAGCGTTGGTTCCGGCAACCTTGCCGAAGCACAGGGCATCCGGAACTGCGTTTCCGCCTACACGGTTTGTGCCGTGGATTCCGCCTGTAACCTCGCCGGCAGCGTAGAAGCCGGGGATTACCTCGCCGTCAGTGTTGATTACTTCCGCGTTGCCGTTGATCTCCAGGCCGCCCATGGTGTGATGGACTGCCGGTGAGAATGACGGAGCGTAGAACGGACCGGACTCGATGGTGTTCTCCCAGGTTGTGCGGCCAAACTCGTCCGGCTGTCCCGCCTTCACGAGTTCGTTAAACTCTGCAACTGTCTTTTCCAGGGCATCTGCCGGAACTCCCATATCCTCTGCCAGCACGTCACGCCGCTGGTCTTCCGCGACGAAGCGCTCGCCTTCTTTGTTGCAGAACAGAGAACTGTTGACATAACCGGAGATACCGCCGCCGGATACTCCGTTCAGAGGCATCAGCTGAATCCAGCCCATGCCCACCAGGTTTACCCCCACAGCCTCGCCCATGACAATGCCGTCTCCGGTAGCGCCGGGGGAGTTGTTGGTTGTCAGGGATTCTCCGATGTCCTCCCACTGCTGGTTGTATTTTACGCGCATGTCCACGTTGGCGCTGAAGCCGCCTGTGGCCATGATAACGCCTTTTTTCGCTGCGACGGTCACTTTTTCGCCGTCAGCGTTGGTGATCACCGCACCGGATACCCGTCCGTCTTCAACAATCAGTTCTTCAGCCTTGGAATCCAGGTAGATCTCCACGCCGCCTGCCGTCGCGTTCTTCTCCAGGGCCGCGATGATATCGGCTCCGCTGTTGTTGGGAGTCTGGTGGGAACGGTTCCACATAGCGCCTACTACGGTGCTGACCTGATCGGTCCACTCAACTCCGTTCTCCTCCAGCCAGTTCAGGGTATCGAGAGTGTTGCTGGTAAAAGAGCGAACCAGCTCCACATTCCCCTCATAGTCGCCGGCATCGATGCTCTGGAGGGCGTGCCACTCCGGTGTGTCAAAGAGCATGGTGTCGCCGGAAACTTTGTACTCATCCCACTGTTTCTGTACCTCGGCTTTCAGCTGGGCATGCGCTTCGCTGACATCCTCGTGGGCCAGGACTTTGTCCACGGCAGAAGCGAGAGAATCTGTCATGGGAATATTTTTCTGTCTCTCTGGGTCATAGGTATTGAAAGCACCGCCGCAGCGGAAGGTGTTGCCGCCTAACGCGGACAGCTTCTCGACCAGAATAACGCTGGCTCCGCCCTGGGATGCCGACAGAGCTGCCGACAGTCCGGCTCCGCCGCCGCCGATTACCAGCACATCAACCTCAGCATCCTTAAGGACGGCGTTGGCAGCCTCCTCTGTCTCAACGGCTGCGGCGCGCAGAGCTTCCGCGTCGCCTCCGGCCTGGGTGACACAGTCTGCTACAGCTTCCAAAATCGCGTTGGAAGTGTTTGTCGCTCCGGATATGGTATCCACACCCAGGCTCTGGTTTTGAATAATGGCCGCAGGGATCTTCTCAAAGGGCGCATCGCTGATTCCGGTGGTCTCTCCGTGCTTTCCGATGGTGATCTCGGTGATGGCATCCTCGCTGAACGTCACGGACACCTCCACGGGACCGTTGTTACCCTGGGCGCTTGCCGTGTAGGTTCCCGGCTTGTAAGCACCCTCCTGGCCTGCAGCTTCAGCCGCCGTCGTCTCAGCTGCCGTTGTGGTCTCAGCCGCTGTTGTCTCCGGCGCCGATGTGGTGGTACTGCCGTTTCCGCCGCAGGCAGAAAGGAGAAGTGTCAGGCTTAACAGAATTGCTGACGTTTTCTTTATTACTTGTACACTCCTTTTTTTCTTCATTTATGTAATTAACAGTCATGACCTGATAACTGTATCATATTTTTGGTGTTTAGTCAATCATCGGACAGTATTTATTATAACACACGCACAAATAAATATTTGTCACACCTCAAAATAAAGGCATAATAGACAAAACCCGGGGACATAATAAGATAAAATATAAATGAAATAAACAGGAGGATTTCAGATATGTATTACGCAAGCGGCAACTACGAGGCTTTTGCCCGGCCCCGCAGACCGGCGGGAGTCGAATCCAAATCTGCCTATATTATCGGAACCGGCCTGGCGGCCCTGACAGCGGCGTGTTACCTGGTGCGGGACGGCCAGATGGACGGTGGACGCGTCCATGTGTATGAAAAAGATTCCAAGCCGGGGGGAGCGTGCGACGGTTATGAGTACCCTGGCCTGGGGTATGTCATGCGGGGAGGGCGGGAGATGGACAACCATTTTGAAGTGATGTGGGATCTGTTCCGGTCTGTTCCCTCCATTGAGACAGAGGGGGTCAGCGTGTTGGACGAGTATTATTGGCTGAACAAAAAAGATCCCAACTATTCTCTCATGAGAGCTACGGAGAACCGGGGACAGGACGCCCACACGGACGGCAGATTCGGCTTATCCGACAAGGGAGCCCTGGAGATCATGGCCCTGTTTTTTACTCCGGACGAGAAACTGTACGACAAGCGCATTACGGACTTTTTTGACGAGGAGGTTCTGGACTCCAATTTCTGGCTTTACTGGCGCACCATGTTTGCCTTTGAAAACTGGCACAGCGCCCTGGAAATGAAACTTTATCTCAAACGGTTCATCCACCATGTCGGCGGCCTTCCTGATTTTAAAGCGCTGCGGTTTACCAGGTACAACCAGTATGAATCCATGATCCTGCCTATGGTCTGCTACCTGGAGTCCTTCGGAGTCCAGTTCCATTACAACACCAGGGTGGTCAATGTGGAGTTTGATATCCGACCGGGAAGAAAACAGGCAAAGCGCATAGAGCTGGAGACGGACAGCTGGAGAAAGCTGGTGGATTTGACGGAAAATGATCTGGTTTTCATCACCAACGGCGGTTGCGTGGAAAATTCCAGTCTGGGTTCCCAGAACGAGCCTGCGCTGTTCCATGGAGGCATCAGGCCGGGAGGGGGCTGGGATATGTGGCGGAAGATCGCGGCCCAGGACCCGGCTTTCGGGCGGCCGGATAAGTTCTGTTCTGATCCGGAACAGAGCAGCTGGATGAGCGCCACCGTCACCACGCTGGACGGCAGGATCGTGCCTTATATCAAAAATATCTGCAAGCGCGACCCCTTCAGCGGCGGCGTAGTCACCGGCGGCATCGTCACGGTCAGGGACTCCAACTGGCTGATGAGCTGGACCTTCAACCGCCAGCCCCAGTTCCGCAGCCAGCCCAAGGGCCGGCTGGTGGGCTGGATCTACGGTCTTTTCAGCGGCAAACCGGGAAATTTTGTAAAAAAGAAAATGCGGGACTGCACCGGCAAGGAGATCTGTATGGAGTGGCTCTACCACCTGGGCGTCCCCGAGGGCGAGATCGAGAACCTGGCGGGCACAGGCGCCAACACGGTTCCCTGCATGATGCCCTATATCACCGCGTTCTTCATGCCACGCGCTGCCGGAGACAGGCCCGATGTCGTACCCAGGGGAGCCGTAAACTTCGCCTTTCTGGGACAGTTCGCCGAGACGAAGCGCGATACCATCTTCACCACGGAATACTCCATGCGCACCGCCATGGAGGCGGTCTACACATTGCTGGACATCGACAGAGGCGTGCCGGAGGTCTGGGGCAGCACCTACGACATCCGCGATCTTCTGAAGGCCGCGGTTGAGCTGAGAGACGGCAGGAGCCTGCTTGAGATGAAACTGGGTCTCAAGGAAAGGCTGGCGCTGAGAGAGGTCCTGAAAAAAATCCAGGGAACCGACATTGAAAAACTGCTTCGGGAATACCATGTGATCTGACACGGCAGAACTTCCTCCCTCAGACGCCGCCGGAGATTTCCCCCGATAAAATGCTACAGATTATTAAACACGACGGTCTCTTTTTCCAGCCCCTCCACCACTTCCTTGTTGGTTCCCATGCGCCTGGCGATATCCTCCATATCCTCCGCCAGATCCCGGGTGTTGCCTGCCACGCCGGTGATGCCGCCGACGCCCTCGTCGATGGCCTTTGTGATGGTGCCGATGGAGTCGGCGATGCCGGACATGGAGTTCTTCAGCCGCTCCGTCCTCTCATAAAAACCGTCCATGACCCGGCGGATGTAGGCGGCGTCCTCTTTATACTGGCTGCCGGACCGGACAAAGGCCTGGAACTCCGTGAGGACAGACTGGCTCATATAGTCCACAAGGTGCTGGGCGTTGTCGGAGAGATTGTACACGGCGGCCGTGACCACGTCGTTGATGGCCTGGATGCGGTTGGCTGTCTCCTGGCTGGAGTGGGCTAAGTCCCGCACCTCCCTGGCCACCACGGCAAATCCCTTGCCGGCCTGTCCCGCGTTGGCGGCCTCCACGGAGGCGTTGAGGGCGATCAGCCTGGTCTGCTGGGAGATGGTGAGAATATCGCTGGTCAAGGTCTTAATCTGATCCACGCTTTTGCTTTTTTCAATGGCTTCATTGAGGGAGTTTAAGATCTCCTCCGCCTTGGCGCCGGTGACATTCACGCTGTTCTGGGCGGACTGCTGCATGGCGTCGGCGCGGCTGTTCATCTGGGCGGTGTAGGAGGTGATGGCGCCGCATTCTTCGGTTATATTGAGGACATCCTGTCTCACGTTTTCCGCGTTGTCATTGATGACGGCCACGTTGCCCGCCACCTCCTGGAAGGTGGCAGAGAGCTGCTCCGCCAGGGAGGAGAGGCCGGCGGCGCTGCCCTTGGAGGTCCTGGTCCTCTTCAGAACCTCGCCGGTCATCTGGCTGATGCGCCCGGAGCTTTCCTGTATGGTTTTCAGGATGCTTTTGATGGGAGTCACCACATAGTTGTTGATCAGCCTTAGATCCGCAAACACCAGAAAGACGCACGCCGCCGCCGCTCCGGCCCCCGCCACCAGGGATATGATGTAGACGACGGACAGATGGTCTCTTGCCGCGGCGGTCTGTTCCCGGATAGAGGCGTTGAGGGCGTCGATATCCGACTCCATGGCGCCGGCGCAGGAAGCCACATCCCCGTTGGCTAGGGCGTAGGCTTCCTGAGTCTTGTGGCTGGCGCTGGCGCAGACCAGATGGACGAGGGCGTGTTTGAAGGAAGCGTAATCTGACAGAAGCGATTCATACATCCCCTGGTCTGCGGGAATTACATACGGCTCGTATTCCCGGAGCATGTGGTCCAGGAGGGCCTCCTCCTCCTTGATCTGCTGAACCAGGGCAATCATGGTGTTATAGTCCGTGGCCACGATATGGCTCAGGGCCATCTTGTGGATATTCATGGAGGACTGGCAGATCTCGGCCAGACGGCTGCTGCCGTCCATGTAGTCGTCGGCGATTCTGGAGGCGCTGGCGTTCACGTTGTGGATATTGATAATCGATACAATATTGGATAAAAGCGCCACGATCCCCAGAAGCGCGATGGGGATAATCAGGCGGTGTTTTAAACTGATATCTTTCATGATAACTGGTGCTCCTTTAGGATCTCAATTTTGACTATGGGGCGACGATTCCCTCGACCATGGTGTCAAGCTGCTGCTGAAGGCTGTCCCCGGAGGGGTTGCCGGCCAGGAGGTTGGCGGTGAACTTGGCCACCGGGTCCCAGAAATTGCCGCCGACCCGCTGGAGGCGGGAATACTCGGACTGCTCTAAGAGAGCGGCGATGGCAGGGGCGCTCTGCACCTCATCGGAGGCTGCCGCCTTGATGTTGGAAGGCCCCTGGCCCCGGAGAAGAAAGCGCAGCTCCTGGTTCTTTTCACAGGCGATCCACCGGGCCAGCTTTGCCGCCCACTCCGGCTCCTCAGAATAGGCGTTGACCCCGATGAGCTTGTAGCCGGAGAAAGAGGCCATGGGGATCTCCTGCCCTGCGCAAGTGTAGGAGGGGAGCTTTGCCGCGCCGTAATTGCGGCCCCAGGCTTCCTCCACGGCCATGGCGTTCCACACGCCGTTGACTCCCGCGATGATGGAGCCGTCCTGAACCCCCTTGAGGAATCCGGCGTCGTCGGCGCTGACAAAGCCTGGATGTCCGGCCATGTTCGTCATGGCTCTGGCTACGTCGGTTCCCTTGATGTCTCCGTTGGAAGCGTTCCAGGTGCAGTAGTTGGTGATCCCGTCGTCGTTGAGTCCCAGGGTCAGGCCGGTGTTGCCGAAGAAGGAGTACACATACCACCCGGAGGACCATTCCATGGAAACTTTTTTGCCGTGCTCTGCGGCAATGTCCAGCATCTTGTCCCAGGACTCGATGTCCTTCTCCCCGAAATACTGTTTATTATAATAGAGAAAATATCCGTTATCCGCCGTCAGGGGCAGAGCGTATATGGTGTTGCTCACCGATGCCGCGAGGACGGCCTCGGGAAGATTCTCTTCTCTGACCGTGTCCGCGTTCTCCACCGGCTCCAGAGCACCGGCCGCCACCAGAGTGTTCAGCTGGTCGTCCGCGAACGCGAACACGTCCGCTCCCCCTTCCAGATCCGCCATGAGGGCGTCGGTGCAGCTGCTCTCGCTCTGGGGCGCGTAAGTGATGACAAATCTCGCCTCCCCGCCGTATTCCGCCTGAAATCCGTCAAAGATCTGGCGGAGCAGTTCTTCGTCCTCCGCGGCGCCCCAGACAGTAAGCTCCACGGTCCGGGAGTCGGAAGGCTGCAAAAGGGCGGCAGGCTCTCCTGTGTTTTTTTGGCATCCGGACAGGCACGAAGCCGCCAAAAAGACCGGAAGCCAGATACGTTTAATCCTTTTCATAACTCTCTCCATAAAATGAATTTTTTCCCTGCTTATCATAGCATTTTTTCCCGTTTTTTACAATCCGTTGTTTAATGATTGGAGGGAAAATGCCGATATAAAGCATGTAGAGGCAACAGCCGGTTTACATGCCTGTCGTCTGAGGCGTGTGCGCCGGTTTGGAAAGGAGAAGAAAATGAAAAAAATGATCACTATATCGAAAGTGGGGCTGGCTGCGGGAGTGCTGGCTGTGTCTGCGGCAATGAATGTATCTGCGGCCCAGATCACCGAGGAGAAAGCCAGGACCATCGCTCTGGAACATGCGGGAGAGAAAGCGGACGAGGTGACTTTTTTAAAGCTGGAGACGGATATTGAACATGACCGGACCATTTACGAGGTGAAATTTCTGACAAAGGACTACAGAAAGTATAACTATGAGATTCTTGCAGACGACGGCACCATAATGAGCATTGATTTTGAGACAGTGTCTTCGGGCACCGGGTCCTGGGACGGGAAAACTTCTGTCTCCGCGGAGAAGGTGAAGGAACTGGCTTTAGAGCAGGCAGGCCAAAAAGAGGAGGATGTCAAATTCCTGAAAACAGAGAAGGAATATGAGGACGGGAGACTGGTGTACGAGACAGAACTGCGCACTGCCGACTATAAAAAATACAAGTACGAATTCAACGGGGCAGACGGAGCCGTGATCAGCTGGGAGTATGACGGCTGGGACTGCCTGCTGGCAGCGGAGAATGCCGGGGTTTCCTCTGCTGCTGCTGAGGAAGACAAGACAGCCGGGATATCCGATATGGAGGGGGCCAAGGAGGCTGCCCTGAAGAAGGCGGGGGTTAAGGCTTCCGACGTGACCTGGAAAAAGCTGAAAAAAGACTATGACGACGGCCGCGTGGTCTATGAAGGGGAGTTTTTGTGCGGCGGTCTGGAATATGAGTTTGAGATTGACCAGGCCACCGGAACTATAACAGACTGGGACGTGGAAAGTATCTATGATTGACTGTGATTGAGACGGGGCTGTCCTGAAACATGTTGTCGGAATGAATAGACAACTGTTTCAGGACAGCTTTTTGTTTTACAGGGACGCCCCGGTGAGAGGCGGTCAATCTGCCTGAACAAGATGAAACTGGAAGGCGGAATATTCCGGCACTTCCCGGTTAATGGGAATTCCGGCGTTCATAAGAGCGGCCCCGGACCGGGTCTCCCTGCTCCCGTTGACAGAATACATGGCGCCCGGTTCCAGGCCTTTGGCCCTGATATACTCCTGGGGGCCGTTGCAGGTCAGGTTGGTCACCACCACGCTCAGAAGGGATTCCCGTTTGTCCTTGGTCACATGCTGCCATGCGGTCATATTTCCCGGCTCAAAGGGGTTGGTGAGGCGGTAATAGTCCCCCTTAAAGGTGATATGATAATATTTGCGGAACAGATCGCTGAGTTTTTTGCAGAGTTTCTGCTCTTTTTTGGAGAGACGAGTGGCGTCCAGCTCATAGCCGAAGGTGCCGCACATGGCCACCACGGCCTTTGTCTCCAGGGGAACGAATCTGCCGCTGTCGGAGATGTGGGCTCCCATGACGCAGGTGGGGTACACGAAGGAGGTGCCGTAGTGGAGCTTTAACCGGTCAATGGGATTGTTGTTGTCGCTGACCCAGTACTGGGGGTAGTAGGAGAGCATGGCAGGGTCGAAGCGTCCGCCGCCGCCGCTGCACCCCTCGAACAAAATGTCCGGGTGAGTCAGGATGATCTCGTCCATCACCCGGTACAGGCCCAGGATGTAGCGGTGGCAGACTTCTCCCTGCCTCTCGGCGGGCAGCTGGTTGGACCAGATATCTGCCAGGGAGCGGTTGATGTCCCACTTTACATAGTAGATGTTGGCGTCGTCCAGGATGGCGTTGATCTTCTCAATGAGATAGTCCTGGACATCTCTCCGGCTCATGTCCAGAGCCAGCTGGTTCCGGCTGCGGACTCCTGGCCTTCCTGGAATCTCCATGGCCCATTCTGGGTGGGCGCGGTAGAGGTCGCTGTCCTCAGACACCATTTCCGGCTCGAACCAGATGCCGAATTTCATGTCCAGGTCGTTGATCTGCTCCACCAGCTTGTGGAGGCCGCACTTGATCTTGTTCTCGTTGACGTACCAGTCCCCCAAGCCGCTGTTGTCGTCGTCCCTCTTGCCAAACCACCCGTCGTCCATGACCAGCAGGTCCACGCCCATGTTCCTGGCCGCCCTGGCGATCTCCACCAGCTTCACGTCGTCAAAATTCATGAAGGCTGCCTCCCAGCTGTTGATGAGAACCGGCCGCTCCACATCCTGGACAAATTTGCTGCGGCACAGGTTTGTCCGGTAAAAATCATGGTAGAGATGGCTTAAGCCTGTAAACCCGCGGGCGGTGAAGGCCATGACCACCTCCGGGCCCTCAAAGGTCTCTCCAGGCGCCAGCTCATAGAAAAACTGCTTGGGATTGATTCCCATGACAAGGCGCAGCTGGTCGTACTGGTCCAGTTCTGCCTCGGCCAGGAAGTTTCCGCTGTACATGAGGGAAAATCCGTAACATCTGCCGTAGTCTTCCGTGGCTTCCCGGTCACAGAGAATGACAAAAGGATTCTGCTGGTGGCTGGAAGAGCCCCGGACGCTGCCGATGTTGTGGATATGGTGGGTCATATGCTGCCGTTCTACCTGGCGTTCCTGGCCGTAGCGCCCGGGAAGGCTCACTAAGTCGAACCCGGCCCCGTTTAGGAAGTCCAGGCAGACGGACATGATTTTATGTAAGTGAATGGGCCTGTCCCCTTTATTCGTCACCTTCACGGCCCTTGTGATGATGTCCGCCTCCTCAAACACGCCGTAGAGCAGCGTCACCTGAACCTTGCTCACCTCATCAAGGAGCGTCACCTCCAGGGTGTCCGCGGTGTCCTGCTCACCGGCAAACACACAAGGCAGAGTGTCCAGCTTGTATTTGCCTTTGGAAACCCGGTATCCCTTTGTCTTTCCGTGATAAGAATAGCTGCCGTCGCCGTTTACCACCTCGATGCTGGCGGTCCGGAAGTCCCCCTGCTGCTGGGTGGAGAATTCCTGGGGCTGGGCGTCTAAGGAAAAGGTGCGGACGTTCCGGGACTCGTAGGGATTGCCGGAAAAGCCCCGGTCATACTGCATGATCTGATAACTTAAATCAGAGTCCGGCAGGGAGGGACCGTAATAGAGGTGAAGCAGATAGTCCAGATTGCCGATCTTCATCTGATAAGAGGTGTTTTTTGTGTGAAGGGTAAAAGTCTTTGCGTTTTCATTGAAAATAACAGCCATATTTGAATCTCTCCTTTTGTATCCGGGAAAATGATATTCCAAATCAGTTTATCATATTTTTTCCAAAATTCATTTATACTAATGAAGTAAAAAACAGGAAAAATGGAAAGTGAAAACGTGACCCGCCCTCTGAAAATAATTGTCAGGGGGTGTGGTAAGTAGTATAATGGATGCCGGGAAATTGAAAATATAAGGTTCTGAAAAAGAGGGTAGATACAGTGAAAAAAATGTGGATTTATCTGGCCGTGCCTATGGCGCTGCTGAACGGATGCCAGCGCCAGCAGGCCCTTTTGGACGATGCGGAAAGCCTGACTGCCCAGGTGGAGGAGAATCCGGGGGAGGCCCCGGACGGCCTGGAGGCCCCGGAGCGGCCGGACATGGAGCCGGACACGGAGACGGCCGGGGAGGAGCCGGACGGCCCGGAGGCCCAGGAACGGTCAGATGTGGAGACGGCCGGGGAGCAGCCGGAGGGCAGACAGCCCCGGTTCCAGGTGAGCGCCGAAGCCCTGGCCGGCGTGATTATGGGACAGAATTTTATAAAGGAAGCTCCTTTTGGGGGCTCCACGGTGGCCATCGCCAGGTCCGGGGAGAGGGAGGCTTCCCGAATCACGGAGGAGGAGATCGAGGCTATGGTCAGGGAGGCGGCCTTTGACCTGGAAACGGTTGTAAAAAACGGGCAGACGGTTGTTCTGAAGCCCAACCTGGTGCAGATGATCGTGGATTCCACAGGGGAGAAGCTGGACCGGGAGGTCAACGGAGTCACCACGGACTGGCGGGTGATGAAGGCAGTCCTGAAGATGGTGAGGGAACTGAACCCGGACGGCAGGGTGTACATCATGGAAGGCTCCGCCACGGGGCCGACCAGAGATGTGATGGAGTATTTTAAGTACACGGACGAGTACATGGAGGGAGTGGATGGATTTATCTGTCTGGAGGAGGACTGCGGGGCCTGGCAGGATTTTGACGCCGGGGAGGTGGTGAAGGTGGATCTGCCTGACGGCCTGCTCCACAAGACTTACTATTTTAACAGAATCCTCTATGAGGCGGATGTGGTGATCAGCATCCCCACCCTGAAAACCTCCTCCGGGGTGGTGGTCACGGCGGGGATCAAGAACGTCAGCATCGGGACGCCTCCCGGGAATCTCTACGGCATGGGGCCGGACACGCCCAGCAAGCAGAAGATGGTTTCCCACAAGATCACAGACGGGGAGCTGGACAAGTGGATCTATGATTACTACAAGGCAAAGCCTGTGGACTATGTGATCGTGGACGGGCTTCAGGGCTTTCAGAGCGGTCCCGTGCCCATGTCATCGGAGCGGAGAGAGACGGACAAGATGAACATGGGGCTGGTGCTCGCGGGAAAAGACCCGGTGGCGGTGGACACGGTGTGCTGTCTGGTTATGGGCTGGGACCCGGAAAGCGTAGGGTATCTGAATCTGTTCAGGGAGAGAGACGGGCTGGGGAAGACGGAGGATATCCGGGTAAAGGGTGTCTTCGCGGACCAGGTGAGAAAGCCGTTTTCCATCTATAAAGAAAAGCTGGGAGGAGTCCCCGCCCAGACAGAAGACGGGCCGGAGCTTTCCGGGTCCGTGAGGACAGAGGGGAACCGGCTTTTTCTTCAGTACCAGGCGGGGGCGGGGACGAGAAAAGTGGAGATCTATGTGGACGGACAATTTCAGTGGTCCCAGCCTGTGGCAGAAGAGGGAGAGGAGGGAACTATCTGTCTTACCGTGCCCGGACTGGTTCTGGGGGAACATGAGATTCAGGCCCAGGCATATGACAGATTTCTGAACAAGACCACGAAAAAATTCAGGTAGTTCTTTTCCTGGAACAGTGGTATGATAAGGAGCATAGAGACAGCCGTTTTACCGGCAGACAGGAGGGGTTATGAGAACGGTAAAGGAACAGGAGATCACTGCGCTGGCTCCAAATGCCAACGCGGCCGGCAACGCCAGAAAGATATCCTCGGGGGGAGGATTTGTGTCCCGGAAGCGGTCAGAGGACGACAGCTTTTACATGGGAGAGTGCAAGGGCAGCGGAAAGAACAATTATGTCGTGTCCGCGGACTATATAGACGAGGAGCACCCGGTGTTCCGGTGCAGCTGCCCCAGCCGCCAGTTTCCCTGCAAGCACAGCCTGGCGCTGCTCTATGAGATGGCGGCAGGGAAAGAGTTTGCCGTGACGGAGATACCGGAGGACATCCTGGCCAAAAGGGAGAAGAAGGAGGCCAGGGCGGCCAAAAAGCAGTCGGGGGAGAAGAAGCCTGCCTCGGAGAAAAGCGCAAGGGCTTCCAGGGCGGCCAAGACGAAGAAGATTAAGAAGCAGCTGGAGGGCTTAGGGCTTCTGCGGCAGCTGACAGAGGGGCTGGTGAGCGGCGGTCTGGCGGCCATGGGCAGCGTGTCCTTAAAGACTTACCGGGATCTGGCAAAGCAGCTGGGAGATTACTATCTGCCAGGGCCTCTTGTGTACTTAAACCGTCTGATTCTGGAGATGGAGGCGTGTCAGAAGGACCAGGACCCGCGCCACTATGACCAGGCGGTGGAGATTTTGAAGAAGCTGAGGGCTCTGGAGAAGAAGGCGGAGGTGTATCTCAGGGAGAAGCTGGAGAAGGACAGCCCCGAGGCAGATGACGACGAGCTCTACGAGGAGCTGGGGGGAGTCTGGAAGCTGGAGCAGTTAAACGGGCTTGGGCTTAAGAAAGAGGGGGCCCGCCTGGTACAGCTGTCTTTCCAGGTTGTCTTTGACAAGGCGAGAAAAGAGTACATAGACCAGGGCTTCTGGGCAGACGCAGACACAGGCCAGCTTGTCCACACCAGCAACTACCGCCCGGTGAAAGCCCTGAAATACGTGAAGCAGGAGGACTCCTGTTTTGGACTTGTGAGGCCTTCTGTCCTGAGCTATTATCCGGGAAGCGCCAACCCGAGAGTGCGCTGGGAGTCCGCGGCCTACGAGGATATACCGGCGCAGGTCTGCAAAGACCTTATGGAGAAGGCCTGCAAAGATATTCCCTCTGCCATGAAAGATGTTAAAAACCAGCTGAAAAATACATTGTCCCAGGAGTATTGCCCGGTGATGATATCCTATCAGGAGCTAGGGATGGCGGAGACAGAAGGGGAGGAAGGCGGGACCGGGAAAATGGTCTGCGCCATGAAGGACCACGGGGGAAACCGGATCAGGCTGGGCAGCCTTAAAGGCTGGGAAGACACAGTGTCCACGCTGCCTATGCTTCCCGCTCACTCTCTGTACAGGGAAGGTGTTCTGTTCGGGCTTGCCTACTATGACGCCGGGAACCGGCAGATGGGCATCTACCCCTTGAGCATCATAAAAGAGGACGGAATCTTCCGGCTGTTGTATTGATACAGACGCGGTGAGTTTGGAGGTGTGAGTGATGAATTTAAGTGTTGTATATGAGCTGCGGGAGCGGTTAAAGACGGCGGCGGTGGCGGGAACAAGCCTGATTCAGGAGGATTTCCGCCTGAAAAAAGCCGTGGAACAGATGGCGCCCCTGTCCAAGGCTTCCCCGGTGTTCGCCAGAATCTGCCAGATGGCGGAAAAAACCATAGCCCCGGACTGTGAGAACAGGGCGGAGGCGGTTTTGGACACCTTGTCTCTTCTGGACGCGGTTTTGTGCACCCAGGGAGGCCTTCTGAAGGAGGGTGAGTGGAAAGAGATTCCCAGGCGGGAGGGGGCGGAGGGCATCCATGTCAATGTCCCCTACAGCCAGATGGCCCCGGTTCTGGAGGCGTTTCGGGGAACGGGAAGCGGAAGGTACGCGGTGCTTAGGGATACCCATGAGAAGAATCCGGAGATTTTTGCCGACTTCAGGGTCAAGAATCTCATGGTGAAGGCTCTGGGGGACAGCTACGCGGACTTAGCGGACATGGCGGCAGGGTGGCTTAAAGAGGAAGGACCGAAGATTAACCCTTTGCTGAAGCTGGGATTTGACCCGGAGGGGAAGCGGGACATGGCCAGGAGAGTGGAGCTTATATCATCCATATCCGGGGGAGATGAAAACGATTTCTATGCGGAAATGCTTCCGAAGGCTTCAAAAGAGGTGAAGGAGGCTCTTGTCCACGCTCTGAGACACCGGCAGGACAACGAAAAACTGCTTCTGGATCTGGTGAAGTCGGAGAAGGGAAAGGTGAAGGAGGCGGCTCTCACCTCCCTGGCCCACATGAACGGAGAAGGGGCGGTAGATTTCTGGAAAAAGCAGATGGATAAGAATCCGGCAAAAGCCATTAATTATCTGCAAAATTCCAGAACCACCTGGGCATCGGATCTGATGGCCCTGCATCTGGAGCAGTGGCTGGATGTCTTCGAAGCCTCGGGGCTCACGTTGAAGCAGCTGAAAAATGAGGACCGGCAGAGGCTGTATGATCTGTGGAGAGGAGCCCAGGTGAAGTGTTCTCCCCGCATGTGCGCCTGCTACAGGCGGGTATACCGGATAATACCCAGGGAGACGGCGGAGAATCTTTGGAGCGCTCTTGCGGAAGAACAGCCTGAGGACTTGTGCCGGACGGCGGAAGAACTGTACCGGGATTACGGGGACGATTTTCTTCAGTCCGTGTTCTGGATCGATCTGCTGACAAAGAGCCGGGAGGAGGTCTATGACCGGTTCAGCCCCTATCTGGAGACGGGGAACCTTTTAGACGCCGCAAAGTCCATGGGCGGGAGAAAGAAGGACCCTATGGGGATTTACGAGGTCTTCATGCGGGTGCGGTACGAGGAGAAGGAAGGCGGCTATGTGGTGTACCGGGAAGCCTGGGAGTCGCCTGTCAGATTCCAGACTGTGGTTTCCAGGCTTGAAGCCGGAATCGATCCCCGGTGGTATTCCCTTCTGCTGAATTCAAAGGACCGGTTTGACTCCCGGTTCAGGAAAATGGTGCGCAACGGTTTTGACAACGGCTATGACGCCATGATGGCAGGACTTTTCCGGCCCGACGCGGAAGAGCTGAAGGCGGCCTACGGGAAATATTTTTATCAGGGAGCCAGAGTCAGGGGAACCGTGGCGGCAGACGTGATCATGCTTAAGAAATGCGGCTGGAAGGATTACAAGGGGCTTTTGTCCCTTACAGGGAAGAAGAACGACCACATCGCCACCTATGAGATCCTGCAGCTTCTGTCAGAGCTTCCCATGGGCAGCGAGGCGCTGGCAGAAGAGCTGGACAGCCTGATCAAGAGCTATGGCAAGAAGGCCAAGATAGGAGTGGGAGTCCTGGAGATGTGGCGGGATAAGCTGAGAAGCGGAATTTCGCCGGAGGATTTGTAATGAGGATTTGCGATTAAGAAGATAAGAGATGGGAAAATGGAGGATGCCATGAGCAATAACAAAGTTCAGAGGCTGCCAGCGGAGCAGCTGTTTCAGAAAGAAATCGACGCGCTGATCGCCAACGAGAAATATCCGGTGCCCACAGGCTGGCGCATGTCGCCGAAATCCGTGCTCACCTACATATGCGGCGGCAGCTGCGGCGGTGTGGAGATCACTCCCAAATACATAGGACATGAGCGGCTGGTGGAGATCGCCATATCAACTCTGGTGACCGACCGGGCGCTTCTGCTCATCGGGGAGCCGGGGACGGCGAAGTCCTGGCTGTCGGAACATCTGACGGCCGCCATCAACGGCAATTCCACAAGGGTGATCCAGGGGACGGCGGGCACCACGGAGGAGCAGATCAAATATTCCTGGAATTATGCCATGCTCATCGCCAGCGGCCCCTCCAGGGAGGCCATGATTCCAAGTCCCATATACCGCGCCATGGAGGAGGGGGCCATCGCCAGGGTGGAGGAGATCTCCAGGTGTGCCTCCGAGGTTCAGGACGCTCTGATCTCCATATTGTCGGAGAAGAGAATCTCCGTGCCGGAGCTGGGAATCGAAGTTCCGGCGAAAAAGGGCTTTTCCGTCATCGCCACGGCCAACACCAGGGACAAGGGCGTCAACGAGATGTCTGCGGCCTTAAAGCGCCGGTTTAATATTGTGGTGCTGCCTGCGCCCGAGAGCCTGGAGGCGGAGATGGAGATTGTGAAGACCAGGATCGCCCAGCTGTCGGAAAGTCTGGACCTTAACGCCAGGCTTCCCGAAGAGGAGGTGGTGGAGAAGGTGTGCACCATTTTCCGGGAGCTGAGGGCAGGAGCCACGCTGGACGGCAGGCAGAAGTTAAAAACCACCACAGGCGTGCTGTCCACGGCGGAGGCCATCTCTCTTCTCGCCAACAGCATGGCTCTGGCGGGGAGCTTCGGCAGCGGGGACATCACAGACTGCGACCTGGCCGCGGGTCTTCAGGGCGCCGTGGTGAAGGAGGACGAGAAGGACCAGAAGGTGTGGGAGGAATACCTGGAGAATATCATGAAAAAGCGGGGTTCCAGGTGGCTCTCCCTCTACAAAGAGTGCAAGGAGCTGAACCATTGATGGAGAGAGGGCCTTTTGTATTTGGAATCCGCCACCTGTCTCCCGCGGGAGCTTATTATGTCAGGCAGTTTCTGGACCAGGCCAGCCCCCGTCTGGTGCTCATCGAGGGGCCGTCGGATTTTACTAAACTGCTGGAGGATCTGGGGGATGAACAGGTGCAGCCCCCGGTGGCGGTGATGGCTTACACCAAGGAGCTTCCCATCAGGACGCTTCTGTACCCCTTCGCGGAGTACTCACCGGAGTATCAGGCTCTTTTGTGGGCCAGGGAACACGGGTGCCCGTGCCGGTTCTGCGACCTCCCCTCAGACGTGTTTCTGGGGATAAGGGCGGCGGAGGAAGCGGGCGGAAAGCCGACGGAGGAATTCGACGTGTACCGCGCCCTGGATGAGTGTTCCCTGGACAAGGACCATGAGACTTTCTGGGAGAGGACCATGGAGCAGGCGGAAGATTTTTCGGCATACGAGAAGGGGGCGAAGGAATTCGGGCGGTCCCTGAGGCTGCTGGAGTCCGCAGGCAGGGGCGGCTATGAAGAGAACCTGGTGAGAGAGGCATACATGAGAAGGCAGATCCGGGACGCCGTGAAGGAAGGGCTGGCTCCGGAGGACATCGCGGTGGTCACAGGCGCCTACCATGTGGAAGGGATTCTGGGAGACCTTCCGGCCATGACAGACAAGGAGATGAAGGCGCTGCCCCGGCTGGAGTCCATGAAGACCCTTATGCCCTATTCCTACTACCGGCTGTCGGAGCGCTCCGGCTACGGGGCGGGAAACCATGCACCGGCCTACTATGAGTATCTTTGGCATGGGTTCTTAAGGAAGGAGCCGGACTACGGCGCCAGGCGATACCTTACGGGTCTTGCGGCTTTCCAGAGAGAGCACGGGGGCCTGGTCTCGTCGGCGGAGGTCATCGAGGCTGCCAGGCTGTCCTCGGCCCTGGCGGCACTTCACGACAGCCGGATTCCGGCCTTAAAAGATCTGAGAGACGGGGCGGTGACCTGTATGGGACACGGCGCTTTCTCGGAGATAGCTCTTGCCGCGGCGGACACGGAGATCGGGACAAAGATAGGAAGCCTTCCCCAGGGGGTGAGCCGGACTTCCATCCAGAGTGATTTTTATCTGAAATTAAAAGAGCTGAAGCTGGAAAAATATAAGTCTGTCACAGGCGCCGAGTTGTCCCTTGATTTGAGGGAGAAGCTGCGGGTGAAGACGAAGAAGGCGGCGTTTCTGGACTTAGAGAGGTCCTTTTTCCTCCACAGGTTGAGAGTGCTGAAAATCCAGTTTGCCGCCATACAGGAGGTGAGACAGGACAATGCCACCTGGGCGGAGCTGTGGAATCTGAGATGGACTCCCGAGGCGGAGATACAGATTGTCGAGGCGGTGCTTAAGGGGGACACGGTGGAGCAGGCGGCGGCTTTTGAACTCAAGAGCCAGATGGAGGACTGCCAGGGGATTTCCCAGATCGCCGCCGTCGTGGAGGAGGCTTTCTACTGCGGCATGCCGGTGATGGTCACATCTGCCCTTGAGATGCTGCAGGCCATGGCGGTGGAGGCCGCCACGGTGCCGGAGCTGGCGGACACGGCGGAAAGCCTGTCCGTGGTGATCCTCTACGGGGATATCCGCCGGCTTGACAGGACTCCTCTGCTCCCCATCCTCTCCCAGCTGTTTCTTCGGGCGTGCCTCATTCTGCCGGGAGAGTGCGCCTGTGACGACCAGGCGGCGGGAAGGCTTGCCCCGGCCATAGGCCGCCTCGCGGCGGTCAGCGTGGCCCACGACTTTCTGGACAGGGACAGATTTACAGGGGTTCTCGCCCAGATCGCTGCCAGAGACGATTTAAACACCCGCCTTTCAGGACTGGCGGCGTCTATCCTCCTGGAACAGGGGATTATGGACAGCCAGGAGCTGGGCCGGGAAGTGGAGAGGCGCCTGTCAAGAGGAATTCCCGCGGAACTGGGGGCCGGATGGTTTGCGGGCCTCTCTTCCAGAAATCATTACGCTCTCATCGCCCGGCTCACCCTGTGGGAGAAATTAAGCGGATATCTGGACACCCTGGACGAGGAAGAATTTAAGAGAGCCCTTTTGTTTCTCAGGCGCGCCTTTGCGGATTTTTCATCTCTGGAAAAAAATCAGATCGCGGAGAATCTGGGAGAAATCTGGCAGGTGAATCCGGAGCAGGTGAGCGAGGCGCTGGGCGGGACGCTGGACGAAGAGGCCATGGAGATGCTGGAAGGACTGGAGGACTTTGATTTTGGAGACATCTGACAATAGAATGGACGATAGATTAAAGGAGCGGATGACCCGCTGGCGGCTGATCCTGGGACAGGAGAGCGACGACGGGTTCGGCAATATGAACGGAGGGCAGGGGTTAGAGCTTTCCAAGGAGCAATGGCTCATGGACCAGGCCCTGGCATGTATCTACAACAACACCGCCCAGGGAGGCTTCGGCCCAGGGGGGAGAGGAGCGGGCCGCGGACCCTCCAACCCTCAGATTACCAGGTGGCTGGGGGATGTGCGGACGCTGTTTGACAAGGATCTGGTGAAGATCGTCCAGGCGGACGCCATGGAGAGGTGCGGATTAAAGCAGCTGATCTTTGAGCCGGAGCTTCTGGAGAATCTGGAGCCGGACATGAATCTGGCCACCACCATCCTGATGCTGAAGGACCAGGTTCCAAAGCGGAGCAAGGAGAGCGTCCGGGAGTTTATGAAGAAGATCGTGGAGGAGATCAACAAGCTGCTGGAGAGCGACATAAGGAGAGCGGTGACCGCGGCGGTGAACAAGCGGCAGCACTCGCCCATCCCCTCTGCCTCTGCCCTTGATTTTCCCACCACCATACGCCGTGGGATCAAAAACTACAGGCCGGAGTTAAAGAAAATTATTCCGGAGCACTACTATTTCTTCGACCGCACCTCCACCACGGCGGCAAACAAGTACACCATTATCCTGGATGTGGACCAGAGCGGCTCCATGGGGGAGTCGGTGATCTACTCATCCATTATAAGCTGTATCCTGGCCAGCATGGCGTCGGTGAAGACCAGGATTGTGGCCTTTGACACCCAGGTGGTGGATCTGACAGAAAAATGCGATGACCCGGTGGATCTGCTGTTCGGCTTCCAGCTGGGCGGAGGCACGGACATCGACAAATCCGTGGCCTACTGCAGCCGGTTTGTGGAGAATCCAAAGAAGACCCTGTTTTTCCTGGTCAGCGACCTTATGGAGGGCGGAAACAGGGCGGCTCTCGCCAGGAGGCTGGGAGAGCTGAAGGAGAGCGGGGTCACGGTGGTGTGCCTGCTGGCTATCGCCGACGGCGGAACCCCGTACTATGACGCCCAGATGGCGGAGAAGGTGGCGAGGATGGGGATTCCCTGTTTCGCCTGCAATCCCCAGAAGCTGCCGGAGCTGTTGGAGAGGGCTTTGAAGGGGCAGGATCTGGCTGGGATGGGGGAGTGAAGACGGATATAGAATACTTTGATTAGCGGCGAACCGGAGATAAAGATATGGCATACCAAAGTGAAGCAGAGCTTGAAATGCAGTTTATTGAGCAATTAAATAAGCAGGGGTATACATCTGTTCAGATACCAGATTATGGTAGGCTGATTGAAAATTTTAAAATACAATTCGAAAAATTTAATAAGGCAAAGCTGAGTTCTCCGCTGACAGGCAAGGAGTGGGAGAGGATATTTAATCATATGTTTGGGAAGTCCGTCTTTCAGAGCGCCAAAATTTTAAGAGATAAATTTATTCTGGAACGTGAGGACGGAACGAAAGTTTATCTATCATTATTTGATTCTGATTATATGAAAAATATTTTCCAGGTGACGCATCAGACAACTATGGCAGGCAGATATATAAACCGCTATGATGTCCTTATTCTTGTGAATGGGCTTCCGCTCATCCACGTGGAATTGAAACGTAGAGGGATTGATATCCGAGAAGCTGTAAACCAGATTATGGGCAGATATAAAAAACATTCTTTTACCGGTTTATATCATTATACACAACTTTTTGTTGTGTCCAACGGTGTAGATACGAAATATTTTGCAAATTCTGATAGAGGGTGGATGCACAGCCTTGCGTTTTTCTGGACAGATTTTAACAATGTGCGAATTACAAACCTGAAAGATTTTTCTCTCAGTTTTCTTGCCCGCGATCATATAATCAAAATGTTTACACGCTATATGATTTTAAATGACGCAGATAAAAATCTCATGGTAATGCGTCCTTATCAGGTATATGCAGTCGAAGCTCTTGTACGTCAGGCAGCATTGACAAATCGGAATGCCTATATCTGGCATACTACCGGCGCGGGAAAGACTTTGACTTCTTTTAAAACGGCGCAAATCCTTGCGGCCGGCTCTAATATTAAAAAAGTTATTTTTTTGGTTGACCGCAAAGATTTGGATTCCCAGACAACGGAAGAATTTAATAAATTTGAAGCAGGGGCGGTTGACACCACTGACAGAACAGATGTTCTTGTAAAACAGATGCAAGATAAAAATCGACAGCTTATTGTTACTACAATACAAAAAATGTCCAATGCTGTGAGGCGTCCGCAATATATGGATATTATGAATATATACAAGGATGAAAAAGTAGTATTCATAGTGGATGAATGCCACCGATCCCAGTTTGGAGATATGCACAAAGATATTGTCAGGCATTTTCAAAGAGCCCAGTTTTTTGGCTTTACCGGCACACCGCGTTTTGAAGTAAATGGGAAAACCGAGGGAAAAATCACTCAGACAACAGACATGCTTTTTGGAGAATGTCTGCATAATTATCTTATTAAAGATGCAATTTTTGATAATAATGTTCTTGGTTTCCACATTGAGTATATTAATACACTAAAAGGCGATTTTGACTGGGCTGATCCTACAGTTGCGGATGCCATTGATGTGGGAGAATTATATCTTCACGATGAAAGGATGTCATTGATTGCAAATCACATTGTCCAGAATCACAAATCAAAAACCCGTAATGGACAATACACGGCAATTTTTGCGGTTTCTTCTATTGAGGCGTTGATTAAGTATTATGATATTTTTGGGCAGATTAAGCATGACCTGAATATCAGTGGAATTTTTTCATTCGGACAAAATGAAGAATCTGAGGGAAAAGACGAACACAGCCGGGATGCTTTAGAACGTATCATCAAGAATTACAATGAAATGTATAATACCAATTTTTCAACTGACACATTTTCTGCCTATCACAAGGATATATCGGATCGGGTGAAGGGAAAAAAGACAAAGTCGTTGGATATTTTGCTTGTTGTGAATATGTTTCTCACCGGCTTTGACAGTAAGCCTCTCCAGGTTCTTTATGTGGACAAGGATTTAAAATACCATGATTTGCTTCAGGCTTATTCCCGTACCAATCGTGTAGAAAAAGAAACGAAGCCGTTTGGCATCATAATTTGCTATCGAAACTTAAAAAAGCAGACAGATGAGGCTCTTACAGTATTTTCCAAAGGACATCCAGAAGCCGCATTAGTTCCTTCTTATGAATATTTTGTTGAGAAGTTTAATGAGATGGTCATTAAGCTCAAAGAGATTGCCCCGTCACCGGAGGCAATTGATACTATGCAGGATGACAATGAACAGCGTATATTTGTGCTGACATTCCGTGAATTGACAAAGTATCTGCAATCACTGAAAACTTTTGTTGAGTTTAGTTTTGACAAAGACCAGTTTCTAATGTCAGAACAGGAGCATGAGGATTACAAGAGTAAATATAAGGCACTTTATAAAAAAATCATGAATGACCGAAATGTGGTATCGGTTCTGAATGATGTGGATTTTTGTATTGAACTTATGGAAAGTGACCGCATTAATGTGGCTTATATTATGAATTTAATTCGCAATATTCACTTTGAGGATGCAGAGCAGAAAGATTATGATATCAAGCAAATCAAAGAAGAACTTTCAAGAACAGATAATCCTCAGCTTCTCCGCAAGGTTGAAATATTACAAGCCTTCCTCGATGAGGTTGTCGTTGGTCTTAACAGTACAGATAAAATAGATAGTGCATATAATGATTTCGAAAATGAGGAAAAGAGAAAGGAAATTGCTGCCTTTGCCGACAGAGAAGATATAAACTCGAAAATGCTGACAGAAATTATTTCTGAATATGAATTTTCCGGAACCTTGGACGTCGGCAATATAAGAGATCGGATTGAGAAACCTTTGCCATTGCTGAAAAAGAAATCACTTGTAAACTGCATTGTTGATTTTATCAGGAAACATTCAGAAAAATATGAATAAGGAGACTAAAGAATGGATAAATCAATCCAAATCCATCAGAAAGAACTCTGCAACAAACTTTGGACGATGGCGAATGCGCTCAGGGGAAATATGGAGGCATATGAGTTTAAAAATTACATTTTAGGCATGCTTTTCTATTATTATCTGTCTGACAGGACAGAAAAATATATGGAAAATCTTCTCAAGGATGATGGGATTGCTTACGCAGGAGCATGGGCAGATGAAGAATATCAGGACGCTGTTGTGGAAGAGGCGCTGCGTGATCTTGGATATGTGATCGAGCCGCACTACCTCTTTTGTCAGATGGTGAAAATGGTTGAAAACCACTCTTTTGATATCGAATTTTTACAGAAAGCAATTAATGCGCTGATGGAATCCACTATAGGAAATGAATCTCAGGAGGATTTTGACGGATTGTTTTCTGATATGCAGCTGGACTCTACGAAACTCGGACATACGGTTAAAGACAGAAGTGCTGTCATGGCTAAGATTATTGCCGCCATAGATGATATCAATTTCAGTGTAGAAGATACCAAACTTGATGTACTCGGGAATGCTTATGAGTATCTGATCGGGCAGTTTGCCGCGACAGCTGGCAAAAAGGCAGGTGAGTTTTACACTCCATCAGGCCCGGCTGAACTTCTGTGTCGCCTTGCCTGTCTTGGACTTACAGACGTGAAGGATGCTGCCGATCCCACCTGTGGCTCAGGTTCTCTTTTGCTTCGCTTAAAAAACTATGCCAATGTGCGCAATTATTATGGCCAGGAATTGACATCGACAACATATAATCTTGCTCGCATGAATATGATTCTGCGGGGTGTTCCATACCGTAATTTTAATATTTATAATGGCAATACATTGGAACACGATTATTTTGGAGAAATGAAATTTCGGGTACAGGTGGCAAATCCGCCGTATTCAGCAAACTGGTCAGCAGACACAAAATTTATGGAAGATGAGCGCTTTAATGAATATGGTAAGCTGGCGCCGAAAAGCAAAGCGGATTTCGCTTTTGTGCAACATATGGTTTATCATATGGACGAAGACGGACGTGCGGTTGTCCTGCTTCCCCATGGTGTCTTGTTTCGCGGAGCGGCAGAAGAAGTAATCCGCAAGTATCTTATACAGAAAATGAATGTTTTAGATGCAGTTATCGGTCTTCCGGCAAATTTGTTTTTTGGAACTGGTATTCCGGTGTGTGTACTTGTTCTTAAAAGGGAAAGAAATGGAAATTCGGACAATATCCTTTTTATTGATGCTTCCAAAGAATTTGAAGCGGGAAAAAATCAGAATATTCTTCGGGAAAGTGATATTGACAAAATTGCCTCTGCATATGAGGCTCGTATGGATGTAGACAAATTTGCTCATGTTGCTACTATGAAGGAAGTTGAAGAAAATGGATTTAATCTGAATATTCCCCGGTATGTGGACACCTTTGAGCCGGAAGAAGAAATTGATTTGAATGAAGTCGCTGCAGAGATAAGAAAATTGCAGAGCGAGATTAAGACGATTGATGCCCAGCTGAAACCATATTTTGATGAGTTGGGGCTTGACTTTCCGTTTGAAGTGGAGGGGAGATAATCATGGAGAATATATCCTCAATCAGCGGTCAAAGGGAGGATGCGCCTAGGCTGCGGTTTCCGGGGTTTGAGGGGGAGTGGATTGTTGAGAAACTTTCAGACTTTTCGGAGCGAGTAATTAGGAAAAATTCCGATAACGAAACAACCCTTCCGCTGACTATTTCTTCAAAAGATGGGCTTGTTGATCAAATCAGCTACTTCAATAAAACAGTTGCCAGTAAGGACATGCGTGGCTATTATCTTCTTAAAAACGGTGAGTTTGCATATAATAAAAGTTATTCCGTTGGTTTTGATTTTGGTTCGATTAAACGTCTGGATCTATATCCAATGGGCGCACTTTCAACTCTCTACATCTGTTTTGCGTTAAAAAAGTATGATACAGACTTCATTAAAGCGTATTTTGATTCTTTAAAATGGTATCGAGAGATATACATGATTTCTGCAGAGGGAGCAAGAAATCATGGGCTTCTCAATGTGCCGACTGATGAGTTTTTTGCGACAAAACATTATTTGCCACAGGACATTCATGAGCAGAGAAAAATAGCCGATTTTCTGATTACATTGGATTGCCGTATCGAGAAACAACGTCAGATTGTCGAAGCCCTCAAGAAGTATAAAAGAGGTGCTATCAGAGCGATTTTCTCTCAAGAATTATCACCTGCCTCAAACACGACTCAATGGAGTAAACGTAAACTGAGTGAGCTAATAACACTACAATCTGGTCAAGACTTTGCCCCATCTGACTACAACGAGGAAGGTGAAGGCATTCCATACATGACTGGAGCAAGTTGTATTGTTGATGGTGCTACTATTGCTTCGAGATGGACAAAAACACCAAGATGTTATGCATATAAGGGAGATACTCTACTTGTGTGCAAAGGATCTGGATCTGG
>CAJTOT010000029.1:14743-44886 GCA_910577935.1 uncultured Hungatella sp. | reverse complement strand
GACCTTGTCGTTCTTTGTCATCAGGGCCGCCGGCTTTCCCATCGGCTCCGCTGACTGCTGAATGAGGGTGTCCGGCAGGCCGTGCCGCGCCCTGTCGATAATGGCGCAGAGGGTGCTGCACTCCCATTTCGTGGAGAAAGGGATATGGTGGGTGAGCATGATATTTTCTGCCGCAGATCAGGCACAAGGTGTCTTCCAGGACAGGCTCGGTGAGAATCTCCTGGCGGACGATGATGCCTTCCACCAGCGCCACGTCCAGCTCGTCGCGGATCATCTGGTACTCGATGATCTTTGTGTTGTCCACGGATACGGTCACGTCGATATCAGGAAACTGCCGGTTTAACCGTTCCACCAGGGAGGCCATCAGGGTATTGCCGACAGTGAGGGCGGCGCCGACCCGCAGGGGACGGTGTGAGTGGATATTTTCCATGGCCTGCTCCAAATGGTTGTGTATGGCCACGATCTCCCTGGCATTGTCCAAAAGCAAAAGTCCTGCGGGAGTGATCTTTAAGCTTCTGGAGGATCTCTCGAAGAGCTGGACATGGTACTCTGCCTCCAGGTCGGAGATAATCTGGCTCACAGTGGGCTGGGATATGCAGAGCCGTTTGGCCGCCTCATTCATTTTCTTATATTCTGCGACCGCGATAAAGGTCTTCAACTGTTTCAGTGTTGCCATTTTCACTTCCCTAATCTTTGCAAATATGGTAAAATATAGGAAAAATCCTATAATACACTTTAAATTTTACTATTTTACCTGGCCAATGACAAGTGTTATTATAGAAATTACAAAGAATGAGAATTTTTTTAATAAGGAGGAGGCAGCGCATGAAAGTATTGGTGCTTGGAGGGGTTGCCGCAGGGACCAAGATCGCGGCGAAACTGATGAGGGAAGACCGGGGCAGCGAGGTGATCGTTCTCAACAAGGGAAAAGACATCTCCTACGCTGGCTGCGGCCTTCCCTATTATGTGGGACATGTGATTGAAGACAGGGAACAGCTTATTGTGAACACGCCTGAGAAATACGCGAAGCTCACCGGCGTGACGGTGAAGACGGGGATGGAGGCCGTGAAGGTTGACCCGGCGGCCAAAAGGGTGACGGCTGTGGACGTGAGCACCGGGGAGGAAATTATCTACGACTACGACAAGCTGGTCATAGCCGTGGGGGCGAGTCCTGTGAAGCCTCCCATCGAGGGGTGTGATCTGGAAAATGTCTTTTTTGTCAGGACTCCGGAGGATGCTGTCCGGCTTCGGGACGCCGTGGACGCAGGGGGCGTGAAGAAGGCTGTGGTGGTGGGGGCAGGCTACATAGGCCTTGAGATCGCCGAGAATCTGAAGCTGAAGGGCATCCGCCCCTTTGTGCTTGACATGGCGCCCCAGGTTCTCCCCGGCTTTGACAGGGAGATGGCAGACTATGTGGAAGGAAAGCTGCAGGAGAGCGGAATCCCGGTGGTGACGGGAGTTAAGGTGACAGGCATCGAGGGCAGCGGCCGCGTGGAGAAGGTGATTACGGACAAGCGCGTCTACAAGGCGGATCTGGTGGTACTCAGCGCGGGCATCCGCCCCAACACCGCGTTCCTGGAGGGCAGCGGAATCGATATGTTTAAAGGAGCCATCCTCACCGACACCCGGGGGAAGACCAATATCCCGGACATCTACGCGGCAGGGGACTGCGCCATGGTGCACAACGCCGTCACCGGAAAGCCGGCCTGGTCTCCTATGGGCTCTACAGCCAACATTGCCGGGCGTCTCGTCGCCCAGAATATAACCGGTTCCGGGCTGAGTTACCGGGGAGCGCTGGGAACCGCCGTGTGCAGGCTGCCCGGCCTCAACGTGGGAAGGACGGGACTGACAGAGGAACAGGCAGGGGCAGAGGGTTTTGACCCGGTCAGCGTCATCGCCGTGGTAGACGACAAGGCCCACTATTTCCCAGGCGCCGGGTCATTTATCATCAAGATGATCGCGGACAGAAAGTCCCTTCGTCTTCTGGGTGTGCAGGTCATCGGCAGCGGAGCGGTGGACAAGGTGGTGGACATCGCGGTGACGGGTATTATGCTGAAGGGTACCTTAGAAGACCTGGCGGACATGGATCTCGCCTACGCGCCGCCGTTCTCCACAGCCATCCATCCCTTCGGGCACACCCTGAACATACTGATGAACAAGATCAGCGGCAAATTCGAGACCGTCACCCCGGCAGAGTTTGCCGGAGGCGGGGCAGAGGGGTACAAGATTGTGGACACCTCTCTGGCGCCATCCATTCCGGGAGCGCCTTACGTAGACTTAACCGCGGTGGAGGGGCCTGTGGAGGGCCTGGACCCGGAGGAGAAGATTCTCTTGGTGTGCAACAGGGGCAAGCGGGCGTACCTGCTGCAGAACCGTCTGAAATATTATGGATATAAGAACACCAGGGTGCTTGAAGGCGGCACTACCTTTAATCAGCTATGAATTGATAAAAAACAGGATATTTAAGGCTGTCTTTCATAAACCGGTGAATGTATTATACACAAGGAGGAAAACATTATGGGATGCACCATCAGTCCGGACGAGATCAGGAGGGTGAAAGCGTTAGGTTTTTTAAATAACAAAGGGACAGACCTGTTTAACGGGCGAATCATCACCGTCAACGGAAAGATTACGGCAGAGCAGGCAAAGGTCATCGCCGAGGCGGCGGAGAAATACGGCAACGGAGACGTGGAGTTCACCACCCGCCTGACCGTGGAGGTGAGGGGAATCCATTTTGACAATATCCGGTCTTTCCGCGAGTATATAGGAAAGGCGGGGCTGGAGACCGGCGGCACAGGCTCCCTGGTCCGCCCGGTGGTGGCATGCAAGGGCACTACCTGCCAGTACGGACTGTATGACACCTTCGCCCTGTCGGAGAAGATACATGAGCGTTTCTACAAGGGCTATCGTTCCGTGAGACTGCCCCACAAATTTAAGATCGCCACAGGCGGATGTCCCAACAACTGCGTGAAGCCTGACTTAAATGACCTTGGAATCGTGGGGCAGCTGATTCCCCAGGTGGACGAGGATATGTGCAACGGATGCAAAAAGTGCCAGGTGGAGAATGCCTGTCCCATGACCGCTGCCAGGCTGGAGGACGGAGTGATCGCCATTGACAAGGAGGTGTGCAACAACTGCGGGCGCTGTGTGGAAAAATGTCCTTTCGATGTCATCGAGGAGGGCACTCCGGGGTACAAGGTCTACATCGGCGGAAGGTGGGGCAAAAAGACTGCTCACGGGAAGCCTCTGTCCAGCATATTTACATCGGAAGAGGAGGTTCTGGACACGGTGGAGAAGGCCATCCTCTTATTCCGGGAGCAGGGAAAGACAGGGGAGCGCTTCGCGGACACCATCGGGCGGATAGGCTTTGAGGAAGTGGAAAGACAGCTTCTGGCAGGGGATATTTTACAGAGAAAACAGGAGATTCTGGACGCCAGGCTGCACCTGGCAGGGGGGGCCACCTGCTGACAGAACAAAGATGAAAGGATTGTTTATAGTTTGAGAGATATACTTGAAGCGGAAAGACGGACATCAGACCAGCCCCGGAAGCCGGGGCTGGTCTATCTGGTAGGCGCGGGTCCCGGAGACCCTGAGCTGATTACGGTAAAAGGGCTGAAAGTGATACGGGAAGCCGGCTGCATCGTCTACGACAGGCTTTCCTCCCCGGAACTTCTCAAGGAGGCAAAACCCGGCTGCGAGCTGATCTATGTGGGGAAGGCATGCCACAACCATACCATGGGGCAGGAGGAGATCAACCGGCTTCTGGTGGAAAAAAGCATGGAATACGAAAAGACCGCCCGCCTGAAAGGCGGGGATGTATACGTGTTCGGCAGGGGCGGCGAGGAGGGGATGTATCTGAGAGCCCACGGCGTGCCCTTTCAGGTCATACCAGGGGTCACGTCCGCCGTCGCAGGCCCGGCCTGCGCAGGAATTCCAGTGACTCACAGAGGGATAGCGTCAGGCTTTCACGTGGTCACCGCCCACAGCCAGAGCGACCAATTGGCAGAGATTGATTTTCACGCCATGGCCAGGGGGAAGGAGACCTGTATCTTCCTCATGGGCCTTGGCAAGGTGGGGGAGATCGCGAAAGGCCTGATGGATGCCGGGATGCCGGCGGCCACAGACGCCGCGGTAATCTCCTGCGCCGCCACCCCCAGGCAGCAGGTGTGCGTGTCGGACCTAGAACACATAGCCGGAAAGGTGGAGGAGGCAGGACTTGTCTCCCCGGCGGTGATCGTGGTGGGGAAGGTGGTGGGGCTTCGGGAGAAGCTGTTGTTCCCCGGCTCGCCTGTCCGGAGACAGAGCTGAGGGTGGATCTGCCCGGCGCATTCTCTGCGGGTTCTCTGTCAATACCGGATAAATTGAGGAAGCAGCCAGTATTCTCAGGGAGAATGGGGGGGGAACAAAAAGAAATGACAAGGATGAGCAAGATAAAAGACGAACCTGCGGATATTGTGGTCTACCTGCGGGACAAGGGGCTGGTGCTGAAGGAGAAATCCCTTGTGGCGTTTCACGAAGAGACCGGCAAGATTGCCGCCATGGGGACGGAAGCCGAGGCCATGGCGGAAAAGGCTGATGGGGACATGGTTGTCATGTCGCCGCTGCGCCAGGGAAAGATCGCAGATTATATGGTGACGGTGAAACTGTTTGAATACCTGATGTCCAAAGCCTTCGGGAAAAAGCCTCTTAGGAGGCCGGTGGTGGCGGTGTGCGTGCCAAAGGGGATCACTGAGGTGGAGAAGAAGGCGGTGGAGGACGCGGTGATTCAGGCGGGCGCCAGGGAACTTGTCATCGCCGATGTCCCGGTGGAAGAGTTTGTGAGAGATTTCCAGGCGAAATTCCCCAAGCTCTACGCAAAGGTAAAGCTCACCATAGGGATCGGGAAGGACGAGCCAGAAAAGTATGTGACAGAAGCCTTTGCCCGGATTCTGGAATATGCCGGCAGCGAAGGACTCTCTCCTGACAGGGCCAGGGAGCTGTTTGAAAATGCGTTTAAGTCCTCATGAGAGCAGCCCGTCGTCCCGGAAGAGACGGGGTTACTGTTCAGGAAGGTCTGGGCACTGGCTGCGCTGACCGTATGATAACCTGGGCGGGCAGGCAAAAATCCCATCGCCGCAGGCGATTTTCATGGATTTTTGCTGGTTGCTGTGAACGCATGTGAACAGTAACGAGACAGGTGAATTGTCATCTATGAAAACCTCAAAGGAAGTAGACTTTTTTTCTCCTCTGTGTTAGAATCTCATACAGAGACAGCCCCATGGCGGCAGCGGAGCCGGTGAGAGAAGGGCATAAGCGCTTGATCTGCCGGACGGGCGGCGAGTCGCCGTCCGGATGATATATATTGGATTCAGACCCCAGGCTGCTGCGAGGTACCTCGGCACATTCCATGTGCGTGTCCGCCGGAGGCGGACAGTACATCTGCACAGCCCGGGGCATCAGGATAAGTGCCCCAGGGCTGTCTTTTTTGTATTATAGGGAAGCTCTCCGGGCAGGATCGCGCTGCGGCGGAGAGGAATTATGTCGCTTACGCGACCCGCCCCGGGCGGAGAAGCTGCCAGAGGCAGATTCTTATATTTGTGACAAAAGACTTTCGCAGGGAGAGGCTGTACATGGGAGCATATGGAGGAGTATGGAAATACTGCGGCGATGAACAGATGAGGGACATGCTGCTGTCCTTTCGCCTGCTGGGAGATTGGGACTGGCCGGAGGAAAAGATTATGGCGTGTCTTTTCGCCCTGAGCAATCACCCGGAGGAACATTACCATTGTGTAAGGGTTCCCAAGAGAAGGGGCGGATACCGGGTTCTTGACGTGCCTGACAGGCTTCTCAAGAAGGTGCAGAGACATATACTGCGCCATGTCCTGGAGGGCTTTTCCCCTTCCCCCGCCGCGACGGCCTACACCAGGAAGAGCTGTGTTCTGTCAAATGCGGTCCTGCACACCGGCAAGAGGCTGGTTCTCAAGATGGATATCTGTGATTTTTTCAGAAACATCACCTTTCCCATGGTGCTCCACGCTGCCTTTCCCAGCCCCTATTTTCCCACCCCTGTAGGAACCATGCTCACCAGCCTGTGCTGTCTTAAGGAGCGCCTTCCCCAGGGAGCGCCCACATCCCCGGCTGTCTCCAACCTGGTCATGAGACCTTTTGACCAGCATATGCTGGACTGGTGCGGCGAAAGAGGGATCACCTACAGCCGTTACAGCGACGACATGACTTTTTCGGGGGATTTTGATCCGGCCGCCGTGGCGCGGAAGACGGAGAGCTTTCTGAAGGCTTACGGGCTGGAGGCAAACCGGGAGAAGACCGCAGTGTGTGCCAGAGGTTCCAGGCAGAGCGTCACGGGGATCGTGGTCAACGACAAACCCCAGGTGCCCAGGGACTACAGGCGCAGGCTGCGGCAGGAGATACACTATTGCAGGACTTACGGTCCGGAAGAGCATCTGAGGAGACAAAAGGAGGGCATGACAGCCGGAAGCGGGGAAGGGGAGACAGAGGCTTATCTTAGGTCCCTGCTGGGAAAGGTCAGCTACCTGCTGTCGGTCAACCCGGAAGATTCCTGGTTTCTGGAGGCCCGGCGGTTTCTCAGGGAAGAACTGAAAAAGAGAGGAGACTGATATGAGATATCGAGAGCTTGGAAAAACCGGATTGAAGGTCAGCGAGATCGGCCTGGGAGGCGAGTGGCTGGAGCGCCACAATGGGGAGGAAGTAAAGGCGGTTATCCGCCGCTGCGCCCAGGTGGGTATCAATATTCTTGACTGCTGGATGTCGGAGCCCAAGGTCCGCTCCAACATAGGGGCGGCTCTGGAGGGGCAGAGAGAGAGATGGATTATCCAGGGGCATATCGGCTCTACCTGGCAGGACGGACAGTATGTCCGCACGCGGGACATAGAGAAGGCCCAGGCGGCATTTGAAGACCTGCTGGAGAGGTTCAGGACAGACTATATAGATCTGGGAATGATTCATTTCGTAGATGAGAAGACAGATTTTGCCAGGATCATGGATGGCGGATTCGCCGCCTATGTGAAGAAGCTGAAGGAGAAGGGGAAGATCCGGCATATCGGCATGAGCACCCACAATCCGGATGTGGCCAGGCTGGCGGCGGAGAGCGGCGTGGTGGAGATGATTCTGTTCTCCGTGAACCCGGCTTTCGACATGCTTCCCGCCAGCGAGGACCTGGACGAATATTTTAAAGACCAGTACGAGGAGAGCATAGGAGGGATCGCGCCGGAGCGCGCCAGGCTGTATCAGATCTGCGAGCAGCAGGGGGTGGGCATCACGGTGATGAAGGGATATGAAGGGGGAAGGCTGTTTAAGGCGGAGACCTCTCCCTTCGGCGTGGCTCTGACCCCGGTGCAGTGTCTCCACTACGCCCTGACGAGACCGGCGGTGGCAAGCGTCCTGGCAGGCTGCGATACCCCGGAGCATGTGGATGCGGCGGCGGCCTACGAGACCGCCTCCGAGGAAGAAAAAGACTATGCCAGCGTTCTGGCCCACGCGCCCCGGCACGCCTATTCCGGGCTGTGCACCTACTGCGGCCACTGCGCTCCCTGCCCCTCGGGCATCGACATCGCCATGGTGAACAAGCTCTACGACCTGGCTCAGATGCAGGACACGGTTCCGCCCACGGTCCGTGCTCACTACCAAGGGCTGTCGAAGCACGGGGAAGACTGTGTGAAGTGCAGGGGCTGCGAGTCCCGGTGTCCCTTCGGAGTCCATGTGACAGAACGGATGGAAGGCGCCGTGAGGCTGTTGGGGTGCTGAGAACAGAAACCCGGAATCGACAGAGCTCCGGCGGCCATGAGACGAGGAAAAGACAATGGAGTTGAGACAGCTTAAGTATTTTATTGCTGCGGCGGAGCAGCTGAATTTTACAAAGGCGGCAAGAGAATGCAACATTGTCCAGACCGCCATGACACAGCAGATCGCCAATTTGGAACATGAACTGAAAGTAAAACTTTTTGAGAGAAACCACAGAAACCTTTCGCTGACAGTGGCCGGCGAAAGGTTTCTTAAGGATGCCAGAAGGATCATGAATCAGGTTACGGCTTCTGTAGACGGGATTGCGGACTTTAAAGAAGGTTACGAGAATGTGATCCGCATAGGTTACCACGGGGAGATGTTTAAAAAGGACCTGGCGGAGATCTTAAAAGAATTTCGCTTGAGAAACCCAAAGACCAAGGTTTATCTGTCCCAGGAGCCCCAGGACGAGCTTATCGGGAGCCTGGAAGCAGGGGAGCTGGACCTGGTGTTTACCATATACGGAAGCTACTTCCAGTCCCTGGGTTGGATGGAGACGGAGATCCTGGAGGAGAACAGGGTGAAGCTGGTGGTGTCCAGAGATCATCCCCTCCTTGAAAAGGACAGGGTTACATGGGCAGACCTGCGGGGAGTGCCCATGATAGACTTTGAGGAAAAGAACCGGGACGAGAGGGAGATGCGGCGGCTTCAGGAGGGGATGGTCTTTGACGAGTATTGTCTGGTCACCGACCACACCAGCGGAGAGATCCTTATAGAAAGCGGGTACGGTGTCGCTTTCTGGGTGGAGAGGATGTGCGACCCGGTGAGATACCCTTACCTGCGGTTTATCGATGTGGAAGACTGCGCAGACATTGCCAAGTTCTGCGTGGCGTACAGGAAGGAGGACCTGGCCGCCCAGTGCAGGGAGCTCATAACGTACATCAAGAACTATGAGGCAATATATCAAAAAAAGTGATGGCTGCCTCACATTTGATTAGTGTGAAACAGGTGGGGAACGTGATAAAATAGAAACATAAAATACAGGGCCAAGGTCCGGAGAGGAGAGTTTTATGAAAAAGATCATAAGCGGCTGCATGGCGGTGTCCCTGGTGGCAGGCATGGCGGCATGCAGTCAGCCCCAGACATCCCAGGATACCCCCCAAAGCCAGACAGCGGCTGAGTCCACGGCGGAAACCACAGCTGCGGAGACGGAGACGGCGGGAACCGAGGCGGAGGAAGGAATCTACACGCCAGGCACCTACACTTCCACGGCGGCAGGCTTCGGCGGGGAGATCACGGTTTCCATGACATTTGACGCAAATGAGATTCTTGAGGTAAATGTGACCGGCGACAAGGAGACAGAAGGCATCGGCAGCAATGCGGTGGCAAATCTTCCGGCGCTGATTCTGGAGGCGCAGAGCGGTGAGGTGGAGGCCGTGTCGGGAGCCACCATATCCAGCAAGGCCATCATCCAGGCTGTGGAGGACTGTATCCTCCAGGCAAAAGGAGAGGAGAAGGCGCTGGAGGCGGTGAAGATGAAGCCGGGCACTTACACGGCCTACGCTGAGAGCTTCCAGCAGGGAGACGGCCTGAACGTGTCTGTCACGGTAAATGAGACGGAGATCGTCAGCATAGAGGTTGACATGGAAAATACTTCCGACACGCCCACGGTTCTTCAGTCGGCTGTCGACAGGCTGATTCCCAGGATGGTGGAATATCAGTCTGTCTCCATCGATGCCGTCACGGGAGCCACGGCCAGCAGCAACGCCATCAAGAGCGCCGCGGAACAGGCGGTGGCTGAGGCGCTGGAGGCAGGCGGAAGCGACGCCTCTGCCATAGAGAATTTCTATGTCTCCATACCAAAGACAGACAAAGAGGAGACTCTGGAGACGGATATCCTGGTCATCGGCATGGGCGGTTCCGGCACGGCGGCGGCAGTAAAGGCCGCAGAGTGCGGGGCCAAGGTTCTCGCCATCGACAAGGCGGGAAGATACGGCGGAACCACCGGCCTGACCACAGAAGGACTGTTTGTAAATCCTGAGAGATTCCAGGAAGAGCACAATAACGGCCAGGATTACACAGATCCGGATGTGCTCTACAATGACTGGGTGGCCTACGGCGAGGGAGACAGCAAGCCGGAGATCATCCACCGCATGGTGTACGAGTCGGGACAGGTTCTGGACTGGCTCAACTATGACCACGGGTACAAGGTCTCCGAGCCAAGCACCGGCTTTACCCCCACAGATGTCTATGTCACAAAATATCAGTGGCTGCCCAACGACATCATGTACAACAAGGACGTGCTGGGACAGTATTTTGACGGCCTTTGGTCTGACTTTGAAGAGCTGGGCGGCACCTACATGCTGGAGACAGAAGGTTACGCTCTGATCTACGATGAAGCCTCCAACACGGTTACGGGAGCCAGGGCGAGAAATGTGGTTGACGGAACCGAGTACGTCATCAACGCCAAGGCGGTGATCGACGCCACCGGAGGTTTCGCCGGAAACGCCCAGATGGAGCTGGAGCTGCTGCGCAACGACTACTATCCGCTAAACGGCGTGTGGAAGCTCTTCGGCTCTCACCAGAATGACGGAAAGATGATGCAGGCTGCCATGGACATCGGGGCAGGGCTCTACAACGAGAGCATTCCGCCTGAGGTACATAATTCGGGAACAGAGAAATGGATCACCACCGCCTTTGAGAAGAATTATATAGAAGGCCAGGTGGGAGAGGAGACCGGACGCCCGGCGTTCTGGTCAGCCGGCGATCTTCCCGCCAACATGGGCTGGAGCGCGGATTCTCTTGCAGTGGGGGCAGACGGAAAGCGCTTTACCACCGAGACAGAGGTATCCTTCTTAGGCCCCTGGGCGTCAGGCCCCAACTACTACAGCATCTACAGCTCAACCCAGATCGACAAACTGGCAGCCAGCGGTTTTGACACGGACAGAAGCGGCCCGTCCGCCAGCTTCCTGGGATCTGGAAGCCAGATTCCCATGAACACTCCCATCGAGAATGCCTACGAGGTTCTGGAACTGGCAGAGCAGGAGGGAATCGTGGTGAAGGCCGACACCATCGAGGAGCTGGCAGAGAAGCTGAACATGAATCCCCAGACTCTCCGGGAGACTGTGGACAATTACAACCACTACTGTGAGACAGGGGTAGATGAAGAGTTCGGAAAAGACAAGTCGCTTCTGGACCCCATCGGCGACGGACCATACTACGGTGTGATCATGGCGTCCTACTGCTACGGAACCGTAGGCGGGCTGGACATCAACGAGCGGTTTGAGGTTCTCAAGGAAGACGGCCAGACTCCCATCGAAGGCCTGTACGCAGTGGGAACAGAGAGCATCGGCGTGCTGTTTACAGAGAAGAAAGCCTATGTAACCTATGGCGGCGCCAACAACGGATGGGGCTGGACCTCCGGTTTCCTGTGCGGACAGGAGGTAGCCGCGAAGCTGGGATTTGAAGAATAAGGACAGTTTACAGGATTGACAGAGGAGAGCGCTGCTCCAGGCGGGAAATCGCCGGAGCAGCGTTTTTTGGCTGTTTCACAGATGGTGGTGGCATATTGTGAAAAGCCGTGTTATAATGGCAGAAAACCAGAGTCAGAGGAGGAAAACAGATGCTGGAACGCGACAGACTTGCCGGAGGACTTTACGGCCTTCTCATAGGAGACGCCCTGGGAGTCCCCTATGAATTTTATGGGGCAGAGGAATTGCCCTCCTATGATGAAATTGAGATGACGCCGCCGAAGGGGTTTCAGAAAACCTATCCCCGCGTGGAGGCAGGGACCTGGTCCGATGACGGGGCTCAGGCGCTGTGCCTTCTGGACAGCCTGCTGGGGGAAGGGAGGTTCTCCCTGGAAAAATTTTCGGACCTTCTCCTCTCCTGGTATGAGGAAGGCACATGGGCGGTAGGAAATGACGTATTCGACGTGGGCAATCAGACCAGCTGGGCTCTTTTAAGCTACAGAGACGGAGTGTCGGCCCCGGAGTGCGGGATGGTAAAACCGGAGGGCAAAGGAAACGGGGCTCTCATGCGGGTTCTTCCTGTGGCTCTTTGGCACAAGGACAAAAAGGCCATGGTGGCAGATGCCCATGACCAGTGCCTCATCACCCACGGCCATGTGTGCAACCAGGTGTGCTGCGCTCTGTACTGTCTGGTGGCGCGGGCTCTCCTGGAGGGAATGGAAGTTCATGAGGCCATTTCAGAGAGCGTGTCCTCTCTCAGGGAGATTTACAAAGACATGCCGGAGTATGAGAAAGAGCTGGAGTGGAGCGTGCGTCCTGACCTTCCCTGGGAAGGAGAAGGGACAGGATATGTGGTGGACTGTCTGAGAAGCGCTTTCATGATACTGGAACAGACCTCCACCTACGAAGAGGCGGTGAAGAAGGCGGTGCTTCTCGGAAATGACACGGATACTACGGCGTGTGTCACCGGCGGTCTGGCGGGAATTCTCTACGGTCTGGAGGGGATACCAGAGAGGTGGCTTGCGGCGCTGAGAGAGGCAGACAAGGTGGAGGAACTGTTTAAGCGGCTCTGGGAGCACATATGCAGCGTTAGGCTTACAGGCGCTCTTACTGAATAATGAGACATAGAACAGTCACGGAAAAGGATCAGCCAGACGGGCTCCCTCCGGGAGATATGCCGTCACATGGCTGACCGCGGAAAGGGAAGACAGGGAAGAGATGAGGCTTATCAGGACTGAAGAGGCAGAAGGCGCCGTGCTGTGCCATGACATCACGCAGATTATAAAGGGAGTCACCAAGGATGCGCTGTTCAGAAAAGGCCATATTGTGACAAAGGAAGATATCCCCGCGCTCCTGCTCCTGGGCAAGGACCGGCTCTATGTGTGGGAGCAGGAGGAGGGCATGCTCCATGAAAATGAAGCCGCCGAAATTCTCTGCGCCATGTGTCGGGGAGAGCACATGGAGCGTTCCCAGGTCAAGGAGGGAAAGATCGAGCTCACCGCAGAGTGCGACGGTCTTTTGAAGGTGAACGACAGCGGGCTCAGGGCGGTTAACGGCTTCGGGGAGATGATGATCGCCACACGCCACGGGAATTTCCCTGTGAAGAGAAAAGACAAGCTGGCAGGCGCCAGGATCATACCGCTGGTGATACAAAAGGAGAAGATGGAGAGAGCCCGCAAGGCGGCCATGGAAGCCACAGGCGGAGAACCTATTTTGCGGCTGAAGCCATTTGTCCACAAGAAGGTGGGCATAGTCACCACGGGAAACGAGGTGTTTTACGGGCGGATACAGGACACGTTCACTCCTGTGATCCGGCAGAAGTTAAAGGAGTTTGACACAGAGGTCATCGGCCATGTGACGTGGAACGACGACGACAGGAAGGTGACGGCGGGCATTCTGGAGATGGTGGAAAAGGGCGCGGATATAGTTATATGCACCGGAGGCATGAGCGTGGACCCGGACGACAGGACGCCCCTGGCTATTAAAAACACAGGAGCCAGAATTGTCTCCTACGGCGTCCCCGTGCTGCCGGGCGCCATGTTTCTTCTCGCCTGTTATGAGGTGAAGGAGAAGAACAAGGAGAGGACGGTGACTGTCATGGGCCTGCCGGGCTGCGTCATGTACGAGAAGCGGACGATTTTCGATCTGGTTCTGCCAAGGGTCATGGCTGATGACCCTGTGGAGGCGGAGGAACTGGCCGCGCTGGGACAGGGAGGGCTCTGTCTGGGCTGTCCGGAATGCACCTTCCCCAACTGCGGCTTCGGCAAGGGCGTGTAGGCCGCCGAACCCTGCACATGATCCGGGACGGCCAGGAGCGGAGGCTGTGCCGCGTTGGACATGACAGGAGACGACGCCGAGGAGGAAGCCATGGTCTGGGGCGGCGTGGTGGATGTGCTGTTGGAGGTTGTGTGATTGTGAAAGATCATTTGGGACGGGAAATCGACTATATGCGGATATCCATCACGGACCGCTGCAATCTGCGCTGCCGCTACTGCATGCCGGAGGGAGCAGCCAAGGTGTCTGTGAGGGAAATTCTGAGTCTGGAGGAGGCGGCGCGGCTTGCCGCCTGCGGCGCTGTGCTGGGAATCCGGAAGATCAAAGTGACCGGCGGGGAACCTCTTGTACGGCTGGGGTGCTGCGATTTTGTCCGCATGCTGAAAGAGACTCCGGGAATCCAGGAGGTGACCATCACCACCAACGGCATGCTGCTGGAGGAGTATCTCGACCCTCTGGTCCAGGCGGGAATCGACGGCATCAACATCAGCCTGGATACCCTCGACCCTGAGCTGTACGCCGGACTGACCGGAGGGGGAGAGCTTGGAAAGGTGCTAAAGTCTATAAGGCGCTCGGCTGACGCAGGCAGTGAAAGGCATTTTCCGGTGAAGATCAATGCAGTGTCTCTGGATATGAAGGAAGTGGCGCCGCAGCTGGGCTGCGGGTACGGCGGCGGGGGCTGGCAGGAGCTGCTGCAGCTGGCTGCGGATTACCCTGTGGATGTGCGGTTTATCGAGATGATGCCTATCGGATGGGGGAAGCTGTACCAGGCAGTGGACCATCGTGTGCTGTTGGACCGTCTCCGGCGCATACACCCGAAGATGGAGGAGGACCACAGGCGCCACGGCAACGGGCCGGCGGTATACTACAGGATTCCCGGATTTCAGGGAAGCATCGGTTTTATCAGCGCCGTCCACGGAAAATTCTGCGGCAGCTGCAACCGGGTGCGCCTGACCTCCGAGGGCTATCTCAAAAGCTGCCTGTGTTATGAGGACGGAGTGGATTTAAAACCTATTCTCCGGGGAAGCCTGCCGGAGGATGAGAAAGAAGAGCGGCTTGTGGAGGCCATGAGGCAGGCAGTGTGGAACAAGCCGGGAGCCCACTGTTTTGAGAATCCGGAGCAGATGACAGAATATGGCAATATGGCAAGCATCGGCGGATGATATCGGCAAGTATGGGAGGGTGATATGGAATTTACACATTTTGACAGACAGGGAAACGCCCGCATGGTAGATGTGGGGGACAAGGAGGACACCAGGCGGGAGGCCGTGGCCAGGGGGAGCATCTTTCTGAACCCTGAGTGCTTTGAACAAGTGGCTCAGGGAGCCATGAAAAAGGGGGACGTGCTGGCCGTGGCCAGGACGGCGGGAATCATGGGGGCCAAGAAGACCTGGGAGCTGATTCCCCTGTGCCACGGGCTGAACCTGACAAAACTGACCATAGATTTTGAGATGAAGGAGGAGACTTGCCAGATTGAGGCCGTGTGTACAGCCCGGACCACGGGGAAGACAGGGGTGGAGATGGAGGCTCTCACAGGCGTCACCGTGGCTCTGCTGACCATCTATGACATGTGCAAGGCGGTGGACAAGTCCATGGAGATCGGCCAGGTTTATCTGGAGAAGAAAACCGGCGGAAAAAGCGGGGAGTTTGCCAATCCTAGAATCAGGACAGAGGAAATGTAAAGGGGGATATGTCATGTTGACAGGAACAGTAAAGGCGGTCTGTGTCAGCGAGAAGAAGGGAACGCAGAAGCATGAGGTGGACAGAGTCCATGTCCGCCCCCGCCACGGCATAGACGGAGACGCCCACGCGGGAGACTGGCATCGGCAGATAAGCCTTCTGTCTTACGACAAGGTAAAGGCTTTTAATGAAAAGGGGGCCGGCGTGGGCCACGGCGCCTTCGGAGAGAATCTGGTGGTGGAGGGCATTGATTTTAAAAACCTGCCGGTGGGAAGTCGTCTCCTTGTGGGCACGGCCCGGCTTCGGATGACGCAGATCGGAAAGGAGTGCCACAGCTGCTGCGAGATCTTCAGGCGCATGGGAGAGTGCATCATGCCCCATGAGGGCGTGTTCGCGGAGGTGGAGAAGGAGGGGGATATCCTTGCAGGCGACGTGATGACAGTGGAATTTCCCGCCTTTGACAGGCCTTTTACGGCGGCGGTGGTCACCGTGAGCGACAAGGGAGCCAGGGGAGAGAGGAAGGATGAGAGCGGGCCGGCGGCGGCGAAGATGCTTGAGGAGGCGGGCTATCAGGTGGTGGAGACGGTAGTTATCCCAGATGAGCCGGCGGCGCTTAAGACACAGCTTAAGCGTCTGGCGGACAGAAGGCAGGTGGACCTGGTAGTGACCAGCGGCGGGACAGGATTTTCAGGGAGGGACCAGACTCCCGAGGCCACTGCGGCGGTGGCGGACAGGAACGCGCCGGGCATCGCGGAGTATATCAGGCACCGGTCCATGGAGGTTACGGACAGAGCCATGTTCGGCCGGGGAGTGTCCGTGATCCGGGGAAAGACCCTGATTATCAATCTGCCTGGAAGCCCCAAGGCGGTGAGAGAGAGTCTGGGGTATGTTCTGGATTCCCTGCCCCACGGGCTGGAGGTTTTAAGAGGAACCGCCTCCGAGTGCGGAAGGGAATGAGACAGATGGCAGCGGCGGCGGTGCTTCTGGCCGTCAGCTTGCCGGAACACAAAAAGATGCCAAACAGGCAGCCCTGGGGCGGGCAGCCGGGGTGATGGCGGAAGAAAAGGAAGAATCCGGGCTGCATCGCGGGGATTGTGAAACCGGACAGAGGAAAGATCATTCTGGACGGCGCGACGCTGTGACCTTGTTCAACTCGGAAAAGCCGTCACCGGGACACGGCCCACAGAGGCCCGCCGCTGTCGTAGCTGCGCTTCAGCTCGTTCATCAAAAGCTGGAGATCCCACTCTTTGGTGCTGTTTTCATAGCTGGCAGGGTCCGCGATGTACACGTTGCCGTTGTCGCAGAGCTGGGCGATGATGATAAAATGGCCGTTCTCCGTCAGACTTCCCTTTCCCATGAGGGCTACCAGGATGTGGCCGGTGGAGAGAAGCTCAGAGACATGTTCAGGAGTGCGCTCCGTGACGCTTTCCACCTGGAGTCCGAAGGCGGAGAGACTTCCGGGAATCAGGCCGTGGTAGGAACCGCTCTGGCGGGCATAGTATCCGTTGGCGGCAGACCAGTCGGCCATCTCCACCGGACTTACAGGCTGGGAAGAGAAGCTGTTGATAATCATCGCCACGCACACAGGCCCGCATCCGTACTTGCTGATGCGGTCCTCGCCGCCGTAGAGATACTCTTTCCACCGGATATCTCCCTGGTTGTAGTAGAAGAGAGGGCCGATGGCAGAGTCCAGCATACAGGAGTAGATGGTGTCCTGGGGAGGAAAGACAGTCTCTGTGGTCATGTCAGAGATATCCCCCAACTCATCGGTTCTGGCCATCTGGGAGATTTCCGTAAGATCCTGGCCGTCTCCTTCGGTCTCGGAGATCTGGGTTTCATCGGCAGTTTCCTCTATAGAAGCAACAGAAGTCTCTGGCCGGGAAGTTCTCATTTCTGACACGCGCCGGGCCACATAGGTATAGAGACCAGAGGCCGCCGAGCGGATATCTTCTGCCGAGAAAGGGCGGAAATAGGCAAAAAGGCTGACGGACAGGGCAGTGGCGGCAGTCAGAATTCCTGCCGTAAGCGCCACTTCCGTCTTGCTCCTTTTTGGTTTATGCTGTGAGGCCACATGCGGCCGCCTGCCGGGGGGAGGCAGGATATCAGAACCAGATGAATAGCTGTCTTTTTTGTGCGGAGATATGCTTCTCTTAGGGGACATGTATCATCACTCCAAACTTTTTCTGTTATCCCTTGGCAAGCTGGGCGAGAACAACCTGAGGAATGTTGCTCAAGGCTGCCTGCTGGCACACAGCTCCGATTTTGAACGCTTCCATGGGCATTCCGTAAACCACACAGGAATCACGGTCCTGGCCGATGGTGTAAGCGCCGGCCTTTCTCATGCGCATCATGCCGGCGGCGCCGTCGGCTCCCATTCCCGTGAGGATCACGCCGATGGCCCGGTTTCTCACATTGGCGGCGACAGAATCAAACAGTACATCTACAGAAGGCTTATGGCCGCTGACTTTCGCTTCCTCCGTGCAGCTGACGCTGTAGCCCGCCCCCAGACGGACCACCCGCATCTGAAGGCCGCCGGGGGCCAGAAGAACCAGTCCGGGACGCACCTTGTCTCCGTGGACGGCCTCTTTTACTTCCAGCTTGCAGATGCGGTTGAGGCGTTCTGCGTACATGGCAGTAAAGCCCGGAGGCATATGCTGGGTGATGACAATTCCCGGCATCTTGGCGGGAAACTGCCGCACAACTTCCAGGATAGCCTCGGTTCCGCCGGTGGAAGCGCCGATGGCGATGAGATCGATACCGGAGCTGCCGCCGGGAATATGGCTGACATGGGGCATGGAGGAGACGGTCCGCACAGCAGCAGCCGGAGCTGCCGCCGGCACAGACTGGGGAAGACGGACACGGGCATTTTTGCCTATGGTCAGCTTTGTCATGAGGTTTCTGAGAAAAGCGTCTCTCTGGCCTTCCTCCGGCTTGCGGACAAAATCCACGGCTCCCGCCGCCAGAGCGTCAAAGACTCTTACATTGAGGGAAGATACCAGAATAACCGGAACGGGGTGGGAGGGAAGAACCTCTTTTAAAAACTCCAGACCCGTCATGCCGGGCATCTCAATATCCAGGGTCATAATATCCGGCTTCAGCATGGGAAGCTTATTCTTAGCATCCAGCGCGTTGACTGCATAGCCCACCACCTCAAAACGGGAATCTGCCGACAGGTTCTGGATCAGCCAGGTTCGGAACACAAGGGAATCGTCCACAACCATGACACGGATTTTTTGCTGCATAATCTAACCTTCTTTCTTTCCTGGCAACCGCTGTTGGAGAGCGGTCTTAAGCCTGTTTTTTTCGATAAATGGCCGGCTGAATATAGTCATAAGGACAGGTGGCCTTGGTAAGTCCCTCAGAGTGGCCGATGAAAAGGTGGCCGCCTGGGAGGGTGGCGTTGTAAAAGCGGCGGACAAGGGCGTCCTTGGTGTCCTGATCAAAATAGATCATTACATTTCTGCAGAAAATCAGATCAAATTTCTTTTTGAACTGAATGGGGTCCATGAGATTGAAAGGACGGAAAATAACATTCTGCCTGATGGCGGGAGACACCGTGTAGCCACCCCCCTGCTTTTTGACAAAATACTTCTGTTTCCAGGTTGCCGGAAGAGAAGAGAGGCTCTCGTCGTTGTAAGACGCCGTTATGGCCGTGTTCAGGATCTTTTGAGAGATGTCCGTGGCCAGCAATCTGGTGTCCCACTGGGAAGCCTTGGCGCCAAAATATTCTTTCAGGTACATGGAGATGGTATAGGGCTCCTCGCCGGAAGAACAGCCGGCGCTCCAGATGCAGAGAACCTTATCCCTGGCATGCTTTTGCTCCAGCTCCGGAAGCACCACATCCCACAGATATTTAAAATGGTCCTCCTCACGGAGAAAATACGTATAGTTGGTGGTGAGCTTATTCAGCATGGCCGTGACCATATCCGGATCCCGGCCGGAGATAATATCATCTACGTAGGCTGTGAAATCCCCGTAGCCCTGGGAAGAAAGAGTATGGGAAAGCCGGCTAACAATAAGCTGCTTTTTTTTGCTCAGATCAATCCCGTAGTGTTGTTTAATATGGCTGTAGAGACGCTGAAAATCCTTATCTGTCAGTGTCAGCATGGTGAATCCCCCCTGTCTTATAAACTGTTACGATATACAGTGATTGGGCAGCCTTATGACTGCCCAACAGATTGTGAAGCATCCGGCAAAACGTTCCGGCGCCGCAGTGTTCCGGACTGCGAAGCATCGGTCAAAACCTGTCGGCGCCGCGCTATGCGGGATTTACTGAGGTGTGGAGAGCGCCTGACAGTCGATAGACATAAAGACGCTTCCGTCTTCCATAGTCACCATTCCGTTGAGGAGCTTCTGCTGACGCTTAAGGGGAATGGGGCGTACATTCTTCAGATCGATATCGATCACCTGCCGGACGGAATCCACGATGATTCCCAGTGAGACAGAATCAATATCCAGGACGATGATACAGGTCTTTTCCGGAGCGTCCGGATCGTACTTGCCCATAAGCTGCTGGATATCCACTACAGGAAGGATCTGGCCTCTCAAGTTGATGATTCCCTTAATATAAGAAGGCATCAGAGGCAGAGTCGTTATGGTGTGGTTGTTGATAATCTCAATTACATAGTTGGTGCTGATATACAGAACAAGCTCTCCGGATTCAAAGGTGAGGCAGCGCTCTATGGTGGAAACCTCTTCCTCCACGTCCGTGTCGGACATATCCTGAAGGTCCTGAGTGTTTAACTGTTCAGACATGATAATTCCTCCCCTCTACTGTGAATTCTCCAGAGCCACCGAATACAGACTCTGAATATCGAGAATAATGCTGATGTTGCCGTCGCCCAGGATGGTGCAGCCGGCATAGCCGAAATTCTTCAGTTCGAAAAAGTTCAAAAAGGCCGGGAACGGCTTTACAACAACCTGCTGTTCTCCCACAAGCTCATCGACGAACAGGCAGAAGGAGCGGTCGCTGGTCTCAACCCACAGAAGGATTCCGTCCTCCAGATTGACTATATCCGTATCGATATTGTAGAACTGGTGGAGACGGACCACGGGGTAAAAGCTGTCCATGCGCTCGATCATCTCGTTGCCGTTCTCGTCCCGGATAATCTCCTCCGGCATGATCTTGAAGGACTGGCGGATGTTGGCGATGGGGATGGTAAAAATGGAGCGGCCCACAGTCACTCTCATGCCGTCCACGATAGCCATGGTCAGAGGAATCTTCATGGTGAAGGTAGTGCCCTGTCCTTCCTCGCTGTTGAGGGACACCACGCCGCCTACGGCTTCCACGTTCTTCTTAACCACGTCCATGCCCACGCCGCGGCCGGAGAATTCCGTAACTTCCTGGTTGGTAGAAAAGCCCGGCAGCATAATCAGGCCGAGAGCTTCCTTCTTAGTATATTCGCTCTCCGGTTTTGTGAGAATCCCTTTCTCCCTTGCCTTGGCCAGGAGCTTGTCCGGATTCATGCCCTTGCCGTCGTCGGCGATGGTGATGACCACCTCGCTGCTGGTATGAGTGGCGGAGAGGATGATCTCGCCCTGGGGATTCTTGCCCGCGGCAGTGCGCTCATGGACATCGTCCTCGATACCGTGGTCCATAGCGTTGCGGACCATATGCATGATGGGGTCCTGGATACTGTCCACAATGGTCTTGTCAACTTCCGTGTCCTCGCCTACAAGAGTGAGGCGCACATCCTTGTTCAGCTTCTGCTTCATATCTCTGACAATACGGCTCATCTTCTGGAATACGCCGGAGATGGGCACCATCCTCAGGGACATGGCAATATCCTGCAGGTCGTCCGTGAGCTTGCGCAGCTGGCGGGCCGACTTCATGAAATTGTCATAGGCATCCCGGCTCAACTGATTCAGCTCAGGGGATGAGGTGACCATGGATTCGGTGATGACGATCTCGCCCACAATGTTCTGCAGGCTGTCCAGCTTCATCAGATTGACGCTGATCAGGTTCTGCTTCACAGGGGCGTTCTGAGCCTGGGCCGGCTTGGGCTGGGAGGCCGGTTTCGGAGCCGGCTTGGCGGGGGAAGGAGCCTCGGCAGGAGCGGCGGCGGGCTGTTCCTTGACAGGGGCGGGAGCCTCGGGCTCCGGTCCGGGCGTGGAAGTCAGCTCATAAGAGCGGATATGGCCCTGGGTCCGCAGAACACCGGAGGCCTTGTTGGCATCTTCCTCAGAACTGAAGGCCATGAAGAAGCCTTCCTCTATAATAGCCGCAGAAGTCTCGGAATTAGACTCCATATTCTCCGGATAATAGCGGAAATCAATGCCGCATTCTTTTACGGCGTTGATGATCATGTAGGCCCGCAGGTTCTCCATGCCGATGCCTTCTTCAAGAAAAACATGAAGGAAACATACGGCTTCCTTGTCATCGGGAAGGTTGTTCGCAGCCGCAGGGGCGGCAGCCGGCTCGGCGGAACCGGAGGCTGCCGGTTCTTCCACGGGAGCGCCGCTGATCTTTTTAAGGAAATTGTTGATATCGGCGGAAAAAGAATCCAGATCCGTATCCAGAGCTTCTCCGGCCTCCACCTTCTCCACCTGTCCCCGCAGAAAATCCTCGGAACGGAACATCAGGTTAAAAAGTTCCTTCTTGTGCTGAGGGTCCAGGGAATCAATGCCCTTATCCCTGATATAGAAGAACAGATCTTCTATATGATGGGCGATCTCAGCCAGGGAACCGAACTCCATCATGGCAGAAGAACCCTTGATGGTATGCATGATACGGAAAATCTCATTCACGTCATCCAGCGAAAAATCGCCGATCTTCTCATCAGCCACCAGCATCTCGTCCAACCGGTCTAAAAGGGAATTTGTCTCAAAGAGGTATGTGTCAAGCATACCCTCCATACCATTATCCATTCTATACACCACCTATCCTTTTTTATTCTCGTGAAGACGACGGGCCAAAGCCAAGCCGGCCCGGCCTTGGCGACTGCCCACGGGGCCGGATATCCAGCCGTCAAAGGGAGGATATCCGGCCGACAAGTCTGCAAAATACGGCAGACCGCAACACACTAATACTTTTATCGGCGGAATTTGAAAATTATTAAGGGTTTTAAAAAAAATTACGCAAAAGGGTTATTTTTTTTCAAAATCTGCCGATATATGTGAACAAAAATTAAAATTGGGAGAGGTGTTATAAAAAAGATAAAACCGCCGATGTATTTATAAGGAGTGCGTGACGATGTCCCCGGCCTCCGATCAGACGGGTCGGAGACCGGTCAGGAGACGGGGGGGAGTTAAAAAGACTCAATTAAGGAGGAGCAACAAATGAAGAACTTAAAGGTCGGCAAGAAATTCATAGTATCATTCGGGTCTATCCTGATACTGTTCCTGGTGTCCGTGGTGGTGGGAACCATCGGGATCGCCAGGGCGAGGGCCAGCTACCGGGATTTTTACAGCTATGACTATAAAGCCGTGTCCAGCGTGTACGAGATACAGCTAAAGATGCAGGGGGCCTTGAAGGAGCTGATGCTGGCGGTGATGGAGTCAGACCCCGCGGAGAAGGCGCAGCGAGTCGGCACGGTTAATGAGAACATGGACCTGGTCCATGACGAGCTTGACAGCATATTTGCCAGCTACAAGGGGGATGTGTCTCTGCTCAGGGAATTTGAGAGCGGTCTGGACGCCAACAAGGCTACAAGGCTTCAGATTATAGACTACATTAACCAGAATACTCCGGAAAGCAACGCCGCGGCCCAGGCCCTGGTGCTTACAGAGTACAATCCTCAGATAGAGAATTTTGTGGAGACTCTGGAGAGGGCATTTGTCCAGATGGGAAGAGCGAGCCAGACCAGCTACCAGGAGGCTATGAGCCTTCAGTCCATGCTTATCGCGGTGACTGTGGCGGTGGCTGCCGTGGCGTTCCTCCTCACGGTGTTTATCGCTCTGAACCTGACAGGCAACATTCTGATTCCTGTCAAGAAGATTCAGGCTGCCATGGTGGAAGTGGCAAAGGGCAGCCTTTCCGTGGACATCGATTACACGTCGGGTGACGAGTTCGGCGAGATGGCGGATGAGATGAACAGCATGACCTCCGGCATCAGCAGGATCATCAAGGATATCGAGGTGATACTGACGGCGATGGCGGGAGGGGATTTTGCCGCCATGTCCAAGGACCGGAGCATGTACATCGGCGACTATCAGAAGATTCTTCAGGCCATGAGAGGAATTAAGAGCAGCTTAAACAGCACCATGACCACTCTGAACCAGTCCGCCAACCAGGTGGCTTCCGGTTCCGATCAGGTGTCCTCCGGCGCCCAGGCTCTTTCCCAGGGGGCTACGGAGCAGGCCTCTTCCGTGGAAGAGCTGGCCGCGTCCATTAATGATATCTCCACCCGGATCAACGAGAACGCCCGGGGGGCCCAGGAGGCAAGCAGAAAGTCGGTTATGGTCAGCGAGGTTGCCGGAGAGGGCAACCGCATGATGCAGGATATGCTGGCCGCCATGGCGGATATCAACGCTTCCTCCGGCGAGATCGGAAAGATTATCAAGACCATAGAAGATATCGCCTTCCAGACCAACATTCTGGCGCTGAACGCGGCTGTTGAGGCGGCCAGGGCAGGAGCGGCCGGAAAGGGCTTCGCCGTGGTGGCGGACGAGGTGCGCAACCTGGCCAGTAAGTCCGCCGAGGCTTCCAAGAACACGGCGGTGCTCATTGAGAACTCCCTCTCGGCAGTGGAGAACGGAAAGCGGATCGCCGACGAGACGGCCAACGCTTTGGAGCAGGTTATGACAGGCATCCAGGAGGCCACGGAGATGATGGATTCCATCGCCAGGGCTTCCCGGGAGCAGGCTGACGCCATCAGCCAGATCACTGTTGGCATTGACCAGATATCCAGTGTGGTTCAGACCAACTCGGCAACTTCCCAGGAGAGCGCGGCTGCCAGCGAGGAGCTGTCCAGCCAGGCCCAGATTATGAAGGAACTGGTGAGACGGTTTAAACTGGAAGGCGATGCCGGCGCGGCTCCCGTGACGCCTCAGTATGCCGGCGGTTATACGGCCGCTGACACCCAGTCTGTTTCCTTCAATTCATATGGAGATGACGGGAAGTATTGATGCTGCCGGAAGGCTTCGCTGACCGGCTGTGATTATAATGTACGGAGGCATGAATGTCTCCGTACATTGGTGTTACTTTAAGTTCTTAAGTTGAGGAGAAAAACATGAGACAGAGTATAAAACAACAGGTTATGATACGTATTGCCCTGATATTTCTGTGCGTGATTATCAGCGGGATAGTGACCATCAGCGCCATGAGCAAGGTGAGAGGATACAGCAGATCTACAGAACAGGCCACACATATTAACAGCCTGGTCCTGACGGCGGAGAAAGCCCACTATGGCTGGGTGGAGAATCTGTGTTCCGCGGTGACTCTGGGCACGGAGTTCACGGGAAGCAAGGATTACAAAACCTGCGTGCTGGGCAACTGGTTTTACAATTCGGATCTTTCCGGCATCAAGGACAGCGAGATCCTTCGGCTTATGGAGGAGATGAAGCCTATCCATCAGGCTATCCACGAATCCGCCCAGACAATTCTGGATATGAATGAGACGGATCCGGAGCAGGCGCGGCAGATGTATCAGCAGGTAACCAAGGTCAATGTGGACAACCTGGTGGCGCTCCTTGATCAGGTGGCATCTATCACGGAACAGCAGGTGGCTGACAATCAGTCCGGGTTGTCCGGGTGGGTTTACAGGACTGAGGTTCTGGTTTTCTTCACGGTCATTGCCATCCTCGTTGTGAGCATCTGGCTTTTCGTGTACGTGATGAAGCGCATCGTGGCTCCTGTTCAGGTGATCACGGGGGCGAGCAGGAATCTGGCGGACGGAAGACTTGATTTCCAGATTGACATAAATGACAACAACGAGATCGGCGAGCTGTCAGCCACTCTGAATACTTCGGTGAGGAATCTGAAGATGTACATTTCCGATATCACCAAAGTCCTTGAGAGTCTTGCCGCAGGAAATCTTGCCAGCGAGAGCGAGATCGAGTATATCGGAGATTTTGTCCAGATTCAGAAAGCCATCGAGACCATCAGCCGGGAACAGAGCAGCATTATGGAACAGATCCGCAGCTCTGCCAGCCAGGTGGATTCAGGGGCTAACCAGGTGGCCATGGGCGCCCAGTCCCTGGCTCAGGGTTCCACGGAGCAGGCATCAGAGGTTGACAATCTGATGCACATGATCGAGCAGGTGACGGAACAGATCAACAACAACGCTCAGAGCGCTGCCATAACCACGTCAGAGGCAGATAAAGTGGGAGAGCAGATTCACATATGCAACGGACAGATGCAGGAGATGGCGGAGGCCATGAGGCAGATCAGCGCCTGCTCCGGTGAAATCCAGCATATTATCAAGACTATCGATGACATCGCCTTCCAGACGAATATTCTGGCGCTGAATGCTGCGGTGGAGGCCGCGAGAGCGGGAAGCGCAGGCAAAGGCTTTGCCGTGGTGGCGGATGAAGTGCGCAATCTGGCTGCCAAGAGCGCGGATGCGGTGAAAGACACCACAGAACTGATTGATAAGACCCTTCATATGGTGGAGAGCGGCTCCAGGCTCACGGATGTGACCCAGGAATCTCTCAACTCCGTGGTGAACGGCGCGGGAGTGGTGACCAGCCAGATCAAGGTGATCTCCGACGCTTCCCGGGAGCAGGAGACGGCTATCAACCGAATAAAGGACAGCATCACCCAGATTTCCACGGTGATCCAGTCCAACTCTGCCACATCGGAGGAGAGCGCCGCCGCCAGCGAGGAGTTGGCAGGCCAGGCGCAGATGCTGAAGTCATTGATTGGCAAGTTTCAGCTGAGGAATCACTAAAGTTGAATTTAGTCGGCTCCTGTCATATTCCCGCGGAGACTGATTAAAGAGATAAGTCACAAAAAGGTAATGGAGGAAAAAATGTTATGGGAGAGAAAATTAAGAATCTGAAAATCAGAGCCAAGCTTTATGTGCTGGTGGGAGTCGCCCTCATAGGTATGCTGGCTCTGGGTGGCGTATCGTTTATGCTCATGGGCAGTCTTAACGGGCAGACTAATATTATCGCGCAGAAGTGGATGCCCAGCAACACTCTGGCGGATCAGATGAACACCACAGTGTCTAATTTAAGGCTCTATGAAGTGAGATACGTGACCGCGGACGGTGATTCCAAGATGCAGACCTACTCCGGGAAGGTATCCCAGCAGATCAACAGCATGGATTCTTATGTCTCCTCCTACGGCAGCTACGTATCTACCGCAGAAGGACGGCAGCTCTATGAGACGCTTCAGTCTACATGGAACGCTTACAAGCAAGTGGACAGTCAGCTGGCAGGCCTGGTGCAGTCCGGCCAGACGGCGGAGGCGTGGGCCCTCCTGGACAGTGACGAGGGGAACGGCGCTTATGAGGCGGTGACCCAGGCTATGGAGAATCTGGCTTCTTTTAATACCAGAGGAAGCGAAGCCGCTTATAAGGAAAGCAATGATACTTACAGGAACGCTATCATCGTCCAGGTGGTGCTGATGGTAGTGGTGATTCTGATCGGCGTCGTGTTCTCCACCATAATCATCGGCAGCATCCGCCAGCCTGTGGCAGAGATCGAGGCGGCGGCTATTCAGATGGCAAAGGGCGATCTGGATGCGAAGATTACTTATGTGTCAAAGGATGAACTGGGAGTACTGGCGGATCAGTTCCGGGAAGTTATCAGAAAACTGCGGGCGATTGTGGACGACGAGAATCAGTTCCTGGCAAAGATGGCCAACGGCGACTTGACTGTGGATTCCGTCTGCGAGCAGGAATACATCGGGAGTTTCCATCAGGTGCTTCTCTCTTTCAGAGCCATAGCGGCCCGCATGAACGAGGCCATGACACAGATCAGCACCAGCAGCGAGCAGGTTTCCAACGGTTCCGAGCAGGTTTCCAGCGGCGCTCAGGCTCTTTCTCAGGGCGCTACCGAGCAGGCAAGTTCCATCGAGGAGCTGGCTGCCACTATCTCGGACATCTCTGAGAGGATCAAGGAGAACGCGGATAATGCCGGCGACGCCAACAGAAAGGTCAACGCCGTGGGCGATGACATGGATCTGAGCAATTCCAAGATGCAGGACATGATCAAGGCCATGGAAGACATAAGCAACAGTTCCAACGAGATCGGAAAGATCATCAAGACCATCGAAGACATCGCGTTCCAGACCAACATCCTTGCGCTCAACGCAGCGGTGGAGGCAGCCAGGGCAGGAAGCGCAGGCAAGGGCTTTGCCGTTGTGGCTGACGAGGTCCGCAACCTTGCAAGCAAGAGCGCGGAGGCATCTAAGAATACGGCTGCTCTCATCGAGAACTCCATCAAGGCGGTGCAGAATGGTACTGAGATCGCCAGCGAGACTGCCAAGACTTTAAGCCAGGCGGTAGCCGGGGCAAGAGAGGTTACCGTGCTTATGGATAAGATCTCCGAGGCCAGCAACACCCAGTCGGCGGCTATCTCCCAGATCACCATAGGCATCGACCAGATTTCCAGCGTGATTCAGACCAACTCCGCCACAGCCGAGCAGAGCGCTGCTGCCAGCGAGGAGCTGTCCAGCCAGGCCCAGCTTATGAAGCAGCAGGTAGGAAAGTTCCGTCTGAGATCCGGCGGCGGTTCTATGATGGCATCCGTGTCCGAGCCGGTCAGCACTTACAGCGCTCCGTCAGAGGACTACAGCTATGACAATATAGGATATCAGATGAACGACAAGTATTAAAATGGCGCAGCCATGTCCTGGCCTGCGATAAAACAGCAGCATCGGGAAAATGAAAAGGTTTCGGGGATATGCCCCGGAACCTTTTTGCAGTGAACGGCAAAATCAGCTGTCATTCACTGTAAATTGCGGCAATTCTGCGCGGAAGGCATCATTAGTTATGTTTAAAAACCTCTCCGAATTTTCTCATTTCATCCAAATTTTATGAAAATCCGTGAAACGCGTACAAATGTTGCTGGACAAAGTCCAAAGTCTATGTTATAATTTGAACTGCTTTATTGTATTAAAGCGGCAATAAAGTTTGGCTGTCTCTTATATTCTGTTTTTCTATAAGGGATAAAACCAAGTATAAAAAGGAGGAGAAAGTAATGAAAAAAAGATTACTTAGCTTGACACTGGCGGGAGCCATGGTGCTTTCCCTGGCTGGATGCCGCGGAGCGGCGCCGGCAGAGACCACGGCTGCGGACACCACAGCCGCTGCGGCCACCACGGAGACCACGGCAGGAGGTTCTTCTGACTCGGCGGGAGGTTCTTCCGACCAGTCGGCTCCGGCTGAGACACAGGCGCCGGCAGAGAATTTTAAGATCGGCATCATCACAGGCACTGCGTCCCAGGGCGACGAGGAGATCACTCAGGCCAACAAGATGAAGGAGAAGTACGGGGACATGATCGTCACCTCCACGTATCCGGATAATTTTACCACTGAGACCGAGACGGTCATCTCCAACACGGTGGCCATGGCTTCCGACCCTGACGTGAAGGCCATTATCTGGTGCCAGGCGATTCCGGGTACGGCGGCAGCTATCGACAAGGTTCGGGAGACCCGTCCTGATATGATCTTTATCGTGGGAACTCCCGGCGAGGACCCGGGGGTTATCAATCCCAAGGCAGACATCGTGCTCCAGGTTGACGAGCCGGGCTGCGGCATTGTTCTTCCGCCCCAGGCCGCGAAGCAGGGCGCCAAGACCATGATCCACTATTCCTTCCCGCGTCACATGAGCTACGCCCTCATCGTTGCCCGCCACGAGAACTTTAAGAAATACTGCGCGGAGAACGGCATCGAGCTGGTAGATGTCACCGCTCCTGACCCCACCGGCGACTCCGGCATCACCGGCGCCCAGCAGTTCATCCTGGAAGATGTTCCCCGCCAGATTGAGAAGTACGGCAAGGACACGGTATTCTTCACCACCAACTGCGGTATGCAGGAGCCTCTGATCCGTTCCGTGTTCGAGAACGGGGCGATCTACTCCCTGCAGTGCTGTCCGTCCCCCTTCCACGCATTCCCGGCTGCCCTGAACATCGACATGGCAGGACATGAGGCTGACGTGGACTACATGATGGAGCAGCTTCAGGCAAAGGTGACAGAGTACGACATGGGCGGCCGCGTATCCACATGGGGCGTTCCCTGCAACATGCTGTTCATCAGCGCAGGCGTTGAGTATGCGAAGAAGGTTCTGGAGGGTCAGACAAGCGGCACCCTCGACGAGCAGGTTCTGCGGGACACCATCGACGAGTGCGCGAAAGAGTTTACGCCAAACGCTTCCATGACCATGGATTACTATGTTGATGACAACGGCAATACAAAGGAGAATCATTTCCTGGTAATGTCCGATTTTGTTACATTTGAGTAATCACTGAAACAAGACGGAATCATGTAAGATGGTATCTGGAGTTCTGCCAGCGGGAGCCTTTCGGACATCGGCTGGCAGAACTTCTTGTTTATAGAAGTTTTGCTCTCAAAGGCTTTCAAAGGTTTTTGAGTGGATTTCGTGTTCTGCGCGCAGAATATAAACATATGAAATGTAGAAAGAGGTTGGTGACTTGGACAGAGCAAATGAAACCTATGTCCTGAAAATGGACAATATCGCCAAAGAGTACTACGGCAACCGGGTGTTAAAAGGGGTCAATCTCCACATCCGTCCCGGCGAGATTCATGCCCTCATGGGAGAGAACGGAGCCGGCAAATCCACGCTGATGAACATCCTGTTTGGAATGCCTGTGATTCACACCACCGGGGGCTATGAGGGCTCCATCGAGGTGGGAGGAGAACCGGCGAGGATCGATACTCCCATAAAGGCCATGGAGCTGGGTATCGGAATGGTGCACCAGGAGTTCATGCTGATTCCCGGATTCAGCGTGACGGAGAACATCAAAGTGGGGCGGGAGATCAGCACGCCCAATCTTGTGAGCCGTATTTTCGGGCGTTCCATGGAGTCTCTGGATTTTAAGGCCATGAGGCGGGATGCCAGAAAGGCGCTGAAAAC
>CAJTOT010000029.1:6365-14709 GCA_910577935.1 uncultured Hungatella sp. | reverse complement strand
GCAGGGCTTCCCGTGGGCTATATGCAGTTTATCGAGATCGCCAGAGAGCTGGACAAGACGGGAATCAGAATCCTGGTGTTCGACGAGCCTACGGCGGTGCTCACCGAGTCTGAGGCCGACAGGCTTCTGGAGGCCATGCGGGTGATATCCTCCCAGGGGATCGCCATCATTTTTATCACCCACCGATTGGACGAGGTGATGGCCGTGGCGGACTCCATGACCATCCTCAGGGACGGGGAATTCGTGGCGAGGAAAGAGATCAAGGACACCAATGTGGTGGAGATCGCCGAGCTGATGATCGGCCGGAAGATGGAGAAGCTGGTGGACGACACCATTCCTGACCAGAGAGACATCCAGGAGGGGGACATCGCCGTAAGGCTGAGGGACTATACCGTGGACATGCCGGGAGAACAGGTGAAGGGCATTGATCTGGACATACGGAAGGGAGAAATCTTCGGCATAGGCGGTCTGGCGGGCCAGGGGAAGCTGGGAATTCCCAACGGCATCATGGGGCTTTACAGAACCGAGGGCCAGGTGGAGATCAACGGGGAGCCGCTGAATCTTGCCAGGCTGGGAGACGCTCTGAATCACAAGGTGGCTTTTGTGTCCGAAGACAGGCGGGGAGTGGGTCTTCTGCTGGATGAGAGCATTGAGCAGAACATTATTTTTTCCGCCATGCAGACAAACAAAAAATTTTTAAAGAAAATAGCCTGGATGAGCTTGTACGACAGCGCGGCGGCAAAAAGCCATGCAGAGAAGATGGTGGAGACGCTGGATATCCGATGTACCGGCATCAGACAGCCGGTGGGTTCCCTGTCGGGAGGCAACCAGCAGAAGGTGTGTCTGGCCAGGGCTCTCACCCTGGAACCGGAGATTCTGTTTGTGTCGGAGCCGACCAGGGGCATTGACATCGGCGCCAAGAAGCTGGTTCTGGAATACTTAACCAGGCTGAACCGGGAGCAGGGGATGACGGTGATTATCGTGTCCTCCGAGCTCATGGAGCTCCGGTCTGTCTCAGACAGAATCGGAATTGTGTCCGACGGAAAGCTGGCATGTATCTTAAATCCGGACGACTCTGACGCGGACTTCGGACTCGCCATGTCAGGAGCCTGGAAGGGAGGTAAAAAAGATGAGTAATCCGCTGAAAACGGTGGTGGATAAGTTTGGTCTGCCTCGTGTGATCATAGTTTCGTTTTTCCTGTTTCTCATAGCCGCCGCAGGGGGATTTCACATGAACCTGATGCAGCTGCTGAGTGACTGTCTGAGACGGTGGGGGATGTTCGGGATTCTGGCCCTGGCCATGGTTCCCGCGGTACAGTGCGGCATCGGCCTGAATTTCGGCATCTCCATGGGAATCGTGGGAGGGCTGCTGGGCGGCCTCATCGTGATTCAGTTCCGTGTGGCGGAGTTTCCCTCCCTGGTAGCGGTCCATCCGCTGTTTGCCATGTGGGTCGCCGTCCTCATCGCCATCTTGATCGGCGTGGTTCTGGCCACAGGCATCGGCTATCTCTACGGGCTGCTGCTGAACCGGGTGAAGGGATCCGAGATGACAGTCACTACCTATGTGGGATTTTCCATCATAGCCTTCATGAATATGCTGTGGATGCTGCTCCCCTTTACAGACGGAGAGCTCATTTGGCCGAATGCGGGAAAAGGGTTGAGAAATACCATCTCCCTGGCTTCCTCCTTCAGCAACGTGATGAACAACACCCTGGCATTCAGCATCGGCAGCCTGACGGTGCCCACAGGCCTTCTGCTGTTTTTCTTCTTCATGTGCTTTTTGGTGTGGCTGTTCATGCGCTCCCGGACAGGCATGGCCATGAGCGCCGCGGGAGCCAACCCGATGTTTGCAACGGCGGCGGGCATCAATGTGAACAAGATGCGGCTTATCGGAACCATGCTGTCCACCGTGCTGGCGGCAGTGGGAATCCTGGTGTACGCCCAGGGCTACGGATTTATGCAGCTCTACAACGGCCCCATGATGATGGGATTCACCTCCGTGGCCGCTGTCCTCATCGGCGGGGCCAGCCCCAAGAGAGCGAAGATCGCCCACGTGCTCATAGGAACCTTTCTGTTCCAGGGGATCTTGGCCCTGGGCCTTCCGGTGGCAAACCAGTTTATACCGGAGTCCAATCTGTCGGAGGTCGCCCGTCTGGTCATCTCCAACGGCATTATCATCTACGCCCTGAGTCAGGTGAAAGGAGGAGAGGGACGTGAATAAAAAGACAAACATCAATGTGGCGGATATCCTGTTTCAGAATAAGGTGGTTCTCATTTTTCTTGTTCTGTGCGTGGGGGCCACCATCGCGTCAAAGCAGCCGCTGACCTTTGTGGTCCCGGAGCTGTTCACCCGCATTGCCCGGAACTCCTTCATCGTCCTGTCCCTGATTATCCCGGTTATCGCGGGAATGGGACTGAACTTCGGCATTGTCATCGGAGCCATGGCGGCGCAGATCGCCATCTTTCTCACCACCTACTGGGGACTGACGGGAATCGGCGGTTTTGCGGCCACGGCGCTTCTGACCACCCCCATCGCGGCGTTTTTCGGCTTTCTCGTGGGGAAGCTGTTTAATTATATGAAGGGAAACGAGATGATCGGCGGCCTGGTGCTGGGATATTTTGCGGATGGTCTCTATCAGCTGCTGTTTTTGTTTATCTTCGGCGGCGTGATCAAGATGAACAATTCCACTCTGATGATCCCCACGGGCATCGGCGTGAAAAACACCATCGACTTAAAAGATACGGTGAAATATGCCCTGGACACAGTGCCCATGCTGACCATCGCGGAGGCGGCGTTCTACCTGTGCCTCATAGTCCTGGCCTGTTCCACGGCATTCAAACTGGTGAAAAAGCAGGAAGTAAAGTGGAAATCCCTGGCGGTGAAGGCAGCGGCGGCAGTTATAATCTACGGTCTCACCTTTATCGGCCCTGTGGAGCGGTTTTTGTCGGCAGACCGCCTGCTGCTGCTGTCAGCAGTGGAACTGAGCTGCCTGGCGGTGGTTCTGAGACAGGCTTACGGCTTTGCCAAGTGGAAGCTTCAGAGCCGGAATGGCGAGGCGGAGCAGGGGCCGGAGGGATTTTGTATCCAGAAGGCCGCCGCGTGGGTGGCGCTGGCAGCCCTGGTCTATGGCCTCACCTATGTCCCCGGGCTTTACAAGGTGCTTATAGCCGTGAGGCTTCCGGTTATGACCTACCTGTGCATCGGGGCGCTGTGCTGCTTTAACAACATTCTCATGAAAACCCGCCTGGGCCAGAACATGAGAACGGTGGGTCAGAGCCGGACCGTGGCAAACGCGGCAGGTCTTGATGTGGATAAGACCCGCATCATCGCCATGATCTTTTCCACCGTGCTGGCAGGCTGGGGGCAGCTGATCTTTCTTCAGAATGTGGGAACCCTGTCAACCTACGGCGCTCACACCCAGGTGGGCCAGTTCGCCATAGCCGCCCTTTTGGTAGGCGGCGCGTCGGTACAGAAGGCGACCAACCGGCAGGCGATTCTGGGCATCGTCCTGTTCCACACCCTGTTTATCGTGTCTCCTCTGGCGGGCAAGGAGCTGTTCGGTGATGCGGTCATCGGAGAGTACTTCCGGGTGTTTGTGTCTTACGGCGTCATCGCCATGGCGCTGGCTATGCATGCCTGGAAGAAAGCGCCGTCGGCTGAGGCATCGCCGGTTGGGAAAATGAACGATAAAGTAGAGAGGAAAGGAAAGGCGGCATAAGAATTCAGGGCATATATAAAAAATTCTGGGGAGGCAGGGGCCGGGCGGCAAGTACCGGCTCCTGCCTCTGACTGTTACAATGCTTGGCTGCCGGCCTGGCCGCTTGGATTGTCTGGCTGCCTGTGAACAGCAACCATGCTTGACAGGCATATGGTTTCATGCTTCAGGGGTACTTGACGATAGAGATATATTTGATGTAAAATAGGAAGACACATCAAAGCCGAGGCAGGCGCCGCCGGTTGGGGACAGGGCGGCGTTATTTGCCGGAGCGGAAATAATCATGACAGAAAGGATGCTGATAGGAACGATGATCAATGAACGATTGTACGGCATTTTGCTGGATTCCTTCTGGAAGATACTGCTGCCGGGGCTGAAAGTGACGATTCCTCTCACGGTGATCTCATTTTCCCTGGCCATGGTGATCGCGGTTGCCATGGCCCTGATCCAGTTTGCCAACGTCAGGGTGCTGAAACAGCTGGCCAGGTTCTACATATGGGTGATCAGAGGGACACCTCTCCTTGTTCAGCTGTATGTTATTTTTTTTGGTCTGCCAAAGGTGGGGATTGTGCTGGACCCATTTCCCTCCGCGGTGATCGTGTTTTCTCTCAACGAGGGCGCTTACGGCGCGGAGATTATCAGGGCGGCTCTGGAAGCCGTGCCCAAGGGACAGATGGAGGCGGGATACTGCGTGGGAATGTCCTACCTGCAGATCATGCGGCGCATCGTGCTGCCCCAGGCCCTGAGGACAGCGTTCCCCTCCCTGTCCAACTCGCTCATCGCCATGGTGAAGGACACCTCCCTGGCGGCCAACATCACGGTGACGGAGATGTTCATGGCGACCCAGAGGATCGTGGCGAGAACCTATGAGCCCCTCGCCCTGTACTGTGAGGTTGGTCTGATCTACCTGATGTTCTCTACGGTTTTGACCAGGCTGCAGCACATAGGTGAGAAAAAGCTGAGTTTTTACGTTTCCAGCAAATAGACAGGAGGCGGAGAATTATGTTGGAGATCACAGGCATCAAGAAAAATTTCGGCGACCTGCAGGTTCTCAAAGGAGTGGACTTAAAGGTGGAGAAAGGGGATGTGGTGGCGATTCTGGGGCCCAGCGGCTCCGGAAAGACCACTTTTCTGAGATGCATCAATTTTTTGGAGACCACAGACCAGGGAACCATGGTGTTTGACGGAGAATCCTTCGATATGAGCCGGGTGTCCAGAAAGGACATGGCGAGGATACGGCGGAAGACCGCCTTCGTGTTCCAGAATTTTAATCTGTTTCTCAACAAGACGGCTCTGGAAAATGTCACTGAGGGGCTGATTGTGGCCCGGAAGATTCCCAGGGCCCAGGCAGAGGAGACAGGGAGAAGGGCTTTAGATAAGGTAGGGCTTTCTGACCGGTGGAACTATTATCCCCACCAGCTTTCCGGCGGACAGCAGCAGAGGGTGGCCATCGCCAGAGCCCTTGCCACGGACCCGGAGATCATCTTTTTCGACGAGCCCACATCGGCCCTAGACCCGGAGCTGATCGGGGAGGTTCTGGAGGTTATGAGGGAGCTTGCCCAGGAAGGCATGACCATGCTGGTGGTGACCCACGAGATGAATTTCGCGAGAAACGTTTCCACCAGAGTGATTTTCATGGAACACGGCAATGTGGTGGAGGAGGGGAGCTCCAGAGAGTTTTTTGAGAATCCCAAGACGGAGAGAACCAGAGAATTTCTGCGGATGGTGAGCGGTTAGAGGGCTGTCCGGGGGGGGGAAGGCTGCGGAACGGGGAGCAAAAGAAGCAAGGGGCAAGGAGTTACATGAAATTTTTGAATATTTTGAATATAGCAGGAGGAAGAAAAATGAGGAAATATGTATGGCTGAGAACGGCAGCGGCGATGGCAGCGGCAGGCGCCATGGTTTTGTCCGGGTGCTCCGGCAGCAGCAGTCAGGGGCAGGAGGCCCGGACCCAGGCAGAGGCTCAGGGGGCAGAGGGGCAGTCTCAGGCGGGGAATCAGGCCGGTGGAGCGGATTCCCAGGGGGCGGATTCTCAGGGGGCGGATTCCCAGGGGGCGGATTCCCAGGGGGCCGGGGAGAGCCTGGATCAGCTGGCTCAGATTCAGCAGAAAGGACAGCTGGTAGTCGCCATGGAGGGAACCTGGTCGCCCTGGACTTACCACGACGAGAACGATCAGCTGGTGGGCTATGACGTAGAGGTGGCAAAACTCATCGCCGGGAAGCTGGGAGTGGAGGCTGTCTTCGTGGAAGGCGAGTGGGACGGTCTTTTTGCCGGTCTGGACGCAGGGCGGTATGACCTGGTGGTAAACGGAGTGGAGATTACCCAGGAGAGGGGAGAGAAGTATGACTTCACCGATCCCTACGGATATATCCGCACAGCCATCGTGGTAGACGGAGACAACGATGAGATTCAGTCCTTTGAGGACCTGGCGGGGAAGAACACCGCCAACACCATCTCCAGCACCTACGCGGAACTGGCGGAGAGCTATGGGGCTAACGTGACGGGAGTGGACGATCTGAACCAGACCTTCGAGCTGCTTTTGTCAGGGCGCATCGACGCGACTCTCAACGCGGAGCTGACCTATTATGACTATATGAAGGCCCATCCGGACAGGAACTTAAAAATCGCAGCCCTGACAGACGACGCGTCCCTGGTGGCGATTCCTCTCCGCAAGGGGGAGGATTCGGCAAGCCTTCGGGAGGCAGTCAATCAGGCTATCGCGGAGCTGAGTCAGTCGGGAGAACTGTCCCGGCTGTCTGAGGAATATTTTGGCAGCGACATCTCCAAAAATCCTCAGGCCAATGACTAGGGAAAATGCCAGGGCGCAGCTCCTTGGCACCCTGCTCGCCCTGTCTGTTCCCACAATGCTGGAGGAAATGCTGGCCACGCTTCTGCAGTATGTGGACACCGCCATGGTGGGCCGGTTAGGGGAGCGCGCCACGGCTGCGGTAAGCATCACCACCACCATCAACTGGCTGGTGGGAAGCATGGCAGGAGCCATCGGGATGGCGATTCTGGCAATGATCTCCAGGGCGGTGGGAAGCGGGGATAAAGGAAGGATTCAGAGTCTTTCCAAGCAGGCGCTGTTTCTGGCCACCGGCTGCGGCGCGGTCACAGGAAGCATCTGTCTCATTCTCAGCCCGTTTATCCCTGTGTGGATGGGGGCGGAGAAGGCCATTCAGGCTCAGGCCTCCACATACTTTTTCATCATCAGCCTTCCCATGATATTCCGGGCCTGGACCACCATTCTGGGAGCCTCCATCAGGGCCACCCAGAATACAAGAACCCCTATGCTCATCAGTATGACAGCCAACTGTCTCAACGTGGCGCTTAACTACATATTGATCTACAAGGTGAACATGGGAGTCACAGGAGCGGCGGTGGCGTCGGCCCTGTCTTACTCTGTGTCGGGAATCCTGATGTTTGCCGCGTACCGGAGGATGAAGCTGCTGTGCTGGCCGTGGAGAGAATTTTCGGTGGAGCTTCCCCTTCTGAGAGAGTGCGCAGGCATCGGCGTGCCTGTTCTGGGCACCAGCATGACCTCCTGTATGGGGCATGTGGTGTTTGCCGGTCTGGTCTCGGGCATGGGAACTACCATCTTCGCGGCCCACTCCATAGCGGTGACGGCGGAGACCATCTTCTATATTCCGGGATACGGGCTTCGCACGGCGACCTCTGCCCTGGTGGGGGCGGCCCTTGGGGAGAAAAATCAGAGGAAGCTGAAGGACACGGGAAGCTTAAGCGTCTTTCTCACCGTGTTCCTCATGTGTATCAGCGGTCTCATATTGTTTTTTACGGCATACCCGCTGATGTGTCTGTTTACGCCCAGCGAAGAGGTAGCGTCACTGGGGGCGAAGATGCTCCGTCTGGTGGCTCTGTCAGAGCCGTTTTTCGGGCTGATGATCGTGCTGGAAGGCATTTTTTACGGTCTTGGGCGGACAAAGTACGCCTTCTGGGTGGAGAGCTTCAGCATGTGGGGCATACGGATATTTTTTACATTCCTGTGTGTGAAGGTGTGGAAGCTGGATTTGAGAGCCGTGTGGTACTGTATGATCGCCGACAATGTGTTCAAATCTCTGCTGTTTGTTCTTCCAGTGGCGACGAGGAAGAGGAGAGACCGTATATTTTCCGTGGGATAGGCCAGGGGCTTAAGGACGATTCATGAACAGGGACAGATAGAAGGGACAGAAGGGACACAAGGCGGCGGGATAGGCAGGTCCGCCATGGACACCGGCGCTGCGGGGTATCGATGTCCATGGTGGAGAAGATGAAGGTTGGAGGGGACATTTATGACAAAAAAACAGCTGACATTAGAGATTATAGAGCGGCTGAAAAAAGAGTACCCGGAGGCGGACTGCACTCTGGATTATGACCAGGCGTGGAAACTGTTGGTGAGCGTGAGGCTGGCAGCCCAGTGTACGGACGCCAGGGTGAATGTGGTGGTGGAAGGGCTCTATGAAAAATATCCCGATGTGGATGCCCTGGCAGACGCTCCGGTGGAGGAGATCGAGAAGATTGTCAAGCCCTGCGGCCTGGGGCACAGCAAAGCCAGGGATATCAGCGCGTGCATGAAAATACTCAAGAATCAGTACAACGGCAAAGTGCCCGATGATTTTGACGCCCTTTT
>CAJTOT010000029.1:0-6344 GCA_910577935.1 uncultured Hungatella sp. | reverse complement strand
GAAGAGCGCCAATCTCATTATGGGCGACGTGTTCGGCAAACCGGCCATTGTCACCGACACCCACTGCATCCGCCTGGTGAACCGCATGGGTCTGGTGGACGGCATCAAGGACCCGAAGAAAGTGGAGATGGAGCTGTGGAAGCTGGTGCCTCCTGAGGAGGGCAACAGCTTCTGCCACCGCCTGGTCAACCATGGAAGAGAGGTGTGCACCGCAAGAACCAAGCCCTGCTGCGACAGATGCTGCCTGAAGGATATCTGCAAAAAGAGCGGAGTGTAGGCGGGCAGCCGTTTAAGAGACGTGACCATTCAGGGGGATTCACAGCATGTAAGCGGATGCGGCAAGAGTGGCAAAAATAGTACAAGATGCATAGGATACATCAGGAGGTTGTCTGCAACCCGTAACCTTGTCAGTGATGACGGGGACGGGGGCATCCTCCCGTTGTATCCTGTGCATTTTTTGCATTGTAAGGTTTATCGTATTTTTGCTTTTAGAGGCAGGAGGAAAGGTTATGAGCGGAATTGATAAGGTTATAGGTATAGCAAAAGAAGAAGTAGGTTACCTGGAGAAAAAGTCCGACAGCGACTTGGACAGCAAGACCGGCAACAGCGGGAACAATAACTATACAAAATATGCCAGGGACTTATACCCGTCCCTGCAGGCCCAGCCCTGGTGCGACATGTTTGTGGACTGGTGTTTCGTGAAAGCCTTCGGTCAGGTTTTGGCGCGGCAGATGCTGGGCGGAGGTTTCAGCGCTTACACCCCCGCCTCGGCGCAGTACTACAAAGATAAGGGAATGTGGAAAAAGACTCCCCAAAAAGGCGACCAGGTATTTTTTGAGAATTCTGTCAGAATCTATCACACAGGTATCGTGGCGGGAGTCACAAAAGATCAGATCTACACCGTGGAAGGCAACACCAGCGGAGCCCAGGGGGTGGTGGCCAACGGCGGAGGCGTGTGGGAGAAGTCCTATCCGTTGTCATATGGCAAAATAGCCGGGTATGGGCGGCCTGCCTGGAGCCTTGCCCAGACGCCTCAGTATGAGGCGGGATGGAACCACGACTCCAACGGCTGGTGGTACGCTGACACGGAAGCCACCTATTATAAGTCCGGCTGGAAAGTGATCAACGGCCACAAGTACTATTTTAACGATGACGGGTACGCCCTCACCCAGTGGCATGAGATTGACGGAAAATGGTACTACTTCGAGCCCAGGGCCGGCCACCCCTTAGAGTGCGCGCTGTACACCACGGACGAGCAGGGAGTCCAGAATGTGGGAGTGTTTGTGTAAGACAGAATAGGGATTTTCCGGGGGAGTCACTCCTCCCCCGGGGAGCACAGTTCCCGCTGGGCGGCGATGGTGTCCAGGGTATCGCCCAGCTGAGAGAACACGGCGCTGATGAGGGCAATCTCGTCGGAAGACTTTCCCTCTGCGATATTCAGGGCCAGAGCGGAGATCGCCATGACCAGTTGACAGGATTCCATAAAAATCACCTCGTGAACAGTATCAGTCTATGCGGGGGATGGGGGGATTAGAAGTTGTTTATGAAAATGTAGTGCAGAAAGAAAAACCAGAGTATCGGGATAAAGAGTTGGCAACGGTAAAGAGAGTACTCTGGGGGCCCAGGGTATTTTTTTGTATTTTCTGGTATATTTTTCCTTTTTTGTATTATCCAATGATGGCCGGCTTGACAAGAAAAAGATAAGATAGAAGGGCAGAGATACAGTTACGAAGGAAAAGGAGAATGCAATGAACAACATGTATGGATATGCCCGAGTCAGCACAAGAGAACAAAAAGAGGACAGGCAGCTGATCGCGTTGAGCGAGGTGCAGCTGCCTGAGAAAAATATCTATGTGGACAAGCAGTCCGGAAAAGATTTTGAGAGACCTATGTACAAACGGCTGATGAAAAAACTGAAGGAGGACGATCTGCTGTATGTGAAAAGCATCGATCGCCTGGGGCGTAACTACGAGGAGATTCTGGAGCAGTGGAGAGTGCTGACGAGAGAGAAAAAAGTGGATATTGTGGTGCTTGACATGCCCCTTCTCGACACGAGGAGGGGGAAAGATCTCATGGGTACATTTTTAAGCGACATCGTGCTGCAGGTGCTCTCCTTCGTGGCAGAAAATGAGCGGAAAAACATCAGGGAACGGCAGAGGGAGGGCATCGACGCCGCAAGACAGAGGGGCGTGAAATTCGGAAGACCCACCAACCCCCTGCCCGATAATTTCAGCCAGGTCAGCCAGAGCTGGCTGTCCGGGGAAATATCCGGCAGGAGGGGGGCGGAGCTGTGCGGGATGCCGCTGACTTCCTTTCGGCGGCGGAGCAGGGCTATGAAGAAGATGTGGGAGTGATGAGAGAGCAGGGGAGCGGGGAAGATGTGAGGGAGAGGGCGGAGAAAATGAGATTGAGATTAGGAGAGAAATATAATAGAATAAAGGAGTAAAAACGTTTTTTATGAGAGGCGGGAGCGGGGATATGGTTAAAAAGATTTTTAATGTAAATGGAGATTGCAAGCCGGATTTGCACTATATGGTGGATATCAGAGCCAGGCTGGAAAAAATTAAGAAGATGGTTGACAGCGGAGAGTATTTTACCATCAACCGTGCCAGGCAATATGGAAAGACTACGATTTTAAGAGGCTTGAGCAGATTCCTGCAAGGTGATTATATGGTAATCAGCATGGATTTTCAGATTATGAGCCATGCTGATTTCGAAAATGAGTCTGTATTCGCCGCCGCTTTCTCTTCGGAACTGCTGGATAGCGTTGAGGAGATTCCAGAAGAAATCAGGAGCCGTCTGAAGGGACTGGCGGAAGAAAGCGAAAAAAGAGTTACATTATCTTTATTGTTTAAAATTCTCGGCCAATGGTGCGGATTGTCAGAAAAAAGGATTGTATTGCTCATAGACGAGGTGGACAGCGCAACAAACAATCAAGTGTTTCTGGATTTTTTGGCCCAGCTGAGAGGGGCTTATATCAACAGAGACAGAAAGCCGACATTTCAGTCTGTGATTCTGGCCGGGGTTTATGACGTAAAGAACATTAAGAGGAAGATCAGAGAAGATGACGACAAAAAAATGAATAGTCCATGGAATATAGCGGCTGATTTTCTGATAGATATAAGTTTTTCGGCAGAGGATATTTCCGGGATGCTAAAGAGATATGAGGCTGACTATCAAACAGGCATGGATACAGGGAGCATAGCGGAGCTGTTGTTTGATTATACATCCGGATACCCGTTTTTGGTTTCGCGTCTCTGCAAATTGATAGATGAAAGAGTTGCAGGGAGTAAAGATTTTCCAGACAGGGCCGCTGCCTGGACAAAAGATGGTTTCCTGGAGGCCGTCAAAATCATGTTAGGCGAAAAAAATACTTTATTTGAGTCTCTGACTGGAAAGTTAAATGATTATCCAGAGCTGAAGAATGTGATTTACCGGCTGCTATTCCAGGGGCGGAACATTGCGTACAGCCCTGATGATAGGGCAGTTGATATGGCGCTTATGTTTGGGTTTGTGAAAATTGATGATGGCTTGGTAACAATCTCAAACAGGATTTTTGAAGTGCGGCTGTATAATATGTTCCTCACATTGCCAGAGGTTCAGGAATTAGATATATACCAATCTGCCAGCCAGGGAAAAAATCGATTTGTGGACAATGGCCGCCTGAACATGAGACTGATTCTGGAAAAATTTGTGATATTTTTTGATGATGTCTATGGTGACAGGGGAGAAAAGTTTTATGAAGAAGACGGGCGTCGGTATTTTATGCTTTATCTAAGGCCGATTATCAACGGGGGAGGCAATTACTATATTGAAGCCAGGACTCGCAATATGGAGCGAACGGATGTGATTGTAGATTACGGCGGAGAACAATTTGTGGTCGAACTCAAGATATGGCGGGGAGAGGCAAGGCACAAGGAGGGAGAGGAACAGCTGGCGGACTATTTGGATCACTATCATGTGAAGAAAGGATATATGCTCAGTTTCAATTTTAATAAAAAGAAAAGGACAGGGATAAAGGAGGTGGCAGTGAGGGATAAGATTCTTGTGGAAGCAGTTGTATAGAGGAATTTGGGGTGGCCGAAATGTGTACTTTTTGGCAAAGTACATTTCGGCCACAATTTCAGACTAACCTTATCATAATATCGTCAAAATTTCAATATTCTTAACGTTTTTTCTTATGGATTTTTTCCCATAGTTTCCCATTGCCAAAAAGTACACATTTTGGTCAATTACCAGCGGTCAGACGCCTCCAGTGGCATTTTACAGTCATAAAAAAGGAGATTGACGATGCCGGCAGACACGATTTGCAAGATTGTCCACCAGTACAGTAAGGGGCCTGTCTCCGGGGAGGACATGGCAAAGCTGCAGGAGATTGCCAGGGACTACGGCGCGGTGAAGAACTATGTGTACCAGCGTTATGGGGGCGTAGGAAGTCTGCCGAAGCTGTACCCGGGCTACACTGTGCAGAATGAGATGACAAAAAGCGGATTGAGAGAGAGTCTGGGGATGCCGTCGGTATACTTTTATATGGCGGTGTTTGACGCTCTGGGAGAGATTAAGGCACAGTGGACGAGGACAAAGACCATGATTCTGGGGAATGTGAACCAGAATCAGAACTTGTCGGAGGATGAGAAGCATTTTCTAAGGTTTCTTCTGAAGGTGAACAACGGATTTGAGTCTGCTGTAATCGGGTCTCCTCTCAAACTTCCCAAAGACATAAATCGCCGGTATGACCAGCTTGCCTCTCTGGTAGATGTGAGAAGGATGGAAAACTATCTGGCGCGTCAGACGCGAAAATGTCATAAAAAACTTCATACACAAGGAGTCATGGGATTTTCCATGACCGGGAAGGCTTATGGCTATGGAGACCATGGAATCTATATTGCCGTGAAGGAGAAGAGGAAGCGGATTTTTGTCCCTCTCACTGACGGGAACAGTTATACCAGGCAGATTTATGTCAGCCTGTTCCCTGAGGAAAGCCGGATTGAACTGAAGGTTCCTGTGGACATAGCTGTAAAGAAGCATAGAGATTACACAAAGATTGTGGGAATCTCTATGGGGATGATGACCATGGTGGTGACAGACCAGGGGCACAGATACGGAGAAGAGCTGGGGATTTACCAGAGCAGGCTTTCGGACTGGGTCCGGGAGCAGCAGGCGGTGTACGGAAAAAATAAGGAGGCTAATCCGGGAAGAAAGAAGTATTATGCCGGAAAACGGCGGCTGGAGGAGCAGCTTCACAGCTACATCAACAGAGAATTAAACCGTTTTTTGAAAGAGGAAAAGCCTCAGATTATCTACCTTCCCCGGCTGCCCCATAGGGCAGGGGAAGGAAAGGTGAAGAAGATGAACCATTATGCCGCCATGTGGCAGCGGGGGTATATAAAGGACCGCCTGGCGCAAAAATGCAGAGAACAGGCTATTGAGCTGGCAGAGGTGCCGGGGAAGGATATCAGCAGTGAGTGCGGCAGATGCGGCGCTTTGGGAGAGAAAGAGGGGCAGCTGTTTCGGTGCCCAAGCTGCGGATATCAGATTGACAGGAAAGAGAACAGCGCACGGAATGCCAGAAGGCGGGGGCTGAAGACAGAAGAGAAATCAGAATTGTAATATAAAGACCATGTAAGATATGGCAGACAGAAAAATTGTGATAAATGATCATAAGGACAGATGACCGGATAAATGAAAAAAGGATGCCGGAAATAGCATAGTTTTTCATTTCACCGAAAGGACCGGGGTATTTGTCCATGATATATAACCTTTTGATGGATAATCCCTCTGTCCGAAGGCAGATGAGTCAGAGGAGAAATCATAAGGAAAAAACCACACGGCATTAGAAGGCAGGCAGATGGTCTGCGGATTGGGTATGCCAGGACCCCGGGAACATGATTGGCTAAGGAATACTTTGCGGAATCGTGACGTACCGGGGAGCGAAGGGGACAGATTCCCATCACCCCGGAAGGGTGACCAATATATCATATTAGTTTTACCTTAAAAGGTCCGCCGCCGAACAGGCGGCATGAATTCAGGTATGCCCCATGCGCATGGAGGTTTACCGAGAAAATCCTGGACAGCAGGAAGGCGGTAAAGGATGAGAAAAACGCAAAAAGATCAGGCAGAAGAAGTTACAAGACTCCTTGCCCATGTACATGGAGGAATCAAAAAGGCCATAGAGGCAGGCCGGTGGGAGGAGGCAATGGGACTTCTGGCCCAGTGCCAGGAGAGCGCTATCAATCTGGGGGAGATGATCGAGGAGACAGAAGGAGAGGGAACTGTTGCGGTTCCGTATCTGGAAGAGTACTGCGAGAGTGTCTACCAGATTTATTCTATGTTGGAACAAGGAC
>CAJTOT010000028.1:19584-52001 GCA_910577935.1 uncultured Hungatella sp. | reverse complement strand
CGCGGTTCACCGCAGCCATTTTCCAAGTCTTTAAAAGGCATCCCGTATTTACACAATCCAATGGTTTCGGGACGCCTTTTTATCTACAGTTCTCCGGCAAGCGCTGCCAGAACTCCTCCTATGCTTTTTTCCTTCACCTGCAAGGTCAGCTTGGGCTCATGGATATGCTCCAGATAGTGGGCGTCCGAGTCGCTGATAATCAGGCATTTTTCCAGGTAGGGATTGTTCTTTTTAAGCCCGTGAAGCTTTGTCAGATCCTTCACCTCCGCCGTCTTGAACATGCTGTCCGGCGGGATAAAGCCCAGGTTGGCAATCAGGCTGTTAGCCGTCTTTTCTATATGGGCGGGAAACATGACTCCGCCGTATCCTCTCACCAGCTCCCAAAGTCCCTCAAAGGAGATGTCCGCGGCATTGATCAGGAGGTTGGGCACCGTGCCGCACACCTGATCTTTTGTGTCGTAAATCTGCTGTTTCCCGAAGATTTCTTCTTTGTTGGGAAATGGTATCAGCCTCTCGTACACGTAGGCGTCAAATTCCATGGCTGCCTTCAGCTCCTCAAACAGGCAGACCGCATGGACTTCCTCCGAGGTGTTGATCTCCATCCCCGGAACAGCCAGAATTCCGTACTCCTGGGCCGCCGCCAGAACCGCGGGGCAGTTTTTGCAGGAATTGTGATCCGTCACCGCTATCACATCCAGCCCTTTGATGACAGCCATGCCCACGATGTTGGCGGGGGTCATGTCGTCGTCTCCGCATGGGGAGAGACAGGAGTGGATGTGCAGGTCATAGTACAGTTCAGCCATGGATCAGCCCATGGACTTTCAGGGCGGCCTCGAAGACAGGCTCTTCCGTGGCAAGAAGGGTCACTCCCTGCTGCCGGGCCTTTGCCCGGCACATATCGTCAGGCTGTGCTCCCTCTGCCAGTATCACGCAGGATACGTCTGCCAGAGTCGCCACCGCGATGGTATTCACATTGCCCATGACCGTCACCCATGCGCTGTCTGACGGCGCTCTTCCCATGGCAACACTTAACAGGTCGCAGCAGAAGATTCCCGTCACCTCACGGGACAGATCATCCCCCTCCACCACCACCTTGAATATTCCTTTTCCTATTAGTTCTTCCACAGTCATCATCGTTATCTCCTACCCTTGTCTGTCATGCTGTTCATGCCGGAGCAGGCGTAACTCTGCCTGGCCGAAACTTACACCCTCCGGCAGACTTCCTCCGGCCGGAATCTGCGCTCCTCCGGCAGGCTTCCCCGACCGGAACTTACACCCTCCGCCCCTCAGTCCTCCTCCGCGGTCACATTCTCGTCCTTCACCTTGCTGTCAAGGATGGACATCTCCTCCGCTATCATCTGGATATACTCCTTGAGGGCAGTCATGCGGCCCTTATCCCTGTTCTCGCTCTCCCGCTCGGACAGATCCTCCGCCAGAATCGCCACCTCCTGGGACAGCTTGTGGAGATTGTCCCTGAGGTAGTAGACACAGTCTCTCTCGCTGGCGTCTCCCCGGACGATATCCTCCGCCAGGGCCTTGCAGGTGGGGGCGCCGCAGGAACCGCAGTCCAGGCCCGGCAGCTTTTTACAGAGGCGCTCCACCCGCTCTAAGCGTGAAAAGCTCTCCATCATGTTCTCCCCCAGGCGGAACACCGGCTCAAACTGCACTCCCGTAGTCCAGGGCACGTGCCTCTCCGTCTCCTCCTCCATGTGGCTCCTGGCCACAGGCATGTACTTCCGGAGACGCTTCAGCTTTACCTCTGCCACGTAGGGGTTCTCCACCGTCAGCACGCCTCCCACGCAGCCGCCGTTGCAGGCGTTCAGTTCCACGAACTGGAGATTGTCGAATTTCTCGTCCTCCAGATCCTCCAAAACCCTAATGACGTTCTCTATGCCGTCTGCCGCCAGATAATTTTCCGAGAACAGGCCGCTGGCCTCGCCGCCGCTTCTCCCCCAGCTGATGCCGATCTTCCCCGAGGCGCTCAGCTCCTCCGGGTCCTCCCCCACAGCCTTCATGTGGGACAGAAGCTGAGGGTACACATCTTTGATGGCAAGCACATGGTCTACCTGGCTCTTGTCCGTCCCCAGAGGCGCCTTTACATAAGTCACCTTGGAGGGGCAGGGGGAGATAAAGAAGATCCCGATCTTCTCCCTGGGCAGGCCCGTCTCCCTGAGAGCCTTCTCCACCGCCAGCCCCGCCGCCACCTCGATAGGCGGGTTCAAAGGCAGCATGTGGGGAATCAGGTTGGGAAAACGAACCCGTATCAGCCGCACCACCGACGAACACGCTGTGCTGATAATAGGTGCCTGGTCCTGATGCTCCGATATGTACCGCCTGGTGGCCTCGGACACGATCTCCGCCGCGGCGCTGACCTCGAACACGTCGTCAAATCCCATCATCTTCAGGGCGTTGAGCACGATGTTCACATCCTCTAAGTTGTTGAACTGACTGTACAGGGAAGGCGCCGGCAGCGCCACCGCGTACTCGTACTGCCGGATTGTCTCCACCTTGTCGTATGTGGCGATCTTGGCGTGGTGGGGACAGATGCGGATGCACTCTCCACAGTCGATACAGAACTTGGCGTTGATCTGCGCCTTCCCGTCTCTCACCCTTATGGCCTGGGTGGGGCAGCGCTTGATGCAGTTGATGCACCCTTTGCACAGGGAAGGCTCCAGACGCACGGAATGATAGAATTTGTCCATCGTTCACTCCCCTCTCATCAGATTTTCACCACCATGGTAATGGTTGTCCCCACTCCCAGAGTCGTCTCGATACTCATCTCGTCCGTATATTTTTTCATGTTGGGCAGGCCCATGCCCGCGCCGAATCCCAGAGACCGCACCTCGTCGGGAGCCGTGGACCACCCTGCCTGCATGGCCTGCTCCACGTCGGGAATTCCGGGGCCTTTGTCCGCCAGGATCATCTTGATCTCCGTGGGAGATATCTCAACCGTGATCTTCCCCCCCTCGGCGTGAATCACCATGTTGATCTCGCCCTCATACATGGCGATGGCTACCTTCCGGATGGCGGCCGGGGACACTCCCACCTGTTTTAATTTGCTCTTTACATCGCTGCTGGCTTCCCCGGCTCTCGTAAAATCATCGGGGGATATCTCATAAGTCAGAGCAATCACATCTGCCATTATATCGCACCTCCATGAAGTCCTGCCTCATACAGCATGCCGCAGGACGAAAACATTCTGTGTCCCGTCTCAAGCACCACCAGGTCTCTCTCCCTCGCCATCTCCAGAATCGTCTCATCCGGTTTCTTGCCCCTGACAAAGATGATGCAGACAATGTCCAGCATCTCCGCCGTCCTTATGACCTGGGGGTTGCACAGGCCTGTGAGCAAAATAGAGTGATCCTTTGAAAATGCCAGCACGTCGCTCATCATATCCGACCCGCAGGCGCTCCGCACTTCCCGGTCCAGATTCTCTTCCCCCACCAGAACCCTCGCTCCAAGCACATTCATCGCATCTCTAACTGTCATGATTCCCCTCCTGTATCTCCGTAATTTTAATACTTTCCATATTATATAGAATACCATTGACCCGATGGATGTTCAACACATTTCCTGAAATTTTACTGCGATTTCCCATATTTTCTTCCAATATATACAAAGTCTTCCAGGTTTGCCTTTTTTATGCAGATTGCCTTCCTTTTTTTGATATTTCTTTCCTTTTCTGATATTCCAGTAGATTTTTTATCATTACCATGTTAGAATATGATATATCCCGGTTGACATCCCCTATGTGTCGGCCGGTCCGTTGCATGCCTTTATAAGGCACTCTTGCTGTCCGGGTCCCCGCCATACGCGCCCCGGACTGGTAAAGTTGCACGAATCTCAACCAATTTACAGGAGGAGGATATTAACATGGCTTCTAAGAAAGAACATGTTCCTTTCAGCGGCACCCCTGAGCAGGAAGCTGCCTTAAAAAAGGTGATCGCCGAACTGAAGGACACCAAAGGCGCCCTGATGCCTATTATGCAGCAGGCCCAGGAGATCTACGGCTATCTCCCCATCGAGGTACAGACCATGATTTCCGACGAAACCGGAATTCCGCTGGAGAAGATCTACGGAGTTTCCACATTCTATTCCCAGTTTGCTCTTCAGCCAAAGGGCAAGTATCAGATTTCCGTCTGCCTGGGCACGGCCTGTTATGTAAAGGGCTCAGGCGCTATCTTCAGCAAGCTGGAGGAGCTTTTGGGAATCACCAACGGAGAGTGCACTCCCGACGGCCGTTTTTCTCTTGACTCCTGCCGCTGCGTGGGCGCCTGCGGCCTGGCGCCGGTTATGATGATCAACGAAGAAGTTTATGGCAGGCTGACTCCTGACGATATCCCGGGCATTCTGGCCAAGTATCAGTAACCATGATGACGGAAATTTCCTTAAATATATTGGACGTGGCGGAGAATTCCACCCGCGCCCAGGCTTCCCTGGTGACCATAGAGGTCACGGCGGACTTCCCCGGCGACCGGCTTACCGTCATCATCGATGACGACGGCTGCGGCATGACGCCGGAACAGGTGGAACAGGTCACCGACCCGTTTTTCACCAGCCGCACCACAAGGAAGGTGGGTCTCGGCGTCCCCTTTTTCAAATTGGCGGCGGAGAGTACGGGGGGGAGTTTTTCCATCGTGTCCCAGCCCGGCGCGGGAACCAGGGTGACGGCTGTTTTTGTCCTGTCCCACATCGACCGGATGCCTCTGGGGGATATCAGCACGACCATACATACCCTGGTAGTCTACCACCCGGAGACAGATTTTGTCTACCGTTACCAATACAACCACCGTTCCTTTACCTTGGATACCCGTGAGTTCCGGCAGGTTCTGGGAGATATCCCCTTCGACACGCCGGACATATCTGCCTACATTATGGAATACCTGAACGAAAACAAATTGGAAACTGACGGCGGCGCCGTGTATTAGCCGCCAGATTGGAGGATCAATCATATGAAATCTCTTGAAGAATTAAAAGCCATCCGCGAGAGGATGCAGAGCCAGGTGAGCATGCGAGCGGAAGATCACAGCCACACCCGCGTGGTAGTCGGCATGGCCACCTGCGGAATCGCCAGCGGCGCAAGGCCTGTGCTGACCAAACTGTCCACCCTGGTTCAGGAGAAGAACTTAACAGACAAGATCTCCGTGACCCAGACCGGCTGCATCGGGCTGTGCCAGTATGAGCCTATCGTGGAAGTCATGGAACCGGGCAAGCAGAAGATCACCTACATCAAGATGACCCCCGAGAAAGCCGAGGAAGTGCTGGAGAGGCACCTGGTAGGCGGTCACGTAGTTGAAGAATACACCTTAAGCGGTGCAGACATCAAATAAGGAGGAAACCAGATGTATCGTTCACATGTATTAGTTTGCGGCGGAACGGGATGTACTTCCTCCGGAAGCCAGCAGATTATGGAAACATTAAAGGCTGAGATCGAGAAAAACGGCCTGACGGAGGAAGTATCCGTTGTCCAGACCGGCTGTCACGGCCTCTGCGCCTTAGGCCCCATTATGATCATTTATCCGGACGCCACCTTCTACTCCATGGTCAAGGTGGAGGATATCCCGGAGATCGTGGCCGAGCACCTGTTAAAGGGAAGAGTTGTCACCAGGCTTCTGTACAATGAGACCGTGACCCCGGCAGGCAGCGTGAAAGCCCTCATCGACACGGACTTCTACAAGAAGCAGCACCGCATCGCCCTGAGAAACTGCGGCATCATCAACCCGGAGGTGATCGAGGAGTACATAGGAACCGGCGGCTACGAGGCCCTGGGCAAGGTCCTCACCGAGATGACCCCCGACGACGTGATCCAGTGCCTTCTGGATTCCGGCCTGCGGGGAAGAGGAGGCGGCGGATTCCCCACGGGATTAAAGTGGAAGCTGGCCAAGCAGAACGACGCTGACCAGAAGTATGTGTGCTGCAACGCCGACGAGGGCGACCCGGGCGCGTTCATGGACCGGTCCGTCCTGGAGGGGGACCCCCACGCGGTACTGGAAGCCATGGCCATCGCAGGCTACGCCATCGGCGCATCCCAGGGCTATATCTATGTCCGGGCAGAGTACCCCATCGCCGTGGAGCGTCTGAAGATCGCCATCAACCAGGCCAGGGAGATGGAACTTCTGGGCGACAACATCTTCGACTCCGGCTTCTCCTTTGACATCGACCTGAGACTGGGCGCAGGCGCTTTCGTCTGCGGCGAGGAGACCGCTCTCATGACCTCCATCGAGGGCAACCGCGGCGAGCCCAGGCCCAGACCGCCTTTCCCGGCGCAGAAGGGACTTTTCGGAAAACCGACTATTTTAAATAACGTGGAAACCTACGCCAACATCCCTCAGATCATCCTCCACGGCGCGGAGCGGTTCGCCTCCATGGGCACGGAGAAGTCCAAGGGCACCAAGGTGTTCGCTTTGGGCGGCAAGATCCACAACACAGGCCTGGTGGAGATCCCCATGGGAACCACCCTGAGGGAAGTCATCGAGGAGATCGGCGGCGGCATCCCTGGCGGCAAGAAGTTCAAGGCGGCTCAGACCGGCGGCCCCTCCGGCGGCTGTATCCCGGCAGAGCATTTTGATATTCCCATCGACTATGACAACCTGATCTCCATCGGCTCCATGATGGGCTCCGGCGGTCTCATCGTCATGGATGAAGACGACTGTATGGTGGACATCGCCAAGTTCTTCCTGGAGTTCACCGTGGAAGAGTCCTGCGGCAAATGTACTCCCTGCCGTGTGGGAACCAAGCGCATGCTGGAGATTTTGACCAAGATTACCAAGGGCCAGGCCACCATGGAAGACTTAGACAAGCTGGAGGAGCTGTGCTACTATATCAAGGATAACTCCCTGTGCGGTCTGGGACAGACTGCCCCCAACCCGGTTCTCTCCACACTGCGCTATTTCCGTGACGAGTACGAGGCTCACATCAAGGAGAAGAGATGTCCGGCAGGCGTATGCAAAGCCCTTCTCTCCTACCGCATCGATGCCGACAAGTGCCGCGGATGTACCCTGTGCGCCCGCAACTGTCCCAACAACGCCATCTCCGGAACCGTCCGCAATCCTCATGTCATCGACCAGGATAAGTGTATCAAGTGCGGCGCCTGTATGGAGAAATGTAAATTCGGCGCAATCTACAAAAAGTAATGGAGGAGAATCGGAATGGAGAATATCACTATTAAAATTAACGGCTTAGAAGTAAGCGCTCCCAAGGGTTCCACCATCCTGGAGGCGGCACGGCTGGCTCATATCGAGATTCCTACTCTCTGCTTCTTAAAGGAAATCAATGAGATCGGCGCCTGCCGTATCTGCGTGGTGGAGGTAAAGGGCGCCAGGAGCCTGGTGGCCTCCTGCGTCTACCCTATCAACGACGGAATGGAAGTCTGGACCAACAGCCCCAAGGTGCTGGAATCCCGCAAAAAGACTCTCCAGCTCCTTCTGTCCAACCATGAGAGAAAATGTCTCTCCTGTGTCAGAAGCGGCAACTGCGAACTGCAGCAGCTGTCAAAGGCCCTGGGCGTGGAAGACGAGGAGTACTACGACGGTGAGAAGACGCCTTCCCAGATCGACCACAGCGCCGCCCACATGTTGAGGGACAACTCCAAGTGCATTCTGTGCCGCCGCTGCGTGGCCGTCTGCGAGAAGACCCAGGGCATCGGCGTCATCGGCGCCAACATGAGAGGCTTTGCCACCTTTATCGGCTCCGCCTTCGACATGGGACTGGGCGAGACCAGCTGTGTATCCTGCGGTCAGTGCATCGCCGTATGCCCCACCGGCGCTCTCCAGGAGAAGTCCCAGATCGACCAGGTTCTGGCCGCCATCGCAGACCCGGCGAAGCATGTCATCGTGCAGACCGCTCCCGCTGTCCGCGCGGGACTGGGCGAGGAATTCGGCTATCCCATCGGCACCAACGTGGAAGGCAAGATGGCTGCGGCCCTCAGAAGAATCGGCTTTGACAAAGTGTTCGACACTAACTTCGGTGCCGACTTAACCATCATGGAGGAAGCCAACGAGTTCATTGAAAGAGTTCAGAACGGCGGCGTTCTCCCCATGATCACCTCCTGCTCTCCGGGATGGGTCAAGTACTGTGAGCATTACTTCCCGGACATGACCGAGAACCTGTCCAGCTGCAAGTCGCCTCAGCAGATGTTCGGCGCCATCGCCAAGTCCTACTACGCCGAGAAGAACGGCATCAAGCCGGAAGACATCGTGTCCGTGTCCATCATGCCCTGCACTGCCAAGAAGTTCGAGATCGGAAGACCGGACCAGTCGGCAAACGGAGTTCCTGATGTGGACTTCTCCCTGACCACCAGAGAGCTGGGCCGCATGATCAAGAAGGTCGGCATCAAGTTTGCCACCCTTCCCGACGAGGAGTTCGATGTCCCCTTAGGTCTGGGAACAGGAGCAGCCGTTATCTTCGGCGCCACCGGCGGCGTTATGGAGGCGGCCCTGCGGACCGCTGTGGAGACTCTCACCGGCAAGGAGCTGACGAGCCTTGACTTCACGGATGTCCGCGGCATAGAGGGCATCAAAGAGGCATCCTACAACGTGGCCGGCATGGATGTGAAGGTTGCCGTCGCCTCCGGCCTGGGCAACGCGAGAAAGCTCCTGGAAAAGGTGAAAGCCGGAGAGGCCAACTACCACTTTATCGAGATCATGGGCTGCCCCGGCGGATGTGTCAACGGCGGCGGACAGCCTCAGCAGCCGGGATATGTGCGCAACACCGTGGATATCCGCTCCCTGAGAGCGAAAGTGCTCTATGATTCCGACAAGGATAATCCCATCCGCAAGTCTCACGAGAACCCGGCCATCAAGGAGCTGTACGACACCTACCTTGGAAAGCCCGGAAGCGAGAAGGCGCATCACCTGCTCCACACCACCTACGTGAAGAGAAGCATTAACGGAAACTGATTTTTCTGCAACACATAACCGGCAGACACCGGACGGCTTGTCCGTTCCGGTGTCTGCCGGTTTTTATTTTGCCGTTACAGGTTCCCCGCTAATTTTTATGGCTAATTTTTATTACAGTTCAGATAGACAAATTTGGAAAATGGCTTTATAATTTAAAAATGAAAGTTTAATTTTATGAATGACTACCTGGGAGGCAGTAGATCATGGAAAGTATCGTATGGAACGAGCAGTATAACATGGGAATTGAAATCGTGGATACGGCTCATGCCAAGCTCTTTCGAATTGTAGATAAGCTGAGGGGACCGGCTGCAAAATGAACAGGCGCCTCAGCGCGCCTGCGAAGAGGGAATCAAATATCTTGAAAGCTATACGATGAAACATTTCTCTGAAGAAGAAGCGTATATGCGCTCTGTCCGCTATAAGGGCTACGCGCAGCACAAAAAGATCCATGATAATTTCAGAGACAAAACCCTGGTTTCTCTCAGAAACGACCTGCAGCTGTCCAATTATTCGTCTCTGTCAGTAGAACGTTTTATCGGTGTGATGACCGGCTGGCTTACCGGCCACATTCTCACCGAAGACCTGGCGATTGTGGGAAAAGTCGCCACCCGCAGGCGCTATAATCTTTCATCAAAGATATCCGTCATAGAGAAAGCCGTGGGCCATACCATGGAAGACGTATTCCATGTAGAGTCCAAACTGGCCAGCGCCGATTACAAGGGAGAGAACCTGGGGAACGCTTTTTACTGCCGTCTCCACTATGATATCGATAACGGCGGAAAGGTTCAGATTCTCCTGGGCGTGGAGGAACAGCTGATCCTCAAGGGAGTCGGCCAGGTGATGGTGGCGGCGCCGTCACAGCGAAGCAATGTGGTCAACGCGGCTGCGCTCCAGATTTTTGAGGTTCTGTTCCATCATATGGGCAAACTGTTCCGCTCTGAAACCACCTATGAATTGACTAAAAACGGCCTGCTGACCAAAGATGAGTTCCGGGCTGATTTTATGAAAGGATATCCCTGCAGCCTGCTGTTCGACACGCGGCTGGGACACTTTGTGTTTTGTTTCCGCACCTGGAAGGGGAAATAGCCCCAGGCAGCTCAGATTTCTGCCGCAAACACCAAAGAATCGGAAAATAATTAATTAGGAGGATGTTGCATGAGACAGTTTTTTGGCATGAGCCAGAGAGGTGATTTAACGGAGGCGGTCCGCGGGCTTACCAGTCCCCAGTTTATTATGCTTCTGTCTAATGAGGCCCAGTTTGAGACTCACGTGAAGGCTTTGGAGAGCCTTTATCCCGGAGTCCCCAGCATCGGCTGCATTGGGATGAGCTATGACACCAGGATTGTGGAGCGCGGAGTGGGCGTCATTGCGTTTTCGGACGGAGTCAAGGCGGCAGCCAACGTGCTGGAGCAGGTATCCCTCATGCCTGTAAAATACATCCGCCGGCTGGAAGAAGACCTGCGGCAGGTAGGCGCCTCCGGAAGGGACACGGTCTGTATTGATTTTTGCACCGGCAACGACGCCTGTGTGCTGACCACCATATACAGCGCGTTAAAGAAGAGGGAGATTTCCCTCATCGGAGGAACCGGCGATGCCGGCAAGGTGTCCGCCAACGGCAGGATCTATCAGGACGCCGTGGTCTACGGAATCGTAAAAAATGAAAACGGCCGCGTGAAGGCATATAAGGAAAATATCTATCATCCCCTTGAAAATTACCGTTTTATCGCCTCGGACACAGACAAGGCAAGATACATGATCGGCTCTCTCAACGGACAACCGGCCAAACAGGTATATGAAAGCATTCTCCATGTGACCGACCAGGAAATCCTGACCAGGACCTTCCAGAATCCTTTCGGAAAGATCAACGGTGATGACATCTGCATCATCTCCATCAAAGAGGTCAACGGCAACTCTCTGTCCTGTTTCCGCCAGGTCAATGACTCCGACGTGCTGTTCTTGCTGGAGCTGGGAGACTACAAGGCCATCACCCAAAACACCATTGCCAAGATCTGCAAGGAATTCCCGCGGCGGTCGGCTGTCTTCTCGGTGAACTGTCTCTTCCGGTATAAGCTGTTCAGCGAGCACAATTACATGGACACCTACCTTCAGGATATGGGAACCCTGGGCAGCCATGCCGGACTTGTTGGATACGGCGAACATTATAATAACCGATTTGTCAACCAGTCTATGACCTGCGTGGTGTTTGAATAGAGAGGAGGAGCGGGATGTTATTTTCAAAAAAGAATAAAAAGGCCGGACATACGGCCCAGGAGCCAAAAAGCCTTTATCCGGTGCTCTATGTCATCGACAGCCTGGACGAATATAAGAAAAACCTTATCCACAAGGAAGTGGAATCTTTGTTTGAGCTGAGTATGGTGGAAAGTTCCTTCTCAGGAGTCCTGAAAAAAGCGGACCATTTTCAGGATAAACTCCAGGATTTCGGACAGTCCTTCTCCAATATCAACGACGCTGCCGGGCAGTTCGCCCAGGTGCGGGAGGATATCGGACAGAGCGTGTCCGAGGCCAAGAACAAAGTGGAAGAGCTCAGGGAGACTTCCGTGCGGGTAGAGCGCTCCTACAGTGAGATGGAACAGACTTTCGAGCAGCTCCAGTCCGCCGTAAACAGCATCCAACAGTGCATGGAGAAAATTGTGTCTATCGCCGACCAGACCAATATTCTGGCCATCAACGCCTCCATCGAGGCCGCCAGAGCCGGAGCAGAGGGCCGTGGCTTTTCGGTGGTGGCGGCAAAGGTTAAAGAACTTGCCAACGAGATTAAAGACCTTGCCAGCGAGGTGGACACCGGCATCCACGACGTGAAAGACGGCACCAGCCAGCTCAACGACCGGATTCTGGCCTCCCAGCAGGCCCTGGGCCAGAGCGTGGACACTGTCAACGGCACCTATGAGAGCTTTAACAAGATTACCACCGCCGCCGAGGGAGCCGGAAGCGTGCAGGAGCAGATTTCCAACGTGATTCAGGACTCCCAGATGGGCCTGCAGAGCATCTGCCAGTTCTTTGATGACATCAAGCTCCAGTACCAGGAGGTGGTAAAGCACATCAAGCGCGCCGCCCGCCTGGGCACTACCAAGAGCGCCATGTTCGAGGATATCGACAACATGATGGCCCAGATCCCTCCTATTATCAGAGATGTCGAGAATGGCTAGCCACATACATACACAGACAGACGCCTGATGCCGCTATCCCGGCATCAGGCGTCTGTCCCTGTCTCTGAGCTACTCCACGTTCACCTTGTCGATCATAATATTCAGAATCTCTGTGTCGGTCTTCTTCATGCCCACGCGCCCTATGTACCCCATGTTCTTTATGGTCTTCTCCACATCCTCCTCAACAATCCCTTCTCCCGGCTGGAAGCATCTGTGCACCATGCCCATGTAGTGGGCCAGAAGAGCCGCGTCCACGGCTGAGGCGATCTTTGCCGCGCAGGAAGACTTTGCCCCGTCGCAGACGATGCCGCCCACGTTGGCGATGGTGTTGACGATGGTTCGGGACACCTCCTCGTAGGTTCCCCCTGTCATGTAGGTGATGGCGGCGCCCGCCCCGCAGGCGGCGCTCACGGCTCCGCAGTAGGCGGAGAGGCTGCCTATGTACTTTTTCTGGTGGATGGCGATGAGGTTGCTGACCACCAGAGCGCGGTACAGCGCCTCCTGGCTTAAGTTCAGCTCCCTGGCATACTCGATTACCGGGAGGGACACGGTCATTCCCTGGTTTCCGCTGCCGGAGTTGATGACCACGGGCATGGAACAGCCGGACATCCTGGCATCAGAACCTGCTGCCGCCTTGGCTCTCGCCCGCACCTTCACATCCGACCCGAAATACTGCAGCAGCGTCCGCCCCACCTGAGCCCCGTAGCTTTTGCTCAACCCTGCCTCCGCGATAGCGGTGTTGTATTTCACCTGGCGCTCCAGCACGCTCCTCACATCCTCAATGTCCACCTCATCGGCAAACCGGAGGATGTCTCTCACATTCAGCCGGGATCTGTCCACCGCCGCCTTCTCTCCCTCCAGCCCCAGAGATCTCTCAAAGATCGCCCGGCCGTCTTTCACGATCCTGGTAATGTAGGTGTGGCGGTTGATAATCGTCACCTCCGCGGTATGCCCCTGGCCCCACACCCTGGCCACGATATAGAGATTCTCCACGTCCTCCGCCAGGCTGCAGGTGCAAAAACCCTGTTTTACCAATTCCTTTGTTCTGTCAATGTCCTCGCGGGTCACCTTCTCCAGCACCTCCAGCTGGCTGTCGGCGTCCCCGCCTACCACTCCCAGGGTCGCCGCCACGTCGATGCCCTTCATGCCCCCGGAGTTCGGCACGGTCACCCCCTTCACGTTCTTGATGATGTTGCCGCTGCAGCTCATCTCCACTCCCTCCGGAAACACCCCCATGACCTCCCTCGCCTTGGCCGCCGCGTAGGCGATGGCGATGGGCTCCGTGCATCCCAGGGCCGGAACCAGCTCCGCTTCCAGAATCCGACAGTAATTATCGTACAGTTCTCTTTCCATCTTCTCTCTCCTCTGTAAGGCTTGCTCTGATAAGGCTACGTTTTCCTATACCTCTAATCATATCAATAATATTATTAATTGTCCATATGTCTGGTATTATTTTCTGCGTTTTTGATTGTTTTCCCCTGATTTTTGATTTATAATAAAAAAATCTGGGCACATTTCAATCACTCACAGGGCTTTCGCGCCCGGAAAGGAACCGATTTTGTTTCGCACAGTCAATTATACCATCACCTCCTGCCGTCTTCCCCGGGAGTTCGACGGCTTCCGCATCGTCCATCTGTCGGATCTCCACGGGGCTGTCTACGGGGACGGCAATAAGCTTCTCATACAGAAGATACACCAGGCCAGCCCCCACCTCATAGCCATGACCGGGGACATGGCAGACCACGACAGGAACTCTGTCTCAAGCCTGACAGACCTCTGCCGCAGGCTTTTAAAGCGCTACCCTGTCTACTATACCCCAGGCAATCACGAGCAGGGGCTGAAGCCCCCCGCATACCGCCGTCTTCTCAACACCCTGGAAGGTCTGGGTGTCACGGTCCTGGAAAACCGCCGGCATACCGTCTCCCGGAGAGGAGCGTTCATAAAACTCTACGGACTGGTGATGCCTATGAGATACTACAAGGACCCTGCGCGGGACGACTATGCCGGGAATATCCGCTTCACCGCCGCCGACACCCGCAGCTCCCTGGGCAGGCCGGACGAGAGCTGTTACAGCGTTCTCCTGTCCCACAATCCCCTGTATTATCCTGCCTGTCGTGACTGGGGCGCCGATTTGACCCTGTCCGGACATATCCACGGGGGAATCATCAGGATTCCGGGGCTGGGGGGCCTTCTGTCTCCTGACCTGACCTTCTTCCCCAGATATGACGGCGGCCATTTTCACGAAGACGGACGGCATCTCATCGTCAGCCGGGGGCTGGGCAACCACTTTTTCGTGCGGGTGCTGAATCCGCCGGAGCTGGTGGTCATCACCCTTGCCTGTCCCCCTGCCCTCCGGGAAAGAGGCCTGCCATGAAACAGACCGAATCCTTAAAAACCATTGTGTACAATTCTATTCTCAACGGGATCATCCAGGACGAATATAAGCCTGGCCAGATTTTAAACGAAAAAGAACTTGTAGAAAAATACAAGGTGAGCAAATCCCCCGTGCGGGAGGCGCTGATCTCCCTGTGCGGCGCCGGGGTCCTTCGGAACATTCCCCGGTACGGCTACGAGGTGGTGCGGCTCACCAGGGAGGACATCATCGATATCCTCCGCTTCCGCCTGATTCTGGAGTCAGGCTGTCTCAGAGAGAGCTTTGTCCGCATCGGCCCGTCCCAGCTGGAGAGGCTGACACGGCTGAACCGCCTGTGCTGTGACCAGCAGTCCCAGGACGATATGTGGACCCACTGGAAACACAACCGGGATTTTCATCTCCAACTCATCTCCTACGCCAACAACTCCTACGCCTCCCAGGAGCTGGCCCGGTCCATGGACATCTTAAACCGGGCCTACGCCCAATTCTACTGGGACAAATGGAACACCACCGTCATCTCCACTGACATGAAATCCCACGAAAAGCTGCTGGAGGCCCTGAAAAACCAGGACATTGAACAGGCAGTAAAGTGTCTTGAGATGGATCTGGCAGACTTCGGGTGCTGATAAACTCTGAATACCAGCAGACCCGTACAGGTCAGGCCCCGTTCCCACACACCCCCGGCCTCCAAGCCGTCAGAAGGCTCTCAGATAATAGGACGGGAGAAACAGCCTCTCAGCCCATCCCAAAGCCGGAAAGAACTGCCGGATATCCAGAAACACCGGGGTAAAGACCAGGCTCCCCACCAAAAGCATGGGTATGACGCAGCACAGCACCTGGGGCCTTCTGCACACCAGCTTCATCGCCGCGGAAAAGATACATACGGCCGCCAGATACCCTCCCATCACCGCCAGCTCCCGGCCGGGCTCCAAGAGACAGCCTCCTGTCTTCAGGGCAGCCAGCGCCGATACTGCCGCGAGAAAGACCGGCGCTGCCAGCGCCGCCAGACTGCACAGTCTCCGCTTTCGCCGGGACAGCGGAAGGAACAGCCCTCTCGCCTGGTCTTCCCCCACCAAAACGGCGCTGTACAGCCCTACCAGAAACAGATACACCGCCACGATCCCCCTGACAGGGAATACCCGGGGCGCAGGGTCTTTCTCCTGAATCTGCCCCCGGCCGCTTCTGTAACCGTACTCAAACCGGAAAGTACTCCCGTTTCCCATCCATTTGTCATAGAGCGCTCCCGCCTGGCTTCTCAGGATTTCCTCCGCCCCGGAATCATCTATCGATGCCCCCAGCCGGTTCACGGCATATCTCACCTCCTCAGACTCCACAATATAATCCAGAAAAATCTCCCTATCATACAGTTTCACCAGAGCCGCCGATACCACCTCCGTGGAAAGGGATGCCAGAACCGTGGACGGGGCGGAGTACACCCGGATGCACCGCCTGTAATCCTTCTCGTCCAGTTTCCGCCTTAAGTCCCCGGAAATAACATACCCGCACTCCGCCCGCCCGGAGGCCACCTCCTCCTTCACCTGCTCCTCACTGCCGCACAGATAGAAGCAAAACAGCCCCCCGTCCTCCCTCTCTGTCAACTCCTCCGCCAGCAGCTGTTCCAACGGCCTTTCCGCCTGCGGTCCTCCGGCCTTCCTGCCCTCTCCTGCGCCTCTGCCTTCCTGCGCCCCCCTGTCTGACTTCTCGTCCAGGGCTTCCTCTCCCCCCGCATAAACCGCAATCCCCACTTCCTGCCCCTCTTCCTTCTCGACCTCCCTTAGAAAATAGGACGCCGCGGGAAGAACCAGAAGAATCAGGATAAACGGCAGCCTTTTCAGGCACCGCTTGCAGGAGAGCCAAAACCAGATTGTTACCTGTCTCACCGTCTCTTCACCTCCGCCGCCGTTCCCAGAAGCCAGGCGCCCGCCGCAAGAGCCGCACAAAGCCCTGCGCGCCGCCAGTCCCACTCACCGGTCACAGCCATTTTTACAGTGTCCATGAGAATTCCGGACGGGAGCCACGCGCCGATTCTCTGAACGGTCCCCGGCAGGAACACCGGAGGCAGAAATCCGCCCGCCAGAAAGTGCTGCCCTGCAGCCATAAAGAACAGCAGCATAACCCCGCCCAGAAGGCTTCCCGCCAGCTGATACAGAAGAACCGCCAGGGAGGCCGCAGTCACACAGGACAGGACCCACACCGCCGCCAGAAGCCATCCAGCCTCCAACTGCCCTGCCAAAAGGCCGGCCGCCGGGACAAGGCTTCCTGCCGCCAGTATAAGGGTGGCCATCGCCGCCGTCCTGGCAGCTGTCTGATATCCCGGCCCGATTCCCCATATCTTCAGCTTCTGTCTCATGACACGGCTCTCGGGCATGAGATATCCGGACACAGGAATAGCCGCGAGGAACAAAAAGAGCACATACATGCTGACCGCGTAAAACTCAGCCGCAGTCACATCTTCTGTGGCCTGTACCTTCATGTGCCTGAAGTACCCGCCCCGGCCCAGGCTGTAATCCATATACCTCTGATTCAGGTCCGCCTCAAGGCTCCTGATGGCATCCTGGATTCCCAGCCCGCCGTACAGTTCGTTGCCCGCGTAGATTCCGGCCTGGCTGGCGCTCAGGGTCAGGGCCCCCGCATCCGTCAGCTCGCGGAACAGAGCGCCCTCCACTCCTGCCTTCTCCCTCATCCATATCTTCACCGGCGTGTTGACGCCGTTTATAATGTCCTCCACAAACCCTTCCGGTATATCCAAAACAGCGTATAGCTTCCCTTCCTCCAGCTGTCTCAGGCATTCCTCCCTGTCCATATACTGAAAATCGCAGACGCTCCCCACGCTTTCCAGGGAGCTGACCATCCTCATCACCTGCTTTGCCAGAACGTCTTCCTCCGGGAGAGAAACACCCACGGCCACCCGCCCTGCCGCCTGCTCTCCGTACAGCATGCGGTTAGCCACAAGGGCAATCACCCCTGCCATGACCAGCAGTGTGATTGCCCCCGCACAGAGCTGTGGAAACCGTTTCCACGCCCTTTTTATTTCCATTTTCAAATAGATCCAATGCATCCACATATTAATTATCTCACAAAGACAGCTGGCTCATCAGCCGCATAACCCCCATGTAAAACTCCATGAAAACGCTCTGCCACTCTTCTTCGCCTGCAGCCAGCACGTCGAAGGCTTCCCCCTCCAAAGGCGACAGCTCCTCTGACAGAGGCTTGTAGGAATATTCGCCGCTGAAAGTTATGGTCTCCGTTCCGTCCATAAGGTCAATCTTGAACTGGTCTACATCTGTGTGGAACACGGTTCCCTTCTCAAGTTCATCCACCACGCCCGCAAGAGACAGCTCCAGCATCAGCTCGTTGTCCGATGTCACCGACAGACCCATATTGTAATCCCCGCCCTCAGAGTCGTAGGTTCCTGTCCACACCACTCCTCCGTCGAAGGCGTCCGCCCCGTCCATGCTCAGGTCAACCGATATATCACAGGTCAATCTCTTTCCGTCATAAGTGCCCTGCCTGATCATGGATAACTTTATCTCCTCCTGCTGGGTGAGGGTTATATCCGCCGTCATGTTCTGGGTCAGGTAAGAACCTCCCTGAAGGCGGAAGTCAAAGGCCACATTCACCGGCTCATCCATGTCCTCCCCGTTGACCACCGTAGTTCCCATGACGGCTGCCAGACGCCCTTTTTTGTCCACATACACTTCCATATTCACGTCTGTCAGGCTGTTGTCAAGAAAATCGATCATCTCCTCGACGGCCCCCGTTATGTCCTCCACGCTCTCGTCATACAGGTCAGCCGCCGTGATGCCTGCATATCCGCCGCCCATGAGCTCCGCCATCTTCACGCTCTGCTCCAGCTGTTTCAAATACTGATCCTTAAGCTCCTGGTCATTGAGGAAGAAATCTGTTGTAGAGCGCAGAAACTCCATCATGGACTCCTTGCTCACCGTCACCTTGTAGCCGCTGCACTGCGCTTCCTGGCCGTCCATGAGGAATGTCCCCTTCTCTCCTTTTTCCACCATGAGCGCTTCCTTAAACTTCTCCTGGGCCTGGGTTCCCTCCCTGTACCGGGTCATGAGAGCCTCAAAATCCAAAACAGCGTTCTCCCCGGACTCTATCTGCTCCGTCAGGCTCTCCATATATTCGGAAAAGCCTTCCACATCGATGCCCTGATACTCAAGGGCAGGCCCCAGGATAGGCGAGTTCTTGATCCGCTCCGTAAGCCCGTCGCTGATATCTATGGTAAAAACTCTGGAAGAAAGCTCCGGAAACATCACCATGATGGCGCTCTCATCAAAATATCCGTCTAAATTAGCCAGATCCATGTCCTTGTAGATGACTCCTATATTGGCGGCTCCCCTTTTGTTTGTCTTGTCATACTTTCCGGTTATCCGGAATCCGCTGCCCGAAAACTGATCCACCTCCGAATCGGAGCAGCTGTCCATCACTACTGTTACAGAAGCCTCTGCGTCGGCAGCCTTGGCGTTCTCCATGAACGCAGAGCTTCCGAACAGTTCCTCCATAGGGCTAACCTGTCCTTCCGGGCAAATGTTCTCGAAGGCCGCGATGACGATCTCCTTGGGATCCTTCTGGTTCATGGCAAACACCAGACCGCCTACTGCCACCGCCGCTGCTGCCACCGCCCCGATGATGATCCCCGTCTTCTTTTTAGACTTGGGAGGTTCCCCGCCTTCCAGCCCTGACCCTGCCCCAAATCCGGTCCCAGGCGCTGTCATCGTCTCAGGCTGGCTCCAGGTCTCTGCCTGCGAAACTCCCTGGCCGGCCGGCTCTACCGGAGTTCCGCATACGCTGCAATATCTTTCGTTGTCCTTCAGTTCATTTCCGCATTGACTGCATTTCATATTCCAACTTCCTCCCATTCTTTCTCTTGCTTCCGCCTTGTAAAACCTTTCCGCCTGTTCGGTTGGACGCTCCGGGGCGCCTCCATCCCGGCTCTCACAGATACTGTATCAGCGCTTCCTCAGACAGCTCCGCCTCAACGGGAAGCAGCTTTCCTCCCTTCAAGGCCTGCAGTCTGGTGCACACCGACAGTTCTCCTATCTCGTGAGACGTGAGAACCACGGTTCCTCCTCCTGCCATGTAGCGCTTCAGATAACTCCGGATATCCGCCTTGCACTCCAGATCCAGCGCCGCCCCCGGCTCATCCATGATCAGCAGAGAGCCGTGGCCTGACAGGGCGCAGGCGATGCTGAGCCGCTTCTTCATCCCGCCGGACAGTTTACCCGCCGCGCGTTTCAGCATGGGCCTGATGCCGAGAAATGCCGCCGCCCCTGATTCCAGATCCCTCTCCAGGGCTTTCCGGTCTCCTCTGTACCACAGCAGCAGATTATCCATCACCGTCAGTTCTTCCATAAGCGGGTTCTCCTGGGGAACATAGGCCGCCCTCCTGGCATAATGCTCCGGATTCTTTCCCGCGTCCTTTCCGTCCAGACAGATGCTTCCCCTGTCCGCCTTAAGCGCCCCGGCGAGGATGGACAGCAGTGTGGTCTTGCCGCAGCCGTTGCCCCCGATGATTCCCACACATTCTCCGGGGGCTGCCGTCAAGTTCACCCCTCTGAGAATTTCTCTTCTATGATAACACTTATGAATGTCTGTTGCAACCAGCATCTTCTCACCTCCCCGTATATTGTCCGACTCCCTTTAGCAAAATCCCCTCAGGCCGGAAAACTTGCCCGAGGGGACCACTTTTATCCCTTACTGACGATGCATGTGCACTTTGTCAGCGCCGAGATTCTTCAGATTCTCATAGACATTGCGCTTGTCGGCGCCTGCAATCAGGGTATCTCTTGCCTTCTTGGCCTCGTTCTCCGCCTTGTGCTTGCTGGGACCGCCCACGCAGCCGCCTACGCAGGCCATGCCCTCGATGAAATCCGCCGGCAGCTTGCCCACCTTCATGAGAAGCAGAGCCTTCTTGCACTCGGCCGCGCCGTTGCACTTCATAACCTCAGGCTTGATATCCTCCCCCAGTTCCGCGAAGCACTGAACCACCGCCGCGGTGACACCGCCGCCGTTGCCAAAGCGCTTGCCGTAGACGGAGCTCTCCTGATAGCTGTTCTCCTCCGGCTCCAGCTCCACGCCCTTGGCGCGCATCATGGCGCGGATCTCGCCGAATGTCATGGCGTAGTCCGCGTTGTCCTGGATATTCAGATCCAGGGTCTCGCTCTTCTTGGCGATGCAGGGCCCTATAAACACCGTGATTGTTCCCGGGTCCTTCTCCTTCACAAAGCGGGACACGGCGCACATGGGAGACACGGTGGTGGACATGTTGTCCAGAAGAGTCGGGAAATGCTGTTTGATCATATTGACAAATGCCGGACAGCAGGAGGTGGTCATCTTCTTGCCCTCCTTGTAGCCTTCCGCCCACTCCTGGGCCTCGGCCCACGCCGTCATATCGCCGCCCATGCCGACTTCTATCATATCGGCAAAGCCCAGCTTCTTGAGGGCCGTCTTCCAGCTTGCCATGGTGATATCGGTTCCGAACTGGCCCTCTGTGGCCGGCGCGACCATGGCCACCACCCGCTGGCCCGCCTTGATCAGGCGGATAACGTCCACCATAAATGTCTTGGTGCCGATGGCGCCGAAAGGACAGCTGTGTACACAGGCGCCGCACTGGATACACTTTTTCTCATCGATAACACAGATGCCGTACTCATCATAGGTGATGGCATCTACAGGACAGATCTTCTTGCAGGGACGCTCCAGATGGGCGATGGCGCTGTAAGGACAGGCCTGGGCGCATTTGCCGCACTCTTTACATTTGGAAGGGTCAATGTGGGCTCTGGTGTCGTCCATGGAGATGGCGCCGAAATTACAGGAATTCTGGCATGCCTTTCCCATGCACTTGCGGCAGTTGTCCGTCACCACGTAGGACGCGATGGGACACTCCTCACAGGCCGCGTTGATGACCTGGACTACATTGGTGGAATCCTTTCCTACAGGGCACTGTCCCTCTGCCAGGCGGACTCTCTGCTTGATGATCTCCCTCTCTTTATAGATGCAGCAGCGGAACTGGGCCTGAGGTCCCGGAAACATCTTGTAGGGCAGTTCTTCTCTCCCCTCCTCCAGAGTCCCCTCCCAGGCCATCTTTGCCACTTCATACAGCACGTCATGCTTTACGCGCAGTATAGTCGCGTCATTCGTTACCATACTTTTTCCTCCTCTTTCTTCCTCGATCCGGCCGTCCTCTGCCGGCGGCCGGCTCTGTGCTGCCGGTTGTCCCGGCTGTCCTCATCAATAGTAAGTCACTGTCACCGGTTTTCCCAAATCTTCCAGGACAGCTCTCAGCTGATCTACCATATTCTGCCGGATTCCCAGGTCGAAAGGAATACCTGGGTTCTGGTAAGCGCTGTTAACCGCTTTCCCTACGTACAGATGAATCTCCGTGCAGTCCTCTATAATCATCTTGGCCACCATGGAGGCTCCGTTGGGCTTATCCAGCTCCTCGAAGAAATCTTCCACCACGCTCTCTTTCTTCACATAGCGTCTCAGCAGGCGGATCACCCGGTTGAGGGTGAGAACCCCTTCTGTCACCAGGTCGATGCCTTCCATGTACGCGATAGGCGGAATGTCCGGGTCCACATAGTCAAGAGACACATCCAGAGGTCTCTTCAGCACTCTGGAGACGATGGTGCTGCTGGTTCCGCCGCACACGATAGTCTTGGCTGCGGGGTCTGACATAAAGTCAGCCACCATCCGCTCATCGTCCTCGGGATTCTGGGCCGGACCGGTCATCATGTGAATAGGCTTGCTGTCGATGATCCTCATGCACGCCACGGTGGTATCGTCGCCGGGGCGGAACATGTAGAGCTCGTCGCATGCCTGGCAGATGGCGCTGGCAAGGCGGATGGCGGACACGGTCTTCCCGTACTCCTTCACCGCGTAGGCGGCAATATCGTCCCACAGCCAGCCGAAATTCAAAAGCTGGCCCACTCCGGCGTGGATGGTTCCGTCGCTCATGAGAATCAGGGCGTCTCCTTTTTTCACCTGGAAGCGGAACTCGTTGATCTGCTTTCCGTCAATCTCCCGGATATTCTTGGGAATCGGCATCAGCCTTCCGTCCCGGATAAAGATACACCCCGGATTGTCAAATTCCACCAGGTAAGCGTCCCCGTTGTGGTACACCTGAAGGATGCTGAAGGTGGAGTAAGCCACCTGGCGCACCTGGCACACAGGAAGGGTCTCCACGATGGTGTCCACACATTCATCCAGGGTGGCGCCGTTCAAAAACATGGTTCCCAGGATCTTGGAAGTCAGCGTAGACAAAATGTTAGCCTTTACGCCGCTTCCCATGCCGTCCGCCAGGATCATGATGTCAGAATCAGCAGTCTTTAAGATTTCCACCCGGTCGCCGCAGAGGATCTCCGTAAATTTATTCAGGCTTTTATAAGCAACGTCAACTGTAACTCCCATCTATCGAACCTCACTTTCACTGCCCTCTTCCAGCATGGACTTGCACAGCTTGGTGAGCGTGGTCTTGGTGTCCGCCGTGGTCTCTCCCAGAAGGCCCGCGATCTCCTGAGCCACCATCATCTGCTTGTGGATAACCCTCTGGGCCAGGTCCACGGTCTCCAGCTTCTTGTCATACTCCGCCTTGGCCTGCTCTTCTTCCTTGGTGATGTCGATAAACGTGGCCAGAACCACGTCCTCCTTCTCTATGTAGACAATATTCTGGAGGGTTGACAGATTGTACTCCTCATACTTCACCCTCTTGCCGTGGATGTTCTGGTGGGTGTCATATACCCACTGGAAGTCAACAGGGTCGATAAACTCATAGAGATACATGTCAAGAGCCTCCGACCGGGTCTTTCCGAAATATTTCTCCCCGACAGCGGAGTATTCCATAACCTTCATGTCTTTGTCAACGATAAGGACAATGTTGGGCGAGGTCTCCATAACCAGGTTGGACAGGGACTCCGCCTTCTCATGCATAAAGGGGATACACATGTTCAGTTCCGCTTTCTTCTGGAACACGGCGATTGCCTTGTCGCGGCAGGTCGGATAGCCGCAGGCGCTGCAGTTCAGCTCATCCTCCGGGCGGTTCTTGCCGATCTCTCTGAGAATCGCCTGGATCTCCTCCTCCGAAGGCATAGGCTCCTTGGAAGAACGGTCCATAAAATCTTTCCCCATCTGAATATCCACCAGCATCCGGCTTACTGTTCTGGAATCCACCGGGGCTTTCTTCACCGCGTCCTCCATGTCCAGCTTCACCTTAAACTGGGAGATGGTCTCATCTTCCACCGTAGGCCCCTTGACGCAGCCGCCGGAACAGTTGTTGATCTCGATAAAGCAGCCCTTGATCTCCCCTCTGGCCAGGCTCTCGCACACGTCGATGCAGTTCTTGGTGCCGTGGACGTAGAACTTTCTGTAGGAGTCCACTCTCCCCTCCGTGGCAAGCACCGAGTTCACCACGCCGTTGGTCACCGGGTACAACCGGTTCACCTTGGGGTCTATGACATCGAACGGTTCGTCCTCGCAGTCCTCCACCACGATATCCTGGTCTCTCAGCCAGTCCTGAATCTCCGTAAAGTTCAGCACCGCGTCGATGCAGTCCCCGTGTCTTGGGTCCTGAGACTCTTTTTTCTTGGCAATGCACGGCCCTAAAAATACCACCTTGGCATCCTGGCCGTACTCCTTCTTCAGCAGTTTTCCGTGGGCGATCATAGGAGACACCACCGGCGCAAGCCAGTGAACCAGCTGAGGATAGTATATCTCGATCAGGTCATTGACGCTTGGACAGCAGGTGGTGATGATGTTCTCCATCTTGCCCTCCTGGAGAAGGCGGGTATACTCCTCAGTCACCAGCACGGCCCCCTCGGAGGTCTCCCTCACGTCGGCAAAGCCCAGCTTCTTTAAGGCTGCTTTGACCTGGCCGATGGTCTTAAACTTCATAAGTCCCATGTACGACGGGGCAATGGACATTACCACCTTCTTGCCGCTCATGATCCAGCTCTTCACCTGGCCCAGGTCGCTGACCAGCTGCTTCGCCGACTGAGGACAGATCTGCAGGCACTTTCCGCAGAGAATGCACTTATCGGGCATGATCTCCGCCCGCCCGTCCTTGATCATGATGGCCTTGACTTCACAGTTGCGGACGCATTTATAACAATGCTTGCACTTCGTAGCCTTGAAATCAATGATCGCCATCCCTACAGCCTCCCCATGATCTCTTTCTCAAAAAATGCCTTGGTGTTCTCCGGCTGCAGAGAGTGCAGCGTCCCGTCAACCGTCACGCACACTCCGTTGACGCAGTTGCCGCTGCAGAACGCCCCGTTCAGATCCACCTTATCCTTCACGCCATTAGCCGCAACCAGCTCCTGCATCTCCTTGATAATCTCCCTGGACCCCTTCAAATGACATGCGCTTCCAATACAGATCGTTACCTTCATATCTTATCCCTCCGCAAATTAAAATAGAATTCATAGCTGTTTTCTATTATCTCATATTGTGATATTTTTATCAATATGAAATTCCTTTAATTTTCTGTATTTTTTGGTAAACAGTTCAGACGGCGGGGAAACCGGCAGAACCTTGGGCGGCAAGCTCGAGGGTGAAACAACGACAGCAGTGTCGTATTCCATATACAGCTGGGAAGGGATGAGCGCGGAGGAATACGGGATGAGCAAAAAGGAACAATGCGGTTATGACCAGAACTGCTTGCGTTTACCGTGAGGTTTTATGAACAGCCTCTTGCGTCTTCGGACTTTTTATGGTAAGATAGCCATTGCAGTATCAATCGTTTCGACTCAGCGGATATGGCGGAACTGGCAGACGCGCCAGACTTAGGATCTGGTGTCTATGACGTGCAGGTTCGATTCCTGTTATCCGCATAGGAGCCTTTTCATGTACAGCAGCGGCCTGAACGCTTTTATTGAACATGGAAAGGCATTTTTTTATCCAAATCTCACAAGCCGGGCTCCCAGCGCCTCCACGTCTTCCTCCTGATGGGTGGACAGAATCACCGTTCTCCCTTCTGTCTTCTCCTTTATATATCGAATCACTTCCAGCCTCGTATCCTCATCAAGCCCTGTAAACGGCTCATCCATGAGAAACACATCACAAGGCGCCAGAAGCGCGCGGCAGATGGCAGTCCTTCTCTTCATACCCCCGCTGAGGGTAAATACAGGCCTGTCCACGGATTCTTCCGGCAGCAGGCGGCACAATTCCTCCCGGGCTTTCTTCCTGGTAAATGCCTTATCTGCGGTCATCAGCACATTTTCCAGAGGCGTGTAAGCCTCACATAACCGATCCTCCTGAAAGACAACGCCGAATCGTTTCCCCTCCGCGCCTGTTATCTTTCCGGAATCTGCCTGCTCCAGCCCCAGAAGAATACGGAACAGGGTAGTCTTGCCGGAGCCGGAAGGGCTCATAAGACAATAGACCCCGCCGTCTTCAAAGGTGAGGCTGACCCCATCCAAAACCTTCAGCCGGTCAAAAGACTTGTTCAGATCACGAATTTCCAGACTCATCAGCACCTCCTCCGGGGGCCAGACAGGACAAAAGCCGCAGCGCCGCCCACTCAAACAACGCGCTGACCAGGATAATCACAAATGTCCACGCCAGCACGTCGGCAGTATTCAGATATATTTTTGCCATGTAAAGTTTCTCACCGACAGAGTGGTCCGGAACACCGATGACCTCCGCCGCCACGCCGGACTTCCAGCTCATTCCCAGAGCGATTTGGCATCCGCTTTTCAGATATGGCACCAGCGCCGGAATATAGATATAGCGGATTCGTCTCCACGGGGTCATGGAAAAAACCTTCGCCATCTCCAGCAGCTTTCTGTCCGTGCTCTTCAGCCCCGCCACCGTGTTGACATAGATGACAGGGAGCACCACCAGAAATGCGACGAGGACGGACAGATTGGCTGACCCCGCCCAGATCAGCGCCAGAATCACAAAAGAGGCCACAGGGACAGACTTAAGCAGAGCCATCACAGGCTCCAGCAGTTCCCCCAGCAGCGGAAAACAGTACCCTCCGCTGCCCAGCCCCAGCCCCGCCGCAAAGGCGGCTCCGAAGCCCAGGCTGATCTTTCTAAATGACATGGCGATGGAACGCCAGAACTCCCCGGTGGGAATCAGGCGTCCAAGAGCCCTGGCCGTATCCCAGGGTCCCGCCATGATAATGTCGTTATCAATAGTTACGGCCGCAAACTGCCAGACCATAACCCAAAACAGGGCCATGAGCAGCCTGCGGCCGGTTTTCCTGCCGTATTGTCTCATAAAATCTCCTATGACAGATAAGGCTGATTAATCACCAGAGTCCTATTCCCTGCCGGGGCCACGGCGCTTCCCTCATTGCCTGAGGAAATAAAATCCGTCGTCAGGAAGCTGGCCGCCTACGGAAGACGGGTCCTGGTCATAGAGAACAGACAGATATCCCGACAGCATATCCTTCATCTCCTCCCCGTCTATGCACACGATGCTGCAATAGGGAATTGCCTTCTGGGCCACAGGGGCTTTCTCGATGATTCCCGCCTGGGCCACCAGCTCCGCTGCTGCCTCCACGTCACTGTTGGCAAAATCCGCCGACTCGCCGTGTTCCTTCATAAACACCTCCACAGCCGCCGCCTTGGACTCATCCTCCAGAACCTCCTTTCTGCACACCGTAACACCGGTCACCAGGCTCCCGCCATTCTCGCTCTGCACCTTATCCCACTCCTCTGTCAGATCCAGCACCATCTTCAGACTCTCGTTCTGAGCCATGGCCACTGTGACAAAGGGCTGAGGCAGAAGACCGATGGCGTCCTGCTGCTCCTTGAGAACCGCGGCCACCTCTGCCGCCTCGGATTTATACTCGATGGTCACATCTCCGTCTTCAAGGCCGTTGGCAGACAGCAGATAGCGGAACGCATAATCCGGAGTGGTGCCCTTTCCCGTCATGTACACGGTCCTGCCCCTCAGATCCCCCACACTCTGTACGGAATCATCAGCCGCCGCCACGTACAGAACCCCCAGGGTGTTGATATTCAGCACCTGAATGCCCTGGCTGGTCTTCTGATACAGGATGCTGGCCATGTTGGCCGGCACAAGAGCAATGTCCACATCTCCCGCAACCACCTTTCCCACCAGCTCGTCAGCCGCCGTCACCATAGTAAATTCATAAGAGCCCTCTGCCTCCCCTTTAGAGGCTTTGTCCATCAGGGACACCAGTCCCATGGTAGTCGGTCCCTTCATAGAGCCCACGCGCAGAGTCTCGACGCTTCCCGGCGCCTCCTGGCTTACCGGAACCGTCTCCGAGGCTGTCTCCTCCGCCTTGGTCTCGGCTTCTGTTTCGGCAGTGGTTTTTGCAGCGGTTTCCGTCGATGACTGTCCCCCGGCAGCCTCCTCCCCAGCTACTGTCTCCGCAGCCTGGCTCCCGGAACTTCCCGCGCCGGATGAACTGCCCCCTGAAGCCGGTGAACAGCCGGACAGAGCCGCCGCAGTCATGGCGCACGCCATAAAGATGGATAATGCTTTTCTCATAAAAATTTCCTCTCTTTCTTTCCCGTCAGTAATCTTTCGGGTTAGTTTGATCTACCCGCACAGTATACCACTTAACCCCCGGATCTGTCCAGAGAGAAATGTTGGGGCTGCAAACTTCAGTCAGCAGTCCAAGGGGTATCTGAACGGTTATGATTTCAGAACTCCGGGGCCTCATCTTCCCTGGTCAGCCATGGACTATCCATCTCAATCACTATGACGGCAGTTCCGTTCACGTCGGCAGTACGCGTGATTTCCAGCAATGCGTCCGTCTGCATTCTTCCGTCTGTCCGTGCTCCGTTTATCCACAGCCAACCAGTAGGGTGGGCCTTTTCCTCCTCCACCTCATCCATATACTCGTAATATTCTCTTGAACACCCGAATCCATAGCACACAACCTTATACAGCTCCCATTCCAGCTGCAGTTTTTGCCCGTCTACCTGTAAAATACCCTTGGTATCCGACTCTTTTGTCAGGGTGACATGGGCATCGCATCCGGCCTCCAACCGGACAGCGCCTGTTTTCCAGCTAAACACCGCAATTTTTTCCATTATCTTCTCCTTATGGCTATTTGACGGCAACGTCTGCATGCCTGGCGTTCTGGTCTTCTATCTGAGGCCAGGGCATGACATTGTATGAGATACAGTCACTCGTCTTTTTCCCCTCCTTCAACTTTATCTAAGGCTCTCACCACATAAAAACATCTGTATTTTCTCTCAGGCTTAAGAATGAACAAACTTATATCATAACATCACCCTTATTATTCTGCAGCTTCTCCACTGTTTTGCAGGCATCCGGACATCACTTCGTCATGGACCGATTACAACCGTGCAGAATAGTTTTTGTCACTTCCCCAGTATACCACACATTTGCCCATTTAAATGCTATTTTAATTACAGTTGAACCTTTTTTCTTCTATTTTCCCCTGTACAATTTTTAGAAGGAACGGAAACTGTCATATGGGCGTAATTGAAAGAATCAACCAATTGACTAAAGAGCGCGGCCGGAGCATCTGCTCTGCTTTCGGAATCACTCTCATCCAGTTTTTGGCGGAAAATATGGAAACCGCCCCTCTCACCAGGGAACAAAAAGAAATGTTCGATATGTGGGCCACTCTGACCCCGGCACAGAAAAAATCATTGAAGATCTGATCAAAGAATTTAAATATCTGTACCGTCTCGCAAACGGTCATCAACATGCCTCTTGGGCACTTTACGACAATAAGCCGTCGCCCTTCCAGGACGCCGGCTTATTTCCGGTCAGAAACCTCCAGCCTCTCTGCCGGTCTTCCCCTCCGCTCACAAAACCATCACAAGCGTCCCCGCCCCGATGAGCACGGACCCGATGAGAGACTTCATCGTAAACTGCTCATGTAAAAATACAAATGCCAGAATCAGCGTGAACACCACGCTCAGTTTATCTACAGGCACTACCTTGGACGCCTCCCCAAGCTGCAGCGCCCGGTAGTAGCACAGCCACGACGCCCCGGTGGCAAGCCCCGACAGGACCAGAAAGAACCAGCTTTTTCTGCTGATGCCGGATATCCCGCCCTGCGCCTGAGTTAAAAATACCATCATCCACGCCATAACCATCACCACCACCGTCCTCACAGCCGTGGCCAGGTTAGAATCCACCCCGTCAATGCCCACCTTGGCCAGTATGGAAGTCAAAGCCGCAAAAACCGCCGACAGAAGCGCAAATATAAACCACATATGCCCATCCTCCTCCACAACTTTCGTTTGATGATCTTCTTTCGTTTTCCGGACATGATTGTACCGCAAATCCGCCGGCATTTCAACCTTTCCTCCATACCGGACATGCCGGCATTTTATCCCTGCCGCCAAAAACGGCGAAAGCCCTGTGTCTGAACACAACATGCTTTCGCCGTCTCTGTGGGGTTTTTATAACATCTATTCTTGTGAGGGGAATCCGGCTCTGTCAGCCGAGAACCACGTCATAAGCCTTGCTCATGCCTTCGCTCTGGATTAAGTCATACCACTTGGACACTTCCGGGAGCATCTCCGTCAGATCCTGGCCCCAGTACTCGGCCTTGGCCAGAATATCCGCCACGGAGGCATCTTTCATAAATTGCATAATATCTTCCCCGTCGTTGGCCGCGTCTGTGCGGTAGAACGCGATGAGAGCCGCCAGGGAGAAGGTCAGGCCCTGGGGATAGCTGCCGAATGCCTCTTTGTACTCTAAGATAGTAGGAAGTACCCTCGCCTTGAACTTGGACACGGAATTTAAGGCGATGGACAGCAGCAGATGCTTGATAAACGGGTTGGAGAAACGCTCCAGAACCGCTGCGCCGAACTTCCGGTTGTCCTCACTGTCACCGATCGTCGGAATAATCTCGTCAAAGATGCACTTCTTAAGGAGGGCGGACACCTTCTCGTCCTTCAGGCACTCTCCCACAGTCTCCAGGCCGTACAGGTGCGCTCCCAGCACCATGGAAGTGTGGGCTCCGTTTAAGATTCTCACTTTTCTCTTCTTATAGGGATCAACATTGTCTGTCCAGATTACGTTGAAACCGGCCTTTTGAAGGGGCAGCTCGTCCTCGTGATGTCCCTGGATAACCCACAAATGGAAAATCTCCGCAGTATCCATCATGTTGTCTGTCTCACCGATTCTCTTGCACAGGGCTTCATGCTCATCCCTGGGGAATCCGGTGACGATGCGGTCCACCAGCGTGGAACAGAAATCATTCTCGCTCTTCATCCATGTCTTAAAGTCCTCGCCCAGATTCCACAGGTCGGCGTACTGAAGACAGCACTTCTCCAGCTCCTCTCCGTTGTGGTCGATGAGCTCACAGGAAAGGATGATAAATCCCTTCAGGCCCAGTTTGTATCTCTTGTACAAAAGCTGTGTCAGCTTGCCCGGAAAACTTTTAGCCGGGACATCCTCAAACCGGTTCTCGGCTACAAACTCAATCCCTGCCTCCGTGGTGTTGGACACCACAAAGCGGATATCCGGGTTCTCAGCCAGAGCCATATACGCCTCATGGTCGGTGTATGGGTTCACGCACCTGGAAATCACATCGATGTGGGTATGCTCGTCCACCACCTGCCCGTTGTCGATTCCTCTCAGGAACAGGTTGTACTCACAGCCCTGCTTCTCCAGCATCTCGCACATTCCCCGCTCAATGGGCTGCACTACCACCACAGAACCGTCAAACAGCCCCTGATCTCTCAGCTTCTGAAAGAAATAATCCACAAAGCCTCTCAGGAAGCCTCCTTCCCCAAACTGAATCACTGTCTCCTTTACATTTCCCATGGTCTGCCTACCTCCATAATCTCAAATTGTAAGTGCTTACATTTCTTCTTGAGGTTACTATACAACATTTCAAAGCACTTTGCAAGTACTTTTTTGAAAGCGCTTACAAAATACCTTGAAATCTCTGACCTAATGAAAAAAATTTTTTTCCAGAAGTATTGACATTTGACCGCTCAAATGCTATTATTACATTGTATTTAGAATGATGTCTTGATTCACATATTTTTGTAAGTCATTTGCCATCGAATGATTTACAAAGATATGTGATTTTTTTCATGATAAATGCAAATAATTAAAGGAGGTACCATCATGAATAAGGGTACAGTTAAGTGGTTTAATGCAACTAAGGGTTACGGCTTCATCACCAACGACGAGACAGGGGAAGAAGTATTCGTTCATTTTTCCGGTATTGTGGCTGACGGCTACAAGACTCTTGAAGATGGACAGAAGGTTACCTTCGACATGGCAGAGGGCAACCGCGGCATGCAGGCTGTGAATGTCTGCGTAGTTAAGTAATATGCGTCAAAGATACATCTTGGACAGGTCTGTTGAGGCCTGTCCTTTTTGATTGCAGCCGTCCACAGGCGTCTGGCAGACTCACGCCCCGGCAAACAAAATCCCCCGTGGTCCGCTGCCCGGACACGGGGGATACACATCGTCGAATGGAACCTTATTACTTCAGAGTAACCTTTGCGCCTTCTGCCTCTAACTTGGTCTTCAGATCCTCTGCCTCTTCCTTGGAAACGCCGGTCTTTACTGCCTTGGGAGCGCTGTCTACAACTTCCTTTGCTTCCTTTAAGCCAAGTCCTGTAGCCTCGCGGACAACCTTGATAACCTTAACCTTGTTAGGACCAACCTCAGTCAGCTCTACGTCGAACTCGGTCTTCTCTTCCTCTGCCGGGCCTGCCGCGCCTGCTGCCGCAACTACAACACCTGCTGCTGCGGATACGCCGAACTCTTCCTCACATGCTTTTACTAACTCGTTCAGCTCTAAAACAGATAATTCCTTGATAGCGTCGATAAACTCTGCAGTTGTTAACTTTGCCATGGTAAATACCTCCGTGTATTATTTTTTATTGATGGTTTTTCTTTATTACATGAAATATAGAATTTTCCCTTTCACATGAAACAGCATCCAACGGCTGATTTTCTAAGGCTCGCATCTCCCTTCGGTCGTGCTTGCCAAGAAATCATGTCAGGGAAGTTCGATTCCCTTCGGTCATCGAACGG
>CAJTOT010000028.1:3674-19485 GCA_910577935.1 uncultured Hungatella sp. | reverse complement strand
TGCCAAGAAATCATGTCAGGGAAGTTCGATTCCCTTCGGTCATCGAACGGCTGATTTTCTAAGGCTCGCATCTCCCTTCGGTCGTGCTTGCCAAGAAAATCATGCCTCGGCTTTTGCTTCGGCGATCTGGTTCAGGACGCGGGCCAGGTTGGTGATCGGGGACTGGATGCTTCCAAGCAGCTTGCCCAGAAGTTCTTCTCTTGACGGAATGGTGGCGATTACCTGCATTCCCTTGGCGTCGTAGTAAGTGTCCTCTACAACACCGCCCTTGATCTCCAGCTTCGGCGCTGTCTTCGCGAAGTTGGCGATGAGTCTTGCCGGCACTGTGGCGTCTGTCTTTGATACAGCCAACGCTGTGGGGCCTTCCAGATCCGGTCCCAGGGCTTCAAACTTTGTTCCCTTGGCAGCAAAACGGATCATGGTGTTCTTGTACACCTTGTAGGTGACTCCGGCTTCCCTCAGCTGCTTGCGCAGAATCGTGTCCTGCTCCACAGTCAGGCCGCGGTAATCAACAACTACTGCTGTCTGAGCACCATCTAAAAGTTCAGAAATCTCGGCAACGATAGGCTGCTTTAATTCAACTTTTGCCATGAATGATTTACCTCCTTGTTATATTTGTATTGAACGCCCAAAAACGGTTGCGCAGGCGCTTTGGCGGCATCTCCCGCCGCAGCGTCTTCCTGCCCCCAATGGCTTCTATTCTGCAGGACCGACTTCCCGCAGAAGAAAAAGTCTCCCTGCCCGCAGACAGAGAGACCTGTAAGTCACTGACGTGAATTCTGTACATGTCCTCGGCAGGCGTGTTCTTCTTATGCCCTTGGGCACCTGCTGTCTTCGGCCTTCAATACTTTGTTCTGCCGCATGTCCGGAGACCTGCGGCACGGATGCACATTTGCGTGCCTCCATAGTCTAACACAAATATATAGGGATTGTCAACAAAAAAGTAACACCAATTCCTAGTTCACGAATTTAGCCACATTCAGCTTCACGCCTGGTCCCATGGTGGAAGTCAGGGTGACGCTCTTGAGATATGCGCCCTTCAGTGTGGTTGGTCTTGCCTTGATGATGGCATCCATAAGCGTCTGGAAGTTGTCCGCCAACTGCTCCTCTGTGAAAGAAGCCTTTCCTACCGGCACGTGGATAATATTGGTTCTGTCAAGTCTGTACTCAATCTTACCGGCTTTGATCTCGTTGATGGCCTTGGTCACGTCCATGGTTACAGTGCCGGCCTTGGGGTTTGGCATCAGGCCCTTGGGTCCAAGTACACGGCCCAGACGGCCCACTACGCCCATCATGTCAGGAGTGGCAACTACAACGTCGAAATCCAGCCATCCTTCGTTCTGGATCTTCGGGATCAGTTCCTCGGCTCCTACATAGTCAGCGCCTGCCGCCTCTGCCTCGTCGGCCTTGGCTCCCTTTGCGAATACCAGGATTCTCACGGTCTTGCCTGTTCCGTGAGGCAGAACTACGGCGCCGCGGATCTGCTGGTCCGCATGGCGTCCGTCACAGCTGGTCCTGATATGAACTTCAACGGTCTCGTCAAATTTTGCGACAGCAGCTTTCTTAACCAGCGCGATGGCTTCTGCTGTGTCATAAAGAGTTGCGCGGTCGATTAACTTGGCAGCCTCTACGTATTTTTTTCCTCTTTTCATTTTAATAACCTCCTAGTGGTGTTGTCGGGGATTGCCCTCCCACGGTCAGGGAACCTCCGCCCCTATTCTTCAACAGTGATTCCCATGCTTCTTGCAGTACCTGCAATCATGCTCATGGCAGCCTCAAGGCTTGCGGCATTCAAATCCGGCATCTTCAGCTCGGCGATCTTCTGGAGCTCTGCCTTGGAAATGGTGGCAACCTTTACCTTGTTGGGGGTTGCGGAACCGGATTTGATCTTGCACGCTTTCTTTAAAAGAACGGGTGCAGGCGGGGTCTTGGTTATGAAGCTGAAGCTTCTGTCTGCGTATACGGTGATAACGACAGGAATGATCATATCGCCCTGATCGGCGGTTCTTGCATTAAATTCTTTTGTGAACTGAACGATGTTCACACCGTGCTGTCCAAGTGCCGGACCAACTGGTGGAGCTGGTGTAGCCTTTCCTGCTGGAATCTGCAATTTAATATAACCTGTTACTTTCTTTGCCATAATTAGGCACCTCCTAAATAATGTGGTAATGTCGGGGGATGTCCCTCCCACTTGCTGCTTTCAGTTACATCTTTTTCACTTCTTTGAATGCAAGTTCAACCGGCGTCTCACGGCCAAACATCTCAACATTAATGGTTATGGTCTTCTTGCCTTCGTTAATAGACTTAATGGCACCAACGGTATCTTTCCACGCTCCGGCAGTAACCACCACCGTGTCGCCCTCTTCAAAGTCTACGACCACATCGGGAGCCTTGAATCCAAGGCCGGCCATCTCCTCCTCGGAAAGAGGAACCGGCTTGGAGCCCGGACCGACAAATCCGGTAACGCCGCGGGTGTTGCGGACCACGTACCATGTGTCGTCATTCATCACCATGTGAATGAGCACATAGCCGGGGAACAGCTTCTTGTCCGCCATCTTCTCGACTCCGTTTTTAATCTCAACCACAGACTGCATGGGAACGGACACCTCCAGGATCTGGTCCTGCAGATTCCGGTTCTCAATCGTCTTTTCAATATCGACTTTTACCTTGTTTTCATAGCCTGAATAGGTATGGACTACATACCAGTTTGCCTCTGCCATACGATTCACCTTTGCCCTTATAAAATGAAACTAAGTCCGAATTTAATAATCAGGTCCAGGAATGCAATGATCAAGCCAAGAGCAACAGAGCACGCAAGCACAGCAGCCGTTTGCTTGCCCACAGTCTCTCTGTCAGGCCAGATGATTTTGTTGAATTCAAGCTTAAGCCCCTTGAAAAAGCTTTTCTTCTTTGTCTTTGGAGTCTTTTCGTTGCTTGCTGTTTCTGCCATAATCTCACGTCCTTTACTAACCTGATTACTTTGTTTCCTTGTGCAAAGTATGCTTCCTGCAGAACCTGCAGTACTTCTTGGTTTCCATTCTGTCAGGATGGGTCTTCTTATCCTTGGTCATGTTGTAATTGCGTTGTTTGCACTCGGTACATGCCAGTGTGATTCTTGTGCGCACGACTTCCACCTCCACTTATCAATTTCGTTGTTGTGCGGTCTCTTCCTGTATCAAATAATTCCCAGCTGCGCGGTTGCAATCCGACAGGGCGTTTACATACAATTTATTGCAGTGAAAATGACCTTTCGGATTAGCAACCCATTTATTAGTGAGCAAAATGTGGCTGCGTCAGCAGACACAAGAGTGCGTCAGCACGGACTTTGCGAATTGATGAATGGCTTGGATACTCTTCAGAGTATCCAACCGCACAGCCGGAATAATTTTGAGCATAAAAAAAAGACCTCTGTTCTTCCATTCGCCCGTTAACTATATCATATGTAAGCGGAAACGTCAATGTTTTTTTGCAAAAAGCCTGTCCGGCGGCTGCGGCCCGGCGAAAAGCCAGACCCCAGCTGCCGGGCAGCATTTCTGCCGGCCCTGAACCCCGGGACAGCTCAGGAAAGATATTTCTCAAACCACCCTTCCAGCTCTTTCAGCCGGGTCATGCGGTTTGCCGGTCTGCCGCTTCTGGAGAGCTCGTGGTTCTCCCCGTGGAACAGCACCAGCCTCGCGTCGGTTCCCCGGCGCTTCACGGCAGAGAACATCTGGATGGCATCCCCCATCCAGCACCGGTAATCCTCGTCGGACTGGAGAAGGAGCAGGGGCGTCTTGGCGTTCTTTGCCCCGCTTAACGGCGACATGGACCATACCTTGTAGAAATCTTCCCACGGATAAGCTCCCATCTGAAGGCGGTTGGCATAGTATCCGATGTCCGTGTACAGACATTTGGTCAGATAGTTGGAGATGGAGCGCTGGGATACCGCCGCCGCGTACCGGTCCGTGTGCCCCACGATCCAGTTGCACATGAACCCGCCGTAGGAACCGCCGCACACCCCCACCTTTCCGCCGTCTATGTCAGGATAACGTAAGAGCGCCTGATCCGTAAATTCCAGGAGATCTTCAAAGTCATCTCTGCCGAAGGCTTCCGTGATATCCGCGAAAACCTCGCCTCTTCCGTCGGAGCCCCTGGGATTGCAGTATATGACGAAATACCCGTCACTTGCCAGACATTGATACTCGTGGAAGAACACGGTTCCCGAAGCCGTCTTCGGCCCTCCGTGAATCTCCAGCACCGCCGGGTACTTTTTCCCCGGCTCATAGTCTGCCGGCTTGATCACATAGCCTTCCATCTCACAGCCGTTTTTGCTGTCATACTTAAAAGTCTCCGGCCAGGACACTTTATGGCTGTCTAAGTAGCTGTCGTTAAATCCGGTGATCTTCTCCTCCCGGCCTGTCTCGGGACAGAGGGCATACACCTCTGCCAGCCCCTGGCCTCTCATGGCGGTCATGACGATACTGCCGTTCTTCACGTCAAAGCCCGTCACCGCCCCTGCCTCTTCTGTCACCGCTGTCACCTTACCCCGGCAGTCCATGGCCATCAGCTTACAGTCTCCCCACAGAGTCTGGAGAAGATACAGCGTCTTTTTCTCCGGACAGTAAACCACGGACTTTCCTGTTCCGAACTTGGCGTCGCTTCCCACAATATTTCCCACGGAAGCATCACAGTAGGGAAGCTGCCGCGAAGCGCCCTCTGCCAGGCTGCAGATATAATATCTCGGGTGTTTTCCCACTCTCTCATAGGTGGACGCAGTATAGAAGATCTCGTCGTTTCCCATGAAGCACACCTGGTTCACGTCGTAAACGTCTTCTTTCACCAGCTGCTTCAAGTCCCCTGTCTCCCTGTCATAGACATACAGCCCACAGGTCCGGGGCATGATGCTGTCGTAAATTGGCCCGCACCAGACAGCTTTCTTCCCGTCGGGCGACACGTCAAAGGAGACCGTGTCCAGATACTTCTGGCTGATGCGCGTCAGTTTTTCTTCTGCCTCATCAAACAGGTACAGGGCGCTGCGCTTCCTGCTGCGAATCCCCTTCCCGTTAAACCAGAAAGGAAGCTCTTCATAAATATAATAGTCCTCCCCCTCCCTGGCCTCATAGCTGTCATTTTCCCGGTCTTTGCCCCCCGCTGTCCGGCGGTCCTCCCCGCCGCAGGCCTCATTCTCATCGACCGTGGCCAGCACAAGCCACCGGTCTCCAAACCTCTTCAGCTTCTCCGCCTTCACCGGGAGGGTCATGGCTTTCGACGCCTCTCCGCCGTTTAAGGAGATTGTATAGTACTCTGTCTTGTTTTTTGCCGCCTCTTTATCCAGGTCCCTCCCGGAAGCAAACAAAAGCGTCTCCCCGTCAAGCCACACCGGGGCTTTCGCCTCGCCTCTGGCAGCCATAAGCCTGTTTTCCTTTGTCCCCATATTCACGGCCCAGATGCTGCTGTGATAGCAGTTTTCCTCCTGGTCCGCCTGGTTCACCACATAAGATGCCCACTGCCCGTCAGGAGAGAAGGACACCTCTGACACAAAATGAAACTGAAACAAATCTTCCCGTGTTACCGGCTTTTTTTCCGTCTGTCCCATGATCACCGCTCCTCCTTCCCAGCTGTCTCCGGCTCCAGATATTTATCCATCCAGTTTAATATCTCCTTCATGCGCACGATCCGGTTCCTGGGTCTTCCTGACCTGGACAGCTCGTGGGTCTCCCCTTTCACCATGAGCATCCTGGTCTCGACTCCCAGCACCTTTAAAGCCGCGAACATCTCCATCCCCTCGGCGACATTGCACCGGTAGTCCTCCTCAGAATGCACAAACAAGGTGGGAGTCTTGCAGTTTTCTATGTATCTGATGGGCGAGTGGAGCCACAGCTTGTCCACGTCCTCGCAGGCGAAAGCCGCCTGTTCATTTTTTGTAAATGTATGTCCGATATCAGACATGTATTCAAAAGAAATCCAGTTGGCGATAGACCTCTGGGAAGCCGCGGCCCTGAACCGGTCTGTGTGGCCGATAATCCAGTTGGTCATAAAACCGCCGTAGGAGCCGCCGGTAACGCCCACCCGCGCCTTGTCGATATCCGGCTCATGGTCCAGGACATAGTCGGTAAACTCCATGAGATTGTCATAGTCCACCGTCCCGTACCTGCCGTTGATGTCCCCGAACTCCGTGCCGAAACCGTCGGAGCCCCTGGGATTTGTGAAGAACACAAAATACCCGGCGTTGGCCCACATCTGCATCTCGTGGTGGAACACTGTCCCGAACACCGTGCGGGGGCCGCCGTGAATGTGGAAAATAGCCGGATACTTCTTCCCCGGCTCATACCCGGCAGGAGTCATGACCCAGCCGGTGAGGGATACTCCGTCTTTTGCCGTAAAGCTGTACTCCTTTCTGGGGCGCACATCCCACTGGCTCATATCATTCAAACAGGTAATCTGTCTGCCGTCCAGGTACAGCTCCGCCAGCTTGTCCCCGTAGAGGCCGCAGACCACCATGTGGCCGTCCTGCACGTCAAAGCTGTCGCAGGAGCCCCGTTCTGTCACCACGCCCTCCAGGGAGCCGTCCTGCCTGATCACGTACACATGGGCGCTGTCCCCCCTGGTGGTGACAAAATAGCAGCTTCCATCCGCCGTCTTCACCGTCCGCCCGCCGCCTAAGCGCGCATCGCTTCCGACGCTTCCCGAGCCGCTGCTGTAGTCATACTCTGTCAGCAGCTTCATCTCCCCGCTGTCCAGGTTCATGGTATAGAAATCCATATATTTTCCGTTTCCGTGGGGATTCTCCACGCTGGAAGCCACCACAGCCTCCCGGTCCGCCCAGAATCCGATCATCCCCGTTCTTCTGATGTCCTTCTCCAGAAGACATTTGTTCTCCCCTGTCTCCATATCATACAGGTAAATACCGTCGTACAGGTTGTGGATATCCGTCCACGGATACGCCTTGTACAGCACCTTCGTCCCTCTCACGGAGAAACTGCTCACATCCGCCGTCTCCTCCGAAACAGGAGTCAGCTCTCCCGTGGAAACCCGGTACAGATACAGCCGGTTTCTGAGACCGTTGGTAAATCCCTTGCCGTTGAACCAGAAAGGAATCTCGTCCACTGCCTCGAAGGCCTCATCCTTCCCCACGGCCCGCTTCTCAAGCTCCACCGTCGCAGTGATCAGATACCGGTCCTCGTCAACCCGGTACATGCCGTTCCCCTTCAGGGGCACGGTGAAGGCCTTCACCGCCTCTCCGCCTCTGGGAGATATCTCATAGTAGCTGGTGGAAAACTCCTCCTGCCCGCCGGTCCCGGCGCTCCCGTCCGCCTCAGCCTCACCGGCTGCCCCGGCGCCTTCTCCTGCCTTCCCGCTGCCCTTGCCTCCTCTGCCGGCCTTCTTGTCCCTGTCAGCCGGAAACAGCAGGGTTCCCCGAGATGTCCACACATAGCTCTTCGCGTCCCCGGCAGTGGTCAGCCTCACCGTCCTGTCCTTTGCGCAATCATAAAGGTACAGATCGCCTTTATAATTATTGTCCTTTAAGTCCGCGTACTGCACCACAAAAGCGATGCTCTGGCCGTCCGGCGCGAACGTAGGATTGCTGGCAAACTGAAACCGGGTAAATGTTTCAATTTTTATAGGATTCATCTTAATCCTTCCTTTCTTTGATAGGTATCCGTATTTTTCCGGATTTTTTTCATTATAGCTAATCAGGGAAGCAAGTTCAATTCTTTTCACAGGAAATCTTGAAATTTTTCTGAGAACTTCTATAATGGAGATAAGCCTATGCTTTCGGCAGGCCTCATGCCACAGAAGAGACGCCGCCTAAACGGAATATTTATTTCACAACATTTAAGGAGATTTGCCATGAACAAAGAATTGATCAAGAAGTATGCCGCTGAAGTCTATGACGAGATCGTAGAATACCGCCGATATCTCCACGCCCACCCGGAAGTGTCCATGAGCGAGGGGGAGACCACCAAGTACCTAGCCTCTGTCATGGAAAAAAATTCTGTTTCTTATACGCTGAATCCGGCCGGCCACGGACTTATCGCCCGAATCCAGGGCGCCAGGCCGGGAAAAGTCCTGGCTTTCCGGTCAGATATTGACGCTCTCCCTATCCAGGAGGAGACAGGGCTTCCCTTTGCCTCGGAGAATCCGGGGGTGATGCACGCCTGCGGACACGACTGCCACATGGCGATTCTCCTGGCTTTCGGCCTGGTGATGGCCAGACACCCGGAGCTGGTGGAGGGCACTGTGGTGCTGATCTTCCAGCCCTCCGAGGAGAAATACCCCGGCGGAGCCTCCCCCATGATCAAGACAGGTCTTCTGGACGACGTGGACGCCTACTACGGCTACCATGTGGCGCCTGAGCTGAAGACCGGCGAGATCGGCTGCAACGACGGCCCTGTCATGGCAAGCCCCACCACCTTCTGGATCGACGTAAAGGGAAAGAGCGGCCACGGAGCCAAACCGCAGGACACGGTGGACCCTGTGGTCATCGCCTGCCAGATCGTCATCGCTCTCCAGACCATCGTGAGCCGCAGCGTGCACCCCTGCGATCACGTGGTGGTCAGCTGCTGCCAGATCCACAGCGGAACCACGGAAAATGTCATTCAGGAAAATGCCCAGATCGTGGGAACCATCCGCACCTACTATGACTCCACCTTGAAGCTGGTCACGGACCGCATGACCTCCATCGCCGAGAACATCAGCAAAGCCATGGGCGGAAGCGCCCAGGTGAGATATGAGTACAGCTATCCCGCCGTCCTGAATCCCGCCGACCACGCCGGGCTCATTCGCCAGGCGGCCGCAGAACTGGGCTACACGCCCCTGGACGATCTCTATCCCTCTATGGTGGGAGAAGACTTCGCCTACTACCTGCTCCACAAGACCGGCGGGCACTTCTTCCTGGGAGTGGGCGGAGACTGCTCCGGAACCTACTACCCGCTTCACAGCGCCTTCATGTGCCCTGACGAGAAGGCCCTCGCCGTGGGATGCGAGATGCTGCTGGGGATTTATGAGCTGGCTTTGAGGAAATAATCAGTTAACGGGGAGTGCCTGTTTCGCGCATTCCCCGTCTTTGAAATTGCACAGGTCTGTTCTTTTTTCCGAAATCCTTCTAAAAAGAGTTTGTTACGGACTTTCTCCTTTCTTCCCCAGCCTTACCTCCTCCAGATACTCCGCCACCTCCTCCCCCGCGTAACTCAGCAGGTAATTCTTCCCCTTCCTCATCCCCTGCCGCAGAGGTTCCAGATACTCGGTCTCGATCTGACGGTTCACATGGACAATCTCCTCTCTCAAATCCCTGGCCGACAGCAGGCGGCAGTTCTCGCCCCGTATTATCAGCTGCTCCAGCCCGTCGGAGGTCGCCACCGTCACAACATGGTTTTTCCCCATTTTGTAGGCAAGCTTCTCGATATACTGATCCGCCGTCTCCGCCTCCTTTGTGTAGACCACATGGATATTGTGGTATTTTACGGCATGTTCCACGCCTCCCTCCACCTTGTAAGCGTCAAAGACCAGAATCAGAACGCATTTTTTATATCCCTGGTAATTGCACAGAATATCCATTAGCCTGTGCCTTGCCCCGTCCATGGTGGCGCCGGCCAGCTCCTTCAGTTCTTCCCATGCAAAGATAATATTGTAGCCGTCCACCAGAAGGTATTCCTCCTCCGGCTCTTTCGGCTTTTCTGCCTTTGCGGGAGGCCGGCTGTCAAACTCCACTTTTCTCGGCCCCTGCTCCCGATATCGTTCTCTCTTGCCGGTTTTGTAGGTCCGGAGAAATATCTCCTCCAGCTCTTTCTCGTCCGCGCCGGACATGCCTCTCCCTGTCTGAGCCTGCGCCGCCTGCCGGACTTTGGCTGCCCCTGAAGCCTCCTGCTGCCGCCGGAGGGACAGCTCCACAGGACTCTCCACGTGCATACGGCTCTTCACCTGATCCCACGGCACATAATATCCTGCTCCGTGGGCGCAGAAAACGGAGCCTGACGGATTGTCCCCGTCTGCCTCCGGGTCGTACCCCAGCGCCTCAATCACCGCCTCCGCGCCGCGGCACTCCTCATACCCTGAGAGGGCGCAGGAAAGCCGCCCCCTGCCTCTGGTGTAGGAAGTCACCTCTGACTGGTAATTTCTCATAGACGCCACGGAAGCCCTGCCGCAGATTACCGCCCTGTCCCCGTCCTGAACAGGCGCCTCGAAGACACCCTGCATACGGTCGATGTCCGCCATGGCGCGTCCCGTATACTCCCCGGGAATCTCAAGGCGAAAATCATACCAGGGCTCCAGAAGGACGCATCCGCTCTCCATCAGCCCCTGCCGCACGGCCCTGTAGGTGGCCTGCCTGAAATCTCCCCCCTCCGTGTGCTTTAAGTGGGCCCTCCCGGCGATAAGCGTTATCTTCACGTCCGTCAGTTCCCCGCCTGTCAGCACTCCTCTGTGCCGCTTCTCCTCCAGGTGGGTGAGTATAAGCCTCTGCCAGTTCCGGTCCAGTACATCCTCGCTGCACCTGGTTTCGAACTGCAGCCCGCTGCCTCTCTCCCCAGGCTCCAGCAGAAGGTGCACCTCTGCGTAGTGTCTCAAGGGTTCAAAATGTCCCACTCCCTCCACGGCCTCCTGGATAGTCTCCTTGTAGACGATGCTCCCTTCCCCAAACTCCGCCTCCATGTTGAACCGCTCCCTGATCAGGCTCTTCAACACCTCTATCTGCACCTCTCCCATCACCTGAACCTGGATCTCCCCCAGCGCCTCGTTCCAGTCTATGTGAAGCTGAGGTTCTTCATCTTCCAGCTGTTTCAGCTTCGGGAGCATCATGCCTGGATCGCCGCCCTGGGGCAAGAGAAGCCGATAGGTCAGAACCGGCTCCAGAAGAGGAAGCTGCTGTCCCTCCTCCGCCCCCAGGGCCTGTCCCGGAAATGTGCCCGCCGGCCCTGTGACAGCACATATCATGCCGGGCAATGCCTCCTGGACAGCTTCGTACCGGGCCCCGGAGTAGACTCTGATCTGATTGATTTTCTCCCCTGTTCCGCCCTCCTTCAAAAAAGCCAGCTCCGCCTTCACTTTCAGGCTGCCGCCGGTCACCTTTAAGTGAGTCAGCCTGCCGCCCTGGTCATCCCTGGAGATCTTGTACACTCTGGCCCCGAATTCTTCCCCGTAATCAGGAACCTTCCCGTAGATCTTAAGCCCCTCCAGAAGCTCCTCCACCCCCTCCAGCTTCAGGGCAGAGCCAAAGTAACAGGGAAAAGCCTTTCTCTTTGCTATGAGACCGGCGGTCTCCTGCGCCGGCACATGTCCCTGTCCCAGATACATCTCCAGAGATGCCTCGTCGCACATGGCAAGGCTTTCCTGGACCGTCTCCTGGTCCCCGCCAAAATCGATGCAATTTTCGTGGAGACGTTTTTTCAGCTCCTCCAGAAGCCCGCCCCTGTCCGTGCCCTTCTGATCCATCTTGTTGACAAAGATAAACACAGGGACCTCGTACCGCTTGAGAAGCCGCCACAAAGTCTCTGTGTGCCCCTGAACCCCGTCAGCCCCGCTGACCACCAGGATGGCATAGTCCAGAACCTGAAGTGTCCGCTCCATCTCCGGCGAAAAATCCACATGCCCCGGAGTGTCCAGGAGCGTCACCTCCGTCTCCCCAAGGGAAAACACCGCCTGTTTGGAGAAGATGGTGATTCCCCTCGCCTTCTCCAGCTCATAGGTGTCCAGAAACGAGTTTCTGTTATCCACCCGGCCCAGCTTCCTGATGCTTCCCGTCTTGTATAAAATGCCCTCCGACAACGTGGTCTTCCCCGCATCCACGTGGGCCAGTATCCCTACGACTAACCGTCCTTTCATCATCCTGCCGCCATTCATCTTCCGATGATTCTACAGCAGATGCTTTCTCAGCTGCTCGCCGCTCTCCGGGCACAGATAGGCGGGGGCGATGTCAAACACGGTCCTGCACCCCTTCTGCCCTTCCTGGTGCAGCCGGTACACGGCCCTGGCGTAGGCGGCGATGACAGAAGCCGTAAACTCCGGGTTGGAGTCCAGCTTCAGACTGTACTCGATGACATGGCTGTTCTCATCATTCCAGCCCGTCTTTCCCGTGCGGATCACAAAACCGCCGTGGGGAATCCCGCCATGGTCTCTCAGCAGCTCTTCCTCGCTGATAAAATGCACCGCGGTGTCATAGTCTGAAAAATAATTGGGCATGGTGACGATCTCTTTTTCGATCCTCGCCAGGTCCGCCCCCTCCTCCGCCACCACAAAGCACTCTCTGGTGTGCTTCTGCCTGGTGGTCAGTTCCGGGTTGCCGCCGCTTCTCACCGCCTCCAGAGCCGCCTCCACGGGGATAGTGTACTGCCTTGCGTCCTTCACCCCTTCGATCCTCCTGATGGCGTCGGAATGCCCCTGGCTGACTCCCCTGCCCCAGAAAGTATAGTCCCTTCCCCCGGGAAGAACAGCCCCGGCGTACAGGCGGTTCAGAGAAAACATCCCCGGATCCCAGCCGGCAGAGATGAGCCCCACATGACCGCTCTCCGCCGCCGCCCTGTCCACCGCCTCAAAGTGCTCCGGTATCTTGGCGTGGGTGTCAAAGCTGTCCACCACATTAAAATACCTGGCATATTCCGGCGTCTGCCAGGGAAGATCCGTGGCGCTTCCGCCGCACAAAATCAGGACATCAATCTCATCCTTCTTTTCCGCCGCCTGCCGGGCCCGGTACACCGGCACGTTCTCCGTGAGAATGTGAACGCTCTCAGGGTCCCTTCTGGTAAACACCGCCGCCAGCTCCATATCCGGATTATGCCTGACGGCGCATTCGATTCCCCGTCCCAGATTTCCATATCCTAAAATGCCTATCTTGATCATTGCCTTGTTCTCCTCTCTTTTTCTGAAGACAGCTTGTCCGCCCTGTCCTTTATCAAAAACTATTTGCTTTTTTTATCAATAAAAATATAGTATATGCCCGCACCTTTTGTAAAGAACTTTGTCCTGAATTTTTTATTAAGATTGACATGTTTCTTTCTTTGTGCTACATTAAAATTACAAATGAAAATGCCTGTGAGGGAGTAGTAAGCATATTTCCGATGAACGATTTAATAAAATGATTCAATGAAATATGTGGCAAGTCAACAAACTCGGCCATCTGGTCTGGCTTGTCTTAAATAACGAGACTCATGTATAGCCCTTAGGTTGTACATCGGTCTTATTTTTGGGCCCATGTACAATTTTAAGAAGCTGTACCCTGGGTCTTTTCTTTTGTATTTTATAACCGCGGTCCCAGGGCCGCCGACGCGGGGACGGGCTCAGGCCCGCCTCTCCACACCAAAATACGAAAGGATGAGAAGTATGAGATTTGCCGTAATTCTGTTTTTCTTCTTTGTAGGGATTGTGTTCATTGTCAAGGGCGGTGATTACTTTGTGGACGCCGCCTCCTGGATCGCCAAAGTCAGCGGGATACCCAGGCTGATCATCGGCGCCACCATCGTCAGCCTGGCCACCACCATGCCGGAGATGCTGGTCTCCCTCATGGCCTCCTCCCAGGGGAAGGTGGACATGTCCATCGGCAACGCCGTGGGCAGCGTCACAGCCAACATAGGCCTGATCATGGCCATCTCCATCATCTTTATGCCCGGAGGCATCCGACGGCGGGATTATCTTCCCAAGTCGGTGATGATGATGTCCGCCGCTCTGCTCATTGTGGCGGGCGGCTTTAAGGGGGAAGTCTCCATCCCCCTGGCCCTGGTTCTCATGGGCGTGTTTACCATTTTTATTTTTGAAAACATCAACTCCGCCAGGCGCTCCATGGCAGATGAGTCTCCCGCCAAGGCCAAAGCCGTAAAGGCCCGCCCCGCCAAAAAAGAAATCACCTCCAACCTGATCAAATTCGCGGCAGGAGCCGCGGGCATCATCATCGGCGCGCAGCTTCTGGTGGACACCGGAAGCGAGCTGGCCCGAATCGTGGGAGTGTCCGAGCGGATCATCGGCGTCACCATCGTGGCGGTGGGAACGTCTCTTCCGGAACTGGTGACCACCATCACCGCCATCGTGAAGAATCAGTCCTCCCTGTCCGTGGGCAATATCCTGGGGGCCAACATCCTGGATCTGTCCCTGATCATGCCTCTTTGCGCTCTTATATCGGGAAAGCCGCTTCCTGTCTCCCACGCTTCCGCCGCGGTTGATCTGCCGGCCTGCCTTATTGTGGGAGCCATCGCCGTTATCCCCGCCATGATATCCTCCAGATTCCGCCGGTGGCAGGGAGCCCTTCTGCTGGTGGTCTACATAGGATACGTGTTCGTGACCTGTACGTTTACCGGACTTTAAAGGACAGAAGCCGATATTATATAATTACAAAGCTGGAAACAACAATTTTGAATAAAAAGAGGAGGACTATTTTATGAACACACCATGGTGGAAACAATCAGTTGTCTATCAGATTTACCCCAGAAGTTTTATGGACAGCAACGGGGACGGCATCGGGGATCTCAAGGGGATCACCAGCCGCCTGGATTACCTGAAAAAGCTTGGCGTTGACGTGATCTGGCTGTCCCCGGTTTACCAGTCTCCCAATGACGACAACGGATACGATATCAGTGATTATCAGGCCATTATGACGGAATTCGGAACCATGGAGGATTTCGACCAGCTTCTGGCCAAGGCCCATGAAAAGGGCCTTAAGATCGTCATGGATCTGGTGGTCAACCACACCTCAGACGAGCACCGATGGTTTGTGGAGAGCCGGAAGGGAGGGGACAATCCTTACAGGGACTACTATATCTGGAGGGACGGAAAGGAAGACGGCGGGATGCCCAACAACTGGGGTTCCTGCTTTGGCGGTCCCGCGTGGCAGTTTGACCCGGAACGGGGACAGTATTATCTTCACCTTTTTTCCAAAAAGCAGCCTGACTTAAACTGGGATAATCCGGCGGTGAGAAGCGATATTTTTGACATGATGACCTGGTGGTGCCAGAAGGGCATCGACGGCTTTCGCATGGACGTAATCAGCATGATCTCCAAGACAAAGGATATGCCTGACGGGAAGGTCAGAGGGCTCTACGGGGATTACTCCCCCTATTGTGTCCACGGTCCCAGAGTTCACGAGTATCTCAGGGAGATGAACCGGAACGTGCTGTCAAAGTATGATCTCATGACTGTGGGGGAGACCGCGGGAGTGACGCCAAAGGATGCCTGTATCTACGCGGGCAGAGACGCAAAAGAGCTGAACATGGTGTTTCAGTTTGAACATGTGGATGTCCACGGCCCTTATGGGAAATGGAATGAAAAGAGGATGCCTCTGCCCAGGCTTAAGGAAATTCTTTCCAGATGGCAGACAGAGCTTTCTGGGAAAGCCTGGAACAGCCTGTACTGGGACAATCATGACCAGCCCAGAGCCGTATCCCGGTTCGGTGATGACCGAGCCCCCTTCCGGGTTCTCTCCGCCAAAATGCTTGCCACCTGCCTTCACATGATGCAGGGGACTCCCTACATTTACCAGGGCGAGGAACTGGGGATGACCAACTATCCCTTCAAAGGCCCAGAGGATTTTCGTGATATTGAGAGCATTCATGCCTATGAGGAGTGGTGCGGAAGCGGACGGGTTTCCCACGAGGAATTCTGGCCCTGCATCACTGCCGTCAGCCGGGATAACGCCAGGACGCCCATGCAGTGGGATGATACGGACAATGCCGGCTTCACCTCAGGGACCCCCTGGATGCCGGTGAACCCCAACTACAGAGAGATCAACGCCAGGGCGGCGCTGTCAGACCCTGATTCCGTATTCTATCACTATCAGAAGCTCATCTCCCTGAGAAGGCAGGAGCCTGTCATCGTTCACGGAGCCTACCGGCTTTTACTGCCGGACAGCGAG
>CAJTOT010000028.1:0-3274 GCA_910577935.1 uncultured Hungatella sp. | reverse complement strand
ATCATGTGTCCCGCTCTGGCGGGAAAGGCGTCATAGTGCATTACATCCGGCTCATAGGGCGCCCCTCTCGGAGCAGATTCCCAGAATAGCCTGGGCGTACCGGAGGTGAGGCGCCATGAAGGTCTCTTTGTCCAGAAAAAACTCTTTCAGGTGCGTCACAGCCCTGTCCGCGTATTCCTCCTGGCCTGTGAGCACATGGGCCGACGTGAGAAATACCACATTGGTGCGCATCTGGCGCATAATAATCCTGTGTCCGTTAAAATTGTCCGGGTTGGTCTGACCGTCTCTCTGGATATAGGGGAGCCCTTCCTCCGTATCAGGGTTGGGCCACCAGTAATCCCCGTTGGAATAGTAATCGTGGGGGCCGCCCCCGGCATCCATCCTTTCTGCAGCCGGACGGATTCCTCCAGACCCCGCGCCCTGACCAGCAGCCAGCTTTTACTGTATTTTGGATCATCGCCTTTTATTCTTCAGCTGAAAGGGTCTGCCTCTGGAACCGCCTCACAAGTATCTCTTTGAGCTGGCCGGAAATTACGCCCGGGAGCACTGGAAAAATCTGTAGCTTTGCGGCTTTCCGCGGCGCGGATATCTTTTCCTGAAATATACCGCCATCTGTGAAAACCCCTTTACGCCCCCAGGGCCGGAAGATACTTGAATCGTCACAGAAAATGGGAGGCGCTTATTATTCTGAGCAGCCTGTTGTAGATAATTTCATTGATGGGAATGTGTTAGCTTTTACACGCATCCAGGGATCTCTGGTATATTCTAACCTATTAGCGTTTAATGAAGAAACGAAAGGGAGATACCGTAAAATTACAGCTATATTTGAGTGTATGTTGCAAGAAAATAGTTAAACAACAGTATATGCTTGGACTTAGATTAAGAAAGCATAAATGGCTCTAAACAACAGAGGAGCCATAAGTTTAGTGGAATACCGCTTATGGCACTTGGCAGTCACCAGGATGTAAACACAACCATGGATTTTAAACAGTATTATGAACATTGGGCTTCTAATCTGGAAAATGCTGGATTGAAACAAAATGCCGGAATTTACATGAGTGAATCGGAACGCTGCCTTTTCTATCATCCCACGAAGGGAGTAACATTTTCAGATACAAGCAGTATTTCATCTGCCGGACGGGAGCCGGATTCTTTCGCCGTTCTCGTCAAGGTCGCATACCTTGCGGCACTTGGGAAGCCATTTGCCTTTTTCATCCATCGTACGCATGGTGAGCAGGCTATGGGCGCAGGGGTTGCCGTCCCCCTTGTCGTGGATGGCAAAGTCGGCAATCATGCCTTTGGAAACAAAAAACTCACGGCNNNNCCCCCTTGTCGTGGATGGCAAAGTCGGCAATCATGCCTTTGGAAACAAAAAACTCACGGCAGCAGCCACGGATAAGGTCTGCGTACCGTTCCGGCGGAATTTCCCTTGGGATGGCAAGCGCAAACCTCCGGGCAAGCTGGGAGTTCTATTGTTTTTCCTTCGCTTCGGCAGAGTTCCATAAAGGGAAGCTGCCGATGTCTTTTTCATCAACTCAACAAGCCCCTATTATTTGTCATTATTATCTGACCTTAACATTGTAAAGATTCCACATAATAAAATGATAATTCCTAATACACAAATTATTACAGGGGGAAGATTACCGATTCTTCCAGCTACAAATACCGACGTTGGTCCATCATTTCCGCCAATCATCAGAGACCATGAATGTGTTATAAACAGATTAATTGCATATATCACAGTGCATATTCCTATGAAACACCCCAGACCACCAATTATTATTTTCTTAAGTGCTTTCTTTCTTTGAATTTTTGCAATTTCAATACTCGCAATAATTCCATCATCCGTGTTTCCTTCAGTACCTTTTGAACATCTCATCAATTCCATCAGTGACACGCCTAACGCATCTGCGAGAGGTTCAAGCGTATTTATATCTGGATATCCGAGTCCTCTTTCCCATCGGCTTACTGCCTTATCTGTTACATTCAGTCTTTTCGCCAACTCTGCCTGCGTAATCTGATTTTCTTTTCTTGTTTTTGCAATAAATTTTCCAAGTTCTTTTGCTTCCATTGCTATGTTCCTCCTGCTTTTTATGATATTCTCAACATAGCATCCTAATATCATATTATAAACCGATGAATACTTTACTTAATCAAATAAGCTCTCTACGATTAGTTGAGTTCTGAAAAAACAAATATACCATCCCATCAAATCATTCATTTTTTGTTCTGCTAAGTCCTACAATTTCTGAATCTATGCAAACCCACTTTGCTGTTTCCATTCCTTCCATCTGCCCTCGTCCATCAGAAGCTTAAAGCCACCCGGATAATCCAGGCCAAAATAATCAAACTGCCGCATCAGGCTGCTTGCGAGCTGTCCCTCCGGTCTGCTGGCTCCCAGACAGGCGCCGCCCCTTAAGACCATCTGGCTGCCTTTATAGTCAAATTTCGTATTTTCATGGGTTCTGTATTTGTCCATCAGCCGCACATAGAGCTCCTGCAGCTGCCGGTTCTCCACACCCTCCGTGCACCAGACGGCATAAATCAGCAAAGTGGGATTTTCCTCTGTTGACAGATAATCCAGAAAATAATCCAGCACTTCTTCTTTTCCCTTCAGCTTCCGGATACAGTGAAACAGCGAAATTCTGTCACTCATGTCCAGATCGTTCCGGTTCAGGGCTTCTCTCAGCCTTCCCGCATGGACATTGGGATAATCCTTCACGGCTCTGATGGTATGGCAGGCATCCCGGAAGCCCTCCCCCCGGAGCCTGGGCAGTATCTCAAATACCCTCTCATACCAGGCTTCCTTCACCTCCCAGGTGCCTTCATAGGTAATGATGGAGACCGCCTCCGCATAGGCCCCGTATTCCCACAGCTTTTCAAGTTCCTTCGCCATCCCTGGCACATGGAAACGGACCAGCATCTTAATCAGCTTCATCCGCACTTCCATGTTGGATTCCTGGGCACAGGCTTTTTTGAAATACGTTTTCTGTTTTCCCGGCAAAGTCTCAAATTTATAGAAGCTGTCGATGATCTCTATTTTTTCCTCCGGATCTTCGGTCTGTTCGTACAGATCCATCAGCTGACCGGGGGTTCCATCTATATTTAATCCAAATCCAATCTCTTCGTCATTATAACCCGCGATCACTTCCCGGAGCCATCTCTCATACCACTTAAGGAATCCCTGTTCCCGCACAAAAAACGGCTGCCCGCAGAAATCCTCGTCATAATAGACCACCTGCCCCCGATAGGGTCCCGCGAGCATGATCCCTGT
>CAJTOT010000027.1:43532-54315 GCA_910577935.1 uncultured Hungatella sp. | reverse complement strand
CCGGATTCCATAAGGAACGATACGATAATATCAATTTTCTTTGCTCTTGCCATACTCATTTTTAACTGATAATATAAATAACGTTTCATGTTCTTATCACCAGTTATAACATTTGTAGATTCAATCTCTAAACCGCCGATTTCTATCTTATCTGAAAAATTCGACCGGATCATTTTTTCACCTTTTCCTAATTGTATATCTGAAAATAGCCTCTGATATTTTTATTCTACAACACCTCTCGTCAAATTGCCACACCTTTCAGCGCCACCTCCCTCAAAACCTCCCCCTCATACCGAAGCTTCAAAGAAAAAAAGGGGCGCTCCTCCTCCAGCAGCCTAAAAAACACCTTATCCCCCTCCCATATATTCAGCTCGCAGATCCGCTCCTTCTCCACCCACTCAAGAGTTCCCTCCCGGCACTCTGTCATCTCTCCTGTCCACTTGTCCGCCGTGTACAGGCACATATACTCCGTCCCCCACTCATCTGACACAAACGTCACCAGTCCCCGGAATCTGTAGGATGTGAGAGTCAGGCCTGTCTCCTCCCTCACCTCCCGAAGCAGACAGTCCTCAGGACTCTCCCCCTCCTCCACATGGCCCCCCACGCCGATCCATTTATCCTTATTCTCATCCGCTTTTTTAGAAACCCGGTGAAGCATCAGGTATCTGCCGTCCCTCTCCAGGTAGCACAAAGTCGTAAGCCTTGCCGGCGGCCGCGATACAGACTGCAGGGCCTGTCCGAGCCCTCCGCCCAAATCGCCGCTGACTCCAGGCAGCTCCTCCCCCGACTCTCCTCTGGCCCCTGGCAGCTCCTCCCCCGACTCTCCTCTGGCCCCTGGCAGTTCCACCCCTGACTCTCCTCTGGCCCCTGGCAGTTCCACCCCTGACTCTCCTCTCTCCCTTTGTCTCTCCTCCTCCATCTTCTTCCTAAGTTCCGCCTCATACTGCCCGGCGTCCAGGGGAAGCTGCACCGGCCTTCCCAGCCAGGCAGACAGATAGGCGCTGTTGGCCAGCTCCAGTGCCTTGTATCCCTCCTCACCCGGCGCGATGAGAGGCGCTCCCTCCAGGGCCGCCAGGGCAAAATTCTCCAGCATCTGCTCATAATCCTTCTTCACCGGCCACGTCTCTTTTGTCTCTGTAAAAAGCAGCCCTTCCCTGGTTCTGTATCCGGAAGTTCTCCCGTACTCCCGGGAATCCTGGGAGTACCGCCAGACAGTGATGGTGTCCCCCTCCATAAGCAAGGCTGCCCTGCTCCCTGTCACCTCCAGCCGTTCCCTCCCACGCGCCTCACCTGTGGACACAAAAAAGCTGCCTGTGACCCCATTGCCGTACTTCATCAGAATGCCTGCCTCGTCGTCCACGGCAAAATCGTTGTACTTGCCGAATTGAATCTGGCCGTATACTTCCTCCGGCATTCCGAACAGCCACTGCCACAGGTCCAGCAGATGCTGCCCCTGGTTGATGAGGACACCGCCGCCTTCGCCCCTCCAGGTGCTGCGCCAGCTGCCGGAAGAGTGATAAGTCCAGGTACGGTATGACTCTGTGCTTTCCATGGAAATTCTTTGAATCTCACCCATCTCCCCGCTTTCAATAATCTCCTTGATTCTCCTGTGCTTGGTGTACAGCCTCTGATGGAACATTATGGCAAATTTCCTGCCGCTCCTTTCGGCCGCCTGGTTCATCCTGCCGGCCTCCTCCACGGAGAGTCCGGACGGCTTGTCGCAAAACACATGCTTTCCCAGGCCGAAAGCCGTCTCCGCCAGCTCCATGTGACTGCAGTGGGGCGTCACGATGAGAATCCCGTCATACATTTCCGGATGTCCGTACAGCTCCTGGGCGCTTCGGCAGACCCATACCTCTCTGTCCAGTGTTTCCTCCGCCCACCGGCATGCCTCATCGCTGCGGCAGCATACTGCCCCAAGCCTCATGTGAGGAACCGCCCCGCTGTTTATCATCCCGGCGTACTGCCGCCCCATAAGCCCTGTCCCTATAATCGCCATTGACAACTGTTCCATGAAATATCCCCTCTTTCCCTCTCATAAATTCCCGGAAGTTTTCTCTGTCCCTTCCCCTCGGCTTCTTAATCCCAGTTCAGTCAGCCCTCTGTAAAATGCTTCCGCCCCCAGCTGCTGCAGCCCGGAGACCTGACCGTCTCCTATTTCCATGATCATCAGGCTTTTGTCCTCCTTTCTGGCAAGATCTATTGTGACAAAATTGCTCCTGATCCGTCTGGCAACAGACTCCACCCACAAATACTCGCTGTCGGCAAGTTTTGCTTTATGCTCCCCTGTCCAGTAGTTATCGACGGCTGCTATTTTTCCCGCGCAGACAAACACCCTGTATTCCTCCGACAGCGGCATTTTGCTCTTTTCATGGAATCCTATACGCCTGAGAGCCTCAAATCTTCTCAGGACGACGCCTCCCACAAGTCCCTCCCCCTGGCGGCTGATAAAATTATTGATTATGGCTGCGGCATGTTCTCTGTCTGCGATATCTTCTATAAAACAGGCATCATACCACTCATGTTTTCTGCTTTTTACATAGTCCTTCACAACGTAAGGCCCTTCCAATGTCTCAGACATGGACATGGCGTTTTCAAGGCTCCCCTCTGACTCCCAGACAGATTCTGCCGTTTCGCCTGCGAAATCGGAGTACCACCCCGGAAGCAGATGATACCGCTGGTACTCGTCCGGAGAGTTGATCAATAGGATACCCTTTTCAGCCAGCAGAGCGTAAAAAGTCCTGTACAGCTCCGGCTTCATCATCCAGCCGCGATAGATTGTCAGTCCTGAAATGCTCTCGCCCCGGAGGGACAGTTTTCCTTCCTCCAGATCTTCATAGCTGAACAAAGCGCATGGATGGCGAAGGCTGGCCGCCTGATATTCTTCGTCGTAATCTTCATCAACGCTTCGCTGGTACAGAGGGTGATTGCAGAATAGGAAATTGATGTTCTGCAATTCTCTCACCAAAATGGTTCCTGACACCTGGACACCGTCTGTAGCTTCAAGTACAACTCCTGTGGGCATATCCGCAAAATTTCCATAAGGAATTCTTCCGGGCATCTCCTCAGCTCCCTGAACCTTAAAATGATTGCCCCGAAGGTCCAACAGAATCTCTCCTATGCGAAATTCCGCGCCTGGGGGGATTTTGACCGTGTAAACAACTCCTCTGCCCACCATTTCAAACCGCTCCTGAATTCTGAATACATCTGCCATAGCCTTAACCTCCCTCTTTCCTGATATGCCAAGGAGGCTGCAGCAAAATGGCAGAACCCTGCAATAAACAGAATTTCCCAATCTCGCGGCAGCCTCCCTGCGCCTCCTCTATCCTCTTCTTCTCAGCTTAAACCGCTGGGCAGACCGCTTCAGCTCCTCGGCCTGGTTCCTCAGCTCCTGGGCGGTCAGAGATGACTTCTCGGCCGTGGCGGCATTGGTCTGAACCACATCGGAGATCTGGTTCATGCCCAGAGTCAGCTGGTTCAGGGACTCAGCCTGTTCCGTGGCTGAACCGGCGATCCTCTCCACCAGCTCCGTGGACCGGTTGGCCCCCTCCACTCCCATGGCCAGAGTCCTGGTGGTGTCGGAGGACAGTGTAGTCCCGTGCTCCACCAGCTTCATGGAGCTGGTGATCAGCTTCGCGATGTCCTTGGCTGCCGCGGAGCTCTTGTTGGCCAGGCTCTGGACTTCATCGGCCACCACCGCAAAGCCTTTTCCCGCCGTTCCCGCCCGGGCGGCCTCCACCGCCGCGTTGAGAGCCAGGATATTGGTTTGGAAGGAGATGTCCTCAATGGTCTTGATGATTCCGCTGATCTCCTGGGAAGACCTGGAGATATCCCCCATGGCGATGGTCAGATCCCCCATCTTCTCACTGCATATCTGCAGCTTCAGGGCCGCATCCTTGGAGGACTGGCGGGCGTTGTCCGCGTCTTTGGAGGTGCTGCTCACCTGGGAGGACAGGGCCTGGACGCTGGCGGACAGTTCCTCCACCGCCGACGCCTGCTCCACCACTCCGCTGGATAGGAGCTGGGCGTCGGAAGCCATTTTCTCAGACTCCTCAGACACCTGCCCGGCAGTCTGGTCGATCTGGAACAGGGCGCTGTTCAGGGAATCCAGAATCTGGGCCATGGCCTTCTGGATTGGAAGGAAATCTCCCCGGTAGCTGCTGCCGATGGTTAGATCCAGGTCTCCCTTTGCCATCTGGGAGAGCTTCTGGTCGATGTCGGAAATATATTTTTTCAGTTCTTTCTTGGTCTCGTGGATAGAAGACACCAGCATGCCGATCTCAGAGGTATCCGGTTCCAGGGGAAATTCCACCGAGAGATTGCCGCCTGCGATCTCCCCCATCTGGTCCCGCACTGCTATGATAGGGTTCAGAATCTTCTTTTTCGTCACCAGAAGAACACACACCTGCAGGATTCCCACGCCCACAAGGGCCAAAAAGATAACTCCCTCGACGACATTGGACTCCATCACCAGTGTGTCCACCTCCGCCTGGGTGCGCCGGTCCAGGGTGTCCAGAAACTGCTCCTTCAGTGCATTGATATTGGTGATGACCCTGTTGTACTCGTCCCCGTACACATAGTTGAGAGCCTCCTCCATCTTCCCCTCCTGCACCTGGTTCATCGCCTCCTCCTCCAGGGGGACCAGGTTGTTGGACAGGGAGGACATCTGGTCAATCATGGCCTGCTCGCTGTCCGTGATCCCGATCTCCTGCATGGCAGCCACGCCCAGGTCCCGGTTCTTTAAGTTGTTGATCTCGTTCCAGTAGTTGTCGTAGTGCTCCTTTTCTCCCGTGGATGCGTAGGCTCTCACCTCGTTGGTGAGGTAAGAAGAGCCGTTCATAAACCGGTTCGCGTTGTAAGTCAGGTTGAAACGGTCCTGGTTTGCCTGCTTTACCTTGCCGTTTATGCCGGAGTAAACCAGAACAAGCGCCACCACCAGCAGAAGAGCCGTGATGGAGATGCCGTTTAAGAGCTGATTTAATGTTGACTGATTCATTGCTTTTTTCATGTGCCACTCCTCCTGTGCCCGATAGTAAAATGCTGCCTCTTATAGTTTACACAATTTAACCGTTTCTTTCAACAATTATGTTTTAATTTGCCGTAAAGCCGTGCGGACAGTGTTACTGTTATCATACGGTCAGCGCAGCCAGAGCGCAGACCTGCCTGAACAATAACCGGACAGCAACCGCGCATCTGCAAAAAACAAAAAAGGGGGACCGAGACAAAACAGTATTTTGCCGCGCCCCCTCTGAATATACAGCTCTCCGCTTTACACGTCTTCCAATCTCAGATGTCTGGGCAGCCCGTCCACCATAATCGGGGTCAGCTCTGCCTGAATCAGAGGCCTTACATAGTTGACAAAGTCCTGGGTCACATAGTCTCCCGCCTCGTTAATCCACTCCCTTGGAACTTTTTTCTCCACATTGGCGATCTTGTGGACATCATAGATGTCCGTCACGCATATGTACGGGTCGTCGGACACTCTCTTTAAGATGATCATCTTTCCCGTCTCGCCCTCGAAAGCCGCCTTCACCGCAGCCCCGCCTACCTGGAAGGCCTCTGTGATATCCACACGGCCTACGATGTGGGACGCGCACCTCTGGAGAGAGTTGAACTCGATGGCCCTGGTCTTGCACCCCATCTCCTTGGAAATGCGGCCCGCCAGATACCGGGAAGTTCCGGTGAGCTGCTTGTGGCCGAAGGCATCCACATAGTCGATGTTGTCCGTCAGCTCGCACACATACCGCCCGTCCGCCACCTTGACGCCCTCGGAGATAGCCACCACCACAGACTTCTTCACCTTCTGCAGGTCTGTGACTTTCTTCATAAAGTGCTCCACGTCAAAGGTAATCTCCGGCAGGAACAGCATATCCGGTCCCTCGCAGTCTTCGCCGGAGGCCAGGGCTGCCGCCCCTGTGAGCCAGCCGGCGTTTCTGCCCATGATCTCAAGGAGTGTGACCTGTTCCTGGTCATAGACCAGGCCGTCGCGGATCACTTCCTTGGTGATGGAGGCGATATATTTCGCGGCGCTTCCGTATCCTGGAGTGTGATCTGTCACCGCCAGATCGTTGTCGATGGTCTTGGGAACACCCATAAAGCGGATCCTGCTGCCGTTTAACAGGGAGTAATCAGACAGCTTTTTGATGGTATCCATGGAGTCGTTGCCGCCGATGTAGAAGAAATACTCGATCTCCAGCTTCTCCAGAATCCTGAAAATCTTCTCATAGATTTCCGTGTTGTCCTTAATTTCCGGCAGCTTATAACGGCAGGAGCCAAGGAAAGACGAGGGGGTTCTCTTTAACAGGTCGATGTCCAGGTCGCTTTTGATGTGGTCCGCAAGGTCCACCACCCGCTCCTCCAAAAGCCCCTGAACGCCGTGGAGCATCCCGTATACCTTGTTGGCGCCCCGGTCCATGGCCGTCTTGTAGACTCCCGCAAGGCTGGAGTTGATCACGGCGGTGGGCCCGCCGGACTGTCCTACGATTACGTTGCCCTTGATTGATACTGACATAAGTAAATACCTCCATAAATTTTTGGTGTTGCTTTTCCTGTTGTGTCTCCCGTGCCTTCAGCGCCCCTCAGAAGCGCCTCCCCCTCAGCCGGAAGGTTTCTCCCTAACTACCTCGCCATCTCGCTCTGATACCCCACATGGCTGTGGGCCTTGATGATGGTCTCGATCTCCTCCAGATTGGAAGAGGGAAGGTCTCCGGGAATGGTATTTTTCACCGCGCTGGCGGCATTGCCGTACCTGACGGCCCTGGCGCAGTCAAAATCGCTGGTGAGCAGCCCGTAGAGCGCGCCGGAGATGTACGCGTCGCCGCTGCCGATGCGGTCCACCACGTCGATATCCCGATATGGTTCCTCCTCGTAGTACTCCTGCTTTTTGGCGTCATACATGACAGATCCGAAGGTGTGCCGCTTGGGACTGTGGACCACCCTCTGGGTGGAGGCCACGATGGAGATGGGGTATTCCTCTGTAAAGCTCTTCATCATCTCCCTGGCGGTTCCCGTCTTTTTAAATGTGAGGCGGGCCGTGTCTTCCGAGCAGAAGAATATATCCACATAGGGAAGGATCTTCTCGATGCACTCCCTGGCCTCCTCGCCGGTCCACAGATTGCCGCGGAAATTCACGTCAAAGGACACCAGTGTTCCCGCCTCCTTAAACCGCTTCATCATCTCGATGGCGGTATCTCTCAGTTTTTCGCTGAGAGCCAGGGTGATGCCCGTGGTGTGGAAACACCTGCTGGCGCTGTATGCCTCATCGGGAATCTCGTCGATGTTCAGAGAGTAGAAGGAACTGTTGCTCCGGTCGTAGATCACCTTTGGTTTTCTGGGGTAAGCGCCGTTTTCATAATAATAGATCCCCACCCTGGCAGACGGCGTACTGTCATACATGAAAAAGTCGTCGCTGACGCCGTAGGACCGGATCTTGCTCTTCATAAAGCTGCCCATGTCATGGGACGGGAGTTTGGAGATGATACCCGTGTGCAGCCCCAAAAGGGCGACTCCCACAGCTACGTTCAGCTCCGCGCCCCCGACTTGTTTTACAAATGTGTCCCCCCGCACCAGCCGGTCGTTGCCGGGGGGAGACAGGCGCAGAAGTAGCTGTCCCAGAGTCAGAAGGTCAAATGTTCGTTTGTCGCTCATGATTCACCTCTCGTCTTTCTGGCATCACGCTGCCAAGAAGGGCTTGGAAAAGGACAGTCCTGATGCACCTGTGAGCATAGAGCTGTCCTCTTCCAATGTTGTCATTTAAAAGTCTTGTTATCTCTGGACACGTCCTGAGCCGTCGCCGCCGGCCAGGCTGTCCACATCTGCCCTGGTAACCAGGTTGAAGTCGCCGGGGATGGTGTGCTTCAGCGCGGAAGCCGCCACTGCGAACTCAAGAGCCGCCTTCATGTCCTTGCCGTCTGCCAGTCCGCAGATCAGGCCGCCAGCGAAGGAGTCGCCGCCGCCTACGCGGTCCACGATGGGGCTGATGCGGTACTTTCTGGAATGATAGAACTCTCTTGTCCTGCCGTCCATGATACATGCGGACCAGCCGTTGTCGGAAGCGCTGTGGCTTTCCCGGAGAGAGCTGATGATATACTTGAAGCCGAACTTGTCAGCCATCTGATTGAAAATGTCAACGTAGCCTGCCAGCTCCAGCTCTCCGGAGGTTACATCGGTGTTGCCTGGCTTGAAGCCCAGAACCTTCTCCGCGTCTTCCTCGTTGCCGATGCACACGTCAACATACTGCATCAGGTTGGTCATAACCTTCTGGGCCTTCTCGGAGGACCACAGCTTCTTGCGGAAATTAAGGTCTACAGACACGGTGACGCCGTGAGCCTTGGCGGCCTTAAGGGCAGCCTCGGTGAGCTCGATGGCGGCATCGCTGACTGCCGGTGTGATTCCTGTGAAATGGAACCAGTCGGCATCCTTGAAGATCTCGTCAAAGTTGAATTCGCCGGGAGCCGCCGTGGAGATGGAGCTGTGGGCTCTGTCATAAACCACGTTGGATGCTCTCATGGCTGAACCTGTCTCCAGGAAATAGATTCCGAGGCGCTCGCCGCTTCTGGCGATGTGCTTTGTTCCTACGTTGTACTTTCTCAGAGCTGCCACGGCGCAGTCGCCGATGGGGTTGGAGGGAACTGCCGTCACGAACTCAACATCGTGTCCGTAGTTGGCCAGAGACACGGCTACATTGGCCTCTCCTCCGCCGTAGTTCACATCAAATTCGTCAGCCTGGATAAATTTCTCGTTGTTCGGTGTGGACAGTCTCAGCATGATCTCGCCCATGGTTACAATCTTTGCCATTGTTTCTTTCTCCTTTATATATGACTTTTTATTGATTTTTCTGACTGTTCTTACTTTCTAGCCGCTGCCACTGCCTCGACAAACTCTTTTGCCTTGGCTGTCACTGCCGCGAAGTCGCCGGTCTTGGCGCCCTTGGTCAGGCTGGAGCCGGTTCCCACCGCGTAGGCGCCTGCCTTGATCCACTTGTCAACATTGTCCACGTCCACACCGCCGGAGGGCATGAACTCGCCCTGGGGAAGGGGGCCCTTGAAGGAGCTGATGGCTGCCGGTCCCACGATGTTGCCCGGGAAGATCTTGATGATGTCGCATCCCGCCTCCATGGCTGTGATGGCCTCGGTCGGGGTCATAACGCCGGGAAGCATGGGAACTCTGTAGCGGTTGCACAGCTTCACGGTCTCCACGTTCAGGCCCGGACTCACCACATAGTTGGCCCCTGCCAGAATCACCTGTCTCGCCGTCTCCGGATCAAGAACCGTGCCCGCGCCGATGACTACTTTGTCATTGTCCTTGTACTTCTTCACCATAGCCGCGATGAAATCGATGGGATTCCCCTCATCCATGGTCATGGTGATCTCAATGAAGTTGATTCCGCCCTCGATGATGGCGTCAACCACCTTCTCGCCCTGCTCCAGATTCTTCGCCCGCACTACGGCTACAAGGCAGTCTTCCTTCATTCTTGCTAATACCCGTTCTTTTTTCATGGCTTCTCTCTCCTTTATAAATTCGTATATACGATTCCTTTTCGTAAACACGATTGTTATACCAAGATATTACCTGTTTCTTCCCTGTTTGTCAATACTATTTCACGATATTTTTCCCAGATATCCCAACAATCTGGACACTTCCTCCGCCTTTTCACAGACCAGCCGTCCCAGGGCGTCATAGTCCTCCCCCGGCTTGTATAAGCTGGACACGCTGATGGCCCCCATGACGCTGCCGTCGGGGCCGAACACCGGTGCTCCGGCGCATTCCATGTGATCCTCCATCTCCCTGGCGTCCAGGGCATAGCCCAGGTCTTTCACCTTCTCCAGCTCCGCCTTCAGAGTCCTCCTGTCCATGATGGTGTTCTCCGTCTTCTGGCGGAAGGTGATCCGGTTCATCACCTGCTGCCTGGTAGCCTCGTCGCTGTAAGCCAGGATGGCCTTCCCCAGGGAAGTGCAGTATATGGGATTCTTCGTCCCCACCGTGGCCGTGGTGATGATGGGATTCTCCGGCTCAAATTTGCAGATGTACACCACCTCATGGTCTGACCGCACTCCGAAAAACACGGTCTTTCCCACGGACCTGGAAAATGCCTTCAGCTCCGGCTCGATCACCCCCAGAAAATCCAGATTGTTAGTGTAGTTTATGCCGATGCGGTATGCAGTCAGGCCGATGGTGTAGGTCTGCTTCTGGCCTCTCTGCACGTTGGCCATACCCATCTCCACCAGGGTGGTGATGATGTCGTAACCGCTGGTCTTGGGAAGGGAGAGCTGTCCGCATATGTCGTCCAGCGTGATCCCCTCCGGATTCTTGGATATCAGTTTCAGTATCTCAACAGTTCTCTGTGTCGTCCGATTCAGCTTCATCCTTCATGCCTCCCGAAAACGTTCCTGTCTCGTCAGCGCTGCCATTGACTCGTTTTGGCGGACCGGGGCACCTGCTGTCTGTTCCTGTCGCATGCCTTCTCCGGGCCGGCATATGCCTTTAAAGAGCGTATCTTCACGCCTGCTGCGTCTACAGGGTCACTCCCTGCTTAAAAATAGCCATATCGTGAAAACCTGCCTCTTCCGCCTTCACCTTCCTGCCCGAAGCCACCTCCAGAACATAGTCAAACAGCTCCTTTGCCAGCTCTTCCTTGGACTTGTCCTCCACCATGCGGCCCGCATTGAAATCGATCCAGTTGTTCTTCTTCCCCGCCAGGGCAGAATTGCTGGAGATCTTCACCGTGGGGACGGGGGACGCGAAGGGGGTGCCTCTGCCGGTGGTAAACAAAACGATCTGGGCA
>CAJTOT010000027.1:2938-43511 GCA_910577935.1 uncultured Hungatella sp. | reverse complement strand
GAAGCCACCAGGTCGTTGCCCGGAGCGCTGAGAAGATTCAGCCCCTTCACCTTCACGGGCTCTCCGTAGGCGAGGACTCCCTTCACCGGGGCGCTTCCCGACTTCTGGGTACAGCCCAAAGACTTGTCCTCCAGGGTGGAGATGCCTCCCTTTTTGTTGCCCGGAGACGGATTCTCATAGATAGTCTGGTTATGGCTGGTAAAATAATTCTTAAAATCATTGATCAGGTTCACGGTCTTGTCAAACAGCTCTCTGGTCTCGCAGCGGTTCATGAGAATCGTCTCCGCCCCGAACATCTCCGGAACCTCCGTCAGGATAGTCGTCCCGCCTCTGGAGATGAGAAGGTCTGAAAATGCGCCCACCGTGGGGTTGGCAGTGATGCCTGACAGACCGTCCGACCCGCCGCACTTCATGCCGATGATCAGCTCTCCCGCATCTATAGGCTCCCTGGAGAAGCCCCTCACATAGACAGCCAGCTCTTCCAGGATGGCCATGGCCGCCTCGTGCTCGTCCTCCACATCCTGGCACTGCAGAAACTTTACCCTCTGCTCGTCGTACTCTCCGATATACTCCTTCAGCACGGGAATATTGCTGTTCTCACAGCCCAGCCCAAGGACAAGAACTCCTCCGGCGTTGGGGTGATGAATCATGTCCGCCAGCACGGTCCTGGTGTGTTCCTGGTCATCCCCCATCTGGGAGCAGCCGTAGGGATGAGGAAATGCCACCACCTCCTCCAGGCTTCCCCCCACCAGCCTCTGAGAGTCCCGCTCCAGTGCCTTGGCGATGGAGTTGACACAGCCTACCGTGGGGATGATCCATATCTCGTTCCGCACTCCCGCCTTGCCGTCCGTGCGGCGGAAACCCTGGAAGGTGGCCCGGTCCGCCGTCCCCACCGCCGGGTTGGTGGGATTATACTCGTAAGTGAGCAAATCTCCGAGAGCCGTCTTTAGGTTGTGCACATGCACCCACTGTCCTTTGGAGATGTCCTCCTTGGCAAAACCGATTCTAAAACCGTACTTCACCACTTCCTCTCCCGCCTTCACGGCCCTAAGGGCCACCTTGTGTCCCTGGGGGATCTCCTCCACAGTGGTAACTGATATGTCCCCGATCTCAAGAGTCTCTCCCTTTCCGATGGGGCGCAGGGCAACGGCTACGTTGTCCTCCTGGTTGATCTTGATGACATCCTGCATCTTTCCTTCTCCTCTCACTGCTATCCGCGGCTCCCTCCCTGCCGCCGCGGAAGATATTCTGTTCTTCTTTCTGCCGCGGGGCGCCGGCTCATGGCGTTTTGTTATAGTATGCCGGAAAATAGCGGTTTTACTGCTGCTCTCACAAATTGTAAGCGCTTACATTCATTGTACAAAATATCCGTCTGGAAGTCAACAGAAAATTTCTCCTTTTACCTGATTTTCACCGGCTTTTATGCAGCCGCCGCCGGGGCTCTGTCCCTTCCTGCCGTCGCAGATCAATTCTCCCTGGAGAACTTTCCTAATAAACCTGCATGCGCCCGGCGGCGGGACTATCATAGTAAACCTCCATGCGCCCGGCGGCGGACGCGCCACCACCCATGAAAGTTCTGCAGGCGCATTTGGCATACCTGAATGAATGCCGCCTAATCGGCGGCGGGACTATCATAGTAACAAAAAGACAGCCCTCCCGCGGCTTTCTGCCGCCGGCATGGCTGTCTTTTCATCTCTTCTTATTCAGCGTCTGAACCGCTTTCCCGGCCTGAGCTTCCTCTCTCCTCCGCGCCGGGAATCCCTGTCAGGTTGATGTTCCTTGTCACCTTGGCGTCAAAGGTCTGGGCCTTCAGGATCTCCCTGAAATCCACCCCCGTGGCCTCGGACATGGTGTCAAACACCTGCTGCATCACCGTGGCTCCGCTGCCGGACATCTGGGTGATGCCGCTTCCGCCCTCGCCGCCTCCGTAAATGTTCACCTTGTCGATGCTGGACAGAGGCTTGGCGATCTCTGCCGCCATCTGGGGCATGATGTTCACCATCATCTCGATAACCGCCGCGTTGTTGTACTTGGCGTATGCCTCTGCCTTCTTCTCCATACCTTCTGCTTCCGCCAGGAGCTTCGCCTGGATGGCCGCCGCCTCCGCGGCGCCCTTTGCCTGGATACCTGCCGCTTCCTGCTCCGCGGCAAACCTGATGCCTGCCGCCTCCTGCTCCGCGGCGTATCTGGCCGCCGAGGCCCTGGCCTTCATGGCCTCCGCCTCTTTCTCCGCCTGGGCCTTCATGGCCTCGGCTTCCATCTCCAGCTCGTACTTCTTGGCTTCCGCCTCCCTCTGGCGCTTAGATAAGTCTGCCGCCGCTTTCTGCTCCACGGCGTAGCGGTCCGCATCCGCCCTCTTGTTGATCTCCGCCTCCAGGGCCTGCTGCTGGATGGCTACCTGCTGCTTGCGCAGCTCTGCCTCCCTCTCCGCCTTGGCGATCTGGGCGTTGACCGTAGCCGTCTGGATAGTCTTCTCCTGCTCCTGCTTCTGAATCTCGTAGGCAGCGTCCGCCTCCGCCTTCTTGGTGTCGGACTCCTTCTGGAGTTCCGCCTTTCTGATGGCCAGCTCGTTGTTCTTCTGGGCGATCTCCGTCTGGGCCAGAACCCTGGCGTCGTTGGACGCCTTGTCTGCCTCCGCCTGGGCGATGGCGATATCCCTGTCCGCCTGGGCCTTGGCGATGGCCGCATCCTTCTTGATCTTGGAGGTGTTGTCCGCGCCCAGATCCCTGATCAGACCGTTCTCGTCAGTCACGTTCTGAATATTGCAGGACAGAATCTCGATACCCAGCTTATCCATATCCTTGGAAGCCTTGGACATAACCTGGTCTGAGAAAGAATCCCTGTCCGTGTTGATCTCCTTCAGGGACAAGGTGCCGATGATCTCCCGCATATTGCCCTGGAGAGAATCCTGAAGGTCCCTCGTGATATCCGCAGGAACCTTGTTCAGAAAGTTCTTGGACGCCAGCTTGATCCCGTCGGTGGTGAGAGAGATGCGGACCTTTGCCACGGCATCCACATTCACGTTGATAAAATCATTGGTAGGCACCGGCTGCTCGGTCTTGATATCCACAGTCATCTGTCCCAGATACAGCCGATCCATCCGCTCCAGAAACGGTATCCTGATCCCCGCCCGGCCGATGAGCACCTTGCTCTCCTTCTTAAGCCCCGAGATGATGTAAGCCTGATCCGGCGGAGCCTTCACATACCCGCTGGCCAGGATCAATATCACAACCACCGCCACAATACCAGGAATAAGCCACGGCAACACAAACTCTAACATACTGCACCTCCTCAAAAATAATTTTTTGCTAATTACCATTTTAAATCCAATACTGCCAAAAAACAATTTCTTTTCCCTTGCAGTTTTCTTACAATTTTCGGGTCAGATCTTTTCCGGACCGTACAACAAGAGTATCCTATTCACCTTACTTTGCGTACTCTGCCAGTTCATATACTCTTTCTTTTGTCAGTTCCGCGGCTCTTGCGAATTCCAGCAGGGGCTGTATGCTTCCGCCCTCACTTTCCAGTCCGGCTTCCTGTACCTGCGCCTCCTTGAAGGCAATCCACTCTCGTTCCTCTTTCCGCAGGGCTTCCATCTCTGTTTCGCTCAAGTTCGTCTCCAGCAGCTTCCACACAACGTTCAGGGTATCGTCCCACAGCTGATACCATTCTCTGGCGGTTTCGTTCATTTCCATCTGCGTGACGGCTTCTTTCTGCTTCTCCTCCACTTCCCTGTCCCGCTCCTCGGCATAGGTAATCTCCATGGCGATTCGCTGGGAGAGGCTTTGTTCCATGTAGACGCTGCTGGAAAAGCCTAACTCTCCCTGCGCGTTATAAAGTCCATAGAAACTCAGTTTCTCTTCCTGAACGGATTCCGGATTGTAACACCCCACCCATTGCAGAAAAGCCTGGGGCAAATCCGCCATCCTGGAACCGGGCAGATACAGATAGAAGTCTTCTCCATCCATACCGTAGGCAGCTGAATAAATATAGCGGACACCGTCTATGATTTCTTCCTTCTCCGGCTCCTGCCTAAAGGAAATGTCGGACAGTCTCATCTTGTAGGTTAAATCGTCTACCTTCTCCAGCTGGTCGAAGGTTCCGTAAAAATCACAGAAATATAATGTGCCGTTCGGATAGTTATCTCCGGTATCTCCCATATTGGAATCCTGATAATGTCCTTCAAAAGCCCCGTCGGCCCTGACCCGGAGTTCTGTGAACCATCCCCCTGCGCCGCTGCTGAAATAGAATACTCTGTCGGACAAATCTGAAAATTGAAATCGTTCCCGGGCGCCTTCCTGTCCCGCCGCAGGTTCTGAACGCGCCGGCTCTTCCGGGCCCTGCCCCTCTTCTTCTGAAAGGTCTCTCTGGGATGGGGCCTCTCCGGAAAGGTCTTCTTTAGTCTGAATTTCTATCGGTTGATCTTCCGCAATTTTCGCAGTTGTCGGAATGTGTGCAGTATCTTCTTCTGTTTTCCCGCAGCCTGCCGCGGGAAGCAGCGTCAGAACTGCCAGCAGCAGCATGATTCTTTTTTTCATAATTACCTCCTCCGGAGTGTGTTTGAGAAATGTATCTGACAGGAACGATTTTTCAAACACGCTCTTATCTGTTTCTGATTTGTCAAATTGACACGCCCCCAATATAACACCGATTCAGACAATATTCAATCCCTCTCAGGGCGATTCCGCGATGCCTCTTGTCTGCCTCAGCTCACCGGCTCCGACAGCTTGATAATGATCATGTCCCCCTCCAGCGCCACAGACCCTTCCACAGGCCAGCAAGGCATGGAGGACGCCCTCGTCTTTCCCTCCTCGTACTGCTGCTGGGAGGCCTTTTCGTGGGAAAGTCCCAAAGCGCGCATCAGGTTTCCCACCCGTTCCGACACGCCTACGATGCCGTCCGCGTCCCACTGAAATACAGAGTGCCCGATCATGTCCCCTCTCAGGGAAGCAGGGCTCAGCTCCGACTCCTGGATTCCCACAAACACCAGAGACTTATCCCTGATATCCTGTCCGCTTTCCGCCGCCAGAGCCTGAGCCTCCCTGTAAACCGCTTCACACTTCCTTATATCCTGTTCAGAGACCATATGCATAGTATCCAGAAGACGCTGAGACGTAATCCACTGCCCCCAAGCCACAACCGCGCACAGACACACAGCCGCCGCTGTTCCCGCCTGTTCCCCCCAGGCAATTCTCCATATCCCGGCTTGCCTCTCCTCTCTGCCGCTCTCCCCGGCCTTCCCCCGGCCTCCCGCAGTCGTGAGCACTCCGCAGCCCAGCGCCAGGACAAAGGGATACGCCATCTGCACCCGCACGCCCTGGTAGAAGCCTGTCAATATGGTGATGCAGGTAGGGGAAAATATGAAAAATCCCCCTGCCATCACGTAGAGAATCCGTTCCTTCTCCCCGCATTTCCACCCTCTCCTCAAAAACAGAGCCGTTCCCAGCATCAGAACCGGCAGCCCCAACGCCGAGTAGAACACCTTTCTGCCGAAATAAATGTCCTGCATATCTTTCTTAATATAGTAGAGACAAAGCCTGGCCTCCTCCCTTTTCCAGAGGATCATGTCGCCGATGTAGGAGGAAGCCTCGCCCATAAACCTTTGAACCGCCGCGGACACCGCCATGTATCCTGCCAGCATCACCAGAAAAACCGCCACAAAGGAGACGCCGCAGCGAAACCATTTCCATTTTCCTCCCGGCTCCCTCCCTGTCCCTCCCCTCTGGTAAACCAGGAGAAAGGAAAATGCGCTCAGTCCGATGAAGACGCAGGCCATGGCCTGGTAGGACCCCAGGGCCCACACGCCGCACACCGCCGAGACCGCCAGCCACACCGGGCTCTCCCTCCAGTACACATACCTGCCGGCTGCATACACCGCCGCCGCTGCCATGAGAATTCCCCATATGACCTCAAAGGACTGGAGCAGAAAATAAAACTGCTCCGCCAGACACGGGGAGGTGGCGTAGACGGCAGAAAACACGGGATAAAAAAAGCCATACCGCTCATCGCCGCCGCTCCACTGATACACGGCAAAGTTCACGGTCATGCACAGCAGCCACAAAGCCCCCATGGAAGCTATAACCGCCGCAGACTGAGAAAATTGTCCAAATTCCAGAAACCTCTTGGTGAACACCAGCCCCCACCGCCCGATGCCGCACCAGGATTTCAGCATGACCTCGGGAAAGGAGAGCATAATCTCCGTGTCCACGCCTATATCCCCGCGGGATGCCAGCACACCCCAGGATGCCAGAATCACAAAAGCCGTAAACCACCCGGTTCTCTTATGCTCCGCCGCGAAATCCCGAAACCCGCTCCACACGCCAGACAACTGGCTTACAAATCTCCTGCTCATGTCCTCTCTCCTTGTCCTGTATCTTTCCTGCGCTTTCTATAAAACCGGGGACAAGCTGCCGCGCCGTCCGCCTTATGGCTTTCCGCCGCAGCGCGATCCTGCCCGGAGAACTTTCCGATGATACAAAATATGCCCCAGAATGGCTCCGGGGCATATTTGCCGTTTCCTATAAAAATCACAGAGAATCCATCAGCGCTTTTAAGGTGACGCCATCCTTTGTCTTCCAGTATGCGGGACCGTTGAGGGTATCGATCTTCTTGCCTGTCTGATGCTTCTTTCTGTATATGTTGACCGCGTCCACGCCTGCCTGAGACGGCGCCTTGTAAAATCCGATTTTCTGCCCCTTTGAGTTAAAATAAAAATTCTTGTTCTCGTCCAGAAGCAGCATATAGCACTCCTTCTCGTCCTCATCGTAATCGGCCACGGCAAAATGCCGCACCCCGTCGTACTCCATCACAAACTCCGTGCCGTTCTTTATCTTTTCCGCATTGTACAGATCCGTAAAACTGATTATTTTCCTCTTTATGGTGGATTTGGGCGTGCGGCCAAAACGCTTTTCATCCAGGGACAGATATATCTCGTCAAAAATACTCTGGTAGTGGCAGTACACCACACAGGTAAGCCTGTGGTCATGTACATAATCCGAGCTTCCCTCCACGTCGCTGAATATCTCGTCAAGCTGGTCCCGGAACTCGTCGTAAATTTCCTTGCACAGGGACATGTTGACCAGCGCCATGGGCGAGCCGTGAACCGGCTCCCGCAGATTGTTGGCATACTGCTCCAGAAGATATCTCCCGTCCCTGTCAAGCCTGGGATGCTCTATACATTTCGCGATCACATAGTCATATAATTCCTGATATGTAATCTGGGTATACGCCTTATCGTAAGGCTTCTGTCCAGGGTCCGGAGTGACAAACAGACAGATCACCTTCTGCCCCGGCTTTCTGAGACTCTCCACATAGTCCCGGTAATCCTTCGTCTGCCCCACATCCGACCCGTTCATGTTCTCCTTCGCCTTCACCTTGTTCTCGATGACAAGGATAAGCTCCCTGCTCTCGCCGTACACATCGATGGACCGTTTCTTTCTGTCCTCGGTGAAAAATGTCTTCTCTGTCTGAAAACGCGCCTCGTCCAGGTTCATCCGGAAAATGTCTTCCAGGGACAGGCCGGAGTTTTCATTTTTTATCATGTAGAGAGACAGAAGCCTTACGAGAGGATAATGTCCCAGACACAAGCTGGAATTAGGGTCCAGAAGCCAGCTCATAAAGGAACTGTGCCAGTGTTCCGTGTGAGTCTGCCCCACAATCGTAAATACGTTGGTTTTCTCCTGAAAAAACTTTAACTGCTGAAATTGTCTGCTGGCCGTCAGCAGCTCTGCCTGTTCGATGTTCACTGCCGTTCCCTCCGGTTCTCCTCTAAATCAATGTGCCGATCCCCTCTTTTCCGCTGCCTGGGGTTTGTTTTGTCTTCTTCTCAGGCATCTTCACAATCTTGAAAGAACCGGAATTCCCCTCACAGATGATAAACATTTTTTGTATCTGATCAATTCCCGCATCTCTGTTGTACCTGTTGCTCACATAGTACTCTTTTCCGCCTGCCTTGTGTTCTCTTTTTTGCTGGAAATAATTAAGCTTGGAAGCAGGGAGCTTCTTCTGGTCCACATCATTCTTCCTCGCCACCGCCGTCAGGCCCCCGTCATCTGCCATATCCTCAGCCTTATGAGGATATCTCTCAGCCAGGGCGTCAAAGGAATTATGCATCATGTCAGCCAGGGATTTCGCCTTATACACAGTTCCCCACAGCTCATATTCAAAGCAGTTCCCGCCTAAATCCACCGGCCTGCCGCCTTCTGACCCGCCATCATCCGGTCTGCCTTCTCCCGTGTTCACCGATCCCTCTCCATCCGACCCTTCTTCGCCTGAGCCGCTCTGGCTTATGAGGGTAAATGCATCAGCCTTTTCCCCGCATATTTTTAACATGCTCTTGATCTGTCCCAGCTTTGCCTTGAATCCATACGCGGTTCCCACATAGTAATCCCGGCCTCCGACAGTGAATTTTCTGCACATTCTGAAATATGTAGGATTGGCATCTGCACTGCCGGCATTGGACACATTCTCGGCGCAGGCCACGCAGGTGAGCTTTGTCAGGGCATCCGCCTTGTCCGGATGCTTGTCCGTCAAAGCGGCGAACGCGTCATACATCAGTTTCCCCTGCTCCCTTTTTCCGGCAGAATACGGTCTGCCAAAAATAGTGTATGTATACCCTTCTCCAGCTGCCTCCGGGCCTGGGACAGGAGGGGTTTCCTTTTCCCAGCAGGCGTACAGCGCCATATCCCGGGACACAGTGTCATGGCCGAAATCCCACAGTCCTGAACCGTCCTCCGCCCCAGACCAGCCTATAAAATAATAGCCTTCTCTTTTAGCTTCCTCCGGCGGCACAGCCTTGTCTCCGTTTTTAACAGTTTGACTTCCCGCCAGAGAACCCTGTGAATAAAAAGTTACAGTATGATAAGTCTCGGGCTGAACCGGAGGCGGATTCCCCCCGCTATCACGCCGGATAGCCATAACACCGTCTTTCTCCAGCTCCTTGGCCAGCTCATTTACCAAAATCTCAAGATTATGGTTCACGTCCTGCCCTCTGTAGGCGCTGTTGTCCGGGTCCACATATTCACAGATTTCCTTGTATATCTTCAGCTCCTTCTTTTTCAGCCTGCTTATGAGCTGCTGCCCGTATTTTTTCGCCGTCATGCCGTCTTCATGCCAGATATCAATGGTGATAATACGGTCAATGTGCTTAAGAATCTTGATCATTTCAAGTTCGTCAAGTATGGGCTTCCTGATCAATGACTCTTCGCTTCTGAAAAACAGCGCCAGCTTACAGGTTTTTTCTTCATTCATCAGAGCTTCCTGGGCAGCATCCTTCCACGAGTTTTCATTTTTAGGTATGTTCGCCGTGTCGATCCACAGATTATAACCTCTGTCATACAATCGCTGAAAAACATTTATCACTATGGAAGTGTCTTCTTCATCGTGAGCATAGCTGATAAACGCAAAAGGCCGCTTTAAATCACATGCCTTCTCCTCAATGGCGTTGTGTTTTAAAAATTGTAATCCTTCTAATTTGCCCATAATCATTCCCCGTATTGTCTTTATTTAATCATCGTTATCCCGCAGCTGCCTGTTCTTCCTGCAGTCACTGGGACCTCTACCACATATGATACACAAACTGCCAAAAAATATCAACCGATTATAACAAATTTCTGCGCGAATCCGCAAAAACCCCCTTGACACTGACGTTACGTCACCCTTTATAATGTCCCTAAAATCACTATCTGGAGGACATCTTAATGAAAGGCATTATTTTAGCCGGCGGCTCCGGGACAAGGCTTTATCCCCTCACCACCGTCACATCCAAACAGCTGCTTCCTATTTATGATAAGCCCATGATCTACTATCCCCTGTCCGTGCTGATGACAGCCGGAATCCGGGAGATCCTGATCATCTCCACGCCGGAGGACACCCCGAGATTCCAGCACCTTCTGGGCAGCGGACATCAATTTGGCCTGAATCTGTCATACGCGGTCCAGCCCTCCCCCGACGGCCTGGCCCAGGCGTTTATCATCGGCGCGGATTTTATCGGGAACGACCACGTGGCCATGATCCTGGGGGACAATATTTTCGCAGGGCACGGCCTGAAAAAGCGTCTTCTGAGGGCCGCCAACAAGCAGGAGGGCGCCACGGTGTTCGGCTACTATGTGGACGACCCGGAACGGTTCGGCATCGTAGAGTTCGACTCCGACGGCCGCGCCATCTCCATCGAGGAGAAACCGACAAAGCCAAAGTCCAACTACTGCGTCACAGGGCTTTATTTCTACGACAACAAGGTGGTGGAGTACGCCAAAAACCTGGCTCCCTCCGCCAGGGGCGAGCTGGAGATCACGGACTTAAACCGCATCTATCTGGAGACGGGCAAGCTGGAGGTGGAGCTTCTCGGCCAGGGCTTCACCTGGCTGGACACCGGGACTCACGAGTCCCTGGTAGACGCCACCAACTTCGTCCGCACCGTGGAATCCCACCAGCACCGGAAGATCGGCTGTCTGGAGGAGATCGCCTATTTAAACCACTGGATCACCAGAGACCAGCTTCTGGAGAACATCGAGCCCCTGAAGAAAAACCAATACGGCCAATACCTTCTGGACGTTCTGGCCGGAAAATTCATCGACAACTGACATTTCAAAAACGGAGGAAATGACCTATGAAAATTTTAGTAACCGGAGGCGCCGGATTTATCGGCGGAAACTTTGTCCATCACATGGTAAATAAATACCCTGACTATCAGATTGTAAACCTTGATCTCCTCACCTACGCCGGGAACCTGGAGACCTTAAAGCCGGTGGAGGACAAGCCCAATTACAGGTTCGTCAAAGGCGACATCGCCGACGAGCCCTTTATCATGGAGCTGTTCGAGAGAGAGCAGTTTGACGTGGTGGTGAATTTCGCGGCTGAGAGCCATGTGGACCGCTCCATCACAGACCCCGGCATCTTCGTCCAGACCAACGTGATGGGAACCAGGGTTCTCCTGGACGCCTCAAAAAAATACGGCGTCAAGCGGTATCACCAGGTGTCCACCGACGAGGTGTACGGCGACCTGCCTCTGGACAGGCCGGACCTGTTCTTCACCGAGGAGACCCCGCTCCACACCTCCAGCCCCTACAGCTCCTCCAAGGCCAGCGCCGACCTGTTCGTCCTGGCCTACTACCGGACCTACGGCCTGCCTGTGACCATCTCCCGGTGCTCCAACAACTATGGACCCTACCATTTTCCGGAGAAGCTGATTCCTCTCATCATCAGCCGGGCTCTGGCGGACAAGGAGCTTCCCGTGTACGGAAAAGGGGAAAATGTGAGGGACTGGCTTCACGTGTCCGACCACTGCGCCGCCATCGACCTGATTATCCACAAAGGCCGGGTTGGAGAGATCTACAACGTGGGCGGCCACAACGAGCGGACCAACCTGGAGGTGGTAAAGACCATCCTCCGCGCCCTGGACAAACCGGAAAGCCTCATCCGTTTCGTCACCGACCGTCCGGGCCATGACATGCGCTACGCCATCGACCCCGCAAAGCTGGAGACAGAACTTGGCTGGAAGCCCCGGTACAACTTTGACACCGGCATCCGCCAGACCATCCAGTGGTATCTGGACAACAAAGAGTGGTGGGAGCATATTATTTCCGGAGAATACACAAACTATTTCGCAAATATGTATAAAGAAGTCAACTGACCCGCTGCTTCCCGCGGCAGATTATGTATGGAGAGATCAGAATGAACGTATTAGTGACAGGAGTGAAAGGCCAGTTAGGCCACGATGTAGTCAATGAACTGGAGAAACGAGGACATGCCGCCGTGGGCGTGGATATCCAGGAGATGGATATCACCGACAGCCAGGCGGTGAGAGACGTGATCACCCGGACCGCCCCCGACGCCGTCGTCCACTGCGCCGCCTACACGGCGGTGGACGCGGCGGAGGACAACGTGGAACTGTGCCGCCGGGTCAACGCCCTGGGAACAGAGAACGTGGCGGCTGTGTGCCGGGATCTGAACTGCAAGCTGATGTACATCAGCACCGACTATGTGTTCAACGGCCAGGGAACCCGCCCCTGGGAGCCGGATGACGAGAGGGAACCTTTAAATGTCTACGGTCAGACCAAGTACGAGGGGGAGCTGGCCGTGGAAACCCTTGAGAAATATTTTATCGTCCGCATCGCCTGGGTGTTCGGCGTCAACGGGAAGAATTTCATCAAGACCATGCTGAATCTGGGAAAAACTCATGACAGCCTCACCGTGGTGAACGACCAGATCGGCTCCCCCACCTACACCTACGACCTGGCCAGGCTGCTGGTGGATATGATCGAGACCGACAAGTACGGCCGCTACCACGCCACCAACCAGGGGCTGTGCACCTGGTACGAATTTGCATGTGAGATATTCAGGCAGGCGGGGCTTGACGTGAAAGTCACCCCAGTGACCAGCGACCAGTACCCGACCAAAGCAAAGCGCCCCATGAACAGCCGCATGGATAAGTCCAAGCTGACAGAAAACGGGTTTCAGCCGCTGCCAACCTGGCAGGACGCGCTGGGGAGGTATCTGGAGGCTATAGGCTGATTGTCTAAAAGCTTGCCAGGGAAGCGGCGGCGCCCGCTTTCATTTGCTTTCATTTTAAAACAGGGCAGGCGCCCCTCCGTGACTTACGGTTTGGCGCCTGCCCTTTCAGAACCAGCTGGTCAATCACACAGCTGTCCTGGTTTAAGATGGGTCTTCCTTCTCGTTATCCGTTTTCTTCTTTCTTGAAAAGCATTCCGCAAACGCACAGCAGCATTCCAGACAGAACAAACATTATCCTGGACAGACTCGAGGATTCCCCTGTCTTGGGCAGACCGGCCAGCGGCACGTTGCCGTCGTCGATCTGTGTGATTAACTCATCCGCCGGCATATCCGGCATATTTGAGAGCGGCACCGGGTCTGTCTCGATGGCCACCGTCTCCGATGACACTCCGGGTCCGTTCCCGCTGTCGCCGCCGCGGCCGCCTCCGCCGCCCGAACCGCCTGAACCGCCTGAAGGACGCACGGGCCGCTCCGGAGTTATCGGATCCGGCGTCGGTGTTACCGGTGTATCCGTACCTGGCTCCGGTGTCGGTGTTACCGGTGTGTCCGTACCTGGCTCCGGCGTCGGTGTTACCGGTGTGTCCGTACCCGGCTTCGGCGTCGGCGTTACCGGTGTGTCCGTACCCGGCTTCGGCGTCGGTGTTACCGGTGTGTCCGTACCCGGCTCCGGCATCGGTGTGTCTGGATTCTCCGGTGCCTTGCTCCACAACGCATAGAATGACAGTTCATAGAAATAATCTCTTACTTCCCTTACTGCCTTGAGGTCATCTCCCACCCGCCACGATACCGGGCTTCCGACCATTTCGGTTTCTATTCCCTTCTGCTCTGCCTCTTCCGGGTTTCCGGCCCTTACAAGCGTCCACCCTTCAAACTGATATCCGTCTCTCTCCGGCTCTTCATCTGTCACATTAAAGAGCTGTCTCTGATCCGCCAGGTCCATCAGACTATCCCGCTTCGCATTGCTGTCGGTGGCGATAGTGATTGTTTCGGGGTCCGTCGTCATAAATCTTCCGGTATCTTCGGCATTACGGTTCCAGTAATATGCAACTCTATACTGAATCTCCTTTTCTTCGGGCTTCTCAGTTACTGTTCTGTCATAGCGCAGAACAATCCTGTTTCCGCTCTCGGCTATGGTCAACCTCTCGGGTTTGGCAGAAGTGTAGGTATACTTGTTCCCCTGATATGTCAAAGCTTTCTCAATATCCTCAGCCTTGACAAGATCGCCCACCTTCACACCGGTAACCGTGTTGTCGGTTCCGCCGTCCTTTTTACCGTTGGTATAGTATTCATGGGTCACTGTATAGCTGGGGGACACAGGGTCGGGCTCCTGTACGGTCCGGTCGTATCTCAGGATGATGGTGTTTCCGCTCTCACTCAGTGTTAGCTCCGTCTCCGGGTCAGTTGAGGTGTAGGTGTACTCCTTATCCCCATATATAAGCTCTTTCGTGATCTCCTCAACCTTGATGACATCGCCCACTTTCACATCCTTGACTGTATCTTTTCTCTCCCCATCCTTTGTTCCGTTGGTATAGTACTCATGGACCACAGTGTAGGTGGTGTCCTTCTTCTCGGGTTCATCAGGATCGGGATTCTCCTTGTTCTTGGTGTAAACCAGAACAATCTCCATATCCTCGTTGGTAATGCCTTCCAACGCTTTCTTGTCCTGGACCTCTTTAAAGGTGTAGCCAGCGATCTCCATCTTCTTGTCGGTCACATCGTACTTGCCGCCGTTGGTGGTGTCCACAGTCACAGAGCTCATGATTTCCGTACTGCTCTCGTCCACGTATTTGACGGTAACGGTATGCTCGGACTGCTTCTCCCACCGGGCATACAGATGAAGGTTCCTATTTTCCGTAGTCGCCGTAATCTCGGCGCCGGCTGCATATGCTGTTCCCTTGCCGTCCTCCTCGGTGTTCCATCCCGTGAAAACATACCCATACCAAGTGGGCTTAGTGCTGCTGACGATGAACTTGTGGCTTGCGGCCGTGATATTCGCTTTCTCAACAGAGTCAGGCATATCAGCCACTTCTTCATCCCTGCCGCCAGTGTTGGCATGGTAGGTCAGTGTGTAGGTATAGGTCGGCTTGGCAGGCTCGGTCACGGTCACATCAACCTTGTCGCCGGGCGCATCCGGGGTATTCCCATTTGTGACTGCGGCGGTGTTCTCAACCGTACCAGCCTTGATTGCCTTGGCAGTGATGGTCAGGGTCAGCTTCGCGCCGGGGCGCATCTCATGACTAATCTCATACTCGCCATCGGCAGGCATTGCAGAGTATCCCTTAGTCCCTGCTTCGTTGCTGTAAATCATGTCAGGGTCATCATCAGGTCCGGGGACATGGGGTGCAGTCCAGCTGTAGCCGGCCCCCTGCCACTCCAGATATTCTGCATTCAGCACATCAACAATTTTCACATCGGTGGCGGTGGCGTCGCCGGTGTTCTCCACCGTGATGATGTATTTTACAGTTTCGCCAACCTCCACACTGGTCTTATCAGCGGCCTTGGTGATGGACAGGTTGGGATTCTTCTCCGGCTCAGACGGAGGAACCACAGCATTCTCCTTCCACCTTGCCTTCAATGTCCCGGCGACAGTACTATTCGCCACACCATCCATAACGATTTGCCCATTGCTGACAATAAACTTGCCGTTTCCGGTGTAGTCCCAACCCTCGAAGGTAAAACCGTCCCGCGTCGGTTTGGGGGAACCATAGCCCAAAGCATCCTCATAGAAGGTATGAGTACTGTTCTGGGTGGTTTCGGTCTTGATACGGCTCGTGTCGCTGTCAACCGTGCCGCCGTTGTAGTCCCAGGTCAGACGGTAGGCATAGTTCTGGGCGACTTGCACTGTGCGCTCATACCTCAGGGTAAAAGTCCCCTGATTGCCGGTTGCGCCTTTTGCGACTTTGACAGGTGATGGAACGCTGCTCATGCTTATGTAAGTGTAGGTGTTACTTTCGTAGGTAAGCTTTCTGGTTTTAATATCATTCTGGTAAATAGTTTTAGGAACACTGTAAGTCGGCGCCGTCACGCCCTGATACTCCCTATAAGACCCATCATAGTTCCCATCAGTATAGTACTCATGAACCACTGTCACATAGGGGCCGCTGGGAACAGGAGAAGGATTCGGGTTCGGATCAGGATTCGAAGACGGCGTATTTATCACGTTTTTGAAGGTGGCATGCCCTCCGGTGTAGATCAACTGAGCCGAAGCTCCGATAGGCTTCTCGCCATTGAACGCAGTCGAATAAGCAGCAACGGTCTTGTAATTATGCGATACACCTTTCCAAATATCTCCCGGTGCGGGAATCGTGAAATTATTGTTGTGCTCACCGTATTGCGAACCGAAGGTAACTTCTTCGGTGCTGATAGATTTTACATACCAGTTTCCCTCGTAATGATCGCCCACTTTCATGTTCACGCCGGTAGGCGCGCCGTCACCGGGATAAAAAGTGATCGTTGATTCATACGTTACATAAGCCAGTGTATCAATATCCGGATTCTCAAACTCCCCGCCTTTCTCCCCGGCCTCTTTGGCGGCCTTCAGTGTCTCCTGATAAGCCAAAGCGGCCTCCAGGGCCTCGGCGTTGGCCTCCTGGGCCTCGGGGGATAGGCTGTGGTAAACAGCGATATACTGGTCCAGAGCCGCAATACCGCCCTCCACGTCGCCTTCCTCCAGCACCGCGCCGACCTTTTCGAACACGGCGTCCAAGTCAGCCTGGACGGCGTAGTTGGGCGCAGGCGCCTCGGTGGCGGTCACAGTGATCTGTCCACCCGCGATGACGGATTCATCACCCTCCGCTGCGAACGCGCTGATCTGAACCATGCTCAGGCACATGGCCAGAGCAAGGAACACGGACAGACCGCGCCTGGTTAATTTTTTCATGTTTTTCATAATATTTTCCTTTCTTTGCAAGCAATTTGCCCGGACGCAAAGTATCCGGCAGCCGGGCTGCCGTAGCTAAACCAGACGGGTCCGGTCCATGCCGTAGGCCCCTTGCTTTGCCGTCCCATCGTTTCCGATGGTTTGCCATGCAGCCGAACGAGCGTCACCCCGGAGAGCTTGTGCAATTCCCCTCCGAAGCCCCAGCCTCTGGTTTTGCGTCCCACAGTTTCCCATGGTTTGCCCTTTTCTTGCTTTCTCATCATTCCGCGAATCCAGCTTGCGTCCTCACCCCGCCGCCTGCGATGAGCTCATGGCAGCGGGGTGATTTCCCTGTCAAACTCGGCCTGCATGTTTTCTCCATTTCTTCCTCCCTCCTTTTCCATAAAACAAATCCTTTCCTATTGCTTTTATATGAACCATCTCGATATATCAATTGAGACGGAACACAGCAAGTTTCCGGTATCTTTCTGTCAGATTCTTTTCCCGGCGCTCCGCCTCCCGTCCATGTCCCCAGAAAATGTCCCTCTCCCCTGCGAAGGAAAAAGCAGACCTTATCACACAACAAAGTGCATATATGTTCTGCCTGTCCCCAACTGCCTTTCATAAGAAGACACGGTATTTGATTAAAAAATTTTTACAATTTCCAGTCAGCGGCATTCCCCGGCAGTGTGTCCAGAGCATCATCCATCAGTTTCAAAAGTTCCAGCGCACTCTTAAAATACCTTTTTTCCTCCTGTTCCGCCCACAGCACCTCTCCCTGCCAGCTGTCATTCTGCCGGTATAGGATCCTCACCAAGAACGTGCCCCTCTTTCTCTCCGCTTCCTGCTCCATCGGCACCCCTCCCATCTCCGCGAGCGCCCGAAAGCCCGGTCCGCCCGAACAAAAAATCAGACATTTTCGGGCGGCGGTGATATAATACAAAATAAGGATTTTAAAGCGGGATTGTTGTCAGATACTTACAAAAATTCCATACAAATCCAGCATTTATATGTCTATCTTTTTGCGAACGAAAATGTCTACTTTTTCTTTCAAAATTCTCAGATTCTGTCTCTGGACAGCTGTTCCGGAACACGGGATTTTTTAATTGAGTAAATACCTACGATGTGGTAAAAGATATAAAACGAGCAGAAAAGGGTAAGAAAATTCCTTTTTCCACCTCTGTCTGTGCTGTGAAACATGCGCAGAAGAAAGGACTCGATGGGAAATATAAAGATAACAAGCACGCCTTATGACGATGTATTCCGCACATTGCTGAATCAGCAGAGCGGGACAGTCGAATACGACATCCGGGTGCTAAAGTCCCAACAGTATACTCTGAAAGAGGTTTTCGAGAAAAATCTCCTGCTGTAGATTCCCTTTTATATCTTTTCCCACAAAAAAGGGTTAAGGAATACGCCATCAGCGAATATACAAGATGCACGATGATTGATATGTCGACGGTAGTCATGTCATGGCTTTTATTAAAGATACCTTCAAAAGTCTGGATATTACCCATCAGTTTTTTGGTGTTCTCCACGGCGACCCACGTCTCCATGTCGACACTCAGCATCAGATGCCGTTCTTCAGGGAAATCTTTATTTTCGCTTCATTTTTCACTTCATTTTTTCAAAAAAAAGTTGACTTTTTTCCGTACCTGTGGTATATTATATTTCGTGCCTGGCAGACAGGTTCACAGAGGGGAATAGTTCAAGGGTAGAACAGCGGTCTCCAAAACCGTCGATGGGGGTTCGAATCCCTCTTCCCCTGGTACGACGAAAACAGCTGACATCTTTTAGAAGGTGTCAGCTGTTTTTTTCTCATAAAGTCACTTTCTCAAAATCAGAAGCCGGGTGCCTGCACACCGGGCAGATATAATCGGCAGGAAGTTCTTCCCTCTCATAGATGTAACCGCAGACTCTGCATCGCCACACAGCCGTTCCCGTCTCTTTGGGCTTCTCCGGTTTTGGCTTTATGTGGGACTGGTAGTAGGCATAGGTGGCGGAGACCTCTGAGGACAGCACTTCCATGTCCTTCACCCCGGCGATGAACAGCGTATGGCTCCCCAGGTCAATCTCCTGGTCCACCTCCGCGCTGATATAGCCGTTAGTCCCTGAGGTGACATAGCAGAGACCGTTGGCAGACCGCCTCCAGTCCTTAAAATCAGCAAACTTATCCGCCTGGCGGCCGGACTGGAAGCCAAAGCGCCTGAAGATCTCGAAGCCGGCCTGCCGGCTCAGGATAGACACGTTGAAAATCCCGCTTTTCTTCACCAGATCATGGGTAAAGTTCGCTTTGTTGACGGCGGCGCTGACCCTGTTGGGCTCTGCCGTCACCTGGCCCGCGGTGTTGATGATGCAGCCGCTGTCCTTCCCCCCGCTGCGGGATGTGAGAACAAATAACCCGTAAGTCAAGTTGTACATCGTCTCTCTGTCCATAATCTTCCTCCTGATCTGCCCTAAACTGGTCTGTCATAAACCGGTTTGTTATAAATGCTTCCTGTTCATATTTAACAGTTTTTCTAAAATCACCATAACTATACTTCGAAAGCGGCAAATTTTATTGCTTTTACCCTTCTGTCTTCTCCACATGGATCACATATTTTCCGATCCGCAGAGCCTTTATCTTCCCCTCTTCCGATGCCTTCCCATTTGCGGAAACCGGCTTTTCCCACGCCACGGCTCTGTGGCTGTAAATGCTTAACAGGACTCCCAGAATGCCATACACGGCCAGGGTGTGCACTTTTCCGTAGGAGAAAAAGGGGATTCCCGCTGTAGACACAAGGCCCAGGCCAAAATTGTACATCACATTTCTCACCGTCTCCAGCACCAAAATCAGAGTACACCCCAGGGCTGTTATCATGCCCAGGCTGTTTTTCTCCCTGACCGCCATGGACAGCAGATACCAGAAAAATAATGCGTAGGCGGCGCACAGAACCAGCGTCCCGGCCAGGCCCAGGACCACAGCGGACTGGAGAATCATGTATTCGCTGCCCACCTCGGCGCCAACAAAGCGTCTCAGGAGGTCGGCCTGGTTCAGGACAGAACCTCCTGCCCCGGTGAGAGTCAGGCCCGAGACTATTTTTCGAATCTGGGACAGATGGTATCCGATGGTCTGCTCAAAATCTTCCGGACGGAAAAATGCCTGGAAACGCGCCATCTGATAGGGCTTTAAATTGACCGCCAACAAAATAACCGCCGCGGCGAAGAGGAGAGATACGGCTGTCAGACCTTTCTTTCTCGATACCCCGAACCATTCCTTCCAGACGGCGGCGCACAGCATCGCCCCGCAAACCACAGTCACATCGCCTGTGACGCTTAAGCCTCCGCCTATGGCCGCTGTTCCTGTCAGGAAAGCAGCCCCTGTCCACGCCGCCCCGGCCGTCACTCCCGTCAGGCCTTTTCCCCGGTTTCCATACAGAATCCCGGCGTAGACGGGGATAAAGAAGTACATAAGACATTTCAGGTAGCCGTAGGCTCCGTTGTATATGGGAGGGATTCCCGACATGCACACCAGGGCCAGCCCTCCCAGAAAGCAGCCTCCGAAAACCTGGGGATGGGTTCCCAGAATGCTGTAATCACAGAGACACACAGCGGTCATCGCCAGGAGACCTGCGGCAGTGTACATGCACTGTCTGACAAAATAGTTCATGGAGCCTCCTACAGCCTCCCCAAATCTGTAAAAGCACAGGTACTGAAGGCCCAGCCCCAGAATGCTGAAAGCCATGATCCACAAAAACAGACGCCATTCCATCTTGGGTCTGTGGATTCGGTCCAGCTCCACCCCTGCCTTCACCGGATCCCCCATCTGCCGGACCGCCTCCTTCACCGCCTCTGCCTCCTCCATGCCTTCGGCGCAGTACGCCTCCGCCTGATCCTCGATGTGGGCTCTTATCTCCGCCACCGCCATGTCCCTGGCCCGTCTGCTGCGTATCTGGGCCGAGACCCTGTCCAGATATGTATCCATATTCAGATAGTTATCCATTTACAAAGGCCTCCCCTCCGATTACCTGGGAAACGGCTTTCTCGTATGTCTCCCACTCCTTTTTCTTCCGTTTCAGTTCTCTCCTCCCCTCTCCCGTAATCTGGTAATACCTGCGGAGCTTCCCCCCCGCCTCCTTTTCGTAGGACAGCAGCTGGTTTTTCTCCTCCATGCCATGGAGCAGCGGGTAGAGAGTTCCTGCCTTCAGTTCAAACACGTTGTCTGACCGCCTCTGAAGAGTCTCGATCATCTCATAGCCGTACATGTCTTTCTCCGACAGGAGCTGCAAAAGCAGCATGGTCGTGTTGCCGGATACCTGTTTTTTGTCAATTGCCATGGTAAATCCTCCTTTCTTTATGCCTCTATATATAGGTAATCTATATATACTGGTAAAAAAAATTCCGTTCCCGGCAGGGATGGATATATTACTATGATAGTCCCGCCGCCGATTAGGCGGCATGAATTCAGGTATGCCCAGTGCGCCCGCAGGACTTTCATGGGTGGTAGCGCGTCCGCCGCCGGGCGCATGCAGGTTTTCTTTGAAAGTCCCGCCGCCGATTAGGCGGCATGAATTCAGGTATGCCCAGTGCGCCCGCAGGACTTTCATGGGCGGTGGCGCGTCCGCCGCCGGGCGCATGCAGGTTTTCTTTGAAAGCCATGTCCCGCCCATGTCCGGAGGATTATGGCTTTCACACGTTGATTATATATCGATTATCTATATATGTCAACTGATTTTACAGATATCCGATGGCTTCCCTCACATTGCTGACTCCTATGAGGCGTATCTTTTTGACAGATTTCATCTTGTCAAGACAAATCCGGGGCAGAATGCAGGCTTCAAAGCCCAGCTTGACAGCCTCATTGACTCTCTGTTCTGCCATGGAGACAGCCCGGACCTCGCCGGACAGACCCACCTCGCCGAACACGATGGTTTTCTCGTCCACAGCCCTGTCTTTCAGGCTGGAAACAAGGGCCATGATGATGGAAAGGTCCAGGGCCGGCTCGTTCATCTTCATGCCCCCGGCAATGTTGACGTAGGCATCGTACCGGGACATCTCGTAGCGGCAGCGTTTTTCCAGAACAGCCATGAGAAGGTTGACCCGGTTCGGGTCTGTTCCCGCCGATGTCCTTCTGGGAATTCCCAGATTGCTCTGGGTGACAAGGGCCTGGACTTCCAGAAGAATGGGCCTGGTTCCCTCCATAGCGCAGGCCACCACGGCTCCAGAGGCTCCCTCCGGGCGGCCGGACAGCATGAATTCCGAGGGATTCTCCACCTCAACAAGGCCCTGCTCTCTCATCTCGAACACGCCGATCTCGTTGGTGGAGCCGAAACGGTTCTTCACGCCTCTTAAGATTCTGTAGGAAGCGTGGCGGTCTCCCTCAAAGTACAGCACCGTGTCCACCATGTGCTCCAGGACCCTGGGGCCTGCCACCACTCCTTCTTTTGTCACATGTCCCACGATAAAGATGGTGATGCCTTCTCCCTTGGCGATCTGCATCAGAAGGTTGGTGGATTCTCTCACCTGGCCCACGCTTCCCGGAGCCGAGGATATCTCCTCCCGGTACATGGTCTGAATGGAGTCTATGATGACAATATTTGGCTTTTCCTGGGTGATGATCTCCTGAATGTTGTCCAGGCTGGTCTCACACAGGAATTTCAGGTCTCCCGCCATCTGGCCGATGCGGTTGGCCCGGAGTTTAATCTGCTTTAGGGATTCCTCCCCGGATATGTAGAGAACCTTCTGGCCTATGGCCGCCAGGTTGCGGCACACCTGCAAAAGCAGGGTGGACTTGCCGATGCCGGGGTCGCCGCCCACCAGCACCAGCGAGCCGGCCACCACTCCCCCGCCTAAAACCTGGTCCAGCTCCCGGTAGCCGGTGGTGACCCGGTCTTTTTCCTCCACGGAGATGTCCGCCAGGCGGGTTGGCGCAGATTTTATCAGGGGGGCGCGGCGCGGCGCGGAGGATGAAGCGGTCTTGGGGGCGGTGGGCTCCTCTACCAGAGTGTTCCACTGCCTACAGGCCGGACACTGGCCCATCCATTTTGCAGACTCGTAGCCGCATTCTTTGCAGAAAAATGCTGTTGTTTTTGCTTTTGCCATCGGTTTCTCCTTAAGTGCCTATATCCCCGCAGCAGAGAGAAGCTGTAGAGAAAAGTCTCTGTGTTCCGTACTTGTCTGGTCTAACAGTTCCGATAATCTATAAAACTTATTTGCATTTCGTCAGCATAAACACATATTCATGCAGGATTTTTTATCAGGCGCCCGATACCGGCGATTTCCGCGGGTATATCCGTCACCGATATTAAGCCAAACTATAAAAGGGGCGAAAGACCATTGGCGAAGCCTCTCCCCCCTTCTGGTGACGCAATCTGTTTTGTTTTTATATCTTTTCGATTCTTATGGCAGCATGAACGCCTTCGCTCAGCTCTACGCTCACATTCAGCTTGCCGCTTAGGTTGGTGGTCATGTTGCCTGCCGGGACGCCGTCTACCGTCACCGCGTATTCTGTGTCGTCTTCCAGCTGAACGGTGATCTGCACGTCTTTTTCACCTTCTACCTGGAATTCTACTCCCCAGTCGGCTGCGACAAATCCTGACACGGCAGTTCCCGGCACGGACTCGTAGACGAACATGGCGTTGCGCTCTAATTTGGTGATCTCGTTGTAGGTCTTGACTTTGTATAGGTCTCCTTTATGTTCAAAATTGTCTGACTTGGATTTTTTGGATAACTTGTAATTTCCGAAACTGATGCTTCCGTCGGCTTCGGAGCGGATTAATTCTTCAATAACCGGCATGGCTTTTCCTCCTGAGTGGTTTTTTTAATGGGCTCGGCTTTGCCTTGGCCTGGGATTGGGGGTTTTACGGGCTCGGCTTTGCCTTCGCCTGGGGGGTGGGATGGGCGGGGGGCGCAGTGCGGCGCTCGATTCCGCTTCGCTCCATCTCGCTCACGGGCTTTCGCCCTATGAAAAAAGGCGGGTAAGAAGCTGCTTACGTGCGAGCACGACGCCTCTTCTTACCCGCCTTTTTTCGCACTGCTCATTGCTTACGTGGACATTATACACCATCCTCTTCTAAATAACCAGTATTTTTTCCCTTTGTTTTCTCGCCTGATTACTGTTTATGGGAGGCGGCTGTTGGCTTTCTGGTGAGATGGTAATCTAGGGTTGGGATTGGGTGGTGACTGGGGGGTGGTCCATCTGGTAGCGTTGGTAGATCTTGGGGCCGTACATGATGCCCATGAGCACGAAGAACAGGATCACAAGGGCTATGCCTCTTTTCCAGCCGTAGGGCTCCCAGCCCGTTTTTTTTGGTTCTTTCTTTTCTATGGGGGTGTATTCCATCCTGTCCGGCACAGGCACCAGGCAGAGTCTTTCTTCTCCTGTCTCCTGGGAATGGACTTTTTGGAATGTAAATGTTTTTTTGCACTGGACGCAGTGCTCTATGTTTGGGTTTGTCTTGTCGATCTCCAGTTTGCCCCCGCAGGTTGGGCATCTTAGCTCTGTCATCTCAAATACTCCTTTTTCCGTAGACCCGCTTGTGAAGCGCTATCACTTCCTCCACTTCCTGGACGGTGTCATATTCTCTGTCTTCATAAACAAAATGGTGGTCTGTGATGATTCTGGGGTTGTGGCCCTTCAGGAGGTTCACGATCTCCAGGCTGGCCTTCTCCGGAGGACTGGTGTAGAGGAAGGCCCACACCCCGTCTATGCCGTAGGCGATCAGGGCCCTGTCGTATCCTCCGTCAGCGCAGAGCATTTTCTTCGTGTACAGACATGCCACCACGTCCTGGAGCCGGAATATACAGGGCTTCGGTCCCGGAAATTTGACAAAGTTGGCGGTGATAAAACCCATCCGCTTTAAACTGTTGGTATCTTTTCCCTTGTCCAAGGAAAAAAGAATCGTCCCCGGCTGTCTGAACTCCTGGTCGACCTGGTGCAGCTCCTGCTCGTTTAAGCTGGTCTTTTTCATATAGCCTGACACCCAGCCCCGCTCTCTCTTCTGCTGCAAAATAATTCCAAGGATAATCAGCGCGAATCCCGGAACGGCTGCCGCGGCCGCAACCGTAATGGCAGTCTCCGTTCCCTGGGGGCCTATGAGGGCGGCAGCCAGGAGGGCGCCGATTCCTATCAACATAACCCCTGCGGTGATCAGTCCCTTGCCTGCCCCTGCCACGCTGTACATAAACTGGAGCACGCTGCCGTTTTTGGCCATTTTTTTCTTAAGTCTCTCGTCTGGTTCGAATATCATACGTCTTCTCCTTCGGTATACTGGATTTCAGAGTCCGCTTCCCGGCCTACCTGGAAGCGAACAGCAATCCGTCTTCCCCTTTCTCCACCTCCACGTCGTCTCCCTCTTTCACTGCCCCGTCCAGGATCTGCTCTGCCAGCCGGTCCTCCACCAGGCTCTGAATCGTTCTCCTGAGAGGGCGGGCTCCGTACTTGGGATCGTACCCTTTCTCAATCAGGTACTCCCTGCCGTCTTCCGTCACGTGGAGAGTGATGCCCATCTGCTGCAGGGTCCGTCTGGTGATGGTTCCCAGCATGATGGAGACAATCGCCTTCATGTTCTCCTTGTTCAGCGGATGGAACACGATCAGCTCGTCGATGCGGTTGATGAATTCAGGCTTGAAGATCTTCTTCACCTCGTCCATGACCCGGTCCTTCATAAAGCGGTAGTTCTCCTTCTCGTCCTCCGAGGATGTGAAACCCAGGCGCTTGGGGGAAATGATGTTCTCCGCCCCCGCGTTGGAGGTCATGATCAGTATAGTATTTTTAAAATTGATCTTCCGCCCCTGGGCATCGGTGATATGTCCGTCGTCCAGCACCTGGAGAAGAATGTTGAACACGTCGGGGTGGGCCTTCTCAATCTCGTCAAACAGGATAACGGAGTAGGGATTGCGCCTCACCTTCTCACTGAGCTGGCCGCCCTCGTCATAGCCCACATACCCTGGCGGGGAGCCGATCATCTTGGAAACGCTGTGTTTCTCCATATACTCCGACATGTCGACGCGGATCAGGGCGCTCTCCGTGCCGAACATGGCCTCCGCCAGAGCCTTGCACAGCTCTGTCTTCCCCACGCCTGTGGGGCCGAGAAACAGGAAGGAGCCGATGGGGCGCTTCGGGTCTTTCAGCCCCACTCTTCCCCGCCGGATAGCCTTGGCCACGGCGGTGACCGCCTCCTCCTGGCCCACCACCCTCTCATGGAGAATGGACTCCAGCTTTTTAAGGCGCTCCGACTCCTCCTCCTCCAGCTTCTTCACGGGGATCTTCGTCCAGCCGGACACCACGTCGGCGATCTCGTTGTCCCCCACGGTGAGACGGCGGCCGGTCTTCTCTTTCTGCCATCTGTCCCGGATCTTGCCGATCTTCTCCCGCCGCTTCTGCTGCTTTTTCTTGATGTCTCCCGCCTTCTCATAGGCCTCCGCCTTGATGGCCGCCTCCTTCTGCTTCTCCAGGGTCTCGATCTCCTTCTCCAGCTCCTTGATCTGGGGCGGCTCCACAAAGGTGGTGAGACGGAGTTTGGAAGATGCCTCGTCGATGAGGTCGATGGCCTTATCCGGCAGGAACCGGTCGTTGATATACCGGGCTGAGAGCTTCACCGCGGCTTTCAGGGCGTCGTCGGTGATGGTCACCCGGTGGTGCTCCTCATAGTGCCCTCTCAGCCCCTTCAGTATCTCGAAGGTCTCCTCCTCCGACGGCTCCTCCACCGTCACCGGCTGAAAACGCCGCTCCAGGGCGGAATCCTTCTCGATATACTTGCGGTACTCCTCAATGGTGGTGGCCCCTATGAGCTGAATCTCTCCTCTCGCCAGGGACGGCTTCAAGATGTTGGAGGCGTCTATGGCGCCTTCCGCGCTTCCCGCGCCGATGATGGTGTGGATCTCGTCGATGAACAGCAGAACCTCCCCGTCCTCCATCACCTCCGCCAGAACCCTCTTTATGCGCTCCTCAAACTCTCCCCGGTACTTGGATCCGGCCACCATGCCCGACAGATCCAGAGTCATGACCCGCTTGTTCTCGATGGTCTCCGGCACTCCGCCGGCGGCGATCATCTGGGCCAGGCCTTCCACCACAGCGGTCTTTCCCACTCCCGGCTCTCCGATGAGGCAGGGGTTGTTCTTGGTCCGGCGGCTGAGAATCTGAATGACTCTCTGTATCTCGTTCTCCCTTCCGATAACAGGGTCCAGCTTTCCCTCACGGGCAAGGGCTGTGAGATCCCGGCTGTAATTGTCCAGGGTGGCGGTGGACACCTTTCCCCTGGCGTTCCTCCCCGACGGCACCTCGTCCCTGCCTGCTGCCGCATCCTCCCCCATGGAAGACAGAAGGTCCACATACAGCTTCTGGACGCTGATGCCCATGGTGTTCAGAAGACGGGACGCCACACAGTCGTTCTCTCTGATGATGGCGATCAGGATGTGCTCCGTGCCGATGAGAGGCGCCTTGAACCGCACCGCCTCCCTGTAGCTGTTCTCGATCACCCGCCTGGCGCTGGGAGTGTAAGTGTTTCTCTCCGCCATGCGGACAGCCTGGTTGGGGGTGATCAGCTGGCTCACCAGCTCCATCACCTTCTCCTCCTTCACGCCGCACTGGTCCAAAACCCGCGCCGCCGCTCCTGTGCCCTCCCTGAGAAGACCGATGAGCAGATGCTCCGTGCCCACATAGGTGTGGCCCAGATCCTCGGCCGCGTCCGCCGCCAGCCCGATGGCCTCCTTGGCCTTCTCCGTGAAACGATCTATCATAAAAATTTCCTCCTTTTTCCTCTATGGAGATACAAGTCCGGGAAGCTCGCTGCGAAGGTAAGCCGCCCTGGCCATATCCAGTTCCTCCTTGCCCAAAGGTCTGTCCGACAGCTTCTGAAGATTGGCCGTCTGAATGCCCAGCATCAGCCTGAATACAGGGCAGGGTTCCTCCAGCTTTATCAGACCGTCACAGACCCCCGACATGATCTGAGACAGAAATGTCATGGCATCCTTCATGGAGAGCCTTCTGGCATACTTTAACACTCCGTAGGACTTGTAAATCTCATCTTCCCGCTCCAGTCGGTGTCCTTTAAGGCTCATCTCCCTTATCTGGTTCTCCTGGTCGTTGAGCTTAAGGGCCATCTTGTTCACCAGATCCGTCAACTCCTTCTCTGTCCTCCCCAGAGTCTTCTGGTTGGATATCTCATAGAGATCCCCGTAGTTCTCCCTTCCCTCGCCGTAGACTCCCCGGATACAGACTCCAAATCTTCCCATATCGTTGAGCATGGACGGAAACTTCTTTCCCATGGACAGGCTGGGCAGATGAACGACGGCCGTGGCCCTCAGCCCCGTGCCCATATTGGTGGGAAATGACGTGAGATACCCGTATTTCTCATCGAATGCGTAGGTAAAACGGGCATTGATGTAATCATCGATCTGGTCAGCGGTCTTCAGCGCCTCTGTGAGATGAAGCCCGGAAGACAGCACCTGTATGCGGATATGGTCCGCGCCGTTTATCACCACGCTGATATCTTCCTCCCTGGTGATCAGAAGGGACATAGGCGCCTTTCTCTCTAAAATCGAAGAGTTCAGGATCTTTCTCTCTTTCAGCGCCCGGCGGTCCAGCTCTGTCAGCTCTTCCAGATACGCGGACTCATAGTCCCGCCCGTCCGCGTCCCCTAAGTCCTTAAGGCCCTCCCCCAGTCTGGAGAGCATCTCCCTGCTCTTTTCATCAGAAAGCCTGAAAGGAAACACATACTCCGACCAGTTCCGCGCCAGGCGCACTTTGCTGCACACAACGTTGCTGTTCTCCTTCTCTATCTCTTCAAACCACTTAAGCATCGGCTTCCTTCCCCTCTCTCAGCTCCCGAATCCTGTCCCGGCACACCGCCGCGGTCTCATATTCTTCCATCCTCAGGGCTTCCTTCAGCTTTCTGTCCCACTTGCGGATCTCGTCCTCGGGAGTGCTCTTTGGCGCGCCGCCCCCTCCCTCTGTCTCAGCCTCCGCCTCATGTTCCCCAGGCAGCTCCTGATAAAGAGGCCGCTTCCCGCTGTGGCAGTCGCTTCCCTGCAGCTGCCTGATATTGTCCTGGATCAGCAGGTCAAACACACCGTAACAGTCCGCGCAGCCAAAACAGCTGTTGTTGATGAATTCTTCATAGGTGGTGCCGCAGGATGGGCAGGCGATCTGGCTGAGATGTCCCTTCTTCTGCACGGACACCTCACCGCCCAGCAGCCCTGACAGGAGCTGCGCCAATGGGAATCCCCCGTCAAATATAGCCGAATACTGGCCGAAATCCATCTCCCTGGCGCACTGGGCGCAGAAATTGTGCTCTGTCTTCACTCCGTTGATCACTTCCGTATATTGAATATTCGCCTCGCGGATCTTACATCTTTCACACAACATAATACTCCTCCTCTATATAGACTCTTCCCAGTTGGTGAACAGCTCGTAAATCTCGTCTACCAGCCGGTGAACCTCCTCCCTCTGAATTCCCTTGCAGATTCCTTTGGCGATAGCCACGGCAATCTCCTCCTTCATCTCCTCCAGAACCCGCTGCTTATCCACATCCAGAGCCACGATGGCGCCCTTTCTGCGGTCCAGCTTCACAAACCCTTCCTGCTTCAGAACAGAGTAAGCCTTATTTACTGTATGCATATTGATGCTGATGTTATCCGCCAGCTGACGGACCGACGGCAGAGAATCCCCCTCCCGGATTCTCCCTGTCGCGATTCCTATGATGATCTGATTGCGCAGCTGAATGTAAAAAGCCTCATCACTGTTAAAATCGATACTTAAAATCATGCCTCCACCATCTTTCGTTATAACTGTTATAGGGATAATATAACATTTTCCCTGTTTCGTCAAGATGGAATATCTGCCAGCCCGGCGCCCCTGACAGACAAGAAGGGCCGTTCCCAACGAACAGCCCCGTCTCGCCCGGCGCAGACGGGCAAGAAGATGCCCCGTCTGAACTGGTGCTATTTCAGATCAATTACTTCAAAATCGTCGTCTCCGCCGCCGTCGGCCTGGTTTTGTCTGCTGTTTCCGCCCGCCGGCCTTGTTCCTCTGGCAGCTCCCGGACCGGCTCCGTAGTCGGCCTGCCCTCCGCGGCCCGGCGCTCTGTTTTCGGAAGGCTCAGGGTTTGCTCTCTCCGGGGTTCTCTGGCCGTTCCCCCGCGGGCCCTGATTTACAGGTGCGGGGCCTCTCCCCCCGGAAACCGGGCCTGCTGCCTTCACTCCGGAAACCGGACCTGTCACCTGGGTCCCGGAGACCGGGCCTGTTCCTCTGACTCCGGAGACCGGGCCTGTCCCTCTCGCCGGAACAGGGCCTCCTGTTTTGCGCCCTCCGGGAATCGGGCCTGTCCCTCTCATCCCGGCGGCCGGGGTCTGGCTCCTCCCTCCGTTCTCCCGTTCTGACTGGACTCTGCGGATGAAGGCAAGGTCATCCTGGTGTTCCGCCTCCTCTTCCTCCTCTTCCAGGTCTCTCAGATACTGCTCTTCTCTTGACAGCTTCGAATTCCTGGACTTTCTTTCTGTCTCCCACCCGTCATCGTCGTCGCTTCTCTCGATAAAATCATCTTTCTGCCTCCTGTTGATGCCGAGAATGATGATGGCAATCAGCAGAATCACCGCAAGAGCTATCAATCCTATGATAATCCAGAAGCGTATCTCATAATCGTGGAGCAGGGTTTCATACTCTTCGCTTCCCACACTGCCAGGCTGGCTGTCAACCCCGCCTGTGGGATCTCTGAAATACCTCTGGAGCGTCTTTTCCGTCAAATCATAGCGGTAAAAGCCTGTATCCCCGCTTTCATTGACCGCGTAGAAAATACAGTATTCCGCCTTCGCGCCCGGATTCGCCTCGTCATCCCATACCCATCCGTAAACCGGCCGTTCGTCGATGGTGACGGTGCATCTGACAAAACCTTCCGGAACCGTGATGTCTTCGTCCGATGACAGCACCGTGATGGACCTCTCCGGAGTTTTCAGAACCACCTGGGACATCACCTGAGCCTCGCCGGAGGTCTCTCCCTCTGTCCTGGTAACTACAATCCGGTAAGTTCTCGTCGTCTGCCCGTCAGAGGCAGTGACCGTACAGATCACCTCGTTGTCTCCCATCTGGAGGCCTTCATTGCCGGTTACGGAGACGCTGGCGCCGCTGTCAGATGCCGGAGCGCTCACGGCAATGCTCTCCACCTCCTGGCCCACGACAGCCGTGTAGCTGTCCGTGTCCGGAGAGAAGGAAGGGCTCAATGTGCCTGGAGAAATCTGCAGATCCGCCAGAGCCGCGTCGGCAGACGCTCCCTCCCTGGCAGAAACCGTCACCGTGGAACTTCCTTCCTGTTCCACGGTCACCAGCTGTCCGTCACCGTTGTAAACCTCCTGGGTGCTGATGGTTATAGAACTGCTTCCCGCCTTCAGCGCCTTGAATTTCAGGGAAAACGTCAGCTGGGTCGAGCCTGCCGCCTCCGCAGTTCCCACGACCCGGATGGAGCCTGCGTCCCCGCTGGCGCCGGTTCCCTCCAGAAACTGCAGCGCCTGGGGATCGTAAGAAAGCATCACATTGGAACTGTTGATGTTCTCATCCCCCGTGGCGGTGATCTTCATAGTCACCGTCACTTCGCCGCCAGCCTCCGCCGAAGGGTCAGAAAATGCAATTCTGGCAGCAAATGCCTGGGAGCACATGGCTATGGTCATAACCGCCACGGCTGCCGCCGCCCTTAGAATTGGTCTTAATCGTTTCATCTCTGTCTCCTGTTTTTCTTTTTTTCTCGTATCTCTTTTCATGTGATGTTGAAGTCCAAAGGTATGTTGGCCCTGGCATCTTATATTCAGCATTCCGGCCGGGTTTTTACTGAACAATGGTCACGTTGCTTCCCCCTGGCCCCGTGTGCTGGCCGCCGTTTCCGCCGCCGCTTTGTCCGGGACCGCCGGTTATGGTCTCAACAGAAGTCCCGCTGCCTGTCTGGCCGCTTCCGGCTCCCGGTCCCGAAGCTCCCGCCGGGCCCGGAGACTGTCCTGTTCCCGCGCCGCCTCCGCTGCCCTGGCGCACTATATGAATCACGTAAACACAGCTGGCGCCGTTTTGCGCCTTCACCTCCACGGTTATATCCTGGTTTCCTGCCTGCAGCTGAATATTGCCCACCCCGGTGACCACGGCCTTGGAGTCAAGAGCCGCAGCCCGGACATTGACCATATTCACAGACGAGTCCACAATCAGATTATACACTGTAATTTCCCTGTTAAACGACGGAGTCAGAACAAAACCGTCCACAATCAGTTCGGAAAGCCTGTTGTTGGGGCTTCCATCCTGTCCCGGAAGGGGGCAGGGACTCTCCGGCATGTTTTTGTAGACCGGAATCTTAAACTCCAGCGCCAGCGCTTTGATCTGGCTGCTGTAGGCATCCTCCAGCTTCACGCCCTCCGAGACGGCCGCCTGAACATTGGTCATATACTGGTGCTTGTACAGATTGGTTCCCTGAACATTAAATTTTTTCAGGTAAAACGTGTCCTGACCCGCATCCACATAGTTGATGCCGTAGTACATGGCTCCGCCCAGTATGGCTTTCTCCACGCTGTTCCACGGTCTCTCATAACTTCCCGACTGGGAGGCATACCACAGGCCTCTCTCGATAGCCTCCATGTTTCCCGACTTGTACGCCTCAATATTGAAAAAGTTGTAATAGCCTTCATAGCCCGCGACGGTTCCCGATACCCCTCTGCTCCCCTCGCTTCCCTGCTCCTGGAGAATCATCGCCGTCAGCACATAGGGATTCACTCCCGACCGGGCCGCGGCATTCATGATAATCTCTGCATAAGAGGCAATGGGCGCCGAGTAGGCGTCACCGGAAGAGGCGGTGCCTGGCCCTGCAGTCATCCCGGGACCTATGGCTGTTCCCACCCGCCAGTTTTTATTTCCGCTGACAGAAGCTCCGGGGGCCTGAAGGCTCACGCCCGAGCTGCCGCTTCCGCCGGGCGCCTCCGTGCCCACACTTCCCGAATTCGAACTGCCGCTCCCGGAACTGCCGTTTCCGGAGCTGCCGTTCCCCCCATTGCCGCCTCCGGGGCTGACTCCCGGCTGCGCCACGGCATCCTGGCTTCCCGAGACTCCGGGACCGCTGCCGCCCGATGCTCCTGAACTTCCCCCGCTTCCTGAGCCGCCGGCTCCCGGACCGGTGCCGCCCGGCGCTCCGGGCCCCGAGCTGCCCGCTCCCGAACCGCTCCCTGCCGTCCCCGAGCTTCCTGCGCCCGAGCCGCTGTTCCCTGCCGCGCCGGGACCTTCCGACACGTTGGGAATCTCCCCGGAGTTGGTGGAAGACTGACTCCCGCTGACATCTACGGTATTGTCCAGGAAAGTTCCCTGAACCATGTTCTTTATCCCATCTATGGTGTGAATATTGCTGTTGTATTTATGTATCAGAAACTGGAACAGATATTTTTCATTTAAAAAATTCCTGGGGTCCATGTAATAGCGGACGATGTCCTCGGAGGCTGCCACCCAGGAGCCGCTGTCAAAAGACGGCCATGTCCCTGTCTCCCAGTTGTAGGCGCCGCTGGCTGTTGACTTCCAGGAAGACGGGCTGCTCCCCGGCACCAGGTTCCGCCCCACCACGCTCTCGTTGTCGATGACTTCATTCCAGTCCAGGTTGGTGTGCTGCGCCGTAAAAATCCAGTTGGGATACTCCGCGTGAATCTGCCTCAGTCCCGCCTTGTAGCTTTCCGGGAACCCCTGATTGGTCAGATACCGCTCAAAATTCTCATCCGACTGGTACGCGGTGGGAAATTTAATATAATCGGACCTCACGTACCCTGTGGCCTGACTCCCGTTTTTGGCAAAATGAATCTGATACCAGACCATGCCGTCGCCGCCTGTGACCTCGCTCACCACGGTGACCGCGGCTCCGTAGGTCAGCTTTCCCGCAACCGGATAAGTGGTTCCCGGACCGCTTCTCACGTTCAGGCTGGTGGCGCCCACGGTGGCCGCCGTATCGGCCATGCTGACCACAGGAGACCGTCCCAGATAGCTGCCGGCATAATTTATCGTCATAAACAGGGCCACGGCAACCGCCAGACCCTGTCTGAGCTTTCTCTTTTTCATTGGTTCTCTCCCGTACTTTTTCCAAATGCACTATCTCATCTATGTCATTATAAGGATATTTCAGGGCATATGTCAACTAAATCACGAAAAGTTCAAATTTTTGTAAGCACTTGCGGTTACCGTTCCCCCCGTCACCTGTGAACAGAGACGCGCCCGCCATCCCGCAGGCAGCGGTCATCGCAGCCCCCTGCACACAAATACCCCTGCCATCTTGGTGATCCTCAGCCCGCCTTTCTCCCCTATCTTCCTTTTGAGAAATCGTTTAAACTCCTGCTGCCGCTTTCCCAGGATCTCACTCTGATTGCCGTGGCAGGACATGATGTACTCCAAAAGAGGTTCTGCCTCGTCCACCAGAAGATAATCGTCATACATCACCTTCTCCACCTGTTCAAAGGTTCCCTCCAGAAGCTCCTGCCCGTTTTCCAGGCCGAACAGCTCGTACAGCGCCACCTCCGACAAGGTGATCCTCGGGTCAAATTCCTGCACCAGCCAGGTGATCTCCTTCATGTGCTCCTTCCCGTAGGTGCTGCACCAGAACACCCCATCCGGTTTTAAAACCCTCCGGATCTCGCCTAACGCCACCGGAAGGTTTTTTACATAGAAGAGCACATGGTTGGCGATGACTCCGTCGAACATCCCGTCGCCGAAGGACAGCTTCTGACAGTCCTCTGTCTCAAAAATCAGGTTTTCCCGCCCGCTTTTTCCCAGGAGCTCCCACGCGTCCTCCACCATGCCGGCGGAGGCGTCCGTCACATGGATCTCCCGGCCTCTCAGGACCTCCGGGGCAAACTGCCTCCACAGCTGCCCGTTGCCGCACCCCACCTCCAGAACCCTCCCCATGGTCTCTATGGGGATCAGAGAGGCAATCCACTGAAACCAGGGGACCGGGTTATGGGAAAATCTCCGGTGCAGCTCCATGCGGGCGCTGATGTTCACGGAAGTCTTGTACTGGTCCACGATGGCGTGTTCCATGTTGGTGATGTGAATCAGATTCAAGATGCTGTTCCAATCCATGACTCCCCAGGTCTCCACCATGCGGGAGGTGTCCTCCAGGGTCTGTTCCATCATCTCCAGGTGACGGATTTTCTTGCGTATCAGCTCTTTCTGGAGCTTTAAAGAGTTGGCCATGTCCTCCCTGTCATCGTTGATGGTCAGAGCCATAATCTCCTCCAGCGAAAATCCCAGATATTTTAATGAGAGGATCTTCTGCAGGCGGCCGAAATCCTCGTCTGTGTACAGGCGGTATCCTGCATCGCTCACCTTGCTGGGCTTAAGAATCCCCTGTTTGTCGTAGAACCGGATGGTCCGGATGGTCACGTTGGCTTTCCTGGCAAATTCTCCTGACGTGTAATACCCGTTATTCACCTTGTTCCTCCTCCACCAGGCGCAGGCCGGCAGTGCTGGTCACCGGGAGGGAAAAAATAATGGACTTGGCCTTGCTCTCCATGCCCGCCTCCTTCATCACCGCCCTCATGATCTTCGAGCGGAGGCCCGTTCTGCTGACGATAAATATAATCTCCTTCTCAGAGGCAAGGGACACTCCGAAAAAGCTCTCGGCTCTCTCCATCCCCGTGCCCCTGGCGTGGATCACCGTACCGCCGCCGGCTCCCGCCCCCTTGGCCGCCTCCATGATCAGATTGCTGTAGCCCTGGTTGGCGATGACCACCAGAAGCTCATGAATCGTATCCTTCAAAGTGTTCTCCTCTCCTTTTACAAAATCCTGGTGTTGTGTGAGAAATCTCAGTTCTCTTCCGCCCCCGATGCTGGACAGAGGCACCGTAAAGGCGATTCCCGTTCCCGGCACGTCGATGCGCAGACGGTTTTGGAGCCCCTTTTTAAGAGCGCGCCAGACTTCACCTGTCACCACGCCGAACAGCACCGCCTTCTCCGCCGACTCTAATCCAAAGTAATCCATGACTTCGCTGGCCGCCGTCCCCCGCCCCAGAGTAATCAGATTGACATTTACCCCCTGCTCCTGGTAAAATCCGAGAAACCTTGGAAGCATGTTCCTGTTGGCAATGGTCGTCATCATGTAAAGTTCACTCATGTCGCCGGTTCCTCCTTATAATTCAATAATATCGTAATCGCCGTACGGCTCCGGTTCCCGGAGCGCCTGTCCCGGCCTGATGTCCGCCGTCCCTCTCCTGGTCTGCATCTGATAGATGAGGCCCAGAACCTGGATGGTGATCAGGGGCGTCATGGCCACCATGGCCACCACGCCGAAAGCGTCCCTCGCCAGACTGCCCCCTGCTGCCTGACACGCTCCCATGGCAAAGGGCAGAAGAAACGCGGCCGTCATAGGCCCTGACGCCACCCCGCCCGAGTCGAAGGCGATGGCTGTGAATATCTTCGGGGAGGCGAAGGTCAGAAAAAGGGCCAGGGCGTATCCGGGAATCACGAACCAGAGGATGGATATCCCCGTCAAAACCCTGGTCATAGCCAGACCCACGGAGCAGGCCACGCCCACGGAGAGACTCAGCTTCATGGCCGTCCCCGACACGGCCCCGTCCGTCAGCTCCTCCACCTGTTTCATGAGAACGTACACTGCCGGCTCCGCCAGAACGATAAAATATCCGATGACCATCCCCACAGGCACGATGATCCACCGGGCCTTCAGCCCTGCCAAGGTCTCTCCCAGAAAGCTCCCCGCCGGCATAAAACCTACATTGGCTCCCGTGAGGAACACCACCAGGCCCACATAGGTATATGACAGACCCACAAGAATCCTTCCCAGGGCACGCCTGTCCATTTTCAGGGAAATGATCTGAAACACCGCGAAAAACGCCAGCACAGGCAGCATGGACAAAGCGATCTCCCCCATGCAGCGGGGGATGGACGATGCAAACATCTGCCTGAGAACCACGGAATCAGCCGCCTCAACATGCTCCGCCGCCGCGTAACCGCCGCCCGCCGGCCTGAAGATGATTCCCAGGAGCAGCACCGCCAGAACCGGCCCCACAGAACACAGGGACACCAGGCCGAAGCTGTCGTCCGCCGCGTGGGTGTCGTTCCTGACCGAGGAGATGCCCACGCCCATAGCCATGATAAAGGGCACGGTCATAGGCCCTGTGGTCACGCCGCCGGAGTCAAAGGCCACGGCCAGAAAGTCCCCCGGAACCAGAAATGCCAGCCCCATCACCGCGGCGTAACACACGATGAGCATGGGCGCAAGGGGAATTCCCGCCAGCATGCGGACCAGGGCGATGACCAGGAAAAATCCCACGCCGCAGGCCACGGAGAGGATGAGAGCCGCCGACGGTATGGAGGGCACCTGCCCTGCCAGAACCTGGAGATCCGGCTCCGAGACAGTGATCACAAACCCCAGGATAAATCCCAGAACCACCATGACCCACAGCTTCCGGCTCTTGGTCATGCTGCTTCCCACCTTCTCCCCCATAGGCGTCATGGAGATCTCCGCCCCCAGGGTGAAAAACATCATCCCCGCGACCAGGAACACCGCCCCTGCCAAAAATTCCATCACGATCCCCAAAGACACCGGGGCGATGCTGAAACACAGAAGCAGCACGATGCACACCACGGGTCCCACCGCCTTAAAGGCCTCCTCCAGTTTCTCTTGTAATTTCGGTTTGTACAGTCTCATGACTTCTCCTTTTCCCAAACTTCTCTAAGAATACATCAATTATACATGATGCCCTGTTATTTCCCAAGGAAATTTTATGTTAAGATTTTGTATCCGTTTTCCCCTGAAGCATAAACGAAAATCTTTAAATTTAATATAGACGAAATGAACAAAATATAGTATATTGTAAATGCTTGGGCATTATAAATCCAATATAAATAAAATAACCAGGGGGAGAAGCCATGTTAGAAACACTGAGAAAAAGCGCCAGAAAGTCAAACACTTTGCGGGTTATCTTTTCCGTCATCGGCATCGTTATATTGCTGGCCGTCACCAAATTTGCCATATTTGACGTGATCACCGGGGCAACCAAGATGGATATCACCGCAGATCCTGCTTCTTATGAAGGAAAGTATGTAACTATCGATGCAGATTTCTTTCTGTATGATTACATAGAGCACACCACCACAACCACCAGAAAATACGGCGGAAGCTCCACCAGCACAAACGGCTACAGCTATGTGGCATTCCAGTCCGTGGATGACTATGAGAAAAGTTCCTCCATCTGGTATTTCTACAGCGTGTATCTGAACTACCAGGAGCAGGACAAGATGGCCGCCAAGATCGAGGAGGCTTTTGAGTACCTCACCGACGAGACCGGCAAGATCGCTCCTCCGGAGCCTGTCACCGTCACCGGAGTCTGGAACACCATGGACGCTCAGACCGAGAAGTACTTCAGGGATGCCCTCCTTGACCTGGGCGTGGCGGAGAGCGAATACGACCTGGTCTATTTCTATGAGCTGGACACCAAGAACATCGGCGGAGTGAATTCCACACTGTTCTGGGTTCTCATGGCGGCTGCCGCGTTCCTGCTGCTCTTTGCTGTACTCAGCGGCATCGGATTTTTCAGCAACGCCTACATGAAGAATATTCAGCAGTACCTGCAGAAGGACAGCTCCGTGTCTCTGTCGTCTATCGAGGAGGACTTTAAGCAGGCCCATCTCATCGACAAGACCGTATGGCTGGGCAAAAAGTGGACCGTGTACATGACAGGCAACAAAGCGCAGATCGCCGTCAACAAGGACCTGGTATGGGGCTATTACTTCCAGAGAACCGGCCGCAACAGCGTGAGCGAGATGCGTCTGTTCACTAAGGACAAAAAGCAGCTCCACATCAGCCTTTCCGAGAAGCACACCCAGGAGGCCCTCAAGTACTACGTGGCAGAGCAGCCTCACATGGTAGTCGGGTACAGCTCTGACCTGGAAAAGATGTACAATAAGGACTTCTCGGCATTCTTGAATTTAAAATATAATCCGGCTATGCAGGCAGCTTCTTTCAACGACGGCTTCAACGCTTAGTAAGCCGGCAGCTGCCAAAGCCTGACGCCCAACAGACCGGCAATTGACTGCAGACAGAGGACTGCTCCGTGTGAAAACACGGGGCGGTTCTTTTTTACAGAATCTCATCAATCTTATCCTTCCCTCCCCCGAAGGGCCGGGTTCCCGCCGCCGTCCCGCCGCAGTGTTTGTCTGACAGATATTCCATGACAGCCTGCATCTGAGGCGACACCCACTTGTCATGGTGGTACAGCAGCTGCTTCCAGATATCGATCTCAAACCCCTCAATGTGAATATGCCGGATTTTTCCCGCCGTCAGGGCCTCCCTGGTCACATAGTCAGGCAGAAAGGAGATTCCCATCCCCTGCTCCACCAGGCGGCAGATCAGGTCCGCGTTGCCGCTCTCCAGCACAGGCTGAATCTCCAGAGACAGCGCCGCCAGCTTCTCGTCCATAAGCCTTCTATAGCTCATGCCCTTCTCCGTGAGAAGAAAGGGAAGCCTTACCAGGTCCTCCAGGGAAATGCTCTCCCCGCCTCCTAAGCCTCCGCCTCCCAGGTCATACCCGGTTCCCGCCACAAAATGGGCGTTGACCTTCTCCTCACCGGCTATGCGGTAGGTCCTGTTGTAGATGTGGTTGTCCAGGGTGTACACCATATCCACCTCGTTCTGGTTGAGGAGGCGGAACATCTCCTCCGTGCTGGCGGAGATAATCTTTAAGGTAACCTGGGGAAAACGCCTGCAAAATCCCTGAAAATCATCTTTCAGAAGCCAGCTGCACAGGGAATCCGCCATGGCTATGCGGACGTGGCCGCTGACAGTCTGCTCCCTGTTCAGCTGCTTTTCCAGCTCCTGGGTCAGCCTTCGAATCCGGTGGGCGTAGGCCAGCACCTCCCTGCCCTTCCCTGTCAGGGACACGGTGTGATTCACCCTCTCAAACAGCTGTATCCCCAGATTTTTCTCCAGCTGCTGTATCTGAAAAGACACGGTGGACTGGGAGTATCCCGTCTTCTCGGCTGCCCTTGTAAAGCTGGACAGCTCCGCCACCTGTATAAATGTGTCAAAATTTTTTATATCCATCTCTTCCCTCTCATCGAATATTTCGATTCTATATATTAAGATTATCAATTTTACAAATACTTATATGTAGTATATAGTAGATAAAGAATAATTGCAACGACGGATTGCGGCAAGGAAAGGACAGGATCATGAAACAAGATGTATCAAACCGGGGCGGCCATAAAAACGGAGGGTTTCAGAACTCTCTTGGGTTTGTCCTGGCCTGCGTGGGTTCGGCTGTGGGCATGGGCAATATCTGGCTGTTCCCCTACCGCCTGGGACAGTACGGCGGCGCAGCGTTTCTCATCCCTTATTTTATATTCATCGCCCTCTTCGGCCTGGTGGGGCTTTCGGCGGAATTCGCCATCGGACGGCGGGCGGGAACAGGAACCCTGGGCTCCTACGAATACTGCTGGAACACAAAAAAACTGGGGAAAGCCGGATATCTTCTGGGCTGGATTCCCCTCATGGGCTCTCTGGGCATCGCCATCGGCTACTCGGTGATTCTTGGGTGGGTTCTGCGCACTCTGGGGGCCGGGCTTTCAGGCTCTCTCTTTACGGTGGACCCCGGAACCCTGTTCGCCCGGATGTCCTCCGCCTTCGGCAACATTCCCTGTCATCTGGCCGTGGTGGTTATCGCCTGCGCCCTGCTGATGACTGGCGCCACCAAGGGAATCGAGAGGATAAACAAGATACTCATGCCGGCTTTTTTCGGCCTTTTTGTCATTCTCGCCGTGAGAGTCTTCTTCCTGGAGGGCTCGGGAGCAGGCTACCGCTTTCTGTTTATCCCCAAGTGGGAGTATCTTCTTAAGACGGATACCTGGGTCATGGCCATGGGACAGGCATTCTTCTCTCTGTCCATCACCGGCTCCGGCATGATCGTCTATGGCTCCTACTTGGGAAAAGACGAAGATATCCCACGGGCCTCCGTGAACACGGCGGTGTTCGACACCCTGGCTGCCATGCTGGCTGCCTTGGCCATCATGCCGGCGGTGTTCGCCTTCGGCATCGAGCCTGCCAGCGGACCGCCTCTCATGTTCATCACCCTGCCCCAGGTATTCGCCCAGATGCCTCTGGGCAACGTGTTCGCCGTGTTTTTCTTCATCTCCGTGGCATTTGCCGGGATCACCAGCCTGATCAACATGTTCGAGGCAGTGTGCGAGTCCTGGCAGACCAGGTTCGGCATGCC
>CAJTOT010000027.1:0-2911 GCA_910577935.1 uncultured Hungatella sp. | reverse complement strand
CGCCGCGGCCTTTGCCGTCGGAGTGTTCATCGAGGACGGGGACAAGGTGGGGGCATGGATGGATTTCATCACCATCCTGGTAGTGCCTTTCGGCGCCCTGCTGGGGGCATTCTCCATCTATTATATTCTCGGTTGGAAGGAAATCGGAGAAGAATTATCTCGGGGAAGAAAAAAGCCTCTGGGGGCCTGGTTCGGAAATCTCGGAAAATATGTCTACGTTCCCCTGGCGGTGTTCGTGTTCATCCTGGGGATTATCTACGGGGGGATCGGGTGATCCCCCTTGTTTCATGTCAAGTTATCTCAAACACCTGGTATTCATGGTCAAAATGATACCCCAGCTTTTCCGCCAGCCCTACAGACCACTTGTTATGGGCATCCCAGCTGGGATACCAGCCGCGGTCCAGACATTCCAGGATCAGCTTGGCGCCGCATACGGTGGCCAGACCTCTCCTCCTGTAATCCTCCCTTGTGTCAATCTCGATCTCGATGCCGCCCATGTAGCCCGAGTAGGAAGAGGCTCCCGAGACAGGCTCCCCGTCCTTTTCAATCACCGCTCCCAGGCCATGCTTCCGGTACAGCTCATAATCATCAAACTGAGATACTAAGTCCCTGCACCATCTCTCCTTCCTGATATGCCAGAATAACCTCTCATCTATCATGTTCAGAGTGTATTCCCCTGAAAGACCGGCCACTATGCCCTCCAGCTTGTCCCGGTCAAATACATCCGGCTCTTTCTTTATGGCATACCGGAGGGCTTTCTTCGCCCTCTCCCCGTAGCACTCCTGAATCACTGGGGCCCAGCCGTCATGTTGGGGAACCATAATCAAAAATTCCCGCCCGCTCTGCCCCGGCTCATACAGGACAAGCTCCCTGTCAGGCTCTCCTGCAAAAAAGCAGAAATCGCCTAAAACCGCCATGGCGGAGGACGGAGATTCCGGGGAGTCTCCATAGACTTTCCCCATCACCCCCTGGAGGCAGGACCAGATCAAAGTCTCCTGCCAGCCCTCAAACAGCTTCGCCGCCCTCTCTGTATCTCTCAGCTCACAAACCATAATCTCTCCTCATCTCTGTAATTTATATTACCACCCTTTAGTTTCCATCAATTACCCCAATTGTTGAAGTCGACATCTTCAATTTCTACATTCACTGTAGATGAACGTTTATCATCGCCACGATTCCAGCCAATGCTGTAAAGTACCTCTTTTTCGATATTATCTTTTCGAGCATACATAACATCGAAGATTTTCTTATTCTTTTCTTTGTCTTTTACGTCAATCCATATATTTGCACTAAGTGTATGTTTTTTCAATCGCATCGTACAATACAGATTAACGCCACCAATGCCAACAAAGCCCTCCCATGTACCTCTTGTTGATGAAGATACATTAGAATATGTGCTGTTACCGCCAAATGCCTCGACAATAACAGGGAGCGCCTTGGTCCAGAACTGCAGCTTCAAATCATCATCCGAAATGCCAGACGGAACTACAATTTCTTCAGCGGTTCCTTCATCTTCTCTCAGCTCTGGCGGAATATCTCTAGAACTTGAAATTCCAGCGTACTTGTATTCTTCTAATTGAAATGCCCCATTTATCGGCTGTCTGTCTAATTGATAAATATTCCATTCTTGCACCTGCTTTTCTTTGCCTATGGTTACTCCATATATTATATACCAAACCACAAAAAAAACCAACCCTTCCACAAGAATTGCCCTGAAATGGCAAAAACGACAAGCCAGAAAGCCTGCTGTTTCCGCCCTTGCCACCAAAAGCTCCCGCTTTTTATCTCTTAGTAGGTCAATTTCATCGGCTAAGATTGTGTAATCCTTTTTCGCATGAGCTGTCGCGCCCTTTATTATTTTTCGCTTTCCTGATGAGCAGAATTCCCGCCCCGAGATTTACATGTTCCTAACACAGCGCAAGTGCTTCGCCAAGCCTCAGCCCGCAGCCATAAAGCATACGCAGCAGCATGGGGAATGCCCGGACATGGGTTATAAACCGCCAGAATCTCTTCCTTCAACAAAAGGTGGATGCAGTTCCATTCCTATTCGACCAAGCATTAGCAAACGAACCTACCGAATTCCGTATGTTCTTTCGAATTGCCAAGAACGGATACTGCTACTACATCGCATTGGGGAATGATGAGGTAATCTCAGAATCCCTTTGCCGTAAGAAGGTCACAGGTAAGAAGTCTGCAACCATATTCGAGCGTGAGACAGATGGCATCACACTTGGTCCTTCTATAAATAAGTAAAGATAGAAGGCAGCTTTACATGGAAAGAAACTTGGATTCTACAGAGTATGAACTCCCATTCTCCGATGAATCAGATGGTACCAGAAAGCTTATTGCTGCTCTTCCGGTTATCCTGCTTGCACTTCGCGAAGGTCGAATGGTCATCATTAATGAATTAGATGCAAAGCTTTACCCGAATCTTCTCAAGTACGTCATTTCATTATTTAAGAATAGGGAAATACATAAGTATGGTGCGCAACTTCTCTTCACCTCTCACGATATGTACATCTTAAAGAACACTGTATTCCGCCGTGATGAAATCTGGTTCGCTGCGGAAAATGATGCACATGAAAGCGAAATCTATTCTCTCCACGAAATCCGTGATGAGGATAATGACAGAATCAAGACATCATAACTGAGGGAACAGACACCGAACCAGCTTAATTTGGAGCCATGAAAGAAATCATCAACAGCACCTACTCTGACCGTATTCAACCTGGTGTCCACTTCCGGGAGGACAGAGCCAGGGCGACCAAAGCGGCGGCGAAGGAGATTGTGAAGAAGGGATAACATAAACTGATTGCATGAAAAGGAGAATTTATGGGCAGCGAGAAAATTACAGAGAACACTACCACCACAGCACCGGCTAAGGACGCTCCCGCGCTGGTGAAGAAGATTG
>CAJTOT010000026.1:761-55480 GCA_910577935.1 uncultured Hungatella sp. | reverse complement strand
TAAAAAGACACCGTTTGTATTCAAAGAGTTCGCCTCTGCGATTTTGTCCGGTATTCCGGCTCTGCTGATGCCGCTGTTTATCATTATCTGTGTGTCCTTCGGCGTGTGTACCGCGTCGGAGAGCGCAGGCGTTGCCGTTCTGTATTCCATTATCGTCGGTTTCTTTGTATATCGGGAGCTGACCTGGAAGGTTGTGCTGGAAGCTCTGAAGAAAACATTGATTTCTTCCTCTTCCATTATGATTATAATCGGCTTTACCACAATTTTTACCTGGGTGCTGACCATGCAGAAGGTTCCCCAGATTGTAGCGAATTTCTTTATCGGCCTGAACATGCCGGCGTGGGGAATCGCCCTGGTATTCTGTGTCATGATTCTGATGATCGGAACTTTTATCGATGTGAGTCCGGCCATCCTTCTCTTGACACCGATTATGCTTCCTGTGATGCAGAGCTATGGATTTTCAGCCCTGCAGTTTGGAGCCATGATGATCACCGGCCTGGCAATCGGTCTGGTTACGCCTCCAGTAGGCATGTGTTTAAACGCGTGCAACAAGATAAACCGAATGCCTATTATAGCCATATTTAAAGGGGCCTTGCCCTATCTGATCTGCAACATCATCGTGCTGCTGGCTATCAGCCTATGCGGTCCCCTGACCACATGGCTGCCCCAGCTTCTGGGTTACAGTTTATAAAATTGACAAATTTTTGTCTGATATAAGAAAAGCACAGTCCCATACGGCTTCTCTGTGGAGCGCGGACTGTGCTTTTTTGGTGAATACTCTTTTCAGCCGGGAGAAAATGTGCTAAAATAGACGAGATTTGACGAAGAAAGGAATCTCTTTATGAATAGAGCTAAGATAGATAGAAGAAAGAACCTGGCGGTTCTGGCCTGGGGCGCGGCTGCCCTGGGTCTTCTGTTTCTCTCGGGATGTGACAGCGCCGCTTATCAGGGACAGATACAGCAGCCAACCGAACCTCGCCAGGTGAATATTGTAACTGATGAGAGCGATTCATGGGACGATATTATGGAGGGGGTGGGGCGGATTACCCCGGAGGGACCAGAGTATGATATACTGAAGAATCTGCCTGTGCCGGAGACAGAGCCGGCGCCGGAATATTACCGCATCGGCCTGGAGCATGAAAATGTGGCCAAGCTCCAGGAGCGTCTTATGGAGCTGGGTTTTATGGACAACGACGAGCCCACAGAGTACTATGGCAGCGTGACTCAGGCGGCGGTGAAATCCTTCCAGAGGCAGAACGGGCTTGCCCAGGACGGAATCATCGGCCCCTCTACCTGGGAGGCGATCATGGACCCGTCGGCCAGATACTATGCGGCTCAGAACGGAGACCAGGGAGAGGATATCCAGAGGATTCAGAGCCGTCTCTATGAACTGGGATATCTGGCCACAGAGGACCTGGTCACCGGCAATTTCGGAGAGAAGACGGAGGAAGCTGTGAAAAAGCTCCAGCAGCTCAATAACCTGGAGCAGGACGGAAAGGTGGGGCTGAGAACCCAGAATCTTCTCTACAGCGATGAGATAAAGCCCAATCTTTTGGCCTACGGCGACCGGAGCGAGGTGGTTCAGGCAGCGCAGGAGCGCCTCAAGGCTCTGGGATATCTGACCACAGACCCGGATGGCGCCTATGGTCTGGACACATCCATAGCGCTGAAGCAGTTCCAGTCCAGAAATGACCTGGTAGTTGACGGTTATCTTGGGCCCTCCACCCGGATGGCGCTCAACAGCCCGGAGGCCGTGCCAAACGGTCTGTCTCTGGGAGACCAGGGCGACAGCGTGGAGAGGATTCAGCAGCTCCTGAGCCAGTACGGCTATCTCGCCTCCGCCAATGTAACCGGGTATTATGGAGAGGTGACAGAGAACGCGGTAAAGAATTTTCAGAAAAACAACAGCCTTTCCAGCGACGGTTCCGTGGGGATGCAGACCATGGCAAAACTGACAGGCAGCGATGTGCGCCGCTCTACAGGCGGGACGGCTGCAGGCAGTTCGGGAAGTTCCTCAGGAGGAACAGGAAGCAGCTCTTCAGGAAGAAGCGGCGGCGGAGCCAGCGCCCTCATATCCGTCGCCAGTTCCAAGCTGGGCTGTCCCTATGTGTACGGAGCAAAAGGCCCCAACTCCTTTGACTGTTCAGGCTTTGTGTACTGGTGTCTGAATCAGGTGGGCGTCCGGCAGAGCTATATTACTTCCTCCGGCTGGCGCAGCGTGGGCAAATACACAAAGATTACCAATTTTAACAACCTTCAGGCAGGGGACATCATCGTGGTAAGCGGCCATGTGGGAATCGTGGCAGGCAGCGGAACAGTCATCGACGCCTCCTCCAGCAACGGCAAGGTGGTGCACCGGTCTTTGAGCTCCTGGTGGAGAAATAATTTCATCTGCGGGTGGAGGATATTCGGATAGTATCGGTCTCCTCCTTTGTTGACCAATATTTGCGGTTGACAATCCCCGTTGCCTGTGCTAAGATAGATAAATCAACAGAAAGTGAATAGTGAGTCTTCAGGGCAGGGTGCAAGTCCCTACCGGCGGTAAAGCCCGCGAGCCGAAAGGTTGATCCGGTGAGATTCCGGAGCCGACAGTACAGTCTGGATGGAAGAAGATGATTGATATATGGTGGCTGTTTGCCGTGGAATCAATGTATATGCTCTGAGATGGGAGTTCCCGTTTCAGAGCTTTTGTTTGTGGATGTAACCGGATTCGAAATTAACCGGATTTCTGCAAAGAAAGTCACGGAATCAGCCGTCATAAACTCAGTGTAAGATAAGTCAAGTCCCTGCAGAATATTCTGACAGGGATTTTTTGTGAAGGTTCCGCTGCCCGGGATTCACGGTTCTTTACAGGAAACTTGTGTTTTATAAAGCGAAGACCTATGGCAGGGAGATATGGGGGAAAATATGACAGACAGAGATTATATGGAGCGGGCAATAAGGCTGGCCGAGAGAGGGAGAGGCTGGACCAACCCGAATCCCATGGTGGGAGCGGTGATTGTAAAGGACGGCAGGATCATAGGGGAAGGCTATCATGCCAGATGCGGGGAACTGCACGCAGAGCGCAATGCCATCGCTTCTCTGACAGAGAGGGCCGAGGGAGCCGTCATGTATGTGACGCTGGAGCCGTGCTGCCATTTCGGGAGGACACCGCCGTGTACCCAGGCCATACTGGAACAGAAGATTGCCAAAGTAGTCATAGGTTCCAAGGACCCTAATCCTCAGGTGGCGGGAAAAGGAATCCGGACACTGCGCCAGGCCGGTGTGGAGGTGGCGGAGGGATTTATGAAAGAGGAATGTGACAGCCTGAATCCGGTATTTTTTCATTACATCACCACCAAAACCCCCTATCTGGTCATGAAATACGCCATGACCGCCGACGGGAAGATTGCCACCAAGACAGGGGCTTCCAAATGGATAACAGGAGAGGAATCCAGAGCCCTGGTCCATGAGCTGCGCCACAATTATATGGGGATCATGGCGGGCATCGGGACGGTGCTGGCAGACGACCCGCTGCTGAACGTTCGGACAGAGGGTAAGAAAAGTCCGGTGCGGATCATCTGCGACAGCCGCCTTGGAATTTCGGAGAACAGCCAGATCTGCCAGACGGCCGGGGAGTACCAGACAGTCATCGCCTGCGGCGAGATAACCTCGGATATGGAGGAGAAGGAAGCGCGGCTGAAGGACATGGGAGCAAAAGTGATTTCCCTGCCGGACAGCCGGGGCCAAGTGGATCTGCGCAGGCTGATGGAATATCTTGGGGACCAGGGGCTGGACAGCATTCTTCTGGAAGGCGGGGCCCGGCTCAATGACAGCGCTCTGCGCGCAGGAATCGTACAGGAAGTGAACGTGTTTGTGGCTCCGAAAATATTCGGCGGAACCGGGGCCAGGACCGCGGTGGAAGGCATCGGCGTAAGATGGCCGGATGAGGCTGTGAAACTGAAACTTCAGAAGGTTTCCATGACGGGGGAGGATATTCTGATAAATTATAAGGTTGAAAACAGATTACCCCAGGCAGAACAGGGAGGTGAGGGAAGATGTTCACAGGAATTATAGAAGAGACGGGAAGAATCCGTTCCATAGCTCTCACGGGAAATTCCGGGAAAATCGCCGTAGGGGCGAAAAAAGTTCTGGAGGGAACGAAGATTGGAGACAGTATTGCGGTGAACGGGGTCTGTCTGACAGTGGTTTCTCTCCAGAGAGACGGGTTTACGGCAGATGTCATGGCGGAGACCGCGCGGAGGAGCAGCCTGGGCGGTCTGCATCCGGGAGATTACGTGAATCTGGAGCGCGCCATGGCGGCAGGCGGACGGTTCGGAGGGCATCTGGTGTCAGGCCACATCGACGGGACAGGGATCATCACCAGCCTAAAGAAAGAGGAGAATGCCGTCTGGGTCACCATAGAGACTGTTCCGGAGATTCTGAGACTGATTGTAGAGAAAGGCTCCGTGTGCATCGACGGGATCAGCCTGACGGTGGCGGCGGTGGCAGACCATGATTTTCGGGTGTCGGTGATACCTCACACGGGAGAAGAGACTACCCTTTTAAGAAAAAGCCCGGGAGATAGAGTTAATCTGGAAAATGATATAGTCGGAAAATATGTGGAGCGTCTTCTGGGGGCATGGGAAGGCGCCGCGGGTGCGGCTGCTCAGGAAGCGCATGGAAGCGCTGCGGGGACTCAGAGCGCTCCGCCTGGCAGCCTCACCATGGATTTTCTGAGGGAATATCTGTCATAAAGATCTATAAAAAGCCATAAATAGACCAGGTTTTGGAAAAGGAGGAACAGGACAATGAGCGAGGTTTACAATACTATCGAAGAAGCGCTTGAGGACCTTCGGGCGGGAAAAATGATTCTGGTCACAGACGACCCGGACAGAGAGAATGAGGGGGATCTGATCTGCGCCGCCCAGTTTGCGACCCAGGAGAACATCAACTTTATGGCGTGCCGCGCCAAAGGACTTATCTGTACTCCCATGAGCGGGGAGCTGGCTTCCCGCCTGGGGCTTCCGCCTATGGTGGCGGAGAATACCGACAACCACAGCACGGCATTTACGGTGTCTGTCGACCACATAGACACGGACACAGGCATCTCGGCGGCGGAGAGGTCTTTTACCATGATGAAATGTGTAGATGAGAACACCAGGCCGGAACAGCTGCGCAGACCGGGTCATGTATTTCCTCTGATTGCCAGAAAAGGCGGCGTGCTTGTGAGAGGCGGTCACACAGAGGCGACGGTGGACCTGATGCGGCTGGCAGGGCTCAAAGAGTGCGGCGTGTGCTGTGAGATCATGGAAGACGACGGCACCATGATGCGCACCCCGCGTCTGTGGAAGCTGGCGAAAGACCACGGCCTGAAGTTTATCACCATAAAAGATCTGCAGAACTACTGCCGGATACACGAGAAACATGTGGTGCGGGAGGCCTGCGCAGATATGCCTACCAAATACGGACATTTTCAGATATACGGTTATGTCAACGATATCACCGGAGAGCACCATGTAGCCCTGGTAAAGGGAGACATGGGAGACGGGGAGGGGGTTCTGTGCAGAGTGCATTCCGAGTGCCTCACAGGAGATACCTTCGGCTCTCTGAGGTGCGACTGCGGCAATCAGCTTCAGACGGCCATGGAGATGGTGGAGGAGGAAGGTCGGGGGATTATCCTGTACATGCGCCAGGAGGGCCGGGGAATCGGTCTGATCAACAAACTGAAAGCATACGAACTCCAGCAGAAAGGCATGGATACCGTGGAGGCAAACATCAGTCTGGGGTTCGCGCCGGATCTCAGGGAATACTGGGTGGGAGCTCAGATACTGGCAGATCTGGGGGTGAAGTCTCTCAGGCTTCTGACTAACAATCCCTTAAAGGTGTACGGTCTGGGAGACTTCGGGCTGAGGATTCAGGAGAGGGTCCCCATCGAGATCGTCCCCCAGCAGTATGACGCGTTTTATATGAAGACAAAACAGGAAAAAATGGGCCACATATTTGAGAAAATCCGTGTGTAGAATTATGGCCGGATTACCGGAAATGACTGGCGGCAGGCCGGGAAGGCCCCAAAATTAGAAATAAAAAATAATCATAAATAAAAATTTCAGGAGGAAACAACATGAAAGAGATTCGGGTACTGGAAGGAAAAGTAGTAGCGCCGGAGGGCATGAAGGTGGGGATCGTGGCCTCAAGATTTAATGAGATTATTGTCAGCAAGCTGCTGGGCGGCGCCGTGGATGGTCTGGTACGCCACGGTGTTGAGGAGGAGAATATCACGGCGGCATGGGTTCCGGGAGCCTTTGAGATTCCGGTGGCAGCTGCCAAGATGGCGAAATCCGGCAGATACGACGCGGTCATCTGCGTGGGAGCCGTGATCCGGGGAGATACCACCCACTATGACTATGTGTGCAATGAGGTGTCAAAGGGAGTGGCCCAGGTGGGGCTGTCCACAGGGGTTCCGGTGCTGTTCGGGGTGATTACCACGGAAAATATTGAGCAGGCCATCGCCAGGGCGGGAAGCAAGGCGGGCAACAAGGGATATGACTGCGCTCTGTCCGCCGTTGAGATGGTGAACCTGATGGGACAGATGTGAATGTAACTGTGACTGCCCCGGGAGGCTGTGGTTCACACAGAACACAGTCTCCCGGGGCCTGTTTTTTGAGATTAAAATACAAATCACTGGGAAGCCTCTTCTGACAGGACGGGAAAGCCCACCTGGGCTTTGAACAGGTCTCCGTCAATATAGAGATCAAACTTTCCGCCCTGGAGGAGAGTAAGGCTTTTGGCGATGGAAAGCCCCAGCCCGCTTCCCTCTGTGGTGCGGGCCACGTCACCCCGCACGAATCGCTCTGTCAGCTCGTCGGCATTGATGTTCAAAGGATTTTCCGACACATTTTTTATGGTGAAATACACATAGTCTTTTTTTCTGATTACATCTACATACACGCGGCTGTGTTCCATGGCATATTTGAAAGCGTTGTTGTACAGGTTTTCCAGCACTCGCCACAGCCTGCGGCCGTCGGCGGCTATGAGGATTGTCTCGGGAGGAAGGCCGGCGACCAGCTCCAGATGGCGCAGCTGGAACTTCTCTTCAAATTCTCCGTTAGTCTGATGGATCAGCTCCACCAGGTCAATGTTGGCGATCTCCAGCTTCAGGTTGCCGGAGCTGGCCTTGGACGCCTCCACCAGATCCTCGGTGAGTGTTTTCAGGCGCTGGGATTTCTGGTCCAGGACATCCAGGTAGTTCTGGATTTTTTTGTCCTGGATTTTTTCACGCTTCAGAAGATCCACATAGTTGATGATAGAAGTGAGGGGCGTCTTGATATCGTGAGAGACGTTGGTGATCAGGTCGGCTTTCAGCCGCTCGCTTTTCACCTTCTCCTGGAGAGCCGTCTCGAGGCCGTCTCCGATATTGTTAAGGGTCTGGGCAAGGCCTGTCCCTTTGCCGGAGAAGCCGGTGGTGTCGATCTTGTAGCTGGTATCCCCCTCGGACATTTTGAAGATGCCGAAGGCGATCCGTTCTGACTCTGCCGAATCCCGGTACAGGAGCAGAAATGTCCAGACCTGGAAACACAGCATTACAATAACAGGAAGCAGGTACAAAAACGGTACTGGCAGGAGCTCCCGGTTCTGGTACAGATAACAGCATATGGACACAAGAACCCCGTTGCCAGCCACGTATCCGAGAAAGCAGGCAGTTGTCCGGGCGGGGAAGGTGGCGCCGTTCAAGGCGTCTACGGACCATCTCCACACACGGCAGAGAAGGCAGTCATGCCACAGGCTGTGGGCCTTATACTGTCTCAGCAGGCTGAACCCCTCCGCAAGACAGACCAGATAGGCGGAGGTCCAGCGGCTCATGACCACAAAATAATTCCTGTGCCGCTGGTTGAGAAGCAGGCCGGCCAGCTTTGCCCCGGCTCTGTCGATGATGAAGTGGAAGAGCAGCAGGCAGAAAACCGCGAGAATCAGGCTGCACTCCATGGGAATGTGGTCAAAATGCGCCAGGGTTACCACAGAGCGATCCGGGGTCTGGTAGCCGGACAGCCAGCTTAAATACGCGAGAGTCACAAGCAGCCCCACGGTTCCGATGCCGAATAAGATCAGGCCTGTGATGTAGTTTACCCGTATCCTGGTGTAGACATTGTGGGCTGCGGAGTAGGGGTCCGTGTTGGGATACCTGGTGTCCAGGCCGAGGATGATGTAATAATTGTTGTTGTCGTAGAGATTATAATTTTCCAGTTCCGACGTAATATTTTTTGGAATGTACTGTAAGTTGGTGTCGATGAGAATGGAGTCGCCGGACAGATACAGATAGCGGCCAAGTTTTTTTAAGTCCTCTAAAGGGTACTGTTCCGCGTTGGTGTAGAGCCGTTCCACCCCGTACTGGTCCATGTAGGATACCCGGAAATAGAGATTGGACGGGCGGTCTATATAGTTATACTGGATCTGGTAATACTCTCCCAGCATGGTGAGGACTTCGACAGAAAGCTCCTCCCTGGTGGCGTAGGCGTCTCCGGGCTCCATGTAGTGTTCTGCAGCGTTGGGATCATAAGTCTTCCACTCGATGAGAGGGATGACTGCATTTTTTGTATCTCTCTCATGCACCACGGGACCGCCGGCCACCTGAAAGGTGTCAGTCAGATAGTAGCCATGGCTTTTTGCCATCCGGACCATGTCGTTGAGCGTGTAGATGAGAGTCTTGCCGGAGGAGAAGGTGACACAGACCATGTCCTTGTTATAGTCCAGCTTTCCCTCTGTCTCAAACAGGTCTTTATATTTTACATATTTGAAAATCATCTCCACGTCGGACTCCAGCTGTTCTGTAAAAGACAGGGTGTCGGCGTAGGACTCCTCCTGAATCCAGTTCAGCCCCCGTCCATAGTTTTCGTTAAAATAAATAAATGAGATGCCCCACAGGAACACCAGGAGGAAGGCGGCGTGGAGAAGAAGCAAAAACTGTTTTTTTAAACTTACGGGCCAGATGTCTCTCTCCATGGGTTGTTACTCCTGCTGTTTCTCGATCTTGTACCCTACGCCCCACACTACCTTTAGGTACCGGGGCTCGCGGGGGTTGATCTCGATCTTTTCCCGTATATGACGGATATGTACTGCCACGGTGTTGTCTGCCCCGATAGCCTCTTCGTTCCATATCTGTTCGTAAATCTCATCAATGGAGAATACCTTTCCGGCGTTCTTCACAAGGAGCAGAAGGATGTTGTACTCAATAGGCGTCAGCTTGATGGGATCTCCGTCCACGAAAACCTCTTTGTTGTCGTCGTGGATGAGAAGCCCGCCGCACTTGTACACGTTCTCCACGTTCTGCTGGGACAGGTTGCCCAACTGGGTGTAACGGCGGATGTGGGACTTGACTCTGGCCACCAGCTCCAGGGGGTTGAAGGGCTTGGTGATATAGTCGTCAGCCCCGATGTTGAGTCCCAGAATCTTGTCGTTATCCTCCGACTTGGCGGACAGTATGATGATGGGGATGCTGCTGTTCTCCCTCACCTTCAAGGTTGTTCTTATGCCGTCCAGGCCGGGCATCATCACATCTATGATCATCAGATCCACCTGGTTGACCTCTAAGAGCTCCAGGGCCTCGTAGCCGTCATAGGCCTTGATAACCTGGAATCCCTCGCCGGTCAGGTAGATATCTATGGCTTCTACAATCTGTTTATCGTCATCACAAACCAAAATAGTCTGCATACAAAGCACCTCCGTTTTGGCGGGTTCAAAGCCGCGGGGGGACATTGACCCCATTATCTATTATAGAAACAGTATACAACGGGAGAAGACAAAAAGGTAGAGGGATTTTTATTAAGAATTACAGTCGATTTTAAATGAGAAAATGCTGCTGGGTTCACAGGGCCCTGTGAACAGTACAGGAAATCCCGGCTTTTGGACGTTCATCTGGAGGATGGACGACCGAAGCCGGGATTGCAGGATATTTTTTCAGAGCCATATTCCCTAGAAACGGAATATGGCGGCACCGTAGGCGGGCAGAGGGTAGGCGAAGGAGAAGGGCTGTCCGTCGCACTCGGATTTGGCGGAGCGGTAAGTCACTTTCTCGTCGCCGGGCCTGTAGAGGCCATGAGTCTGATCCAGAATCAGGGCATAGCTGCCTTTCCTGGGAACGCCTACCCGGTAGTCCGGTCTCGCCACAGGCGTGAAGTTGCAGATAAACAGCAGATTCTGCTTCCCGGTTTTCTGACGGCGGATAAAGCTGAAGATGCTGCGGTCGCCGTCGTTGGCGTTGATCCACTGGAAGCCGTCCCAGTCATAGTCCAGGCTGTACATGGCAGGATATTTTTTGTATATGTGGAGCAGGTCCCTGAAATAGTTCTGCAGATCCTTGTGGGGCGGCTCCTCAGCCAGATACCAGTCCAGGGAGACCTTCTCATCCCACTCGTGGAGCTGGCCGAAATCCTGTCCCATAAACAAGAGCTTCTTGCCCGGATGTCCCATCATGAAAGTGTAGCCCACCTTCAGATTGGCAAATTTGTCATCGTCCAGTCCGGGCATCTTGTTGATCATGGAACATTTCAGATGAACCACCTCATCGTGGGACAGAACCAGAATAAAGTTCTCGCTGGTTGCGTAGGTCATGCCGAAAGTCATCTTGTGGTGGTTGAATTTGCGGAAATACGGGTCCAGCTTCATGTATTCCAGGAAATCGTGCATCCAGCCCATGTTCCACTTGAACTTAAAGCCCAGCCCGTTGTCCTCAGGCCTGCCTGTAACCATGGGCCACGCGGTGGATTCCTCGGCGATGACCATGGCCCCGTTGCATCTCTGGCTCACGATACTGTTGAGGTGCTTAAAGAATTCGATGGCCTCCAGGTTCTTGTTCTCGCCGTATTTGTTGGCTATCCAGCTGCCGGCGGAACGTCCGTAGTCCAGATACAGCATGGAGGCGACGGCATCCACCCTCAGTCCGTCGATGTGGTATTGTTCGATCCAGTACAGGGCGTTGGAGATAAGGAAGTTGGACACCTCGTGCTTCTCGTAGTCGAACACCTTGGTTCCCCAGTCAGGGTGCTCGCCCTTTCTGGAATCCGCGTATTCATAAAGGGGCTGGCCGTCGAAGTCCGCCAGTCCGTGGGCATCTTTGGGAAAATGGGCGGGAACCCAGTCCAGAATGACGCCGATGCCTTTTTTGTGCATGTAGTTGACGAAATACATGAACTCTTTGGCCGTGCCGTAGCGGGAAGTGGGGGCATAGTACCCTGTCACCTGATAGCCCCAGGAACCGTCAAAGGGGTGTTCCGCGATACCCATGAGCTCTATGTGGGTGTAACCCATGTTTTTCACATAGTCTGCCAGCTCGTGGGCGGCTTCTATGTAGGTGTAATATCCATCCTTTTCCTCCCGGTTCTGCTTCTTCCAGGAGCCTAAGTGAACCTCGTAGATGGAGAGGGGGGAGGACAAAAGATCCGTCTCTTTTCTCTTCTGCATCCAGGCGTCGTCCTTCCAGGCAAAACCGGAGATGTCGGCTGTGATGGAAGCGGTGCCGGGGCGGTATTCTGCCTCAAAGGCGTAAGGATCAGCCTTGAAAAGCACTTTTCCGTCTGTGGTGGTGATGGCGTACTTGTACAGCTGACCCGCTCCAAGCCCCGGCACAAATACTTCGTAGATGCCGGAGGTGTCCAGAACCGCCATGGGAGTGGCATCAGGATTCCAGTTGTTGAAATCGCCCACCACGCTGACAGACTGGGCATGAGGCGCCCACACAGCGAAATACATGCCCTCTTTTCTGCGGTAAGTCTTTGGATGAGCTCCTAGTTTCTTGTAAATCTCATAGTGGGTTCCTTCCCCGAAGAGATATCGGTCAGTTTCTGTGATGAATCCGGTTCCCAGTTCTTTTTTGCTACGTGCCATAACACTGTACCTCCATAAATTTTAAGACAGCCCCCCGGCCGTCATGCTGTCCATACCGGCTATGACAAGAGACGCGGCGTGATTGTCAGAAAGATTCCTGCCGGACAGAGAAAGCCCGGCGCCGGAACCTGTGTGGCCGCCAGATACCTGCTGCCTGCAGCGGTCAGGACAGAGAAGAGCTCTGTGGTTCTGCTTCCAGATTCTTAAAGCTGCGGAGCAGAAACTGATACCGCAGCTGCGCCGCGTTCAGTTCATAGATATAGCAGTCGATGAGAGTCGGGTCCACTACCTGTTCAAAATGATTCCTTGCCGAATCGATGCTGTGGCGCGTCTGCTCGATCTCTGCCCGAAGAGCCTGCCGTTCTCTGAATCTGGTCAAAGCAGTACTTATCTTTTTTCCATGCTTCATATATGTCATCTCCCAAAGTTTGATACAGGTTATTATCCTCGGAAATGGAATTTTTATACATGGAAATTAACTCTATTTTACCATTTTACCGGGAGATGGTCAACGAGGACATAAAAAAGTTCTTGACATTTTGCACTGCAGCGTGCATAATAGAGTAACAGTCAGCACAATTCACAAGTGCTTAACAAGCGATTCAGATTATGGTTCAGATTGTACCGTCCGTTTCGGACAGAGATTTCCGCAGAAGACAGAGATGTATGGGGGAGGTGGAGTGTCTATTTATCTGAGAACAGGACTTTTGGCAGTTGTTCTGCTGGGAGGCGCCTGGTATGATGTCAGGGAGCAGAGAATTCCCAACTGGTGGTGTGTCTGTGCCTGTGTGTGCGGTCTGGGGATCACATGGCAGATGTCCCCGGCAGGCGGCAGAACGGGGCAGACGGCTTTTTACATGGCGAGGCTTGCGGCAGTGACCGCCTTGTGGTTTCCTCTGTTTCATCTCCGCATGATCGGGGCCGGGGATGTGAAGCTTATGGCCCTGATAGCCGGATATCTGGGATTCAAGGCCGGCGCATGTGTTATTTTGTACGGATTTTTCATAGGAGCCTTTCTGGCTTTTCTGAAAATGCTGATATATAAGAATCTTTATCAGCGTCTGAGATATTTTTTCGCCTACATCAGGCGGTTGTTCCTCACAAGAGAAGCGGTGCCCTACTACCGGGCATCGAGAGACGGAAAACATGTGGTGATCCCCCTGGGCCTCTGCCTGCTGGGAGGCTGCGTGTGGTATATGGTTCTGGAAATTTTGTGCTGACTTGTCCGGAACCATATGAAAGAGAAAGGAGGCATCATGGAGAAGATCATGGCAGTCTACGATGTAGATGCCGGCTATGCAGAGCGGTTTGCCGACGTGGTGAACCAGAAAGAGAAAGTGCCTTTTATGGTTGTGCCGTTTACATCTATGGAAACCCTGAAGGAGTACGGGAAACACCATCCTATAGAGATCCTTCTGGTGGGAAGCAGCACGCCCTCCAAGGCCGCGGAGGAGATCGGCGCCAAGGCGGTGGTCACCCTGGCGGAGGGGGAGGTGGTGCCTGCGTCGGGAAGTTACCCAAGCGTCTACAAGTATCAGTCGGCGGACAGCGTGATACGGGAGGTCATGGCATATTACTGCGAAAAACCTCAGCCTATGCTGGTCGCCGTGGGAAAAAGGGCCAGGATCATCGGCATCTATTCTCCGGTGAGCCGGTGCCTCAAGACCTCCCTGGCGCTTACCATGGGCCAGCAGCTGGCCAGAGACAGCAAGGTGCTGTATATAAGCTTTGAGGCCTTTGCCGGCTTTTCCAGGCTCATCGACGGGGAATGCAGAGGGGATCTGTCTGATGTGCTGTACTTTTTCAGACAGGAGGATTTCGGGGTCATGAGGCTTCGGAGCATGGCTTATACCTGGAAAGATATGGATTACATTCCCCCTATACGATACCCGGAGGATTTGGAGCAGCTGACCGGGGAGGAAGCGGCGCTCCTGGTGGAGCAGGCCGCTGTGGAGTGCGGGTACGAGTATGTGATTGTGGATTTGGGACAGGTGGTGTGTAATATGATACCGGTTCTGGCAGGATGTGACGTGATCTTTATGCCGGTGAAGGAGGACAGCGTGTCGGCGGCGAAGCTGGAGGAGTTCGATGAGTACCTTCAGGTTTCCAAAAGGGAAGATTTAAAGGACAGAATCCGCCGGGTAAAGCTGCCCTACCACAGCAGTTTCGGGAGAAAGGATACCTACATGGAGCAGCTTTTGTGGGGGGAGCTGGGAGATTATGTGAGAACTCTCCTCAAGGGGATACCCTGGAGGTGAGAGCTTTGGGATAGATCGGCGGGAGTCAGGAAAATGTGAAACAGTGATCGGGACGGGGAGAGAACATGGCTGTGAAAAGAGGGAGAACAGAGTCTGGGAAAAACGGGGGAAGGCGGCAGGAGGCAGAGCGGCGGCATAAGGGGAGAGTCCAGGGGGGCAGGAAAAAGGACGTCCGGGGAGAGCGGGCTCAAAGGCGGAGAGGAATCAGGGAGGAGCTGAGAGAGCAGATACGCCAGGAAGTCAGCGGCAACAGGGATATAAATGATGAGGAGCTGTATGAGCTTATCGACAGGCTGATCATGGAGAAGGGGGAGAGGGAGTATCTTCCTCTCAAGGAGAGGATAGAGCTTCGGGCGGCGCTGTTTAATTCTTTCCGCAAACTGGATATTCTCCAGCAGCTCATCGACGACCCGGATATTACGGAGGTTATGATCAACGGGCCGGGGCATGTGTTTGTGGAGAGAAGGGGCCGTATGGAGCTGTGGGACCAGGAGTTTGACTCCTTAGAACAGCTGGAAGATATGATTCAGCAGATGGTGAGCCAGGTGAACCGGACGGTCAATGTGGCATCGCCCATCGCGGATGCCCGGCTGCCCGACGGCTCCAGGGTCCATGTGGTGCTGCCTCCCATCTCCCTGGACGGCCCTGTCGTGACCATCAGAAAGTTTCCGAGGCAGATTACCATGAACATGCTGATCGAGTCGGGGACAGTCAGTTTTGAGGCGGCGGAATTTTTAAAAAAACTGGTCCGGGCAGGTTACAACATCTTTATCAGCGGGGGAACGAACTCGGGGAAGACGACGTTTTTAAATGCCCTGTCCGCCTATATTCCCCAAGATGAGCGGGTGATTACCATCGAGGATTCGGCGGAGCTGCAGATACAGCAGGTAAAGAATCTGATCCGTTTAGAGACCCGCACGGCCAACTCCCAGGGGGAGGGCGCCATCGGAATAGGCGATCTGATACGAGCCTCTCTGCGCATGAACCCGGACAGGATCATCGTGGGGGAAGTCAGGGGGAAAGAGGCTCTGGAGCTTTTGAACAGCTATAACACAGGGCACGACGGGGGCATGAGCAGCGGCCACGGCAACAGCCCGAAAGACATGGTGGCCCGCCTGGAGACCATGGTTCTCATGGGGGCGGACCTGCCTCTGGCAGCTATCCGGAGCCAGATCGCGTCGGCGCTGGACATCCTCATTCACCTGGGGCGCATCGGAGACAAGAGCAGAAGAGTATTGTGGATTGTGGAGGTGGATAATTATGAGGAAGGGGAGATTCGGCTTCACGAACTCTACCAGTTCGAAGACGGAGGCCTTAAAGAAAAGGGAGAACTTAAAAATCGGGAGAAACTGCGGCGGGCGGGGGAAGAATGCTGAACGCAGGGACTTCGGGCGCCGGGATGCAGGACGCGGGAGTCCTGGCCCCGGAAGCAGGGACGTGGTGGGGCCTATGGGTATCAGACGGAGGCTTTTGGCCCTGGGACAGGGGATTTGCATGGCGGCAGCAGTGGCCTACGCCTGTTACCGCAGCATGACGGCCTTTGTTTTATGCGCCGCTGCCTCCTGCGTCTATCCTGTATTTTATGAAAAGCAATGGAGAAAGGACCAGCTGAGGAAACTGGAGCTTCAGTTTAAGGAGGCTATTCAGATTATGTCAGGGTTTTTGAGCGCCGGATACTCGGCAGAGAACGCGGTGGAGGCCAGCTGCCGGGAGCTGGAGCGGCTTTATGGTCCGGGGGAAATGATCGTGCGGGAGTTTGCCTTCATGACAGGAGAGATTAAGATGAACCGGACGGTGGAGGAGGTTCTGCAGAACTTCGCAGTAAGAAGCGGGCTCGAGGAGGCGGAGCGTTTTGCCCAGATATTTCAGATTGCCAGGAGGAGCGGGGGGAGGCTGGTATCGATTATCAGCCGCACCGTGTCGGTGATGGAGGATCAGAGCCAGGTCAAGGAGGAGATCCGCACCATGACGGCGTCGGTGCAGTTTGAGCAGAAGGTTATGAGCTTTATTCCGTTTTTCATGATCGTCTATATCGACATGACTTCTCCCGGATTTTTTCAGATGATGTACGACACGGTTCTGGGGAGAATCATCATGAGCTGCTGTCTTGCAGTATATGCCCTGTCCTGTTACCTGTCGAGGAAGATTTTGGATATCAGAGTGGCATAGGTGGGGAAATATGGGGAGAGAGCGGTCAAAGATATGGAAGAAACAGCTGCTGTGCATCGGGGGAGGGCTGGTGTTGTGCGGGGCGGCGTATTATGGGGAGCAGGCCGAGGACAACCTTCGCCAGGGCTATCTGGAACGGGAAGCCTACGGCCGGGACGGAAAAACCTATGAGTTTCTGGTGGACGGAATTTACGAGGAGCCTCTTGCCTGCAGGGTGGAAATTTCCTCTCTGCAGTACACGAAAGAGGAGGCGGAAGCAGTGTTCGAGGAGCTTGCTGCGGGCCTGCCGCAGATGATTCTGGGTGAGAACCAGTCTCTTGACCAGGTGTGGAATGACCTGGAGCTGAAAACCTTGTTTGACGACATAGGAGTCCGGGCGGTGTGGAAAAGCAGAGAGCCGGAGATTATAGATTCCTTTGGGAGAATCAACAGGGAACATATTCCTGAGGAGGGGGCGGAGGTCCTGCTGGATGTGGTTCTGACAGACGGTGTCCATGAGAAAGAAACCCAGATTTCTGTCAAGGCGCGGCCGCCCCGGCGCACGCCCGAAGAGCAGGTGATCCGGGCTCTGGAGGAGCAGATCTGCAGATCCGACAGCGAGGGCCGGCAGGAGCGCTATGTGGTTCTGCCCCGGGAATATGAAGGAAAACCGATACGGTACAGGAAGAAGGGGAGCAGAACCTACCTGTTTCTGCCGCTGCTGGGGGTGATCATGGCGGCGCTTCTCGCCAGACAGGAGAAGTCGAAGGAGGAGAAGAAGAAAAAACACCGGAAGCAGCAGCTTCTTCTGGACTACGCGGATGTGATTTACCAGCTGATGGTGTACTTGGGAGCCGGACTCACAGTGGGGAAAGCGTGGGAACGGATAGTAAGAAATTACGAGAAAAAGCGGGAGCGGACAGGGGAAGAGCCCCGCCCCGTCTACGAGGAGATGGCGCTGACATTGAGCCAGATGCAGTACGGGATTCCGGAAGGAGCCGCCATTAGTCAGTTCGGAAAACGGTGTCAGCACCAGTGTTATATAAAACTGAGCAGTCTTCTGGAACAGAACAGGAAGACAGGGACAAAAAATTTGAACCAGCTGCTGGAACAGGAGATGACGACGGCATGGGAGGAACAGAAACATGCGGCTAAACGCATGGGTGAGGAGGCCAGGACAAAACTCATGGCGCCCCTGTTTCTCATGTTGATTGTGGTCATGGTGATTATCATGGTTCCGGCGGTTATGGCGATGGGTTGAAGGAGGAAAATATCCATGATGAATAATGAGATGAGAGCGTTTTTCCAGGAAGAAGACGGTGTGGGAGTTATCGAGGTTGTGTTGATACTGGTGGTTTTGGTCGGTCTGGTTATCGTTTTTAAAGGGCAGATAAACACCCTTCTGCAGAGCATTTTCACGGAGATCAACAAGCAGGCAAAAGAGGTGTACTGATGAAGGCAAGAGGAGAAATTACCGTGTTTCTCAGCATGTGTCTGCTGAGTGTGGCGGCTCTTCTCTGTGTGATGCTGGAATCGGCCAGGACAGCTGGTTCTAAATACTATTTTCAGACAGCGGTTAACAGCGGGCTGGACACATTGTTCAGCCGCTATCACCGCCAGCTGTGGGATGAGTATCAGATTCTGGCTCTGGAGTACGGAGTTTCGGAGGAGCTGACCGCCAGCCTGGAGAACTATGTGGAGGAGTATCTGACGGTGAATAACTGGTATCCTATGGAGCTTAAATCCATGGAGGTGGCAGGGATCATCGGAATCGCCGACGACGGGGGAGAGCATATGGCGGATGAGGTTTTGAAGTACATGAAGTATGGCGCGGTCAGCCAGTTTTTGTTCCAGCCCCAGGAGGGGGAGCAGTTTTTGAAGGATGTGGCGGAGGGGGCCGGCGCCGGAAGCCTTACAGATGCCTACAGAGGGCAGGAAAAAGAGGTGCGGAAGCTGGAGAAGGCCACGGAGAAGCTGCTTGAGAATATCAGGGAGCAGGAGAGTCTGAAGGAGGATGTGCAGTCGGCTTTGGACTCAGATAACGGGTGGACGTTCTACAATGCCGCAAAAGATTACCGCAAGGCGGCAAAGCAGTATCCCAAGCTGCTGGAGGCGTATGAAAAACAGGCAGAGATTTTGAAACAAAAGCAGAAGGAGTCCCGAGACGATATAGACCGGGTGAAGCCGGATCTGCAGGCTGACAGAGGCCAGCTTTTTGAAAGCCAGTGGAATCCCTATGATACTTACATAGCCCGGGACGGAGAAAGGCATCGGGAATTTCTGAATCAGAAGGAAACTGCGGAGGAGAATCTGCAGCTGCTGGAGGAAACCGAGGAGATGGTAGGCTGGCTTTTGGGAGATCTGGCATCTGCGGGGCAGTCCGGCCGGGGCGGGGAAAACTCCCGGGAGGCTTTCTGCTATGGTAGAGTCACAAGGTCAGATCATCGTGTGTTCCGGGTGGGAAGTCCGGAAAGCCCCGATGGGGAGAGTGAGCCGGTCTACAACGATGATGACGATGACGAAGATGAGGAGCCCTCCCTGGCTCCGGCGGCGGATCTGTGGAGAGAGGGATACAGAGCCAGCGGGATTTCCACGGAATACGGTTCGGGAGACAAGGAGAAACAGAATCTTTTAGACCAGGTGCAGAGTCTGGCGGAGACAGGGCTTTTGGGTGTGGTGATGCCGGAAGGGACAGAGATCTCCAATGCGGCGCTTTCCTCCGGGCAGTTTCCCTCAAAGACGCCGGGAAGCCAGGGAGAGAGGGGCGGCGCGGGCAGTTCAGTGACAGACAGGGTGATAATCGACGAGTACTGCGGACATTTTTTCTCCAGCGCATTAGATGAGGGAGAGCGTCCGGTGAAGTATGAGCTGGAATATATCCTTCAGGGAAAAGATCAGGACAGGGAGAATCTGGAGAAGACGGTTGCGGAGCTGTTTGCCGTCAGGGAGGGGCTGAATTTGATCCACATTCTGTCGGATTCCCAAAAGAGAGAGGAAGCCCGCGGGCTGGCCCTTGTGATCGCAGGAGGCGCAGGGCTGGCGCCGCTGGTGGAGATCGGCGCGTGTCTGATCATGGGCATATGGGCTGTGGGAGAGTCCATATCGGATCTGAGAATACTGATGTCCGGCGGAAAGGTTCCGCTTTGGAAATCCGGCGGGGAGTGGAGGATGAGCCTGGACGGGCTCCTTGAATTGGGCAGCAGCAGGACCTTGGAGGGAGAAGAAGGGGCAGGTTTTGACAGAGGCTTTAACTATGAAGGATATCTGAAACTGCTTCTTCTCAAAGAGAATCCGTCGGAAAAGCATATGAGGATGCTGGACCTGATGCAGATGAATATCGGGATGGAGAAACAGGGATTTCTTATTAAAAATTGTGCCTGGTATGTGGATATCAGGGGGGAGGCAAGTGGAAAACATGTGTTTTTCGCCCTGCCGTTTGTAAAAAGGCTCACAGGCAGCCAGACCGGCTACTCTCTGGAGGCGGCGGCAGAGAAGGCATATTAGACAGACAAGACGGAGGTGGAGAAAGATGCCCTTTTTCTGTGTGAAAGAAAAAATAAAAAAACGAAGCGTGACTCTCCAAGTACGAATCCTTAAAATAAAAAATTTAATCGGCAGAAAAAGGTCGTCTCTGTCCGCCTCCGCCAGCCTGACGCTGGAGGCGGCCCTGGTGCTTCCTCTGTTTCTCTTTGCGGGGGTTATTTTGATGATGCCTTTTCGGGTTATGGATGTGCACAGACAGGTGCAGGCCGTGGGAGAGCATGTCAGCGAGGACATCGGCCAGGCGGCCTATCTCTCCCGGTATACAGAGGAGGAGAGTTTTTGGAACAGGGCAGCGGCATGGGCGTACGCGGAAGCGGCGGTGAGAAACGGGTTGAAAGATCTGCCTGTGGAGCGGGTATCCCTGCTCCGCTCCAGCTTTCTGGAGGACGGGGAGACGGTGGATCTGGTGGTTGACTATGAGGTGAAGATGCCTTTTTCCTTTCTGGGACTGGAGAGTGTGGAGCTGACGAACAGGAGCTTTAGGAGAGCCTGGGTGGGAGAAGACGGAAAATCTCAGGGAGATCAGGAAGAAGAGGAGGACGTGATAGTCTATGTAGGGAAAAAAAGCACCCGATACCATGTGAGCCGCACCTGCCACTATCTCCACAACGATCTGACAGCCGTGGCGGCAGGGGAGGTGGAATCCCGGAGAAATGACAGCGGGGGCCGGTACACCCCATGTGCGAGGTGCGGCAGCGATGCCGGGGGAACCGTGTATATTATGCCGTCGGGAAAACATTATCACTCCAGTCCCTCATGTTCAGCCATAAACGCTTATGCGAAGGCGGTATGGAAATCGGAGGTGGAGCATCTGGGACCATGTTCTTACTGCGGGAAAAAAAATTAAGGGAGGGAGGTGAAACGGTGAGGTGGTTTTGGCTGATATGTTTGAGCGCAGGGGCTTTAGAAGATATAAAGTGCCGCGCTGTCTCGGGAAAACTCCTGGCAGTCTGCGGCTTGGCGGGAATGGCAGCGGCCTGGAGCGGCGGACTGGGAACCCATGTTCCGGGGCTGTCGGCGGGAATGGCGGTGCTGGCAGTGAGCGGTCTTACAAGAGGGGCGGTGGGAGCCGGAGATGGGTTGTTTCTTCTGGCCAGCGCGTGGTATCTCACAGCCGCTGAGGTGTGGCTGTTCCTTGCAGGCGGCCTGGTTGTGAGCTGGGTGTGGAGCGCGGCTGTAATTCTTAAAAAAATTTTTGCCGGAAATAATTTCCGGAAAATAACCTTGCCGTTTCTGGTGTGCCTGTGGCCTGTGGGTGTGTGGATTGTGGCGAGATGAGAAGGAGAATATGTGAATGAAAAAATACAAAGCCAGCCTGACGGTGGAAGCCTCCTACGTCATGGCTATGGTGGTCTTCGCTTTGGCCGTGCTGGTGCGGACAGCTTACAGCCGTTGTGTGGAGACGGCAGAAGTGATGAAGCTCCACTGGAGAGTGGAACAGCTGCGCTATCAGGAAGAAGACCGGGAAAAATCCCTGAACTTTGGCCAGGTGGTCAAAAGTTCTGGAAAGGTGGAAGGATATATTCATTACGGGGATTGGGAAAAGGAGATTGCGGCGGGGGTGCATGAACCGGAGGAAGCCCTGCGCCTTATAACTATTTTTGAATTTGACGGGCAGGCAGATGAGGAGTGAGAGGGCAGTATATGGAAATTGAGTATTTGAGAGAGATGAGGCAGAATTACCTTATGATCAGCGTGGAGGGTATGCAGGACCAGGGGTATGAAGCGAGAATGATGATCGGAAATACTATAGAGGGGCTGCTGAAGTTTAGAATTAAAAAGACGGACAATCACAGCAGATTCTGTTATGAAATCACTTCAAAGCAGCCTTTGAGCAGGATGCTTGAGACCAAGTCCATCAATGCCGTCCAGATTCGCCGTCTGCTTCTGGGGATCGCCCGGACATTGACTAAGATGGAAGACTATCTTCTGACAGAAGAACAGATTCTTCTGGACCCGGACTACATATATGTGAATCCAGATGAATATCAGCCCTTTCTCTGCCTCATTCCGGGAAAAAAAGGGAATTTTCCAGATGAGTTCAGCCTGTTTCTTCAATTTTTGCTGGGGAAAGTGGATCATCAGGACAAAGAAGCGGTGGTGCTGACTTACGGCCTGTACAGGGAAAGCCTGAAAGAGAATTACGGCCTGGACAATCTTCTCCGGTGGCTGATGAAAGAGAATTGTCCAGATATAGACTCTATATCTGAGTCGGAAGAATGTGAGACAATAACCAAAGAGAAAATAGAGTCATGGAGAGAAGACGAATCCGAAAGGCCGGAACCGATTTTCCAGGCCGGCGGGAAAAAGCCGTGGTATTATTATACGGCGCCGGGAGGCATCATGCTGGCGCTGTCGGTGGGAGCCTTTGTGTTTGGAGGGGCCGCTGTGTTTATGAGATATGGACTCTGGCTGATGGCAGCGGGATTTGGACTTTCGGCAGCAGGCATGATCATATATGCGGGATGGAATCTTAGGCTGCCCTGGGTTCATCTGTTCCATGAATCATCATCTCAAAATCATACATCTTGTGCCAGTACATATTACAATCATATTTCTTATAATCAGACATCTAGTGAAGAGACATGGGAAGATCAGTTGAATAGTGTCAATTCTGTCAAATCCTACACACCACAATCAGTTCAGAATACGGGAAAAACTTTGAAAACTGCTGTCCGTCCAGATCAGCGGCAGTCGGTTTTTGAAAAATTTCAGGAAGAAGATTCCCCGGAGTTTTCTGCCCGGCCGGTTTTTGATACAGATAAAACAGAGACAGTGCCGCTGTGGGAGCCGAAAGAGGCGAAAGCGGGGCGCAGCCTGGTCAGTGAGGACGGAGTGGGAAGAATCCCTGTGGTTTACTATCCGTTTATTATCGGAAGACTGGAAGGATTCTGCGATTATGTGATCTCCAGGGATACAGTCAGCCGCCTTCATCTCAGAATCGACGAGACAAAAGACGGGTATCAGATCACGGATTTGAATTCGGATAACGGCACATATATCAACGGCAGATGTCTCAATGCCAATGAGACTGCTGCGGTGCAGCCGGGAGATGAGGTGGGCATTGCCGATCTGAAGTTTCATTTTAAATAAACCTTAACAAAAGCAGAAGGCTATGATAAAATAGGGTTACATAAGACAGAAGGAGATAAGGTATGGGTCTTGAAAGATACCGAAAAACCGCTTATGTAAATTTCACGATCATAGCGGTGAATGTGCTGGTATTCCTGTTTCTGGAGACACAGGGCTCGACAGAGAATTCGAGATTTATGATCGCTCATGGAGCGCTGTTTGAGCCTTCCCTTCTCTATGACAAGGAATACTGGCGGCTTCTGACAGCTGTATTCATGCATTTTGGGATGGAGCATCTGGCCAACAATATGCTTCTGCTGTTTGTTCTGGGAGATAATATGGAACGGGCGCTGGGAAAGGTGAAATATGCCGTCTTTTATCTCATCTGCGGTGCGGGGGCCAATGTGGCATCTGTGTTTTTCAATGTGATGACAGATGACTATGCAGTCTCGGCAGGGGCCTCCGGGGCGATCTTTGGCGTTATCGGAGGACTTTTGTATGCAGTAGCGGTCAACAGAGGACGTTTGGAGGATCTGAGTACCAGACAGCTTGCCATACTGGCAGGATTTTCCCTTTATCATGGATTTACCAGCAGCGGAGTCAACAATGTGGCTCATGTGGCAGGCCTGGTGCTGGGAGTGGTTACGGCGGCGGTCTTGTACCGGAAACCGAAAAGAAGAACTGGTTGGATAGAGGAGGATATATGGTGAGAGAAGATTGTATTTTCTGCAAAATTGCAAATGGTGAGATCCCGGCGGCGGCCTTATATGAGGACGACGATTTTCGGGTGATTCTGGATGCCGGTCCGGCGTCCAGAGGCCACGCTCTGATTCTGCCGAAACAGCATTATCAGGATCTCTGCGAGCTGGATGAAGCCGTGGGAGCCAAAGTGCTGGGGCTGGCGGCAAGACTGGGAAAAGCAATGAAAAGCGGCTTGGGCTGCGCGGGATTTAATCTGGTGCAGAACAATGGGGAAGCCGCGGGACAGACGGTAAAACATTTTCATATGCATATCATTCCCCGATATGAAGGCGGACCGGAGATGGTGGCCTGGAATCCGGGAGTTGTCAGTCCGGAAGACAGAGAACAGATTGTTGAGGAAGTAACTGCTCACATGTGAGCGGGGGATGTAGGAAAGAACCGGGCCTGCAGGTGGCGGGCAGTCGAAATTAGGAGAAAACCATGCAGCAAGAACAGAAAGATTTGTTGCAGGCGCTGTACGAAGAAAATCAGGGTCTTCTTCGTCTTGTGGCAGCCAGAGACGGAGTACCGGAATGCGAAGTCGACGATATTGTTCAGGAGACATTCTATTCATTTATGCGCGCATATGGAACCATGGCTTTAGAGTGGAATGAAGCTCAGAAGAAAGGCGTGTTGATGAGGATTTTAAAGAATCGCTGTATTGACTATTTTCGGACATCGAAGAAAAGCGGGTTAAGCATAGATTCTGATGATCCGAAGGTGGAGTATGAGATACTGCGCTGTCAGGTGAGAAAGGATATCTGCGATACCCTGATTCAGCGGGAGGAACTTCGCCGGATTCATCAATGCATTCTGGAGATGAAACCGAAAATGTGTGATGTGGCTATACTCTGTCTGGTAGAGGGACGGCCTGTGGAGGAAGTCTGTGAAATTCTGGATATCAGCGGTCCGACATGCAGAATGCGGATATCCAGAATCAGAAAACTCTTGAGAGAAGAGTTAAAGAAGATCAATTAGTCTTTGTGAGCAGCACATTCTTCGATGAGATTTATGATGGTTTGTACAGCATTGTTCAGATGACTTTGCTCCATCGTCCGGATGAATGAAGATTTGTTCTGGAAGGTGTCCGAGATGGCTTTGTAGAGAGTGTCATCGGTTACGGTTTCTTCTTTCAGAACAGTGCTGAATCCTTGTTTTGCAAATGAGTCAGCATTGAGGATCTGGTCGCCCCGGCTGGCGGCGGCAGAAAGCGGAATCAGAACATTTGGTTTGCGCAGCGCCAAAATCTCGCATATAGAGTTGGCGCCGGCCCTGGATACCACCAGGTCAGCGGCGGCAAACAGATGCTTGAGAGGCGCGTCCACATACTCATATTGTACATATCCTTTGGTTCCGATCAGGCTTTCGTCCAGATTGCCTTTTCCGCAGATATGTACTACCTGATATTCAGGCAGCAGGCGAGGCAGCAGGTTTCGCACGGCAGTGTTGACAGCTACAGAGCCAAGGCTTCCGCCGATAACCAGGATTACCGGTTTGTCGGCAGCCAGGTGAGAATACTGAAGACCAGACAGACGGTCGCCCTGCAGAAGTTCAGCCCGGATAGGGGAACCGGTGAGAACCGCTTTCTCCCTGGGGAGACAGGAGAGGGTTTCGGGGAAATTGCAGCAGACCTTCCTGGCGGATGGAATGCACAATTTGTTGGCAAGCCCCGGAGTCATGTCTGACTCGTGGATAATGGCTGGGATACGGCAGTGCTTTGCAGCCAGGACCACAGGGACAGCGACAAATCCTCCTTTGGAAAAGATAACATCAGGCTTGTGCTTTTTTAGAAGTCTCAGCGCCTCTCCATAGCCTTTTACGACGCGGAAGGGGTCTGAGAAGTTTTTCAAGTCGAAATACCGGCGGAGTTTTCCTGAGGATATTCCGTCATAGGGAATTCCGGCATTCTCAATGAGCTTTTTCTCCATTCCTTGATAGGAACCGATGTATCGGATCTCGTATCCCAGTTCCCGGAGGGATGGGATCAGAGCCAGATTGGGTGTTACGTGGCCGGCAGTGCCGCCGCCGGTTAGGATAATCTTTTTCATAAGATTCTGCCTCCAATTTAAAAGGGTGTACCTTGGTAGGGTAGCCATACAATTATATTATATACTAGACAATTACTGAAAAAGTCAAGACCCAATTCGGAAGAAAAAAGAAATGCGAGAGGTAGGCTGTGGAGAGGAAAAGTCAAAAGCAATTGGAGGACAACTTCATAGATCAGAAACTGGCAGAGGCTTTCGGGTATCAAGATGAGCAGCTGGCAGAAGAACTGGATACCGTTGCCGCCGAAGCTGGGGACGACCTGCCCAGAGCGCCGGGCGGGGAACTCCGGAAGATTATGGATCGACTTGAACGCGAGGAGTCCGCGAGAACTTCAGGCCGCAAGGCGGTCCGCGTGCGCAAAATGGTCAAAGTGCTGGCGGCCGCTGCTGTTTTGGGGACAATGGTGATTGGCGGAAGTATGTGGGTTGGAGCGAAGAAGTATTATACTTATGAGATGCGAGAAGATAAAGAACTGGATAATGTTGTAGTATTTGATAATAATGAGAATAATCTCATTAATGAAAGTGAGTCTAAAGAAAAAGAGTCATATAGGAAAATAGCAGAAGAATTGAATATTGATGTGTTGGAATTATCATATTTGCCTGAAGGTTTTACTTTTCTTGATTTGACATTATGGAAAAGTAAGGCGTTGATGAAATACTCTGATGGAGAGAGCAGACTTTTTTTCTTCCAAGGCTGTAATGATAAATCAAGTTCAGCAAGTTATGTTTCTGATATGACAGAATTAAAAAGCATATATAATAAATATTTGGATGTAGAAGTAGTAATTTATCAACAAGAATTAGAGAATGGAGAAACAGAATATAGTACATGGGTAACCCAAAATAATGCGTACTATATTTTACATGGAGATATTGCAGAGGACGATTTTATTCAGATTGTTCAAGGATTGAGGAAAGTTGTTGAATAGTTTATAGCATGTAAGGAGGAATCAGGTATGAGGAAAAAACTTGGTAGAATAGTTAGTTTGCTGTTAGTAATGGCAGTATTGATGTCTAACAATATTTGGGCAAAAGAAGTGCAAGCGGAAGGTAGTGAGTATGAAAATGAGGCGGAAAATCCGATACAGCCAAGGAGCCTTTATTTGGCGAGTGGAATATCGGAAATAACAAATGAAGGAGAAGGAGTTTTAAGGATTTACGCGGATTTCACATCCTATAGGTCTGTTCCATGGGCAAGTTTGACAATTTCTTTACAGAGAAGAAAGGATGCCTCTTCTGGAAGCTGGAGCACAGTAAAAACTTATACATACGAGTTTGATGAGGACGATTATAATGGTGATTTAACTTATGCAGGGACAGAATTTTATGTTCGCGGAATGACAACAAACTATTATTATCGTGTAAAATGTGTGCATAAGGTAAAGACTCCAAGTGGTTCATATGAAAGTAAGACGAGCCAAACCAGCGGTGTTCTCCTTACCTCCTACCCCGAATTCCGCAGTTTAGATGAAGTGAAATAATAACTTTATAGGTCAATTTGATACAGTAGATATTAATTCCGTTTAATCTACAAGGGTATTGCTTTTAATAAGATTCATAATAGATATCAAATTAAGAGTGATACCCTCTCTTTCATTCTATTCAAATTAAGGATATCCCAAAATCTTTATTTTTAAATTCAGTTCCCTATAACTAATGTGTATATTGCATATTAAAAAAGAAGTGATGATAAGGCGGAATACTGTCAAATTTTGTAGGAAAAGGTGTGGGTAAATTAAAGACTTTCCGCTATGTGGATGGATATTCCCAGGCATAGAAGGTATAGCGGTAAGTGAGAGTCAGCACAGACAAATAAAAATTAAGAGAAATAACAAAATATAAAAAATTACCTTAAAGGTAAATATTTGTCTTGACGCCATAAAAAATTTGTGTTAGGATAAATTTACCTCAAAGGTAAAAAAGAGGTGGCGGATTGGATATTACGTACAAGAATAAAAGGATTGAAAAAATCTGTACAAATATCAAAACGGCAGAGCGAACATATGGTAGAGAATTAACTGAAAAATTACAGCAGCGTATTGGTGAAATATCTGCTTCCGATGCAGTGGAAGTGCTGGTTCAATTCCATATTGGCAGATGCCATTCTTTGTCACAGAGCAGAGAGGGGCAGTATGCCATGGATTTGATCCATCCATATAGGCTGATTTTTGAGATATTTGGAACAGAGATTCAAAAAGCGAATATTTTAGAGATAGTCGATTATCACTAAAAATAGAATGAATGGAGGCAGCGCTATGGTGAGGAGCCGCAGTTATCTTGCAACACCGCCTGGGGCGACAATAAGAGAGCAGCTTAACGACAGAAAGATGAGCCAAAAAGAGTTTGCGGTTCGAATGGATATGTCGCAGAAACATATCAGCAGGCTTATTAACGGCGACGTGCAGCTTACACCGGATGTAGCTGTCAGATTGGAGATGGTACTTGGCATACCTGCGAAATTTTGGAATAATCTCGAAGCGATTTACAGAGAAAAACTTATAAAAGTTAAGATGGAAAATGCCATGGATACAGACGTTAAATTGGTTAAGCAGTTTCCGTATAGTGAAATGGTAAAGTATGGTTGGGTTCCGGAAGCAGAAGACTTTAAGGAGAAGGTTATTAATTTAAGAAAATATTTTGAGGTTGTGGAGCTGTCCCTTCTTGAAAATGATCAGATTTCCAGGATTGCCTGCAGGAGATTAGCGACCGCAGACAAAAGTGATATGGCGTTAATGGCATGGGTGCAGGAAGCTAAAATTAAGGCGCGCGTTATCAATACATCGCCAATTAATATAAAAGGGTTGACAGCGGCAATCCCTGATCTGAAAAAGACGGCAATTATGAAACCAGATGAATTATATTCCCAAATTAAAATGAGTTTGGCGGACTATGGAATTGCATTAGTATTTCTTCCCCGTCTTGAAGGTTCGTTTTTGCAGGGGGCAACATTTCTTGATGGGAATAAGATTGTTGTAGGACTTGCGGCAGAGGAAAACGATGTAGATAAATTTTGGTTTAGTCTTTTTCATGAACTTGCCCATGTTGTTCTGGGGCATGTGGAACAGATAAATGGGATTTCTTCTCAAGATGAAAAGGCTGCGGACGAGTGGGCGGGAAATACATTGAAATCAACTTAAATCTATGATATGCTGTGGTCAGTACTCTTAAGGAGGATTCAGTCATGTCAATAGACAGGGTGAGAAAATATTTCGCAGGATACGGAATGGAAGACCGGATCAGGGAGTTTGATGTCTCCAGCGCAACTGTGGAGCTGGCGGCGCTGGCGCTGGACTGCGAACCTTGCAGGATAGCGAAGACGCTTTCTTTCATGGTGGACGGCCGCGGGGTGTTGGTGGTGACGGCAGGCGATGCCAAGATTGACAATCCCAAGTATAAGGCGCAGTTTAAGGTGAAGGCGAAGATGCTTACATCTGATGAGGCGGAAGCGGTGGTGGGTCATGCTGTGGGCGGGGTATGTCCGTTTGCGGTTAACGAAGGGGTTGAAGTGTATCTGGATGTGTCGCTGAAGCGGTTTGAGACAGTATTTCCTGCTTGCGGCAGTTCCAACAGCGCCATTGAGCTGACGATTCCGGAGCTGGAAAAATATTCTGGCTTTAGGGCATGGATCGATGTCTGCAAGGGGTATACGGAATAATTTTGAAGGAGGATAACCGATGTTAGAGACGGGAACAAAAGCGCCGGAATTTTCACTGCCGGATCAGAACGGAGAGGTGCATACGCTGGAAGAGTATAAAGGAAGGAAAGTGATCCTGTATTTTTATCCGAAAGACAACACTCCGGGGTGCACGAAGCAGGCCTGCGGCTTCGGGGAGCTGTATCCTCAGTTCCGGGAAAAGGGGGCTGTTGTTATCGGAGTCAGCAAAGATTCCGTGTCCTCGCACAAAAGATTTGAAGAAAAATACGGGCTGCCCTTTACGCTCCTTGCAGACCCGGAGCTTTCCTGCATAAAGGCTTATGATGTGTGGCAGGAAAAGAAAAATTATGGGAAAGTCACCATGGGAGTGGTGCGCACCACGTATCTCATCGACGAGAAGGGGATGATTGTAAAGGCTTTCGGAAAGGTGAAGGCAGCGGACAATCCGGCTCAGATGCTTGGGGAGCTGCAGGATTCATGAAAATCATAATCTCTCCAGCCAAGAAGATGAACGCGGATACGGACATCCTGGAGGTTACAGGGCTTCCGAGATTTTTGGATGACACAAGGCTTCTCATGGAGGAGATAAAGAAATTGAACTTTGCCGGCGCGAAGGCGCTGTGGAAATGTAATGACAAGCTGGCGGAGCTGAATTTTCAGCGATTTAAGACCATGGATCTGGAAAATGCCCTGACACCGGCATTGATATCATATGAAGGGCTGCAGTATCAGCATATGGCTCCCGGCGTGCTCACCTCACAGGCGCTGGCATATATTGGGAGCCATCTCCGCATTTTGTCGGGATTTTATGGAATCTTGTCGCCGTTTGACGGTGTGACGCCGTACAGGCTGGAGATGCAGGCGGGGCTGGCTGTAAAGGGCCATAAAAATCTCTATGATTTCTGGGGAGAGCGGCTGTACAAAAGTCTTATGGACGAGGAAGAGGACAGGACGATCATCAATCTGGCGTCAAAGGAATATTCACAGTGCATTGAGAAGTATGTTGCCGAAGGCGACCGGTTTATCACAGTGGAATTCGGCGAGCTGAATGACGGCAAGGTGAGGCAGAAGGGCACGCTGGCGAAGATGGCAAGGGGGGAGATGGTCCGGTTTCTGGCGGAAAACAGAATCACCGACTGGAGAGATATGAAAGGATTTCGTCAGCTGGGATTTGCGTTTTCGAAGGATTTGTCAGATGAGGATGGTTCTGCGCTGCCGGGCGGACGGAAGGCTGCTTCCGGAAAGAGGGGGCAAACCGGCGGCCCTCACAATATAAAGTATGTATTTGTGAAAGGCTGAGGGCAGGCTGGGGAAAGAATCATGGGCCGGAGTCGGATTAAAGTGGTTCAGGCTGCCACACTAAAAAATATGGAAGGGTGTAGTTTATGGAATTAACAAGTCAGAAAATGAGAAAACTAGCTCCGGAGCTTGATCCGCTGCGCATCGGTACAGGCTGGAGGCCGGAGGATCTGGACAAGCCCCAGGTGATGATCGAGAGCACATTCGGCGACAGCCATCCGGGAAGCGGGCATCTGGACATCCTGGTTGAGGAGGTAAGGAAAGGCATTGAGGAGGCGGGAGGACACGGAGCCAGATATTTCTGCACGGATATCTGTGACGGAGAAAGCCAGGGAACGGACGGGATCAATTTCAGTCTGGCCAGCCGGGAGATGATCGCCAACATGATCGAAATCCATGCCAACGCCACTCCCTTTGACGGAGCCGTCTATCTGTCCAGCTGCGACAAGGGGATGCCGGGGAACCTTATGGGGCTTGCCAGGGTGGACGTTCCGTCGGTGGTGGTGCCTGGAGGGACCATGAACGCAGGTCCCGAGATGCTGACCCTTGAACAGCTAGGCATGTACAGCGCCAAATACCAGAGAGGCGAGATCGACGAGGAAAAATTAAACTGGGCAAAATGCAACGCCTGCCCAAGCTGCGGTGCCTGTTCATTTATCGGAACTGCCTCCACCATGCAGATCATGGCCGAGGCTCTGGGGCTGGCGCTGCCGGGAAGCGCCCTGATGCCTGCCACCAGCCCGGATCTTCTCGCATTTGCCAGACAGGCAGGCGTTCAGGCGGTGAAACTTGCCGCTATGCCGGGCATGCGCCCCTCAGATATGGTTACTCCGGAGAGCTTTGAAAACGCCATTCTTGTCCATGCGGCGATTTCGGGAAGCACCAACTGTCTCCTCCACCTTCCGGCTATTGCCCATGAGTTCGGAATTGAGATCACAGGAGACACATTCGACCGCATTCACCGCAATGCCCGCTATCTTCTCGATGTGCGTCCCGCAGGGAGATGGCCGGCGGAGGTGTTCTATTACGCAGGCGGCGTGCCGGCGATTATGGAAGAGATCAAGGAACATCTGCACCTGGGCGTGATGACAGTCACCGGCAGGACTCTTGGCGAGAATCTGAAAGAACTGAGAGAAAACGGTTTCTATCAAAGGTGTGACAAATGGCTCCGGGAGTTTAACATGCGGTATGGAGTCAATGTGGCCAGGGAAGATATTATCCGTCCCTATGACAAGGCTATCGGAACCGACGGAAGCATTGCCGTTCTCAGGGGCAATCTGGCTCCGGAAGGGGCAGTGATCAAGCACACTGCATGTCCAAAAGAGATGTTCAAGGCCGTTCTCAACGCAAGGCCATTTGACAGTGAGGAAGAATGCCTTGATGCTGTCCTAAAACATAAGGTTCAGAAAGGCGACGCGGTATTTATCCGATATGAGGGTCCAAAAGGCAGCGGGATGCCGGAGATGTTCTACACCTCCGAGGCCATCAGCAGCGACGCGGAGCTGGGGCGGAGCATTGCCCTGATCACAGACGGACGATTCTCAGGAGCTTCCACAGGCCCGGTCATCGGACACTGCAGTCCCGAGGCGGTGGATTGCGGTCCCATCGCCCTGGTGGAAGAGGGAGATCTGATTGAGATCGACATTCTGGGAAGAAAGCTGAACATCATCGGCATCAAGGGAGAGAGAAAGACACCGGAAGAAATCGATGCGGTCCTGGCCGAACGCCGTAAGAACTGGAAACCCAGGGAGCCCAAGTATAAAAAAGGCGTTCTGAGGCTGTTCAGCCAGCACGCGGCGAGTCCCATGAAGGGAGCGTATCTGGAGTATTAAAAAATTTTAGCAGTATAAATTCCCCCATTTTACAGATACTACATTTACAGTAAATCTTATGAGGCAATGACGCAGGTAATGCAAAATGGAGGAATTGTGATATGAAAGCTACGGGAATTGTGAGAAGAATTGATGACCTTGGAAGAGTAGTCATTCCCAAGGAAATAAGAAGAACACTGAGATTAAGAGAAGGAACTCCCCTTGAGATTTTTACAGATCGGGAAGGGGAGATTATTCTGAAAAAATATTCTCCTATGGTGGAGCTGACAGCATTTTCAGGTCAGTACGCAGAGGCTATGGCTCAGGCCACGGGGCTGATGGTGTGCATCACTGACCGGGATCAGATAATCGCGGTATCCGGCGGTTCCAAAAAGGAACTTCTTGCCAAGACAATCAGCAAACAGCTGGAACATGCCATCGGAGAGAGGAATGTTATAGTGGCAGGAAAAGATGACAAAAATTTTATTCCTCTCACATCGGAGGAGCTGGAAGGCATAACGGCTCAGGCCATGGCTCCCATTATCTGTGAAGGCGACGCCATAGGAAGCGTCTCGCTTCTGAGCAGAGAACCGAAAGCCAAGATGGGTGATATGGAGGTGAAGCTGGTGGCAACAGCCGCCGGATTTCTGGGACGGCAGATGGAAGGGTAGCGTAATCATAATAGAGGACCGATTTTTTATGCCTGTGACGGTATGAAAGATCGGTCCTTTTAATAAGTGTAAAAACCGGGATAGTGATGAGAAGAGATGAGGATTTTATAGGACTGACGTGCTTTATGGCAGTGGTGTTTGTCATTTCCTGTATGCCGGAGTGGGATATACATATTCGGACCGTATATCGCGGATAAAATCGAGGCAGTTTTATATCCGGAGCAGAAGCGTGGTGAAGCGAGAACAGGGGACGGGGGATGGGGAGCGGCAGGAAGAAACAGTCAGCTATCCTGATGAAAGCACAGAAGAGAAGGAGGCCGGTTATATTCCGCCCCGACAGTCCGAACTGGCTGTGCCGGATATGCAGGGAAAGCCCATGGATGGAATATTGTTTTATTGGAAGACAGGTATTATAATGTAGATGTCGCATGGGAGGATTCAGGTGGGGAATGGTACAGTGACTATCAGGCAGGTGTGTATGGAAAATACCATGATTTTAGGGTGAGGCGTTCAAAGGTGAGGACGGTGAATATCCCTATCTGGAGATTTCCGGCGCTGCGGGCTTATGTTAAAAAAACAGATGATGGAGGAACCCAATGGATATTCGTATATTGCGCTATTTCCTGACTGTGGTTCGGGAGGAAAGTATTACCAGGGCGGCAGAGGTGCTGCACATCACACAGCCTACCCTAAGCCGGCAGCTGGCACAGTTGGAGGAAAGCCTGGGGATTCGCTTGTTTCACCGGGGAACCAGGAAGATTACCCTGACCGATGAGGGGATGCTGCTGCGCCGGAGGGCAGAGGAGATTCTGGAACTGCTCAATAAGACGGAAAGGGAGCTGGCTTTCCTGGAAGAGATGGTGGAAGGCTGCATCTCTGTGGGCTGCGGAGAGCTGGCGGCTGTCCGGGTTCTGCCGGAATTGTTCCGCTCATTCAGCAAAAAATATCCAAGGGTAACCTATGACCTGTTTACGGCAACGGCAGACCAGGTAAAAGAACGGATGGAATCAGGCCTGATTGACATCGGACTGCTGTTAGAACCCATTGACATGGATAAATATGATTATATACGGCTGGGAATCCGGGAACAGTGGGGAGTGCTGATGCGGCCGGACGACCCTCTTGCCGGGAATGAGTTTGTGACAGCAAAAGACCTGGCCGGGCTTCCGATTATCATGACCAGGCGCTCTCATGTGCAGAATGAGGTCAGCAACTGGTTTGGTGAATATTTTAAAGCTTTGAATGTTCTTTTTAAGAGCAACCTGGCAACAAACGGAGCGGTTATGGTACAGGAAGGGCTTGGCTATGCAATGGTGGTCAGAGGGCTTGTGGATTCTCTCTGGGACAAGAAAAAGATCTGTTTTAAGCCCCTGTACCCGGAGCTTTCCGCCACTACGGTGCTGGCGTGGAAACGGCAGCAGCCATTTAGCCGGGCCGCGGAGAAGTTTATTGAACATATGAAGGAGTGTGTGGGCACGGGTTCAAAACCCATGCCTTTCAGGCATTAAATGACAGAAAAGACTAAGTATTGGACATAAAAATATTCCCTTGTTATAATAAAGCTATCAAATAGCAGACATGATTTGAGAGGGGAATGGACATGAGAGAACAAATCGCGAGACTGATAGAGCCAAAGCAGATATTGCCGGAAAAAAGAAAGATATTTTCCAACAGGGATTTAAAGGCCTTGATCGTACCCCTGTTTATGGAGCAGCTTCTGACGGTGCTGGTGGGAGTGGCGGACACGTTTATGGTCAGCTATGCCGGGGAGGCGGCAGTTTCGGGGGTTTCCCTGGTGAATATGTTCAATACCATATTTATTTACCTGTTTTCGGCGCTGGCAGCCGGCGGAGCCATCGTGGTGAGCCAGTATATCGGCAGCAAAGATCAGGGAAACGGCAATCTCTCTTCAGGGCAGCTTCTCATGGCGTCGACGGTATTTTCCCTGTTCATCACAGGCTTCGTACTGGTTCTGAACCGGCAGCTTTTAAGGCTTCTCTTCGGGGAGGTGGAGCCGGATGTGATGGAAGCCTGTGTCACCTATCTTCGGATTTCGGCCTACTCCTATCCGGCCTTGGCGATCTATAACGCAGGCGCCGCCATGTACCGGAGCATGGGGAAGACCAATGTGACCATGTATCTTTCATTGGTTTCCAACGGAATCAATGTGGTGGGAAATGCCGTCGGCGTGTTTGTGCTCCACGCAGGGGTGGCGGGAGTGGCGTATCCGTCCCTGATCGCCAGAGTCTTTTCGGCGGTGGTCATCACATGGCTGTGCTTTAACAGGAAAAATGTGATCTGGCTGGAGAGACGGCACATCTTTTTCTGGGATAAGGCCATGGTCCGCAGAATCCTGGGGATCGCTATTCCAAACGGGATTGAGAACGGGTTATTCCAGCTTGCCAAGGTGGCTTTGAGCAGCATTACGGCTTTGTTCGGCACGGCGCAGATTGCGGCCAACGGGGTGGCCCAGAGCTTTTGGTCCGTGGCAGCCCTCATGGGAACCGCCATGGGCCTGGCCTTTGTGACGGTGACGGGACAGTGCATGGGGGCAGGTGACAAGGAGGCAGCGGAATATTATATGAGAAAACTTTTGAAGCTGACCTTTGTGTCCTCCATCATATGGAACGGGCTTATCCTGGCGGCAACGCCCCTGGCGCTTCAAGGCTACGCCCTGTCCGCGGAGGCAGCGGGCCTGACAGTGATTCTGGTCATCATCCATAACCTGTTTAATGCCGTGTGCTACCCCTTGTCGGGAGCCTTATCCAACGGTCTTCGGGCGGCAGGGGACGTGAAGTTTACCATGTATGTAAGTCTTGCGTCAACTGTGGCAGGCCGTGTGCTGTTTTCGGTGATTTTTGCGGTGTGGATGAACATGGGAGTCATCGGTGTGGCCCTTGCCATGTGCCTTGACTGGGGAATCCGGGCGGTGATTTTCTGGATTCGGTTTGTGAAAGGTTCCTGGAAGAAGTTTAGTGTTATCTGAGATGCTGTGGGCAAATGCCGCTGCACCCACAGGCCGCCGGTGAACGGTAACGATGCTTTTGAGGCATATGCCTATATGTTATCTTGGTATTTGATTTGCTGCCAAAGAACTGGTAAAATACAGGCAGATAAAACTATTTCAAGGAGGCTGAATACTATGAGACCAAATTTGACAGAGAACGCTAAAAATTATCATGACCGTATGTATCCGGATTATGAGTCAGCGCTTGCGGAGACGGACCCGGAGTTTATAGAGCGCTTTGACAATTTTGCTTTTGATGAGGTTATCAACCATGAAGCTGTAAAGGTGGATGACCGCACCCGAATGATTTCCCTGCTGGCAGTGCTTATGGGCTGTCAGGGGATTGATGATTTTAAGCTCATTGTTCCGGCAGCTCTGCGGCTTGGCGTCACTCCTGTGGAATTGAAGGAGATAGTATATCAGGGGGTGGCCTATCTGGGGATGGGCAGAGTATTTCCCTTCTTAAAAGCAGTTAATGAGATTCTTCCCCGGGAAGGGATCGATCCGGCTCTGGAAGGACAGGCCGGCACTACCATGGAAGACCGCCTGGAGAAAGGGGAAGCAGTCCAGATGGCCATATTTGGAGACCACATGGCGGGCTTTGCAGAATCAGGGCCGGAGGAAAGCCGCCATATCAACCACTGGCTGGTGGATAATTGTTTTGGAGATATCTATACCCGCAGAGGTCTGGGCGTTGCCGACCGGGAGATGGTAACCTTCTGTTTTCTCTATGCCCAGGGAGGATGCGAACCCCAGCTGAAATCTCACATCGCGGCTAATTACCATGTGGGAAACAGCAAAGATTATCTGATACGCATTATATCCAACAATGTTCCGTTTATTGGATATCCACGGACGCTGAACGCTCTGCGGTGTATAAATGAGGTGGCAGAGGAGGGATAAATTCCGAAATTCCCGAGCCGGCAAAAGATATTTAACAGGAAAAAGGTACTGAATATGGACTTTCTGGAATCGTCAGTTGTTCTTGTTCCGGCCCTGACAGGACTGGCGTTGTCTTTATGCGGCGGGACCCCGGATATGTTAAGCCAATTTGAATGTCAATACTGTTTTTCTCCTCAGCTGCAGAGAATTTACACTGCCCAGGGCCTGGAGCTATTCTTTGAAAAGGGCGCAGAGGATCGGATTTATAATCTGGAGGAGCCCATGGGCACGCATTTGACCCTGTTCAAAGCAAAGGGATTGTGGCTGCTGCTGGGGCCTTATGCGGAGACAGGATGGAGTGAGTGGGCAGCCAGGCTTCTTCTGGCGAAGCTGGGGGCGTCAGAGGCGGAGCTGCCTATGTATAAGGCGTACCGCTGCAAGCTGCCAATTGTCAGTCAGGAATTTGCCGTCAAGACGGCGTTTCTCATTGCAGAGAATCTGGACAGCGAGATGCGGATAGTGGAAAACTTTCGTTTGGAGCCGGAGGGAAAAACATCTGCTCTGACATTTTCCGATACATACACCAACGCGGAAGAAGTGAACCGCCGCTACCAGTTGGAAGACCGTTTTATCGAGGCGGTGAGCATGGGGGATTCCGTGAGGGCCTACAGGGCCTGGAGAGGGATGGGCAAAGTCACATCTGACCTCCGTTTCATGTCGGACAGCATACAGGACCAGCTGGTGGGGGCTGCTGTCATACGCACGCTTATACGGATAGGGGCCAAGCTGGGAGGACTCAGCCCGGTGCTTATCGACTCCATCAGCCAGGAGTATGCGCAGCAAATGAAGCGCAGCAGATCTAAGGCGGAGATGGGCAATCTCTTAGCCGAGATGGTCGGACGGTTCTGTGACGAGGTGCGGGAGCGGCAGCGCTGCGGCTGGTCTCCCGTGGTTCGGCGGGCGGCGGAGTATATAGAGGTGAACTTAAGCAAATCTATGACCACGGAGGAGATCGCCCTGGCAGCGGGAGAGAAAAAGAGGAGTTTTGTTAGCCGTTTTTTGCAGGAGACAGGGATGACTGTAAAAGAATATCTGGCAAAAAGGCGCTGTAACATAGCTGCACGGCTGCTGGCGGGCAGCGAGACCAGCATCCAGGAGATTGCGGAGTATGTGGGATATACGGATAACAATTATTTCTCCAAGGTTTTCAAGGCTAATGCGGGAATGTCTCCCCAATCATACCGGGCTGTCCATAAGATTCGTGAATAGGACAATAGAACGGTAAAAATATATCACATTTTTTCTATAGACTGTCTGTTTTTTCTAACAGGCAGTCTTCTTTTTTGATAAATTATTGACAGAGACCCTGGAACCCGCCTGGCGGCGATTGAACAGACCGGTTGAAAGAAGAGAACAAGTGCAGCGAATAGGGGTCGTAGTCAAATTATGGAGGAAATGTGAGAGGGAGCCGATATGTTGATTCATGATTCCTGTCAGTCAGCGATTCAATCCTGTGTGGATACCGGAACATTTGCCGTTGCCCGCCTGTATGACAATGAAAAAGCCAATAGCGTTCACATGCACGACTGCTACGAGATCTGTTTCTCCGTCTCCGGGGAAAAGCAGTTTGTCATCAATGGCCAGGTGTACGAGTTTGAGCCGGGAGATATTTTTTTCATCAATCCCTTTGACAGACATGATTGGCACGAAATCGACCACATGGCACATACGTGCGTGGCTATTTCCATCTGCCCGGAATATTTGAAACGGTTTTCTACAGAGCAGACGGATTTGAACTACTGTTTTACTTATCAGGGCCCGGCCTGGGGGCATAAGCTCAACCTGACAGGAGATGAGCGCAGGCGTTTTATGTATTTTATTCACAAGCTGTCCCAGGAGCGGGGCTTCGGACAGGATGTGCTGGATCAGGCGGTATTTTTGGAATTGATGACCTTTCTGAACCGCATAGTTATCCTGCGCTGTGTTCAGGAACCGGACCTGGACCGGGTCAAGACACGGTTCGCCTCCAAACCATGCCCTCCAAAGCCCCGCCATTCACAGATTGATGAGATATTGGACTATATCGATGAGCACCTGGCAGAAAATCTCAGCATTCCCATGCTGGCATCTCATTTCTACTTCAGCAGCTCCTACCTGTGCAAGATTTTTAAAGACTCCACCGGCACCACCATCAATCAGTATATCACCGCGAAGCGTATCTCCCTTGCCAAGGCTCTTCTGGCAGAGGAGCATTCGGTGGCAGAGACCAGCAGCCTGTGCGGTTTCGGCGATTACAGCAATTTTTTAAAGTCTTTTACCAGGAAGGTGGGCATTTCTCCTAAAAAATATGCGTCCTTTTTGCGGAACTAATGAAACTGATTAGAACTTATGACTAAAAATGATAAGATTTGCAAGATTTGTGAGATGATTTGACGAGAAAGCAAAAATCCAGGATGTTATAATTTACACAGCAAATAAAATCATGGCCGTGATATTTGACTTGGATTGCGATAACGAGGAGGAACCCTAATGGAAGAAAAGATTGCCCCACGCTCCAATCAGGAGTGGCTGGATGCCACTTATGACAAGCTGCTGGTTAAAATGAAGGCGGAGTGCGCCCGAGTGGGCACGGATATCCCCTACACTACAGGAACAGATGGAAAATACCACGATATCACAGAAACTCCATGGGGAAAAACGCCTGACGGCGGCACCCATGTCGGCTTCTGGACCAACAGTTTCTGGCCGGGGATGCTGTGGCAGATGTATGAGGCCACTGGGGACGAGGATTACAGAAAAGCCGCCGTGGGTGTTGAGGAGAGGCTGGATGTGCTGTTGAGAAGCGCCGAGACAGTGGATCACGATGTCGGGTTTTTGTTCCTTTTGTCATCTGTGGCCAACTATCGTAAGACCGGGGATATGGAGGCCCGCCGCAGAGGGCTTTTGGCGGCAAGCCTGCTGGCCTCGCGGTACAACTTAGACGGAAAATTCATCCGCGCGTGGCCGGACGCTATGGCCCAAATGGCCGAACGTTTTGGCGGCGGCGATATCCGCGGCTGGATGATTATAGACTGCATGATGAATATCCCTCTGCTGTACTGGGCGTCTGGGGAGACCAATGATCCCCGGTTTAAGAAAATAGCCGTCAATCATGCCAAGACAGCCCAGCAGTACGTTGTCCGCGCCGACGGGAGCTGCAACCACATCGTGGCTTTTGACCCGGACAGCGGTGAATACTTAACCAACCCCGGAGGGCAGGGCTACAGACAGGGCTCTTCCTGGAGCCGGGGGCAGTCCTGGGCGGTGTACGGATTCGCGCTGAGTTACCGCCACACCGGTGACCAGTCCTTCCTGGACACAGCCAAGCAGTGCGCCCACTACTGCATTGCCAACATGGCCGTCAACGACTGGCTGCCTCTGGTGGACTACCGCCAGCCGGCCCAGCCGCTGAAATACGATTCCACAGCCGCCATGTGCACTGCCTGCGGCCTTCTGGAGATCGCAGGTCATGTGGAAGAGAATGAAGCCCGGTTCTATACAGAGGCGGCCTGCCGCATTCTTAGGGCCTGCGACGAGAAGTTCGCCAACTGGGACCCGGAGCAGGATGCCATCACCACCGGCGGCACCTTCTTCTACCACGACCCGGACGGCACCAATACCGAGGTGCCCATTATTTACGGCGACTATTTCTTCATAGAAGCGATTCTTCGGCTGAAGGGGAAGAATCTGTTTCAGTGGTAATGTGATTGGGAAAAAGAGGGCTGCCGCGCCGATGTCCGGAAAATCATCTCTGCGGCAGCGCTGTTAAGAGAACGAGAGGAGAAAATTCATGGAACAACAGTATAACCGCGCGAAAACCTGGCAGCTCTTGTTTTTCGTGTTTAACAATACCGCTTCCAACATATACTTGTCCCTGATGGGATTTGTCAACCTCTATGCAGGCAATGTGGCGGGGCTGGCCGTGATGCTTGTTTCCAACATCATGATGGCCGCCCGGTTCTGGGACGGCGTCACCGACCCTGTCATCGGCTTCGTGGTGGATAAGACCAACGGGAAATTCGGAAAGTTCCGGCCCTTTATGCTTCTGGGCAATCTCATCATGCTGGGAACTGTGGCGCTGATGTTCACCACCACCCATCTGATGCCGGATGGACCGGTGAAAGTAATCTACTGGACGGTTATTTATCTGGTGTATATTATCGGCTACACATTCCAGAATGCTGCCACCCGCGGCGGTCAGAGCGTGCTGACCAATGACCCCAAGCAGCGCCCTATGTTCGCCCGGATCGACAGCATCATCAACGCGCTGTTGTTTGCCGGTATGGCCGTGTATATTACCGACACGCTGGTGGGCAAGCATCAGGGATTTACAGCCGATTTGTTTAAAGAAGTCATTTTCACATTCGGCCCTGTCTCTCTGGCGCTCACCATCCTCGCCATGGTCGGCATCGCGGAGAAAGACCGTCCTGAGACTTACGCCAGGCTGGGGCAGCAGGCCGGTTACGGTTTTAAGGATATCTTCCGGATTATCAAAAACAACCGTGCTATCCAGATGCTGGTGGTAGCAGCCTCCACCGACAAACTGGCTACCCAGGTCCGCCAGAATTCTGTGGTGGGGATCATGCTGTACGGCATCATCATAGGCAACTACAAAATGCTCAGCCGCATGTCCATGATCACGCTGATTCCAAGTATGGTTATGATCGTCATCGGCACCAGTGTCGCGGCGCGGTTCTCCTCCAAGAAAGCCACGGTGCTGTTTACCTGGTGCAGCATCCTATCCTCGGCTCTGCTGGGAGCGGTGCTGATCTTCGGTGATCCGACAAAAATCTCCCTGGAGAATATCGGTTTTATGACCATGGCTTTCATCGGACTCTACACTCTGGTCTATGGATTTTCCATGATCAACGTCGGCCTGGCCACGCCTATGATCGCCGACTGCGCCGATTATGAGCTGTACCAGTCCGGCAGCTACGCCCCTGCGCTTATGGGCACCGTGTTCGGTTTCTTTGACAAGGTGATCTCGTCCTTCGCGTCTACTATCGTAGGCTGGTTCTGTGTGCTCATCGGCTATGCGGAGAGGTTTCCGACCCAGGAAGATCCCCTGACCTCGGGAATATTCTGGGTCACGCTGTTTCTGTTTATCGGCATGCCTATTCTGGGCTGGATCGCCAGCCTTATCGCCATGAAGTTCTATCCGCTGGATAAGGAGAAGATGATTGAGGTTCAGGCAAAGATTGCCGGCATGAAGGCTGAGAGCGCAAAGAATTGAGTCAGGCGGAGAATTGAGTGAAGGAAAGGAAGGGAATCGGAATTCTATGCGTGATATTATTAATTTAAATCAAGGATGGAAATTTATCCGCGAGGATGCGGGGCTGCCTGCGTCTTTGCCGGAGCTCTGGCAAGACGTGGATCTGCCCCATACCTGGAACGCGGTGGACGGCATGGACGGCAGCGGCGGTTACTATCGGGGCCGCTGCTGGTATGCCAGGGCGTTCCGGACTCCCCGGCAGCCTCTGCCCGGAGGGAGAGTGTATGTGGAAGTGCAGGCGGCAGGCCAGCAGGCGACGGTGTATGTCAACGGAAAGAAGGCGGTCTATCACGAGGGAGGGTACTCTGTCTTCCGAGCCGACGTGACGGATTTGTGCGCCGGGGAGGGAGAAAACCTGCTTGTGGTGGCGTGTGACAACAGGGAGAAAAGCAGCGTGTACCCACAGTCTGCTGATTTCACTTTTTACGGCGGTCTGTACCGTGGGGTGAACCTGATCAGCGTGCCTCAAACCCACTTTGATCTGGATTATTTCGGAGGTCCCGGCCTCAAGGTGACGCCCGTGCCCTGTGATGACCGGGAAGGCGCCAGATTTGAGCTGGAGAGCTGGGTGGTGAATCCGGATGAAAATTTTACCGTTATGTACATTATTCAGGACAGAGATGGGAGAGAAGTGGCATCTGCCGTCCGGCCAGCAGACAGCGCGAAAGCGGCTGTGGCTGTGCCCGGCGCCCGGCGCTGGAACATCCATGACCCTTATCTATACACAGTGACAGCCGTTCTCCAGCGACGCAATGAGGCCTGTGACCAGGTGAGCGTCCAGGTGGGCGTGCGGGACTTTTCCTGCCATCCGCAGGAGGGTTTTGTCATCAACGGTGTAAAGACGCCTCTCCGGGGCGTCAGCCGCCACCAGGACAAGCTGTACCAGGGCAACGCCCTCACCCGTGCCGACCACTTTGAGGATGCCCGCATCATCAAGGAGCTGGGAGCCAACACCATACGCCTTGCCCACTACCAGCACTCCCAGGATTTCTATGACGCCTGTGACCAGATGGGCTTTGTCGTCTGGGCGGAGATCCCGTTTATCAGCGTGTTCAATAAAGACCCTGCCGCCCACGACAACTGTGTCAGCCAGCTGAAAGAGCTGATAATCCAGAATTATAACCATCCATCCATCTGTTTCTGGGGCATTTCCAACGAAATTTTAATCGGCGGAATCTCGGATCAGCTGGTGGAGAACCACCGCGAACTGAATAAGCTGGCCCATGAGCTGGATTCCACCCGCCTCACCACCATCGCCCATGTGTCCATGACCCCCGCTGACGGGCCTATGCACCAAGTCACCGATGTGGAGAGCTACAACCACTATTTCGGCTGGTACGGCGGCAAGATGGCGGACAACGGCCCCTGGCTGGACAGATATCATGCCGAACATCCAGACAGATGCCTGGGGGTGTCGGAGTACGGCTGCGAGGGAATCGTCACCTACCACGGCCCCTCTCCTGCCTGCAAGGATTACAGCGAAGAGTATCAGGCCCTGTACCACGAGCATATGGCAAAGGTGCTGGACGAGCGTCCGTGGATCTGGTCCAGCCATGTGTGGAACATGTTCGACTTCGGCTGCGCGGCCAGAAACGAGGGCGGCGTGGCGGGCCGTAACAACAAGGGGCTGGTGACTATAGACCGGAAGACCAAAAAGGACAGCTACTATATATATAAAGCCTATTGGAGCGAGGAGCCTATGGTTCACGTCTGCGGGAGACGGTACGCTCAGAGGGCCGGTGACGCCACCGAGATCCGGGTGTACTCCAACCAGCCGGAGGTGGAGCTGTCGGTGAACGGCAAGAGAGCGGGAAGGCAGGCGGGGGATAAGGTGTTTGTGTTCAACGTGGCTCTGGAGCCGGGTTTCAACATGGTGACCGCGAAAGCGGGGGCTGCGGAAGATTCCGTCACTCTGGAGAAGGTGGAGCAGGAGCCGGCCGTCTATGTTCTACCCGAGGTGAAAGACCGCGCTGAGGGCGTGGCCAACTGGTTTAAGCTGGCCGGCAGTCTTGACCTGGAAGCTCCCATGGAGTTTCCGGAGGGAAAATACAGCGTCAGGGACAGGCTGGAGGAGCTTGCAGAGTCCCCCGAGGCTCTGGAGATTGTCTCAGAAGCCGTCAAGCTGGCCACCAATTTTAACCTGGCCCCGGGGGTGGGAATGTGGAGCATGATGAAAGCCATGACCCCGGAAGGCATGATGGCCATGGCCGGAGATACGATGCCTAAAGGCTTTTTGGAGAGCCTTAACTCCAAGCTGATAAAAATCGACAAATTGAACGGATAATATAGGACAGGCCCCGAAAGCTCTGTGAAGCTTTTGGGGCCTTGCTGCGGCCGCGGGAGAAAAAGCGCGGGAAAAAGCACATGAAGAGGCACGTGAAAACTCCGATGATAACAGTTGACATGGGTGCTTTCCGGTGATATGATAAAAAGAACATATGTTTGACGGAGGGAGAACCTAACCATGTACACATTTCAGGATTTGAACGGTATCATAGCAAAACTCCGGTCCGAGGAGGGCTGTCCCTGGGACCGGGAGCAGACTTATGAGAGTCTGAGGAATTGCCTTGTGGACGAGACGCAGGAAGTTTTGGAGGCCGTGGACAAGCATGACATGGAGAACCTGTGCGAGGAACTGGGGGATGTACTCCTTCTGGTGATGCTCAACAGCCAGATTGCCAGGGAGGCGGGAGACTTCACCATCGACGACGTAGTTGACGGAATATGTCGGAAAATGATACGCAGACACCCCCATGTGTTCGGCGGCGCCAAGGTGAATTCAGCAGAGGAAGGACTGGCTCTGTGGAACGCGATAAAAGCACAGGAAAAAGCGGAAAAACCTTGACAAACCATACTAAAAAAGATATAGTAAAAAAGCTACAAATTGAGCAGATTATATATAGAAGGCAGACGGGTCTGTCATGTTCTATTCAGGAGGAAGATTTCAATGAACAAAACAGAGTTGATTACAGCGATAGCCGAGAATGCGGAGATTTCCAAGAAGGATGCCGAGAAGGCTTTGAAAGCGTTTGTGGATGTGGTTTCAGAGGAATTAGTAAAGGGTGAGAAGGTTCAGCTGGTAGGCTTCGGCACCTTTGAGGTTGTGGAGAGAAAAGAGAGAGAAGGAAGAAACCTGCAGACGCAGGAGCCCATGATCATCCCTGCTTCCAAGACACCGAAATTCAGACCAGGTAAGGCGCTTAAAGATCTGGTAAACGCATAATTATGAGATTAGACAAGTTTTTGAAAGTCTCTCGGCTGATCAAGAGACGGACAGTGGCCAATGAGGCCTGCGATGCGGGGCGCGTTCTGGTGAATGACAAGCCAGCCAAAGCATCCCTCAATGTAAAGACCGGTGACAGGATAGAGATTCAGTTTGGAACCAGTTCGGTAAAGGTAGAAGTTCTGGATGTCCAGGAGACAGTGAAGAAGGACGAAGCGAAAGAACTTTACCGCTATATTTGACGCATAAACCGGCAGACCCCCTAATATACTTAAGTGAAGATACTGGTATATTGGGAGGTCTTTTTTTATGGAAGAGAAGACAGGCATAAGGCCCCACAGGCTGATGATGCAGAACCGTTCCGCCCTCAGCATTACAGGAATTAGGGACGTGGTTTCTTTTGATGAGAATCAGGTGATACTGGACACGGATATGGGACTTTTGACCATGAAAGGAAAAGACCTTCATGTAAGCCGGCTGACCCTGGAAAAGGGGGAAGTGGATGTGGATGGAACCGTGGACAGCCTGGTCTACTCATCCAATGAGGCTTACCGCAGGTCAGGAGAATCCCTGTTCAGCCGTCTGTTTCGATAAGGAGGGCCTATGAGTATCAGCATTCGCTATGAGGCCCAGCTTTTTGTCATGAGCGTGGTCACGGGGGCAGGGCTTATGGCAGTCTATGACTGTCTGAGAATTTTCCGCTTTTTGTGCCCTCACGGAGCGCTGGCGGTGGGGGTCGAGGATATCCTCTACGGCCTGTACTGCGCGGTTATGACATTTATGCTGATGTATGAACAGAACGACGGCAATTTGAGAGGCTTCTGCATAGGCGGGGTGATTCTGGGGATGGCGGTTTATCAGAGGCTCATAAGCCGTAACCTGCTAAAGTACTTGCAAAAGCCGGTGAAATGGATTAAAATGAAAATCAGAAACCACCGAAACGGTTCAAAGCAGGTGAGAAGATGAGTGGGACTAGAAAATCTGTGCGCAGGAAAAAAGAACGCTTGGGCAACCGAATGGCTTTGGTCGGGATTACCTTTGTGGTCATCAGTCTGGCTGTGGTGGTGAATTTCCGGGGAGCTTCTCTTAAGGAAAAGGATCTGGCATATCAGATAAAAGAAGAGAACCTGGCCAAGGAACTGGAGGAAGAAAAAGAGCGCGCCGAGAAGCTGGAGGAAGAACGCATCTATGTCCAGACTAAAGAATATATTGAGAAAGTGGCCAAGGAGAAGCTGGGGCTGGTGAAGCCGGATGAGATTTTGCTTAAGCCTGCGCAGTAAGACGGGCGGCGGGGCTGTCGAAAGGCGTCGGACACTTTTTTTGGACAAGCGGTGTGAATTTGACAAATATTTCCCTTTTGACTGTGTATAATGCATATGGGGGATTCTGCCATATGGCAGGACCTTGTATGTGAGGTCAGGAGGGATTTTTGTGTTCTATCGAAAGAGCGGCCATAGAGATATGGCTGATATTCATGTATATACAGCGAGAAAGTTAAATGACATGGCAGTTTCTATGGAGAAACTGGCTAAAAGCCTTGACGAGGGCAATACGGCGGGGCGGAGCCTGACCAGGGAGGATGGCCTGGCAGCCATGCAGATGGCGGGAGCCATGGTGTGCGGAGACTGCAGCCGGTGCAACCTGTACTCGGACAGCGAGAAGGAAGACAGCTACTATCTGTACTACCTGCTGAGGGCGTTTGAACAGAAAGGGACTGTGGATTACGACGATATGCCCCGGCTGTTCAGGGAGACATGCAAAAGACAGAAGGATTATGTGGGACAGCTGAACAGGAACCTGGGGCGGGCCACCATGAATCTGACATGGAAAAACCGTTTTTTGGAGAGCCGCGACACGGTGATCACACAGTTCCGGGAGCTGGCGGTGATCTTGGAAGAGTTTGCAAGGCAGATGGAACATGCGGTGGACGTGACAGAAGAGAAAGAACAGGCGGTGAGAAAGGCGTTCTGGCGCCGGCACATGGTCATCGACAAGATGCTGATCCTGGAGTATGACGGCAGCCGCCGGGAGGCGTTTGTGACAGTGCGGACCAGCAACGGGAGGTGTGTCATGTCGAAGGACGCGGCGGAATATCTGGGAGACGCCATGGGAAACAGCCAGTGGACTGTGGCCAGAGACAGCAAGGCGGTGATTAACCGGCAGTTTGCCACCATACGGTTCGTGGAAGAAGGGGCGTATCGGGTCATGTGGGGAGTGGCGAGGGCGGCAAAAAGCGGGGAACAGGTATCAGGGGACAGCTATACCTTCTGCCAGAACGGGCCGGGACAGGCCGTCATGAGCCTGTCCGACGGGATGGGAAGCGGGGAGGCGGCAGCCGATGAGAGCCGGCAGGTTATCGAGCTGGCGGAAGAGCTTCTGTCTGCAGGGTATACTCCCAGGGCGGCGCTGAAGCTGGTGAACACCGTTCTTTTGCTGGCCGGGGAAGAACAGCACCCTGCCACCGTGGATCTGTGCTGCATTGATCTGTACACAGGTGTTTTGGAGATTATGAAAATGGGCGCAGTGGCCACATACATTGTCAACGAGTCGGGGGTGGAGTTTCTGGAGGCTTCCCAGACGCCGGCGGGAGTGTTCAGCCAGGCAGAGCCGGTTCTCATGTCCAGGAAGCTGTGGGAGGACAACCAGGTGATTATGGTCAGCGACGGTATCTTGGAGGCTCTGCCGGGAGAAGACAAAGAGCAGGTGATGAAAGAATATCTGGAAGATATCACCTGGAAAAATCCCCAGGAGACGGCGGATCAGATTCTGGAATTTGCCATGTCTTTCTCCCGGGAGAACAGGGACGACATGACGGTTCTGACGGCGGGGATATGGAAGAGCGCCAGAAGGGACTGAGGCGGTATTTTCAACTAAAGAAGGTGGAAGGATGCTAAAAAAAGTAGAGGCGTATATCAGGGAAAATCAGATGATTGAAAAGGGGGATAAAGTGCTTGCGGCGGTGTCCGGGGGAGCGGACTCCGTATGTCTCCTTCATATTCTGGTGTCCCTGAGAAAAATACTGGGGTGCGAGATATGTGCGGTTCATGTCCATCACGGCCTGAGAGGGGCGGAGGCGGACGGGGACGCCGAGTATGTCAGGGAACTTTCGGATATGTGGGAAGTTCCCTGTCTTGTGGTTTATGAAGACGTGGCCGGATATGCCAGTCGGCGCGGCATAGGCGTGGAGGAGGCAGGGCGGGAACTGAGATATCTGGCTTTTGAGAGAGAGGCAAGGGGACGGGGAGCGCAGAAGATAGCCGTGGCCCACCACCAGGATGACCAGGCGGAAACCATTCTCCACAATCTGTTCAGGGGTTCCGGGATAAAGGGGCTGGCGGGTATGGCTCCGGTCCGGGGGAAGATCATACGCCCGCTTCTCGCCGTGACCCGGAGGGAAATCCTGGAATATTTAGGCCAAAGAGGAATCGCCGGCCATGCGGATTCCACCAACGCTTCCATGGATTATACGAGGAACCGGATGCGGCACAAGGTGATCCCTGTAATATGCCGGGAGATTAACCTGGCGGCGGTAGAACATATCGCATCGGCAGGGGAGCTTCTGTCCCAGGCGGACCGGTATTTTAACCAGGAAGCGCGGCGGCTGTGGCTGGGGAACCGGCGGCAGGGAGAAAAACCGGGACAGTGGGGGATAGAGGCACAGGTTCTCTCAGAACTTCCTCAAATATTAAAAGGCTACACGGTGATGGAGATGCTGAGAGAGACGGCGGGGCAGCAGAAGGACATGGCCTCTGTCCATGTGGAGGGAATCCTGGACCTGGCGGAGAAAGGAACGGGAAGAACCTTAAGCCTCCCCTGCGGCCTGAGAGCCAGAAAAGAGTACAGCATGGTGTGGCTGGAGAAGGCGGAGGAGGAAAAAAAAGGACAGGGAGAGGTGGAAGAGGACCTCTTTTCCTCCCCGCTGTTCACGGCAGAGTGTGTTCCGGCAGGTATATTGAGGAAAAAATATAAGGAAATTCCAGAAAAAAAGTATACGAAATGGTTTGACTATGATAAAATAAAAGGTACGTTATCTGTGAGAACCAGAAGACCCGGCGATTACTTCACTTTGAAAGACGGGAAGAAAAAAACTGTAAAAGCATTTATGATAGATGAGAAAATTCCCAGGGAAGACAGGGATCGGATACTGCTTGTGACAGAAGGGCAGCACGTACTTTGGATCGTAGGCTGCCGGATCAGCGAGTTTTACAAAATAACAGATGACACGAAGCAAATCTTACAAGTGATGATGGATGGAGGAGAGGAACATGACAGATAAGATTCGGGTCTTGATTTCAGAGGAGGACGTGAATAAGAAAATCAGTGAAATTGCCGCTCTCATCAACAGAGACTATGAGGGAAAAGCCGTGCACTTGATCTGCATTCTCAAGGGAGGCGTTTTTTTTACCTGTGAACTGGCTAAAAGGATTACGGTTCCGGTATCCCTGGATTTCATGTCTGTCTCCAGTTACGGCAGCGGCACCGAATCCAGCGGGGTGGTGAAGATCATCAAGGATCTTGACGAGCCTCTGGAGGGCAAACATGTGCTCATCGTGGAGGATATCATCGATTCCGGGAGAACCCTTGCGTATCTCATTGAGATTCTGCAGAAAAGGAACCCGGCGGACATCCGGCTGTGCACTCTTCTGGACAAACCGGAGCGCAGGGTGAAAAAGCAGGTCAGGGTAGATTACACATGTTTTACGATTCCCGATGAATTTGTGGTGGGTTATGGCCTGGATTATGATCAGAAATACCGAAATCTTCCATATATTGGAGTAGTAGAACAGTAAGGAGGCAGTTAGTTGAGACAACGACAATCTATAAGCGGTCTGGGGCTGTTGCTGGCTATGATGATAGTGATGGTCCTGGTGTTCCGCATTTCAGGAAACATGGGCGATGAGGGCATGACCCAGCAGGAATACATGCAGGCGGCGGAGCAGGGAGCCATCGAGTCGGCGCAGATACGCCCCAACAGGGAGACTCCCACGGGAGAACTCCTTCTGACCACCAGCGAGGGCGATCAGGTGCTGATCTATGTGGCCGACGTGAAGGAAGAGCAGGAGTACCTTATGGGACTGGGAATTCCCTGTACCATGGGAAACGTGCCCCAGGAGAGCTATTTCCTGTCCATGGTGGTGCCGGTCCTCCTGTCCGGGGTGGTTCTGGTGGCGGTGTTTATGATGATGAACGCCAGGGCGTCAGGCGGCGGGGCCAACGCGAAGATGATGAACTTCGGCAAGAGCCGGGCCAGACTCAGCAGGGATGCGGGCAAGTACAATTTTAAAAAGGTGGCAGGCCTGCGGGAGGAGAAAGAAGACTTGGAGGAGCTTGTGGATTTTCTTAGAAATCCCCAGAAGTACACCAACGTAGGCGCCAGGATTCCCAAGGGCGTTCTTCTGGTGGGCCCGCCGGGAACAGGAAAGACGCTGCTTGCCAAGGCGGTTGCAGGGGAGTCGGGAGTTCCGTTTTTCAGCATCTCCGGCTCCGACTTTGTGGAGATGTTCGTAGGCGTGGGCGCCTCCAGGGTCAGAGACCTGTTTGAGGAGGCAAAGAAAAATGCTCCCTGCATCGTGTTCATCGATGAGATCGACGCAGTTGCCAGACAGAGGGGAACCGGCCTGGGCGGCGGCCATGACGAGAGAGAACAGACGTTAAACCAGCTTCTTGTGGAGATGGACGGATTCGGAGTCAACGAGGGCATCATCGTTCTGGCAGCCACCAACCGGGTGGATATCCTTGACCCGGCTATCTTGAGACCGGGGCGTTTTGACAGGAAGATCATGGTGGGAAGACCGGATGTGAGAGGGCGGGAGGAGATTCTGAAAGTCCACGCCCAGGATAAGCCTTTGGGGGACGACGTGGATCTGGAGAGAGTGGCGAGAACCACCGCCGGATTTACCGGGGCGGATCTGGAAAGCCTTCTCAACGAGTCGGCGATTCTGGCGGCGCGGGAGGGGAGAAACTACGTGCGCCAGTCGGACATCGACCGCTCATTTATTAAGGTGGGAATCGGGGCGGAGAAGAAAAGCCGGGTGATTTCCGAGAAGGAGAAGAAGATCACCGCCTACCATGAAGCGGGCCACGCCATCCTGTTCCATCTTCTTCCGGAGGTAGGTCCTGTGCACACTATCTCCATTATCCCCACAGGAACCGGGGCGGCGGGCTACACCATGCCCCTGCCGGAGAAAGACGAGATGTTCAACACGAAAGGCAAGATGCTTCAGACCATCATGGTGTCTCTGGGAGGGCGTATCGCGGAGGAACTTATTTTTGATGATATCACCACAGGGGCTTCCCAGGACATCAAGCAGGCGACGGCCCTGGCCAGGTCTATGGTGGTCAAGTACGGAATGTCTGAGAAGGTGGGCATGATCAACTATGAGACCGAAGGCGACGAGGTGTTCATCGGCCGGGAGATCGGTCATACCAAAAGTTATGGAGAAGATGTGGCGGCGGCCATCGACAGCGAGGTGAAGCGAATCATCGACGAGTGCTATGACAAAGCCAGGACCATGATCAAGGAACATGAGTATGTTCTCCACAGATGTACGGAGGCTCTTCTGGAAAAGGAGAAGGTGGGACAGAAGGAATTCGAACAAATGTTCTAAATAACAGTAGTATTGCACAAAAAACAAAGATGATTTTTGGTAAGTTTATGCACACTTGTTCTTGGAATATTTCTATCCCTATGATATTATAATAGACGTAACCCCCCCAATACATTATATAGTTTTTGCTACACCCCATAAGAAACGAAATACCTTCTCCTAAAAGAGCCAGCTACCCCGCTGGCTCTTTTACTGTGTGTAATAGAAAAAATTTCTTCTATTTTCATTAGTTTTTACGGTTGTATAATTTGCATGAATCATATAGAATATAGATGGGTTAATACATGGGAGGGAAAAAGGGTATATGATTTTTGATAACCATGCAGGCATTGTCAGACAGGCATTGTTTAGCGATGAGAATGAAGAATTTCGTATTCCGGCGGAGCCGGACGCGGGGGATACAGTGACTGTCCGTTTCCGCACAGCCAGGGATAATGTGGACTGTGTCTACTATCAGGAAGAGGGACAGGAAGAGATACCTCTTGTGAAAGCGGAGTCGGACGAGCTGTTCGACTATTATGAATATAAGATTACAGTGGCCCAGCACCTGGTGAAATACCACTTCCGCGTAGCAAAAGGTGATGAGAGCTGTTTTTATAATCGCCTGGGTGTGTGCGCAGAGAACCAGGAATGTTTTAATTTCCGGATTACGCCGGGATTTCACACGCCGGACTGGGCGAAGGGCGTGGTCATGTACCAGATTTTCGTAGACAGGTTCTGCAACGGGGATTCTGACAACGATGTGGAGGCATGTGAGTATATTTATATAGGCCGGCCTGTGTACAGAGTGAAAAACTGGAACCAGAATCCGTCCACCATGGATGTGGGCTGTTTTTACGGCGGGGATCTGCAGGGCGTGTGGGATAAGCTGGATTATTTTCAGGAGCTGGGGATAGAGGTGCTCTATCTTAACCCTATATTTGTCTCCCCGTCCAATCACAAGTATGATACTCAGGACTATGACCATATTGATCCCCATTACGGAAAGATCGTAAAGGACGGCGGGGAACGGGTCCGGAAAGACGCCCTTAACAACGACGAGGCGTCCATGTACCGCCTTCGTTCTGCGGACCGCGAGAATCTGGAGGCGAGCGATGAATTTTTTGCCCGTCTGGTGGAGGAGATTCACCGCCGGGGAATGAAAGTGATTATAGACGGGGTGTTCAACCACTGCGGTTCCTTCAACAAATGGATGGACAGGGAGAGAATCTACGAAAACAGCGGCTCTTATGAGCCGGGGGCGTATGTGTCAAAAGAGAGCCCTTACCACACGTTTTTCAGATTTTCAGATGACAACAATTGGCCCTACAACGAAAAGTATGACGGCTGGTGGGGGCACGACACTCTGCCGAAGCTGAACTATGAGGAGTCCCCGAAGCTGTATCAGTATATTCTGGATATTGCAAAAAAGTGGATTTCCCCTCCATACAATGTGGACGGGTGGCGTCTGGATGTGGCGGCGGATCTGGGACATACGGGAGAGTTCAACCACCGGTTCTGGAGAGATTTTCGAAAGACGGTAAAGGGAGTGAACCCCGATGCCATCATTCTGGCGGAACATTACGGAGATCCGAGCAGCTGGCTCATGGGAGACCAGTGGGACACGGTGATGAACTACGATGCCTTCATGGAGCCGGTCACCTGGTTCCTCACAGGCATGGAGAAGCACAGCGACGAGTACAACGAGAATCTGTACGGCAGCGGGGAGTCATTTTTCCATTCCATGTTCTATCATATGAGCCGGATGCAGACCCAGTCGGTGCAGACAGCCATGAACGAACTGTCCAATCATGATCACAGCCGTTTTATGACCAGGACAAACAGAACCGTGGGACGAATCGGTACTGCGGGGCCGGAAGCGGCGGAGAGAGATATCAATCCCGGAATTTTTCGGGAGGGTGTGCTGATTCAGATGACATGGCCGGGCGCCCCCACCGTGTATTATGGGGATGAGACGGGGCTGTGCGGCTGGACCGACCCTGACAACCGGCGCACTTACCCGTGGGGACATGAGGATAGAGGCCTGATTGAGTTTCACAAGCATATGATCGCCCTGCACAAGTATTATCCGGCTCTGCGGAGAGGAGCCTTAAAACAGCTGGCAGCCGAGTACCAGGTAATCAGCTATGGGCGTTTTCTGGGAGACAACCGGTGCGTGGCGGCAGTCAACAACGATGACAAAGACAGGGAGATCAGGATACCCGTGTGGGAGATCGGCATCGGAGACAATGACCATATTGTCCGAGTTATGCTCACAAATGAAATCGGTTTCAGTATAGGACCGGTTATCTATAAAGCAGAAAACGGAATTTTGACTGTGAATATGGGGCCGTACAGCGGAATTTTGCTTGTTTCAAACAAAAGGTCTTGATTTTTTGGCCTGGCTGTGATAATATAATTATCGCTTGTCAGAGCCATATGGATGGGTTCCCGAGTGGCCAAAGGGGGCAGACTGTAAATCTGTTGCGACACGCTTCGATGGTTCGAATCCATCTCCATCCATTTCCTAACTGAGGATCTGCCGCAGTGGCGGAACTGGCAGACGCACAGGACTTAAAATCCTGCGGGACTAATCTCCCGTGC
>CAJTOT010000026.1:0-754 GCA_910577935.1 uncultured Hungatella sp. | reverse complement strand
AGTGGCGGAACTGGCAGACGCACAGGACTTAAAATCCTGCGGGACTAATCTCCCGTGCCGGTTCGATTCCGGCCTGCGGCATAGAAGAGGACTGTTGTACCAGTGACTGAGAGGTCATGTGGAGGGCAGTCTTTTTTTGCGTTCCATGCGTTTTTCGGTTACAGGGCCGCACAGATCAGGAAATCATATTTTTTTCATACTCCCTACAATCTTTGGGCGCATTTTCCGCCTATACCAATTACCAGAACGAGAAAAATTTTGACACTGACATTGATGGTAAACGGAAATCTGGGAAGCCGGTGCGCCAGCCATATCCCCTGCGCCAGAACAGACAGTCGTATACGCCAACAAAGACCAACCCCAGCCCCTTGACAAATCCTTACACATGCTCTAAAATAGTTCAAAATAGAACCATATAAGCGGACGGGAGGGATACATATGCTATCCATATTCTGGGAACAACACGCACTGGCCAGATCTCTTTATGGAGACTGTCTGGAAGATGTCTGCAAAGCACATGGGATGACCCGGATGGAGATGGACATTCTCCTTTTCCTGGCCAACAATCCCCGGTATGATACTGCGGCGGACATGGTGGAGATCCGGCAGCTGGCCAAGTCCCATGTATCCATGGCGGTGAAGACGCTGGCAGAGCGCGGGATGCTTACAAGACATTACAAATCCGGAAACAGGAAGACGGTTCACCTGAGGCTTACAGGGAAAGCGGATCCCATAGTCCGGGACGGCAAAAAGG
>CAJTOT010000025.1:54804-57476 GCA_910577935.1 uncultured Hungatella sp. | reverse complement strand
AAAAAAGGGGAAAACTCTCAAATGAATTTTCCCCTAATCGTTAAAGATAGATTTTACAAACGAAATCCTCAAAGCGGTTCGCCTTTGTGTACTCCGGACGATGTGCCATGAAATCATTCACATCAGCTCTGGTTATCAGATACTCCGTAAAGTACATATATTTGTAATCTACTTTCCTACATTGTTTATCGCCGCCTGCGCCGCCGCCAGTCTGGCAATCGGAACTCTGAACGGTGAGCAGGACACATAGTCCAGGCCGATCTTGTGGCAGAACTCTACGGAAGACGGATCTCCGCCGTGTTCGCCGCAGATGCCTACATGCAGTTCCGGACGTACCGGCTTGCCCAGCTTGATGGCGGTCTCCATCAGCTTGCCTACGCCGATCTGATCCAGTTTTGCAAATGGGTCGTTCTCAAAGATCTTGGTGTCGTAATAAGCGTTCAGGAACTTGCCTGCGTCGTCACGGGAGAAGCCATAGCACATCTGGGTGAGGTCATTGGTGCCGAAGCAGAAGAACTCGGCTTCCTTGGCGATCTCGTCAGCAGTCAGAGCCGCTCTCGGGATCTCGATCATCGTTCCCACTTCGTACTTAAGCTCTACGCCGGCGGCCTTGATCTCAGCGTCAGCTGTCTCAACTACCACTTTCTTGACAAACTTAAGCTCCTTGATATCGCAGATAAGCGGAATCATAATCTCCGGGCATACGTTCCAGTCAGCGTGGGCCTTCTGAACGTTGATAGCCGCGCGGATGACAGCCTTGGTCTGCATTCTGGCGATCTCCGGATAGGTGACGGCCAGACGGCAGCCTCTGTGGCCCATCATCGGGTTGAACTCGTGGAGAGAGGTGATGATGTTCTTAATCTGCTCAACAGTCTTGCCCTGAGCATCAGCCAGCTTCTTGATATCCTCCTCCTCGGTGGGAACGAACTCGTGAAGCGGCGGGTCTAAGAAACGGATACATACCGGATTGCCCTCCAGAGCCTCGTACAGCTTCTCAAAGTCGCCCTGCTGTACAGGAAGGATCTTCTCCAAAGCCGCCTCTCTCTCCTCCACTGTGTCGGAGCAGATCATCTCGCGGAACGCTTCGATTCTGTCGCCTTCGAAGAACATGTGCTCGGTACGGCAGAGGCCGATGCCCTCAGCGCCCAGCTCTCTCGCCTTCTTTGCGTCGGCCGGCGTATCTGCGTTGGTTCTTACTTTCAGTCTTCTGTACTTGTCGGCCCAGCCCATGATTCTGCCGAACTCACCGGCGATGGTAGCGTCTACGGTGGGGATGATGCCGTCATAGATCTTACCTGTGGAACCGTCCAGGGACAGCCAATCGCCCTCATGATACTCTTTGCCTGCCATGACAAACTTCTTGTTCTCCTCGTCCATGGCGATGTCGGAACAACCGGATACGCAGCAGGTTCCCATGCCGCGGGCAACAACGGCTGCATGGCTTGTCATACCGCCGCGGACGGTCAGGATACCCTGGGCGGCCTTCATACCCTCGATGTCCTCAGGGGAGGTCTCCAGGCGAACCAGGACAACCTTCTCTCCTCTGCCGGCCCACTCTTTGGCGTCCTCGGCAGTAAATACGATCTTGCCGCAGGCAGCTCCCGGTGACGCCGCCAGCGCCTTGGCAACCGGCTCAACCTTCTTCAGCGCATCCTGATCGAACTGGGGATGGAGAAGGGTATCCAAGTTTCTCGGGTCGATCATCTGAACGGCCTTCTTCTCGTCGATCATGCCCTCGTCAACCAGGTCACAGGCGATCTTTAAAGCAGCCTTGGCTGTTCTCTTTCCGTTACGTGTCTGCAGCATATAGAGCTTTCTGTCCTCGATGGTGAATTCCATATCCTGCATATCTCTGTAGTGGTCTTCCAATGTACGGCAGATGCCTACGAACTGCTCGTAAACTTCCGGCATAACTTCCTTCAGCTGGTCGATCTTCTGGGGTGTGCGCACACCGGCAACCACATCCTCGCCCTGGGCGTTCATCAGGAACTCGCCCATCAGATGCTTCTCGCCTGTAGCCGGGTCGCGGGTAAATGCAACGCCGGTTCCGGAGGTCTCGCCCATGTTGCCGAACGCCATCATCTGTACGTTCACTGCAGTTCCCCAGGAATAGGGGATATCGTTGTCGCGGCGGTATACGTTGGCTCTCGGGTTGTCCCAGGAACGGAACACGGCCTTGATGGCCTCCATCAGCTGCTCCTTGGGATCGGTGGGGAAGTCAGCGCCGATCTTCTCTTTGTACTCTGCCTTGAACTGCTCAGCCAGCTCTTTTAAGTCATCAGCGGTCAGGTCAACGTCCTGTGTAACGCCCTTCTTCTCTTTCATCTTGTCGATGAGCTCCTCGAAGTACTTCTTGCCTACTTCCATAACCACATCGGAGAACATCTGGATAAATCTTCTGTAGCAGTCCCATGCCCAGCGGGGATTGCCGGACTTGGCAGCCAGGACCTCCACCACTTCCTCGTTAAGGCCCAGATTCAGGATGGTGTCCATCATGCCGGGCATGGATGCCCTTGCGCCGGAACGAACGGATACCAGAAGCGGGTTCTCCTTGTCGCCGAACTTTTTGCCGGTGATCTCTTCCATCTTGCCGATGTGAACCATGATCTGATCCATGATCTCGTCGTTAATCTTCTTGCCATCCTCATAGTACTGGGTACATGCTTCTGTGG
>CAJTOT010000025.1:0-54705 GCA_910577935.1 uncultured Hungatella sp. | reverse complement strand
GATCTCGTCGTTAATCTTCTTGCCATCCTCATAGTACTGGGTACATGCTTCTGTGGTAATGGTAAATCCCTGCGGTACAGGAAGTCCCAGGTTTGTCATCTCTGCCAGATTCGCGCCTTTGCCGCCCAGCAGATTTCTCATGTCGGCATTTCCTTCGCTAAACAAATAGACCCACTTGTTTGCCATAAAGTTTTCCTCCTAAAGTTGTGTGCAGAGCTTGTCTGCGTTTTCTCCCCACCGGCCCTTCGTTTTCCTTTTCAGACACTCAAAGGAACCCCCGCCGGCGGTCTGTTATTAGTATAACACAATTCGGAATCTAGTAAAGTGGTTTTCTGGAAAAAAATGTGACAATTTTTGTGCGTTATAAATAGAATTTTTGATGTAAGCAGTTACATTTTTTGTGTATATTCACATATGCGTCAGTGAATCGTATATACGAATTCACATCCGCTACACCGCCTTTTCCGCCTTTCCCGGTTTCTTCTCTTCTACCGGTTTCCTCTCCTCCTCCGGTTTCTCCTCCGCCACCAGCTCCTGCCACCACCTGTTATCTTTCATATAGTCAAATGTTTCCCGGCTCCGGAACAGTTTCATCAAATTCCTTTTGAGTTCCTCCGCAAATTCCCTTCTGGGCTCTTTAAATCTCATGTGTTCGTAGAGAGGCGAATGGCTGTACTCACACAAATTGTCCGCATTGGCCATCATCTCTTTCACAATCTTCACTGTGGAATCCACATCTTCCCTGGCCGCTGCCAGATTTAATCCCGCCGAGACTTCATTGTACCGCCCCATCTCAAACAGTCTGGCCGCCTCTGACTGCTTTCTGATAAGCATGCCGGCCCTCTCCCAGTCCTGCCGTTTTACATCCAGGGCATATATGTTGTTGAGCACCAGCATCAAATTTCCATATGAAGAAAACAGAAGCTCCTCATAGGCCCTGTACGCCTCCTCCACCTGCCCTGTCTTCTCGAAGATGAGTGCCTGTTTTCGCTTTTTCTCAGGATTCTGGTCGGAAATGTATGACAGGCAGGACCGGGCCTTGTCATATTCCTCTTTTCTCATCCAAAAACCGAACAGGGAGCCCGCCGCGCTGACACGGACGGTTTCATCGCTGCTCTCCAGAGCCCGGACAAACCAGCTTCTGATATAATCATCATACTTATCTGTATCTGCCATCTCGCAGGCGCGGATTCGGATTCCTGCATCCAGCACTACCGCTGTCTGCCAGATGAGCTGATGACAGTCAGGATATTCCTCCAGCCGCCTTTTTGCCCAGTCAAACACCTGGTCAAAAGGTTCTTCCTTCAGCTTGGCATCCAGCTCACAGATGAACCTGTTGATCTCCTCCGCCGTCAGTTCCTCCTTAAAGCACAGGAGTTCATCCACCGTGATTCCTAAAAGTCTGGCTATGGGAGCCAGGAGAAGGATATCCGGCGTGGAATTGCCGTTCTCCCACTTGTTCACCGCCGGTGCCGTCACCCCGAGACAATTTGCCATCTCCTCCTGAGTCATATGTTTCTTTTTTCTGTACGTCCGTATCACTCTGCCTATCTCCATGAACACAGCCCTCCCTGTCCTGGTATCCTTATAGCTCTCTGTCTGCATTTTCAATCCTGAGGCCTCTGCTTTTTTATGATACCAAATTCTGTGCCTGAGTTCCACTGAAGCAAAATTAAATTTCAGGAAAAAAATTTAACTAAGCGTTAAAAAACATATTTCTCAATCCTACAAGTACGTTTCTGGCTGACTGTGTCATAGTTGATCCCCGCCATAAGAATCTCCCCGCCGTAATCCCTCAGCACTTTTGGCTGTATATTTCTTAAAAAGAGGCCGTCATCTCTGACAGCCCCTCTTCCCGCAGCGGACTCTCCCGCCAACTTTTAATATTCTCGTCGGTTCCCGTCTGAACCTTAAAATCTCATCTTCTCCTCCAGGTACTCCTTGAGCTGGCTGATAGGCACTCTCACCTGGTCCATGGTGTCTCTGTCACGGACCGTCACCGCGTTGTCCTCCTGGGAGTCAAAATCATAGGTCACGCAGAAGGGCGTGCCGATCTCGTCCTGTCTCCTGTACCGTTTTCCGATATTGCCTCTGTCGTCGAACTCGCAGTTAAAATATTTGCTCAACTCACTGTACACTTTCTCCGCGCCCTCATTCAGCTTCTTGGACAGGGGCAGAACGCCTACCTTCACAGGAGCGATGGCGGGATGGAAGTGGAGAACCGTCCGCATATCTCCCTCGCCGATCTCCTCCTCGTCGTAGGCGGCGCACAAAAACGCCAGAGTCACCCTGTCCGCGCCCAGAGACGGCTCGATGACATAGGGGATGTATTTTTCCTTCTTCTCGTCGTCAAAGTAGGACATATCCTGGCCGGAAGTGTTCTGGTGCTGGGTCAGGTCATAATCGGTCCTGTCGGCGATGCCCCACAGCTCTCCCCAGCCGAAGGGGAACAGGAACTCGATATCCGTGGTGGCCTTGCTGTAGAAGCACAGCTCCTCGGGGGAGTGGTCTCTGGCCCGCATCTCCTCGTCCTTCATGCCCAGGGCTTTAAGCCAGTTGATGCAGAATTCCTTCCAGTAGGCGAACCACTCCAAATCCGTTCCGGGAGCACAGAAGAACTCCAGCTCCATCTGCTCAAACTCCCTGGTGCGGAAGGTAAAGTTGCCGGGGGTGATCTCGTTTCTGAAAGACTTGCCGATCTGCCCGATGCCGAAGGGGAGCTTCTTCCTGGAAGTCCTCTGGACATTTTTAAAGTTGACAAATATGCCCTGAGCCGTCTCGGGTCTCAGATATACGGTGTTCTTCGCGTCCTCTGTCACGCCCTGGAAGGTCTTGAACATCAGGTTGAACTGGCGGATATCGGTGAAATCGTGTTTGCCGCAGCTGGGGCAGCAGATATGCTTCTCCTCAATATACTGCTTCATCTGCTCCTGGGACCAGGCATCCACGCTCCCCTCGACGGCAATGTTGTTCTCCTCCAAGTAATCCTCGATGAGCTTGTCGGCCCTGAATCTCTCCTTGCAGGCCTTGCAGTCCATGAGGGGGTCAGAGAAACCGCCTAAGTGCCCCGAAGCCACCCATGTCTGGGAGTTCATGAGAATCGCGCAGTCCACGCCTACGTTGTAGGGGCTTTCCTGGACAAATTTCTGCCACCATGCCTTTTTCACGTTATTTTTCAGCTCCACTCCCAGGTTGCCGTAATCCCAGGTGTTGGCCAGCCCTCCGTAGATCTCGGATCCGGGATACACAAAGCCTCTTGATTTGGCCAGCGCCACAATTTTTTCCATGGTCTTTTCCATCTTCATTATCCTGCCTTTTCTTTATTTTATAATCCTGTCTTTCCCCTTCATCCCCTGACGCCTCTGCTGCCCCGCCCTTATAGGCCGCCCTCCAGGGTCATGCGCCCGGAGCACAGCGGCGGTCCGGCGCGGCCCCGTCCCCGCGCAGGCAGCGTCACCGGAACACAATATACCCTTCCCCATCTGCCACCCAGGCGGTATACTCGTCTTTCAGGGTCACCGCGCCGCTGTAGTAGAGAATCCGGCCTTCTGTCTGAATCGTCACCGGCCCGGTCACCACGATGAGGGGAAGGTCATGCTTCTTCCTCACCGTCCCCAGGGTCACGGCCCGGTTCTTTCTCGCGTCTGTCCACCCCTCTTCCCCGTCCTCCTCCGTGAGGTACACGGAGTTGGTGGTGAGCCGAAGCTGCCGGGGATGGTTGGACGTGTCCTGGCTGATCTGGGTAAACCGGCATAAGTCCTCCGCCGTGGCATACTGGTGAACGATAGTGGCCGTCCCGTCAGCCATGGCGCATTCCGCCACTGCCACCGGCTCCCTGCCCTCCTGTCCGCCATGCCCGCTGTTGTAAGCCGCCGCCTCCCTGTCAGCCATGGCTCTCAGCTCTTCAGCACTGTAACCTGTATCGGAAGGATCATAATGTTCTACAAGGGCAGTGTAGATGCCGCCCTCTCTCGAGATGTAAACCGCGCTCTGTCCTGACGGAAACGTGCCTGCCTTCCCGGATGCGCATCCGGACAGCAATATCCCCAGCATCACAGCGGCCGCTGCAGTCTTTATCTTCTTCATAATCCTTCCTCCGTCATTCTGCTGTTTTAGTATGCCACAACTTCTGCCCATTTTCAACACCTTTTCCATTCCTCACAGGGCTTTTCCTGCCGGCGCCTTTCCCCTCATACTGTCTGTCTTCCCTGGAGAACCTCCAGGATATCCAGGGAATGGAACGTCCGGTCTATGTAATGGGATTTGTTGAGCTCCACACACCGCCGGAATTCCTCAAAGACCTCCGGCGTCACGGCAAAAGTGTAAAGCTTTTCCAGAGGGGCCCCTATGACGTGCTCCCAGGTGTAATTGGCGGAGTCGCAGACAGAGACGGGGGGATGCTGTGTGTACTCTCCGTTGATAACCATGGCTCTCAGCTCAAAAACCCTCTGCACCAGAGGATTGGGCAGGTTGGGGTTGGACAGTGCTCTCAGGGACTGGTACACCAGCAGGAGCATAGCGCTCCCGTCCAGATTCTCTCTGGTGTAGTAGTCTGCCACCTCCAGAAAATACTGTCCGTAGCAGGAGGTCTCCACATCCCCGGTGAGCTCATCAAAGTACCGGCTGATCTGGGCCGACTGCAGGGTGTAAGCGTCCCGCCCCTCCAGCAGCTTGAAGACGCCGAAGGCAAAGGGACGGCAGGGCCCCATCAGGCTGCTCCCCGGACGCTTGGCCCCGCGGGCAAAGGCGGTGATCTTTCCCCGCTCCCTGGTGAGAATCACCTGGCGCCTGTCGTACTCCCCTGCCGCCGCGGATTTTATGACGATGCCTGTCAAATCCAGAGGTTCCCTCATATGCCTCTCCTCCCCTTCACTGACTTTTCCCGCTTCTCACTGTTTCTGGGAATACCCGTAATTTTTCATGTACAGCTCGCTGTCCCGCCATTCCTTTCGGACCTTCACCCACAGCTGCAGGTTCACCCTGGCGCCCATAAGGTTCTCGATCTCCCTGCGGGCGGCGGTCCCGATTTTTTTTAGCATGGAACCGCCCTTGCCGATGACAATGCCCTTGTGGGATTCTCTCTCACACACAATATTCGCCTCTATGTCAAACATTCCGTTTTCCCGCTCGGTCATGGATTCTATGGTCACCGCGATGCCGTGGGGGATCTCCTCGTCCAGAAGCCTCAGCGCCTTCTCCCTGATAAGCTCTGCCGCGATCTGGCGCATCGGCTGGTCTGTCACCGTATCCTCGTCATAATACCGGGGGCCGAAAGGCAGGTACTGGAAGAGCAGCTCCGTCATCCTGTCTGTGTTCTTGTCTTTCAATGCCGACACGGGGATGATCTGGGCGAAATCACAGACATTTTTATATGTTTCTATGCAGGACAGGACATGCTCCTGGCTTTTCACGGTATCAATCTTGTTGATCACCAGGATCACCGGCGTCTTCACCTTTCTCAGGATCTCAGCGATATGCCGCTCTCCCGCCCCGATGAAGGTGGACGGCTCCACAAGCCACAGAATCACGTCCACTTCTTTTAAAGTGCCCTCCGCCACGTTGACCATATACTCCCCCAGCTTGTTCTTCGCCTTGTGGATTCCTGGGGTGTCCAGAAAAATGATCTGCCCCCTGCCGTCGGTGTACACGGTCTGTATCCTGTTTCTGGTGGTCTGGGGCTTCTCGGACGTGATGGCGATCTTCTGGCCGATGAGATGGTTCATCAGCGTGGACTTGCCCACGTTTGGCCGCCCCACAAGAGCCACGAAGCCTGATTTAAAATTATCGTTCATGTTGTCTCTTCCTCTGTCTTTTATCCTTCCTCGCCTGCGGACACTGTATACAGATTTTTGGTCTCCCCGAACAGATGTCTGTCAGCCTCTATTTTCTCTTCACTGCCCACGGCGCAGATGCTCCCCGTATCCAGTATGGCCTTCACAATCCCGGCAAGGCGGCGGATATCCTCCGGTCCGGCCGAAAGCACCTGATCTCTCTCCTCCTGAAGCATCTCAGCCGTGACGCCGGACAGATATGCCGACAGCCCTCTTGCCCCCTTATCTGACGGTGTGAGAGGCGTGTCAAGGGCGCTGATGGTCCCGATGACATATTTGGTCATATCCCTCTCGTCCGCGTCAAACTGCTCCAGATAGGTTACCATATCCTCGTATATCTTGTTGGTGACCGCCACGTTGGGGTCTCTGTAGGACACAAAATATCCCTCCCCCGAGCGCCCGAAACCGCTCATGCACCCGTAGGCTCCCCCTTTCACCCGCAGGTTCAGCCACAGGTAATCATAGCTCAGAATCAGCTTCAGTATCCGCAGGGCTCCTGTGTACTCATAACCCTTCTCCCTGAAGCTGCCGCACCTGGCCACATAGTTTACCTGGGATGCGGTCTTGAAGCCTTCGTTTTTATTGTATGCCTGGAAAGGAAAAGGATATTTTTTCCCGTCTCCTGCAGGAAGCTTCTGGGTCAGCTTCTTCATGGCGTCCCCCAGACACGCGAATCCCTCCTGGTCAGCCGTGCAGCTCACAAGCAGGTTATCTCTGGTGAACAGCCGTCCCGCTGCCTGCTTTAGTCTGCCGATCAGCTTATCCGGCTCTCTCTCATAGTCTTTTACCACGGCCTCCAAAAACTGATAGTATCCGATGCCGCCTACACAGTCATTAAAATAAGAGGTGGGGGAGAAATAGGAGGTGGCCCTGGACACCGCCGCGCTGTGGCTGGCATTTTCAAGCCTCATCCGTGACCGCGACCGGGTCTCCTTTAAAATCTCTCCCAGCCGCTTTTTGTCTTCCAGCCTGGAGGTGGTGAGGATTTCCCCTATGATGTCAAAGGCGAAGTCCATTTTCTCATACAGAACCCTGGCTTCTGCCATGAACGCCCCCGTAAAACCAGGCAGCTTCTTAAGATCCACGTAGGAGACGGCACTGAAGCTGATTCCCCCGGTGCCAAGATGAATCTCGCTGGTCAGGTCGCTGTAGGTGTAATGTTCCGTGTCCACATAGCCCAGAACCGCCTTCAACAGCCCCACGTAGGGGAGGTCCTCCACAGGAACCCGGTCCGTGTTGAACAGCACTCTCACATACCCGATGCCCGAGGTGAACAGGTCGTGGTGAATCACCTGGACACCGTCTATGAGATGCTTCTCCCAGGCCGGCTTCTCCGCCTCCTTCCTGATATCCGACCGCCTCAGCATGGGGATCAGCTCCAGATCCTCCTTGGAAGACGGCGTGTCCTGGTACTCTTTCAGTTCCCTTGTCTGTTCCGCCAGCTTCGCCAGCTCTTTCCGGGACAGGCCTTCCCTGTGCCGGGCCAGCTTCTGCGCCACTTTAGCGTCCTCTCTGGCAGTGAGATTTTTCTCCGGCTTCACCACAAGAACCGCCTCGAAGGGATTGTCCAGGAGATAGTCCCTGATGAGACCTTCAAAATATCCGTTGCTCACGGCCTCCTTCAGATAGTCAAAGGTTCCCTGGTATTCCAGGTGCATCAGCGGATCTCCGCCGTACAGCCAGCTGTCCATGGACTGAAGGCCGTACATAAGGCCCTTGGGAGTGCTCCCGTAATCTGCCTCCCGGTAGCGGAACTCCAGGAAATTCAGACCTGCCAGAAGGCTTTTCCGGTTGATTCCCTGGTCCGCCAGCTTTCTGAGAGTCCCCTTCACCACTGCCAGGAACTCTCCCTTCTGGTCCGGATCTGCCCCCTTTGCCACTACGGAAAAATATGGCTGCAGAATCCCGCTGTCATAGCCTCCGAAAATATCTTCCCCGATTCCCGCGTCCAGCAGCGCCTGCTTTAACGGGGCTCCCGGAGCGTTGATGAGAGTGTACTCCAGAATCTGGAAGGCCACATAGAGTTTAGGGTCCAAGTCTGTCCCCACCACGTCGGCGACGGACAGGTAGGTGTTGTGTTCTTCTTCCTCCTCCTCAGTGATGGAGTAGGATATCTCCTCTTCCTTTGGCCTGTCAAATGCCTTCTGCAAGGCAATCTCGGAGTCAACCTCCAGGCGGTCATAGCGGCTTAGATACTCTTTATCCAGCCACTTCAGCTTCCGGACCATGTCCATGTCCCCGTAGAGATAGATGTAGCTGTTGGAGGGATGGTAGTAAGTCCTGTGAAAGTCCAGGAATTGTTCATAAGTCAGATTGGGAATATCCCTGGGGTCTCCTCCGGACTCGTGGCCGTAGCAGGTGTCCGGAAACAGCATTTTCTGGGTGTATCTCTCCAGCACGCTCTCCGGGGAAGAAAACGCCCCCTTCATCTCGTTGTAGACCACGCCGTTGTATGTCAGCTCTCCTTCTTCCGACTCCAGCTCATAGTGCCACCCTTCCTGCATAAAAATCTTAGGCTCCCTGTAGATGTTCGGATTCAGAACTGCATCCATGTACACGTCCATAAGATTCTGGAAATCTTTCTCGTTGGTGCTGGCCACCGGGTACACGGTTTTGTCCGGGTATGTCATGGCGTTCAAAAATGTATTCAGAGAACCTTTCACCAGCTCCACAAAAGGGTCCTTCACAGGAAATTTTCCGGAACCGCACAGCACGCTGTGCTCCAGAATATGAGCCACCCCGGTGCTGTCCGCCGGCGGCGTCCTAAACCCTATGGAGAACACCTTGTTCTCGTCAGCATTGGACAGAAGAAACACTCTGGCGCCGCTCTTCTTATGTTCAAGAAGGTACGCCGTGGAGTTCAGCTCTGCCACCTGCTTCTCCCCTGTCAGACTGTATGACTCTACATCTTTTATATTCATATTCCGCTCATCTCTTTTCTTTTTTTATTAGTATCTGCCTCTTTCCGCTTCCTTATTCGGCGGTTTTCCTTCGGTGGTTTCCTTTTCAGGCCGTTTCCCATTTCTGCGTTTTCCCTCTTCGGGACATGCAGGCATACTCTGCCTGCCGCCGGGAACATCAGCCGCCTCACATATTTCCCATCAGCTTGTCCTTCAGTATGGCGGCGCACTCCCTGACGCACAGGTGCAGAAATAAAATTCTGTCAGAGGCAGCCCCGATTCCGCAGACTCCTTCAAGTCCGCACCTGCGGGCAATGCCGGTTGCCCGAAATACATGAAAATTGCTTGTCAGAACCCCGATCTGGATAGGCTTGTCCTCTGCCTCCATGTAGGGACCGGGAGGCGTAGGGTCCCGCCGGCTCTTCTCCCGGTCCTTCTCTGCTTCCAGCCTGTCGATGATCTCCTTGCTGTACATGATATTCTCCGCCGTGCTGCCGGACTTGTCCTCCATCACCAGCTGCCTCTCGGGAACTCCGTTGTACCGCAGGTATTCGTACATCATCTGCGCCTCGCTGGCCGGCTCGTCCTTTCCCTGTCCGCCTGACAGAATCAGGATCGTGTCAGGATTTCTCTGACTGTACTCGATGGCTTTGTCAAGGCGCTTCTTGAGAGAGCTGCTGATCCTTCCCTCCTCCACCTTCGCCCCCAGGACGATGACATAGTCCAGATTGGGCACGTCGGAGGACGCCGCCCCCAGAAACACCAGAATCTCCACCGCGCACAGAATCACCACCGACGCGCCCACGAACGTGAAGGCCGACACGGGAAGCCACAGAGGCACCTTCTTGGGGTGATGCCTGCCGTAGAGCATCCCCGCCGTCAAGACCAGAAGGAACGCCGACGCAAGGGGCCAGATCCAGGCAAATGATGTGGAGAAACCGGAATAGCACACGATCACTCCATAATAAGCCAGACACACTGCCGCTCCGATTCCCGCAACCCACATCATATTTTCTACACTTCCTTCCGTCTCAGTATATCAAATTCCTCTGTCTGTACATCCAGGTCCACATATAGGATCTGCCTGGCGTGGGGGGCGCTGTCCTGGCTCTCCCCGCCCTCATTCCAGATTCCCATGACCACCGCCTCCAGATTCCGCCCGTCCGGCTTCATCACCTCGATGCGCTCGCCCACGGAAAATTTATTTTTCTGCTCCAGGCGTCCAAAGCCTCTGGAGTCGGCAGACTCCACCGTCCCCAGATAGGTGTAATTTTTCACGTAGGTGCTGCTGCCGTAAATATGGGCCTCCCTGTCCGGCTTCCCGAAAAAGAACCCTGTGGTAAATTCCCGGTTGGTGCATTTTCCTATCTCTTCCTTGTACCACTCCAGATTCTTCCGGTATATCTCAGGCCCCTGCCTGTAATCATCTATGGCCTTCCTGTAGGCCCTTGCCACGGTAGCCACATAGAGGGCCGTCTTCATCCTGCCCTCCACCTTAAAGCTGTCGATGCCTGCCTCCAGAAGCTCAGGGATATGCTCCACCATGCACAGGTCCTTGGAATTAAAAATAAAGGTTCCCCTGTCATTCTCGTAGACCGGCATGTACTCCCCCGGCCTGGTCTCCTCCATCAGCGCGTACTTCCACCGGCACGGGTGGGTGCAGGCCCCCTGGTTGGCATCCCTTCCCGTCAAAAAATTGCTGAGAAGGCATCTCCCCGAGTAGGATATACACATGGCGCCGTGGATAAAAGTCTCAATCTCCATATCCTCCGGAATCCGGCTTCTGATCTCCCTAATCTCCTCCAGAGACAGTTCCCTGGCAGACACCACCCGCCGGGCTCCCAGCCCGTGCCAGAACAGGTACGTCCCGTAGTTGGTGTTGTTGGCCTGGGTGCTGATATGCACCTCCGTCTCAGGGAGAACCCTCCTGGCCGCGGCAAACACGCCTGGGTCCGAGATAATCAGGGCGTCGGGCCCCACGGCCCTCAGCTCTTCAAAATATTCCTCCACCCCGGCCAGGTCCTGATTGTGAGCCAGAATATTGGCTGTCACATACACCTTCACTCCCCGGCCGTGAGCGAATCTGACCCCCTCCTTCATCTCTTCCAGAGAAAAATTGTGGGCCTTGGCGCGCAGCCCGAAGGCTTCGCCCCCGATATACACGGCGTCCGCGCCGTAAATCACCGCCGTCTTCAGCACGTCAAGGCTGCCCGCCGGCATCAGCAATTCGGTTTTTCTCATACGTCTCTCCTCCCCGTCTCCCGGCGGACGCTGATGGCCGCGCCGTCTCCTACAGGCACGATGGCAGTCTCCAGGTCTTCCATGTGCTTTAGGGTGTAAAGGTACTCTCTCATGCGGCTGTGTATGGTCCTGTCTCTCCGCTCCACCCCGAACCGGGACTGGACGATGGTTCCGTCCTGGAGCACATTGTCGGAAAACAGCACCCCTCCCACAGGCATGAGCGCCAGTATCCTGGGGAGCCAGCGGATGTACTGGCCCTTGGCCGCGTCCATGAAAATAAAATCATAGGGGCCTTCCAGACTGCCTAACAGTTCCTCCGCGTCCCCTTCCACCAGGGTGATCCGCTCCTCCTGGCCCGCCTCTTTAAAGTTCTTCTCCGCCTCCCTGATCCGAGGCTTGTATTTTTCGATGGTGGTGATCCTGCACCCGGCGGGCATCACCTGCGCCATCAATAAAGCAGAATAGCCTACGGCGGTTCCCACTTCCAGAATCGCCCCAGGCCTTACTGCCGCTACCAGTGTCTTCAGCAGCGCGCTTGTCTCTTTTTTTATGACAGGTATATCCCGCTCCATGGCTTCTCTGGCAATCCGGTCACACAGCTGACCATGACCGGATTCCAGAGAGTGAATATAGTTTCTGATTCTCTCGTCCGTGATCATTCTTCGGTATCCTCTTCCTCCACGCCTTCCCTGAGCGCCAGAATAATCTCCTTGGAGGTCATGGAATTGTTCAGCAGATAGGTGCCTGCCTCCACCGGATTGTCCGAACCGCCGTAATCATAGAAAATACTCTGTATGATAAAAGCGTATTTATTTCTTATGAGGCCGCCCCGCTCCAGGGCTGAAGCGATGTCCGCCACCTCCTCCCCCTCACCGATGGTCACTCTCATGCTCACTCCCGGCTTCGCGGCCACGGCAGGGGAGTAGAATATGTCATGGCCGAAAGCATAGCCCCTGGTTATCCCCTCATACAGGACCATGACTGTCACGGCGTACACGATCAGTTTCCACGATACACGGATCACGGTTCCCGTCACCTTGTTGATCTCATTGGTCGTATTGCTCATAACCTGTCACCTTTTTCAGACTCCTGTTTTCAGACTTCCATGATTATGGGAAGAATCATGGGATTTCTCTTCATCTTCTTCCACAGAAAATCGCTTAAGCTGTCTCTGATAATATTCTTGATCTTGCCCCAGTCGCTGACCCGTCGGTCCAGGCAGTCCTGAACGGCTTCCTCCACCACATGCCTTGCCTCCTCCAGAAGGTCCTCTGACTCCCGCACGTACACGAAACCTCTGGACACAATATCCGGCCCCGCCAGAAGCTGGTTGCTGTACTTCTCCAGGGTCAGAACCACGATGATAATGCCGTTCTGGGCCAGATTCTGCCTGTCCCGCAGCACGATGTTGCCCACGTCCCCCACGCCCAGGCCGTCGACCAGGATGGCCCCTGACTGGACATGGTCCACCACGCGGCACTGTTCCTGGGAAATCTCCACCACGTCTCCCGACGACATGAGAAGGATGTTCTCCTTGGGAATCCCCATGGACTCCGCCAGGCCCCTCTGCGCCACGAGATGGCGGTATTCGCCGTGAACCGGGAGCGCGTACTTGGGATGGGTCAGGGAATAGATCAGCTTGATCTCCTCCTGGCAGGCATGGCCCGACACATGGGTATCCTGGAAGATCACCTCGGCGCCCTTGATGGACAGCTCGTTAATAACCTTCGACACCGCCTTCTCGTTGCCCGGAATGGGATTGGAGCTGAAAATCACCACGTCCCCTGGCTTGATGGACACTTTCCTGTGGTTGCTCGAGGCCATCCTGGACAGCGCCGCCATGGACTCTCCCTGGCTTCCCGTGGTGATCAGCACCGTCTTCTCGTCGGGATAATTCTTCAGATTGTCGATGTCGATGAGGGTTCCCTCCGGGATCTTGATGTATCCCAGCTCGCTGGCAGTGCCGATGACATTCACCATGCTCCGCCCCTCCACCACCACTTTCCTGCCGTACTTGTAAGCCGAGTTGATGATCTGCTGCACCCTGTCCACGTTGGAGGCGAAGGTGGCAACGATAATCCGGTTGTTCTTGTGCTCGGAGAAGATTCCGTCAAAGGTCTTCCCCACGGTTCTCTCCGACGCCGTGAAGCCCCGGCGGAGAGCGTTGGTGCTGTCGCACATCAACGCCAGCACGCCCTTCTTGCCCAGCTCCGCGAACCGCTGCAGATCCGCCGGCTCTCCAAACACCGGCGTGTAGTCGATCTTAAAGTCGCCTGTGTGCAGGAGAATCCCTGCCGGTGTGAAGACGGCCAGGGCCGACGCGTCGGCGATACTGTGGTTGGTCTTCACAAACTCTATGCGGAAACACCCGAGATTGATGGACTGTCCGTGTTTTACCACCTTTCTCTTGGTGTTCTTTAACAGGTTGTGCTCTTTTAATTTATTTTCAATCAGCGCCACCGTCAGCTTCGTGCCGTACACCGGGGCGTTTACCTGGGGCAGAATGTAGGGCAGGGCGCCGATGTGGTCTTCATGTCCGTGGGTGATTACAAACCCCTTCACCTTCTCGATATTCTGTTTCAGATACGTCACATCCGGTATGCACAGATCGATTCCCAGCATGTCGTCGCTGGGAAACGCCAGGCCGCAGTCGATGACGATAATGCTGTCCTCGTACTCGATGGCGGTGATGTTAAGCCCTATCTGTTCAAGTCCCCCCAGGGGAATGATCTTTACTTTTTCGGTCTGATTCTGATTCTGTCTTTTACTCTGTTGTCTCAAACTCTTTCCTCCTTGTTATATTTATCCTTCAATCCGGGGTCCTTTGCCGCCCCGGTTCTTTTTTTAACTGGCATGCCTTTAGACAGGCATGTCCGGCAGTAGCCGTAAAATTTCACTTCATGGTCCGTCACGGCGAATCCCAGCCGGTCACGCAGACTCTGCTCCAAGTTGTCAAGCAGGTCCTCCTCCAGAGAAAACACCGTCCTGCACCCCAGGCATATGGCGTGATGATGGTGATGCCGCCCGCTGCCCAGCTCCCGGCCCAGCTCGTATCTCGCGGAGCCGTCGTCAATGCTTAACTTGTCGATGAGCCGAAGCTCCACCAGTACCTGGAGCGTACGGTAGACGGTGGCCAGGCCGATCTCCGGGTACTGCTGCCTGGCCAGGTCAAAGATCTCCTCGGCCGTGAGATGCTCGCCCGGATGGGCTGCCATGGTTTCCAGCACCAGCAGGCGCTGTCCCGTGACCTTCAGCCCTTTATCTTTCAGCATCTGTTTAAATATATCCTGTTTCATGTTCACTTCTTAAGATCCACGTCCATATCCTCTGTCAGCTCCGTAAAAATCTTAAACAGACAGTCCAGCTCGCCGTCGTCCTCCACAAATTCATAGACGGCCTCCTCGGCCTCCTGTTTCGACCGGTCTTTCAGGATATAGCATTCGCCCTCCTCGGCCTCCTCGTCTGCGTCCGTCACCAGCAGGTAATTCATGCCGCTGATCCTGGTCTCCTCCAGAACGTAAAACTCCAGCTGCTCCCCGTCGGAAGTAGTCAGGGTAATCATCTTCTCCTCATCCATGATCTCTCTCCTTTTTTTCTCTCTGACTCCACGGCGTTTAGGTAGCTCTGGAGAATGATGCCGGCAGCCACCTTGTCAATGACCTTCTTCCGGTCTCCCGCCGGCACGCCGCTCTCTCTCAGAATCTCATCTGCCTCCACCGTAGTCAGACGCTCGTCCCACAAAATAACCGGCAGCCCGGTTCTTCTCTCAAGCATCTCCTTAAACTCTTCAGTCTTCCTTGCGCGCTCTCCGACAGAATCATCCATATTCTTAGGATAACCTAAAATAATCGATGTAATCTGGTATTCCTGAATCAGCGCCTCGATCCTCCGGCACGTCCGGCGCAGCTTGTCCTCCTCTTTCCTCACAATCGTCTCCACCGCCTGGGCAGTGATCCCCAGAGGGTCGCACACGGAGACTCCCACAGTTTTCGATCCGTAATCCAATCCCATAATTCTCATATATTACCTCGTCAAAGGAACGGCAAAAAGACTGCCGGCTCCCTTTTTTTCTCTGTCGTTCACCTGCAGATTTTACCCCGACGCAAACTATTTTTTCCCGCACAGTCAGATACCCGGCTCCGATCCGCCGGGCAGCCGGCCCGCAGACAGCTCACCTCCGGACAGCCGCCACCGGCCTGCCATACACCTGACGCCGGACAGCCGGCGCTGGCACCCGGCCGCCTGATTTCAGTCTGCTGCCCTGGGATCTGCCTTCACGAGAATAAACTGCCAGATCCGCCCTCCGCGACAAAACCTGACAGTCTTCCTCCCGCGGTGCCCACGCAATCCCGGTCCAATCTCCCGCCGCAGCGCGCCGCGTACCGTATCCTACACGAATCTACCTTAATCTCACATGAATATACACAGACAGAAGTTCCTCCAGAATCTCATCCCGTTCCACTTTCATGATGAGACTTCTGGCGTTCTTGTGACTGGTAATATAGGTTGGGTCCCCGGACATGATATATCCCACGATCTGATTCACCGGGTTATATCCCTTTTCGGTCAGAGCCTGATAAACCTGCTCCAGGACCTGGCTCACATCCATCTTATTCTCTTGTACTGCCCTGAAAAACTGTGTATTATGAATATCGCCCATCTGTCCTCACGTCCTTTAACTGTTCCTATCTATTCTATACTACTTTTGGTGATTCGTAAAGGGGATATTTATAAAACTTTTGTTACAGTATACAGAGCGGGGAATCCGGCGTGAATTTTGACTGCCACCCCTGCTTTTATTTTTTCTCCTCCATGAGCGCAATCTCACCGGTGAGCATTTCCCGGAAAATCCCCCTGACCATCTGCCCCTTTTTCTCTTCGTCCCAGGGAATGGCCGCCTTGATATACTCCCTGGTGTATCCGGTCAGCCAGGGGACCCCGTCTATGACCGTCTTCTCTTCCATCAGAACCTCTTTCTCCTGCCCCAGGAAATTTCTCCTGTACTCCAGGGACATGCCCGACTCCAGATTCAGAAGTTCATCGCTCCGGGCCGATTTTACAGCTTCCTGTATCTGGCCGTCCATCCCGGCAGCCCTGGTCCCCTCTCTCCTGGAATATTTGAATATGTGCATCTCATAAAAATGTATCTGCCGCAGAAAATCCACGGTCTCCCGGAATTCTTCCTCCGTCTCCCCCGGAAACCCCACAATCACGTCTGTGGTTATGGCCGGGTTGTCAAAACAGGCTCTCAAGGCGCGGCAGACCTCCTGATACTCCGCGGTAGTGTAGCGGCGGTTCATGCGTCTCAGCACCCGGTCGCATCCGCTCTGAAGGGAGAGATGAAAGTGGGGGCAGATGGTGCGCAGCTTTGCCAGGGATGCGGCAAATTCCCCTGTGACGATCCGCGGCTCCAGGGAACCTAAGCGCAGCCTCTTTAAGCCCGCAATTGCATCAAGATCCGTCATGAGCCGCAGCAGGGCATTCTCCCCGCCCTCCCGGAAATCTGCGCCGTAGGAGCTTAAGTGAATCCCCGTCAGCACCAGCTCCTGGTAGCCCTGGCCCACCAGGTTCTCCGCCTCGGCGACGATATCCTCCGGCCTCCGGCTTCTCACCCTTCCTCTTGTGTACGGAATAATGCAGTAACTGCAAAACTGATTGCACCCGTCCTGTATCTTGACAAACGCCCTGGTATGTCCGGAAACTTTGCCGATGCTCAGTTCCTCATACCGGCGAGTGTCTCCGATGGAAATAAGATACTCTTCCTGTGACATATGCTTTCCGGCAAAATGCTTTTCCAGAATCTCCGTCAGCTCCGTCTTTTTGTTATTCCCGATGATTATGTCCACCGACGGGTCCTTCTTAAGCTCCTCCCCGGCAGCCTGGACATAGCATCCCGCCGCCACCACCACCGCCTGGGGATTTCTCTTCTTTGCCCGGCGGAGCATCTGGCGGGATTTGCGGTCCGCTATGTTGGTGACCGAGCAGGTGTTGATCACATACACGTCTGCCTCCTCCTCAAACGGCACGATCTCATAACCCGCCTCCTCTAAAAGCTGGCTCATGGCCTCTGTCTCGTAAGCATTGACTTTACACCCCAGATTGTGCAAGGCTGCCTTTCTCATATTGCTTCCTCCGTAAAATATATCCGCCGCATCGGGCGGATGGCATGCAATGTTACTGTTCAGGTAGGTCTGCGCACTGGCTGCGCTGACCGTATGATAACCTGGGCGGGCAGGCAAAAAACCCATCGCCGCAGGCGATTTTCATGGATTTTTGCCGGTTGCTGTGAACGCATATGAACAGTAACCATGCAATTTCTTTTTTTCATGCAAACTCACTATTGACTTTTCACTGCCTTATCTATAGTATTGAACTAGACAAAAATATCATGTTGTCTCAACATATACTGACACAATATTTAAGGAGGTTTTCCATGAAAACAGTACGTATTTCTTTAAACTCTATCGATAAAGTAAAGTCTTTTGTCAATGATCTGACAAAGTTTGACGTAGATTTTGATCTGGTGTCCGGCAGGTATGTCATTGACGCGAAATCCATCATGGGCATCTTCAGCCTGGATCTCTCCAAGCCCATCGACTTGAACATCCACGCAGAGACCGAAAGCAGCGTGGAGGAGATTCTGGGCGTGCTCTCTCCCTACATCATCAAGTAACCTCTGCGGCCCTGGACGCCGCCCACTATCCTCCGCGCCACCGGAATCACAACCGCGGCGCGGGAGTCCGGCGGGCCGGACTCCCGGTCCTGTCAGCGGCACATCACCGTCTCCCTGTTCTCCACGGCAGTCTTCACCATCTCGTCGATCTTCTCCTTCAGGTTTTCCTCAGAGCGATGTATCATCTTCACATTGGGCTTTGTCACCGGATGCTTGGCCACAAATATAGTGCAGCAGTCCTCGTAGGGCTGGATCGATGTCTCGTAGGTGCCTATCTTCTCCGCTATATCCACAATCTCCTGCTTGTCAAACCCGATGACCGGACGGAACACGGGCACGGAGCACACCTCGTTGGTGGCGGCCAGCGACTGGACTGTCTGGGATGCCACCTGGCCGATGCTCTCCCCAGTGATGAGGGCCAGACACTCTGTCTCCCCGCCGATGGCCTGGGCAATCTTCATCATATAGCGCCGCATGATGATGGTCAGCTCCTCGTGAGGGCACTGCTCGTAGATATACAGCTGGATATCCGTGAAGTTGACGATGTGGAGCCTGATGGGACCGGAGTACCGGGACACCAGCTTTGCCAGATCCACCACCTTCTGCTTTGCCCTCTCGCTGGTGTATGGGGGCGCGTGAAAATACACCGCCTCCAGCTTCACCCCCCGCTTGGCGATCATGTATCCCGCCACCGGGCTGTCGATGCCTCCGGACAGTAGGAGCATGGCCTTTCCGTTGGTCCCCACCGGCATGCCGCCGGGGCCCGGAATCATCTGGGAATAGATGTTTACCCCGGTTCTGACCTCCACCCTGACCATGACCTGGGGGCGGCGCACATCCACCTTCATCTCCGGATAAGCGTTTAACAGGGCCTCCCCCAGCTCCCGGTTCATCTCCTCCGAGGTGAGAGGGTAGGTTTTGTCTGCCCTGCGGGAGTCCACCTTGAAAGTCAGGCGCCTGTCGGGGTACACCTGTCCGATGTAGTCTGCCACCTCTTTTTTCAGCTTCTCAAAATCCCTGTCCTCGATCTGAAACATGGGACAGATCCATGCGATGCCGAAAACTCTCTTCAGCGCCTCGATGACATCATCATAGTCGTAATCCCCTTTTGCCCGCACGTAGATGCGTCCGATCTCCTTGGTGACCGCGAACTCCCCTTCCACCTCCTTGAGAGCGCGGCGTATCTGCTTCATAAGGGCGTCCTCAAACAGATACCGGTTCTTTCCCTTGGTTCCGATCTCCGCGTACTTGATTAAAAATGACTGATATAACATAGTTTATCCTTTCCCCGCTGACGGCCCCTTCATGCCCTGCGGTATCTGCGGAGCACCGGCAAAAGTTCTTTCAGCGTCTCGATTGTATAGTCGATCTCTTCCTTCTTATTGAACATCCCAAAGCTGAACCTGAGGGTGGAATCCAGAAGCTCCTGCTTCACCCCGATGCCTTTCAGCGTGCCGCTGATTCCCGGATGGCTGCTGGAACACGCGGACCCGGAAGACACATAGATCTCCCGCTCCTCCAGGGCGTGGAGAAGCACCTCGCCGCGGATGCCCTGAAAGCTGACGCTGACGATCTGGGGAGCGCTCTCTCTCCCCGGCTGGCTGTTCACCGTACAGCCTTCCACCTCCCTGATTCTGTCCATGAAATGCTCTTTCAGCCCATACAGGTAATCCACTTTCTCCTTGTGGTTGGTGTACATCTCCTTCACCGCCGCGCCCAGGCCTGCCACCCCAGGCACATTTTCCGTGCCGGAGCGCATCCCCCTCTGCTGGCCGCCTCCGTATATGAGAGGCTTCACCTTCACCTTGTCCCCCACATACAGAAAGCCCACGCCCTTGGGGCCGTGGAGCTTGTGGCCGCTGACGCTCATTAAGTCGATGCCCTGGCGCCTGGGGCGAATCTCGTATTTCCCGTAAGCCTGAATGGCGTCCACGTGGAGGAGGGCGCCTGGCTGATTTTCCTTTATGACTCTTGATATATCCTCCACAGGCTCCACCGAGCCCACCTCGTTGTTCACATACATCACCGACACCAGGATGGTCTCCGGCCGAAGGCTCTCCTTCAGCTGCTCCAGGCTTATGTGCCCCTGGGCGTCCACAGGAAGATAGGTGATCTCAAATCCCTGTTCCTCAAGGAATCCCAGCGTGTTGTAGACGGAGGAGTGCTCCACGTTGGTGCTGATGATGTGGCTGCCCCTGCGCCGGTTGGCCATGGCAGCCCCTATGAGGGCCATGTTGTTGGACTCCGATCCTCCGGAGGTGAAGATGATCTCCTTCTCCTCCACTTTCAGGCTCTTGGCGATAATGCTCCTGGCCTCCCGGATATACTGCTCCGCCCTCACGCCCCTGCCATGTTTGGAGGCAGCGTTGCCGTAGTCCTCCGTCATGGTCTTCACTACAATATCTCTCACAGAGTCCAGGACCCTGGTTGTTGCCGAATTATCAAAATACGCTTCCATCTGTACGCTTCCTCTATGCTTATTCTTTCCGGGTTTCAGATTCTCTTCGGGTTTCAGACCTTTTCAGTTTTCAGGTGAACTCCTCCGGACTCAAACCGGCCTCCAGCAGATACCCGGCCACGGAGAGCGCCATAAGCCCGGCTGTCTCCGTCCTCAGAATCCGCCTTCCCAGGGAAACCGGTTTCACCCCCAGAGACTCTGCCAAGGCGATCTCTTCGTCCTCAAAGCCGCCCTCCGGGCCGATGAAAATCCCGGCGTCCATACCCGGCCGGATACGCTCAAACTCCCTCTTCGCGCCTTCCATCCCCCGGGCGTGTTCGAAGGGGATGAGCTTTACCTGAAAATCATCACTGTAGTCCAGCGCCTCCCGAAAGGTCATGACTCCCGTGACTTTTGGAATCACCCTGCGCCCTGACTGCTTCGCGGCGCTCTCGGCGATGGCGTTCCATCTGGCGACTCTGGCCGCCTCCTTTTTCTCATCCAGCTTCACCACCGTCCGGCGGGTCTTTACGGGAATCACCTCATAGACTCCCAGCTCCACCGCCTTCTGGATGATCAGCTCCATCTTGTCGCTTTTGGGAAGTCCCTGGAACAGATGGAGGCGGGCGGGCAGTTCCGCCGTGTCGGCGCTCTCAGACAGAATCCGGGCCGTGACCGCCTCCCCTGTCAGCTCCGTGATTTGGCACTCATAGCCCGTCTTCTCCCCGTCGCTGACAAACACCCTCTGTCCAGGCTTCATCCGCAGCACGTTGCGGATATGGTTCACGTCCCCGCCCCGGATGACGATGTCCTCCTGGCCGATCTGGTCTTTTGATACGAAAAAATGGTACACGTGTTCTCCTTTTCACTCCTGCATCATCAGATTCTTCTGGCAGTGATGGACACCCACTCCCCCTGGTATGTGGTCTCCGCGATCTCCAGCTCTTCGTTGGCCTCCATAGCCTGGCGCACTGCCTCCTCCTTGGTGTTGATGATGCCGGAGGTGATGAAGATGCCTCCCTTTTTTAAGTGGGCGGGAATCTCCTTCTGAAGCAGGATAATCACCGGTGCCAGGATATTGGCCACGGCGATATCGTAGCAGTCCCTGCCCGCCTGGGCCTTAACCGCCTCATCGTCGATGATATTGCCCTGAACCACCTGGAAGCTGCCGCCGCCGATGCCGTTGGACTGTAAATTCTCCCCCACTGCCGCGATGGCATTCTCGTCCAAGTCCGTGCCGAAGACCCTGCCTGCCCCCAGCTTCAGAGCCGTGATGCCCAGAATTCCGCTCCCCGTTCCCACATCCAGAAGCTTTGCCCCCGGCTTTACGTATTTTTTCAGCTGCCTGATGCAAAGCTGGGTGGTCTCGTGCTGTCCTGTGCCGAAGGCTGTCCCCGGATCGATCTGGATCAGCAGCTTGTCCTTGTCACTGTCAGGAATCTCCTCCCAGGTGGGCTTGATCAGAATATCGTCCACGGCAAACGGCTTAAAGTACTGTTTCCAGTTGTTGATCCAGTCCTTGTCCTCCGTCTCCGACCTGGCGATGGTTCTCTCCCCCACGTCCACAAACTGACTCAGCTCCTCCAGCCCCTCTTCAATCTCCCTCATGATCCTCTCTAGGTCCGACAGATCCTCCAGATAAAAGCTGACCTTCGCCACCCCGTCATCCGGCCCCATGTCCGGCAGGATGTCGATAAACATGCCCTTGGTCTCCGCCTCGGTGAGGGGCACGTGGTCCTCGATCTCTATGCCTTCGATTCCGATCTCGTCAAACAGGCTGCTCACCAGATCCACCGCCTCCGTGGTGGTAGTCAGTGTGAATTTACTCCATTTCATAATAATCTATGTTCTCCTTTACAGGTTTTTTGCTGCTGTCAGACATGTATCATAGCATGAAATGCACAGATTTTCCACCTAAATTATGTATTTTCTTATCTGCCCTGATTCTCCAGCTGCCTTTTTTCCTCTTGAGGAAAAAAATCACACCCCCGATACACTCCATATACAGCTCCTGATTAGTCAACCCGTCAATTATACTGTTAAGCTGTCTGGAGGTCAGCCTTCCTTTTTTGCTCAAGCGTATGACTATGGACTCATAAAAACTCCGTTTAACTGCAAATCAATATCAAAATTCATCCTTCTGCTCCTTTGCCAACAGAAATAGTATAACCACCGTGTCAAAAATCATTGATTGTACTCATGATTATACCCCACAACGTTTATGAAGACAATAGCCTCCCCGCTCCAAATTTCCGCCGGACCTGCCTGAACAGCAACGCCTAAACGGCAGCCTTATTCACCCTCCTGATCACCACCTATCCATCTCATAGGACTTTGTTTTTTATCTGTTTTCACAGTCTTCTCCTCACATTCCCTCTATCTGTAACTGAAGATTTTAAACAGAAAAATGGCATCCTTTTTCAAGATGCCATTTTTCATACCTATATGGAGGGTTTACTCTTCTTCTGCTGGTTTCTGATGATTGGATATAAGCACAAAGGGCGTATACACAACTGCCGCCAGAAGAATACACACCAGCTGAGTAATAGCAGCTCCGAGAGATCCGCCTGATGACAGGAACGCCATCAGTACCGGCGGTGTCGTCCACGGAGAGTTCACCACCATCCGTCCGCAGAATCCGATGGATGTCATAAAGTAAGCAAAGCCAGCGGACACTGCCGGAGCAATCATAAACGGAATGGCCAGAATCGGGTTCAGCACGATGGGAAGACCGAAAGTAACCGGCTCATTGATGTTGAAGAAGGCGCAGGGAACGGCAATCTTGGCCACAGCCCTGTAATCATCCCTCTTGGAGAACAGAAGAATGGAAATCAGCAGTCCTCCGGTAATACCCGCTCCTGTGATGATGGAAAAGCAGGACAGGAACGGAGTGCAGATAATGTTTGGAATCGCGGTTCCCGCCGCGTAGGCCGCCTCGTTTTCCGCGTAGGCAGTCAGCAGGATGGGGGAATACACCGCGCCCAGAGTCTGGGTTCCGTGGATACCGAACACCCACAGCACTGTGGTCATAAAAATCAGGAACAAATATCCCGGAAGACCGGTAAGTATGTTCATGAGAGGTCTCTGGATAAACGTGGTAATTGCCGAGAACACAGACATTCCCGTGATCATCTCAAACACGAAGCCTATGGTGGAGATGACAAGTATGGTCAGCGCCGCCGGAAACAGGATGGTAAAGGAACGGGCCACATTGGACGGCACGCTTTCCGGAAGTTTGATCTCCAGCTTTCCGCTCTTGATCAGCCTGCAGTAGATCTCGGTGGCGCACAGGGCCGTGATCAAGCCCACGAAAAGCCCCTTGGCATCTGTATAGCCTGCTGACAGAACGCTGGCAACCTCATGGATCACTCCCTCCTGCACGTCACAGTTGACGGTGGCGGTTGTGAGACACAGGGAAATGTAGGAACCCAGAGCTACAGGGGCGACGGTCCAATCCTTTATCCCATAGCTCTCTGCCAGCCCAAGCGAGATCAATATGATGATGCCGATGCTGATAAAGTTCATCGTGCCATAATTGGCAGCCGTAAAAATCGGGGTGAGATTAGACAGCCAGCTCATGCCCGGCAGGTTCGCCAGACTCACGTATCCCGGCCTGACATTACACACTACGTTGGAAATCAAAGTACAGAACGCTCCGGTGACAACTACGGGAAGCAGCATGGTAAACGCGTTTCGGATAGCTCCCAGATGCCTCTGATTAGACAGCTTTGCCGCAAATGTCAGCATTCCATTCATCAGTTTCTCTACCATGCCGCGGCACCCCCTTTCCTCCAGGTCGTACTTTCATGATGATTAAGCATTTTCCTTTTCATTGTGCAGCCTCCTGATTTTCTCTTGAATTTACATGACTAGATTATATATTTTATCACGATTTTTGACAATATTCTCTAATTAACATGGTATCTTTTACCTTAATTCAAAAAAAATCAGGAAATATCTTGGGGACATTTTACCATTCTCTCTCTTCGGCTTTCTTCTTCATATAGTCCAAATTGTCTTTGTAGTCTCTCATGAACAGGATCATATACAGGATATCAAGCACGTAGGACAGCGCCGTCCTGGAGGCGAAATTGCCTATCTTTCCGGTCACCGCCTCCTCACTGTCTATGACCACCGCATGGTGAACCCGGCTGATATTCGGACTGTCCGGGTTGGCGGTGATCAGACAGATCCGGCTCTTCATCCCCTTCAATTCCTTTATCCACCTGTCTATATGCCGGCCGTCCGCGTACTGGGAGATCAGCAGCGCCGCTGTCTTTTTGCACCCTCTCCTTCTATATAGATTATTGTTGAATCCGTTGTTCATCAGCGGATTAAAAAAGGGAAACCCCAGCTTCGCGCTTTTGCACATAAAGTCCATAGCCAGGATCAGAGACTGCTGGGAGCCCAGGACAAAGACGCAGTCAGCCTGACACAGCACGTCGGCCACGATCTTCAATTCTTTGATGTTGATGGTGTGATAGGCGTCGGCAAGGGCCTGATAGTGGAGATTGAAAAATATTTTCGGGAAATCTTCAATCTTGTCCTCAGGCCCCACAGGAATGCTGGTGTTGACTGTGCCTGACTCCACCACCAGGCGGTCCAGCTCCGTAGCCAGCTTAATCTTAAGTTCCGTGAAACCGTCAACCCCCACTTTTTTACATACTCTTCCGATTGTAGACGGTGAAGAGTAGGTCAATTCCGCCAGTTCTCTGATCGTGGCTTTCACAGCTGTCTTTGGATGTGACACAATATAGTTCACTACTTCCATCTCCGAGCTGGTAAACAGCTGTTCCTTTTTTAGCTGACTCAAAATCGACATGTTATCCCCTCCGTCCCATGCTATGACAGGCTTCTCAAGTATTCTTCAATGCTGCAGTATTTGCCTCCCGCGCTGTCCTGAACGTTGGGGTCCCGGCACAGCATGAACCTCTCCGTGATAGGGCCGAACCGCTTCTCGATCTGACGGTATTTCTCCATGTCCGGAACTCTTCTGAAGCGGTTGGAGACCACCGTCTTGCTCCCTCTCACCTCGCACAGTGTGCAGTTGTTCTCCTGGGTGTCGTACACCACCATGTCAAACTCCCCTGTGGCCAGCTGCATCTTGAACACCTGGTATCTCCCCGACAGAGCTTTCTCTGTCTCCATGAGCACCATCTCCTCCAGCATGCGTCCCCGGACTTCCATGAGAATCCTCTCGGTAAATTCCTTCTTTTCCATCTGGCTTAAGACGGCGAACCTCTCCCCGTTCATCAGATCCTCCAGAAGCATCTGCACCTGGCAGTACCTCATGCCCGGCTGGGTGAAGATCACCTTCTCCACAGTCTCCCCGCCCTGCCTGGTGGTCTCCGCCGGACACTCCACTATAAGATCCAAGGCCACCAGTGCCTCCTTGATCTGGGTGAGGTGGGCCTTGGTGATGCCGGCCGCCAGCTCCGTGCGGCTCCGGTCGTTGCGCTGGTTCCACACCGCGATGCGCAGATCGTGGAATGCCTGATTTCCCGCCGCCACCAGGAGAAGGAAGTTTAAGTTCATGTTCTCCATGATCTCATTGACCATCTGAATCAGCTCCCCCGTCTCCGCCAGGGAGCGGAGGGCGGGAAACTGACTCTTGTCCTTGCTCCCGGCCAGGGCCCGCTGGATGTTGCGGCACACGGCGCTCTCTATGTAATCCCTGGTGGATTCCCTGCTTCTGAACAGGGCGAAGGTTTCCTTCTCCTCTGTCTGGACTCCCCCAAGGCCCCCATGGGCGCCCTCATGTTTCCCTGCCCTCAAAGTCCCTCCGTAGCGGATATACTGGTCGATGCTGTCCACGTCCAGGAGCCTGCTGTACTCTCTGAAGGGGATGAAGGTGGTTCTGACGGTGATGGCTCTGTCGAACAGCTCCTGGCGCATAGCCAGGGCAAAGGCCAGGGTGTCCGTCCCCGTGAGAACGATTCTCATGCCCTGAGCCGCGTAGATATCGGAAAACACTGCCGCAGAGTCGATAAAATCGTCCATCAGCGTAACCTCATCCACAAACACGTACTTGTAGCCCTGCTGGTTCAGGCGCTTCAAATCCCGCCCCATGATCTCCATGTTGTCCGCGGCCGTGGTTTTTATGTACGCCGCCCGCTTCACCTGCTCCGGCTCCATGTCCAGAATCGCCTGCCTGATGAGCGTGGTCTTCCCGGTCCTGCGCAGACCCAGGACGATGCAGACCCGCTCCCCGCCTTCTCCGTGGAGATATCCCGAAAGCTGCTTATAGCAGTCTCTCTTTTTGCTGCTCTCAATATTCCTGGCCATGGCGAGAAGTTCTTCCCCTGTGAGCACGTTGGTCTCGAATTCCATGTCCGCGTACGCCGTGTCAAAGCCTGCTCTCCTCGCGCCGGCGCCTCTGGACTCCTTCGTCTTCTTTCCCAGCTCCTTCAGCCTCTGCTGCAGCTCCCTGCGCCGCGTGATCTGCTCTTCCACTGTCTCCAAGTCTTCTTCTTTGATATATTGGCTCTTTATCTTCCCGTTCTCTGTCCACTGGCGGTAATAGCGAGTCTTTCCGTGAATGTTCTTTCTGGATATATAACCTATGGGCAGCTCCCCGATCTGCTGCTCCAGCTCCTCGATCTCCCTCACTCTGTCTTCCATCTCCACCCAAAACACCTCCTTCTCTCCTGTCTCTTGTCTGTATTGTAACCTATGTTAATCCTTCTTGTCAATAAGGTTACAACATAAAAGAAAAGCCCCCCGCGATTACGAAGCTTGCGGGGGGCCGGAGGGTTTCACTTTTTTAATAATTGTATTTCCACATATATTTTCTCTTGCTCAGAGGATGGTTTCTCATGGCTGACAAAAGGTCATTGTATACAGACAGCATGCAGGTGTAAAAGTCATAGTCATAGTACTCGCTGACTTCTCCCAGCTCCTTCAAACCATACCTGGCTCCGTCGATGACAGTCAGGTGATGATTGTACTGCTCCAGGAAGCGGATGGCCCTCTCATCCAGGGCAGCCGTCTTTCCTGTGGACTTTAACATGAGAAACGCAGTATCCGGATCTGTGATCTCGAAGGGGCCGTGGAAGAATTCGCCTGTATGTATCACCGAGGAATTGATCCACTGCATCTCCATGAAGATACAGATGGTCTGCTGCTGGGCCGCGGACCACGCGGTTCCGCTTCCCATGGTGTAGATAACCTTGTCGTCTTTATAATCAATGGAAAATTTGATTGCCTCCGGCACGATGGCCTTCTTGGCGGCGGGAACCAGGTCATTCATCTTCGCCATGGCCGCCTTCATCTCCTCATACCTGCCTGTTCCCTCCACGGCGTGGAGCGTCTCGTAGGCGATCTTCATGATGTAGGCGGATTTGCCCACCTCGAAGGCCACTCCCTCTCCATCCTCGAACACGATGGTGTAGTCGGAGACCTCCTTGATTCCCGTCTCCCCGTTCTCATGAGTCAGGCCGATGACGGTTGCTCCCAGCTTTTTCGCCACCCGTCCGGCTTCCACGGTCTCCGCGGTGTTCCCGCCTCTTGAGGAGATGACCACGATGGAATTCTCTCCCACGCAGGCCGGCGTATCATGGACAAACTCGTTGGATGATGTGTAGCTTGCGGTGATGCCCTTGGACTCTCTCGACACATAGTAGAATGCCGCATAAAAACATGCCAGGGAACCTCCCACGCCGGTAAAGCTGATATTCTTGATCTCCTTCCGGGAAGTAATCTCCCCGATCATCTGTTTTACGTCAAACATTTTTTTCTCCTCCTGTTTGTTTTTTATATAATCTAACTTACGGTTTCATTATAAATTATTTGATAAATAATAGTTCTAGTGTTAAAATTTTTGTCACAAAAATGATTTATTCAACACTTTTGTGTCTAAACAGCAAGAATCCCGAAATAGTTGCAGATAATTCCTATGAGAAAGCAGCTGAACACGATGGTGATGGGATGAATCCTCTTTTTCACAAGAATGTACATGATTCCTGTCAGGGCAAGAGGGATCATCTTGGGGAATATACTGTCAAATATGTTCTGGAGAACCAGCGTCTCCCCGTACACGATGGGGGTGGTGATGTTCACCAGGTTGGCGGCCATTCCCCCGACCACCATGAGGCCGGCGACGGAACAGCCGTACATCAGCTTGTCCATCAGATTGTTCTGTGATATCTGCTGAATCAGCTCCGTGCCCTTGGTGTATCCCAGCTTGCCGCCGAACCATGTGACGGGAAAGCTGACGGCAAAGGAGATGAGCATGGCCAGGATGGGGCCCAGCACCGACCCGCTGAGGGCGAGGGAGATGCCGATGCTCATGGCGATGATTCTGACCGTCCCCTGGAACAGGGAGTCCCCCACTCCGGACAGCGGCCCCATCAGCGCCGACTTAACCGCCGTGATGGATTTCGGATCAAAGTTGTCCGGCTCCTCCGCGTACTTTTCCTCCATGGCCGCCGTCAGGCCCAGCACGAATGCTCCCAGCTGAGGCGTGATGTTAAAAAATTCCAGCGCCGCGTTGTATCTGTCTTTTTTCTTCTCCAGCTCCTCCGGTTCCGGATACAGACGGTCCAGCGTCCCGGATATGCCCCACATAAACGCTGTGTTCATCTGTCTCTCATAATTCCACAGCCCCTGCATAAACCAGCCGCCCCAGAAGAATTCTCGTACCTTTTTGTGCAGCGGATAATTTTTCTGATTCTCTAATCCCTGTTTTGACATAATTTCCTTCTCCTCTTAATCGTCTAATTCGTCGAACTCGTCTGCCGTCCCTGTTGCTCCTCCGGCTCCCTGAAGCCTGGGCGCGTTGTCATACCGGATCTGGTAGAGCAGGATAGCCGCAATAATGGAAATAACAGCCAGGGCAGTCAGATCCAGCCCCGAATACGCGGCAAGGACAAATCCGGTGAAGAAGAAAATGGTATTCTTCTTGTTGATCATGACCGACAGCAGCATGGCGAAACCGAAGAACGCCACCAGGTTCGCGCCCAGAGTGACGCCGTTTAACACAAACTGTGGAACCGCGTTGACGATGGCGTTGATGGCGTCTGCCCCCACATAGACCGCCAGGAACACGGGGACAAAGCTGCATACGCTGTACAGCAGGGGACCGTAGACGGCATGTATCTGTTTTGCCTTGTTAAATTCTCCCTTCGCCACATAGCTGTCGCACATATGAGCCATATTGATGCGGAGAATGCTTGTGAGAGTCTCGATGAGGGTGATCAGCAAGGTCATGGGAGTCGCTATGGCCAGGGCTGCCTCAATGTTGGTGTTCGTCAGGATAACCAGGGCGCAGCCTGCGATAGAACCCATGTTCATGTCATATCCGGAAGCGCCGATGGACATAAAGCCCAGGCTCACCAGCTCCATCTGGGCTCCCACCGCCAGCCCCGTCTTTATGTCTCCCAGAAACAGGCCCACCAGTGTACATGTGATCAGAGGCCGCTCAAAGTTCAGACGCCCCAGAATACGTGAATCAAGTCTCGCGAACACGGCGATCAAACCGATGATAATTGATTTTAATAGCATAATTTTGACTCCTTATAATTTTAAAAGTACTTTCTTTGTGCTTGGCAGCTGCTGCATGTATATACTTATGCCCAGCTCCAGAATCTTCTGTGTATCGGCGATCTCCTGGTCGTTGAGATACACCACATCCCCGTAAGTCTTCGAACCTTCCTTTTTCGCGATTCCCCCGTAATTAATCTCCTTAAACCGGGGACAGCCCTCCAGAAATCTCGCCGCGTCTTTGGTACATCCAAATACTATAAAGACAGAATCCTTCAGCGCCTCAATCTTCTCCATCTTGGACAGCGCCTGTTCCACTGTAAAAATATTCAGCTTGCAGCCCGCCGGCTTTGCCATGTTTAAAGCCATTTTCTGAAACTCGTCGCCTGCCGCCTTGTCGTCGATGACGATAATCCTGGTGGCCGCGTAAAAGTGGGTCCACGTAAATGCCACCTGGCCGTGAACCAGCCTGTGGTCAACTCTGATTCCTTTTATCATCTCTGTTCACCTCCTCTCCCTCTATAAACTATCAAGATCGTCATCTATCAAAATATGATCGTTGACGTAACTTACAGCAGCCTGGGGATCCTGTGTCTTCCTCTTAATCGATTCAGAATCAAGCTCCTCCGTGGCGAGCAGCAAATCAATCAAAAACGCCAGGTTTGTGTTGGTGATCAGGTGAAACGGATATCTGTTCATCCATTTTACAAATCCGTTGTTGACGCTCCCGCCCATGACATCGGTGCAGACCACCAGCTCTTCCTTCCCAAAGTCATGATGTTCCATAATATCCCGGATGGCCTGGTCCAGATCAAAGTCCGCCTCCAGATAGCAGCAGAGCGTCTGCAGCTTCTCCATGTCCCCCACAATCATTTTGATGACCCCCGCGAACCCCTCGGCAAGACGCCCGTGGGTCGCTACAATTACCTTTGTCTTTTTTCCCATTGTCATTCTCCTTTTCGTCTTCTTCTTACTCACATCAGCCATAAGCCGGACTGCCGCGCCTTCTGCTGCTGCCCTGCGCCCTGTCATGGCTGGCCGTCTGCCACGATGAAATCATACAGATACGCGATCTCGCTGATAGGTATGGTCACATTGTAGCTCTTTGACAATTCCCCGAACGAGAGGCTGACACACTGGATAAAATCTCCATGTTCTCTCTCAAAATCGTCCAGACGGTCAAATTCTCCGATGGCCGATTTTGTCACCAGCCGTTCCACCAGACAGCACACATGTATGTAGATGCCGATGAGCGTCTTTCCGCTGAAGCGCTGGTTTAAATAGTCCTGCAGGGTGCCCACTGCCATGCTCACGTTGTCCAGGAGAATCTTGGGATTCAGTATGGTCAGATATCCCACCACATTCTGCAGAGTGAAGTTTTTCCTCAGCATGTCAAGAGAGGCGTTGAACTCATCCATGTCCAGGAATCTGGACAGCTTTTCCGTGATCACATGGATATTGTTGCCGGAGATAATGTCCTCCAGCGCCACAAAAACATATCCCTCCACATGGGGATTGGCAGTGCCGGTTATGAAGAGCACATTGTTATTTTTAAAACATTCCAGCTCCGGCCCGCTGGACACCAGCTGGTTGAAATCGCACACCTCCATGTCCACCGACAGCTTGTCGGTGAAGCTGCTCTCGAACAGATCCCGCATCCTCCGGGCCATGTGGAAGCCGCTTTCGCTTGTAAACAGGATTACGTAATTTTTTCTGCGGCTGATAATCTTGTAGCTGGTCTGGGCGTTCATTGCCACCTTCTTCAAGATGGACTGTATCCTGACATCCTTCTTCCCCGCGATATGGCTTCCCACGTCCAGGGCCAGCCTTGTGGAGACATTGTTGATGATCCCCACATTGCAGTTGATCTCCGTGCTCAGGCAGTCCCCCAGCTGCTCCAGGGACCCTGTATCAACCATGACGATCACATCTGTCTGGTGCTGCATCCTGTTGATGTGCTGGAGAATCAGTTTCTTTATCTGCTCCACCGAGGTGTCCAGGGACATGTCTATGGCATCAAACACATAGGTTCCCAGGAGAGCGTTTGCCGCGTCCGCGATGGAGGTCGCCGTGGAGTAGCCGTGACAGACGATCAGCCCCAGGATTCTGCACTGCTGGAGGTGAAGATTATAGTGGTGCAGGTAGACCATCATCATCATTGACAGAATCTCGTTTACCTCCAGCTCCAGGTTCGTCCTTATGAGGCGTGCCATCTCATCCACAATCAGCGCCTCCCTGACGCAGTTGTCCCGCATGGAGAACAGCGCCCCGTCGATGACTGCCCGATGCTTCTGAATCCATTTGCTGAAGGACGACCGGTATATGTCGCTGATATACATGACCTTTGCCATGGTACAGCAGAAGCCGCTGGGAAGATTCAAAAATTTCTTTTTGAGGATAGTCTCGAAGAGATTGGACAAAAAAGTCTCCATGCCCTGGATTTTTTCCGGCGGCACTCTCTGCTTAAAGGACAGGTAGTCGATGAGCAGGTCAAAATTATGCTTGCTTTCCTTAAAGCAGCCTTTAAAATCTTCCTTTCTCTGAAACGGCTTGAATATCCTGGCAAAATAGTTGGATATAAAGCTGAAATTGTCACTCCTCTTGTATGAGGCGGTGTTGATGTAGATAATGTCCTCGTCCACGGCGATGGGCATGGTCTCCAGAATATGTTCCGGGAGATTGTAGGAGTGGACCACCAGCTCCTTCTTGTTGGCGCTGGCCTTCAGGGCGCTGGCGCACATGAGCTGGACAACGCCTTTCAGTTCTACCATATTCTGGCTGTAGTCGCCGTTGACCAGCGCTCTCAGAACCACGCTGCTGATTTTTATGGCAGCCTCCAGTTTCCTTCCCTCCTCCTGAATAAAACAGATCACCAGCTCTTCCTTCTCCTCCAGGCTCCTCTCCTTAAAATTGGGGATGCGCAGGATCACCGGAACATTTTTTATCAGCCTCTCGCAGAAAGCCGTCTGGGGGTTCGTGTCGCACAGAATAAAATACCTTATCCGCTTGCCCTGATATCTCCCCCTCACGCCCGCGGAATCTTTTGTCATCTCCATCAGGCTGCACAGCCTCTCCTGAAAGTCGTCGCTCATGTGCTGGGCCGAACAGAGCATGAGCACAAGACAGTCGTACCGGTCGAGAATCCCCTGTTTATCCCTGGCGCCAAATAATTTCTGGCTCATGAGCGGGCTGTTTCCCGGCGAGAACTCCAGCTTCACCAGCTCTGTGTTCTCCTGGATAATCCCCTTCTTTGCCGCGTTTTCGCAGATGGCAGTACACAGCAGTTTCTTCCCCACCCCCTTCTCCCCGAAGAGGATCACGGGAAGGCCGCTTGGCGGATACTCGAAGCTCTCCCTGATCTGTTTGATGTACAGATTCAGGGACCTGTCGTTTCCCACCATCCCTGAGTAGTCGCCGTTGTCCGGAGAGTAGTCCAGGATATACCGGCTCACCTCGTCCAGGTCGTAAAAATCGTCCTCCTGAAATTCCATCTGGTACAATTCCTCCATGGCCTTTCTGTGCAGAAAATATACCGGCCGGGAATTGACCTTCATGATCAGCTTTTCTTTCACCAGCTCGTTGAGATAAAGGCTGGCCAGGCTTCTGCTTATGTGCAGTTCGCTGCTTATGTGGTGAGCCGTAAACCGATGCGCCTGGTCAAATTCAAATTGTCTGGTCAGATTATTTATGTACTCCAAAATAATGCTTTTTGTGCTGTTAGCCACACCTTCAGCCCCCTCTCCTCCATGACTGTAACAAGATCATTTCTCAACAAGGGCAGTGAGATTCACAGCCCAGCTCCCCTTTCTGTAGCGCTTCAGCCCGAAAAACAGCCGGATCACCTGCTCTGCCTGGCAGATGAGGAATACCAGGGCGATGCTCTGAATATGGAACCAGTGGACGCTTATGAAAGCCAGCGGTATCCCGATCCCCCACATGATGCAGGAATCCAGGGCTATGAGCATCCTGGAATCCCCTCCTGCCCTCAGCGCCGAGAACACGACGACGATGAAGAATCTAAGGGCAATCCGCAGCGCGAAGACTCTCACAATGCCTATGGCCTCCAGCACCACCTGTCCGTCCGACAGATTGAACAGCGACACAAGCCCTCCTGCCCCCAAAAAGATGAACCCGGCGCAGAAGGCCGACATAACTGCCGCCATGCTGATAAAATAGTCTCCCTGCTTTTTGGCCTCCTCCACCTTTCCCACTCCTAATGAAATCCCCAGAATCACCCCCATGGCGTTGGAAAAGCCCACGGAGAACGCGTAGAACATATCCGCCAGCTTTGCCCCCACATAGTAGGCGTCCATGGAGTCTGTCCCCAGATTTCCGAAAGCCTTGACAAACAAGGTGGAACCGAAGCCGAAGAAGATTTCATTAAAAATCACGGGCACGGTTTTCTTAAGCACAGGCGCCGTAAAGCTGACAGAGAAAGAAAACATCTCTTTCATGGTTCCTATAAACGGCTGCTTTGTCTTGACGGCGTAGACCACATTGATGATCAGCGACGATGTCTGGGCAATGCAGGTTCCCAGCGCGGCTCCCTGTATTCCCATGGCGGGAACGCGCCAAAAACCGAAGATACATATGTAGTTGGCCGCCACGTTGACAGCCACGGCGATGATTCCGATCACAAGGGAGATATGGGGTTTGTTGACGCTTCTGTAAATGGTGTTGAACACAAAACTCAGCGCCAGAGGAATATAGGAAAATCTGGCGATTCTTAAGTAAAGCCAGCTGTTGGCGATAACCTCCCTGTCCTTGATATAAAACCCCAGAATCTCTCTTCCGAAAAGAGAGACCAGAACCAGCCACAAGACGCCGCTGAACAATCCCATGGCAATGCCCAGGCCAAAAGACTTTTTTAAATCCGCCTGGTTTTTTGCCCCGAAAAACTGGACAGAGAATATGCCGATGCCGGCGGCGCATGCCCACGCCACCTCTGTGCAAAGCGTCTCCACCTGAACGGCGGTTCCCACGGCTGTCACCTGCCCGATCCAGGAGATCATCAGCGAATCGACGATTCCCATGCAGCTGGAGATAAGCTGCTGCAGCCCCGAGGGAATGGCCATCTTGACGGTCCCCAGATAAAAGGACCTGGGACCTATATATCGTGTTCTGTACTTTGACATGTTCCACCTTCTTATTCTTGCAAATTTCTCCCTCCCCCTTCTGAGTCCAAGTGTACCAGATAAAATGGAGCAAAAGAAAAGTGTTAAAAAAAGTCAACACTAAGTCCACCATTTTTAACACTTTTCACAATATATATTCTTTTATATCACAATATTTCCGTGTTTTTGACTGTCAAAGCCTGTATATCCGCAATCCGTCAAACATTTTCAACATGGCCAGCATACACTCCATAGGTTCCGTATCCTTATCCTGTTCCGCCTTCTCCAGCCTATGGTAGTTCTCCTTCGCCCTCTCGCCGGGCACAGCCGACCGCAGCGGGTCAAACCCCGGAATCATGTCCTTGTGCTCTCTCAGCCGGTCCCTGTCCTCCCTCTTTGGCATTCCGTATCTCCAGCCCATGTCGTAGTGCTCCTGAAGCCATCTCTGATGCTCCATGAGACCGATCTTTAACAGTTCTTCCTGACTGAAACCTTCCACAAGCTCAAAATCCACATTTTTGTCGGTGTAGAAGCAGCCGATCTCATCCATGTAGCCGGCAAACGCCTTGGCCTGATTGATGTTGGCCAGCTTATATTCCAGAGAAAGTTTCTTAAAGGAGCGGGCAAATTCCTCGTTCACCTCTTCGTTGTTCAAAAACGCTTCCTCCTGCCCCGCAGCCTTGGCCTTCTTCCACTCTTCATTGTTCCACCTGCCGTTTAAGATCATGGCAAAATTGTACAGATGGATAAAGTTGCTGTCGGACAGATAGCTTCGGCGGCCGGTTCTTATATTGGAACTCAGCCCGGTCTCCACATGAAGCTTCATGGCATCCAGATTCACAATTCTCTCTATATCCTCCTGAAACCACGAAACCCCCTGAGAATTTTTTATGTACATATCAGAATATGATTTCAGATTCGGCCCGCCTTTCCTGTCTATCTTCTCTCCGGCCAGCAGCCGCTGAATATAACTGTCCTTAAAGCCGTTGGTCTTGCCTGCCTCCTTCTCGTCAAAGAGGTACACGGCCCTGACGGCATCTCCAGACAAATCCAGGGTACAGCCCATGGGATACATCTCTTTCTTGGTATTTCTCCCGTAGGAGGTCCGGTCCCAGCACTGGAGCTCGTCGCAGAGCATCAGCATGTATGCCAGCGGATGAAGCTTGGCCTCCAGGGGGATATTGCCCTCGTCCTTATAATGGGCGATGCAGAATTTGTACAGGCTGTTGTGCATCAGGATGGCTGTGAGGGCATCTATGCGCTCCTGGTTCACCTCGCATCCCATCTCCCCGAACAGCTTCCTGAAGAGCACGGCCGCGCTGAAATACGCGTGGTCCATATAGTGGTTGAACCGGTCAGGCTCTGTCGGCTTTTCATTGAGAAACGTCAGCATCTGTCCTTCTGTAAAGGAATAAATCTCTCCAAGCTTTTTTGCCAGCTCATAGGCGAATACCTGGTTGACGGTGGAAAATTCTTTTCCGCCATACACATTTTTCAACGCCCCATTCGCCTTCTCGTCGACGGCGATAAAGGTTTCCAGATTGTGGTACGCCATAAACGGGCGCTCTTTCCTCTTATCTCCCCCCACCTCAAAATAGGAGGCCACCTGCTCAAAAGGCAGTTCGAAGGGATAGCCGATATCGTGGAACAGGGCAGCCAGGCCCCAGTACTGGAGATAGTGGCATGCCGCCTTATGTCGGTCTTTGATATGATAATAATCATTGTAGGTTTCTCTGTAAACGGAGTTGGACTGGTACACAGCCAGACCCAGGGCAAACACATAGACCGAGTGAGAATAGTGATCCCTGTGCTTCATCAAAAGCTCGCTGCCGTTGGCCTCGAATTCAGACAGCAGCTCAATCATCCTCCTGACCTTCTCATAGTCCCCTATAAACATTTCCAGATAGCAAAAGTATACATTGAAAGCGTCTTCCTTTTTGCCTGACTTCAAAAAACCGTCCAGAGCGTTCTCCAGACACAGCCGGTTGATGTCCATCTCCATGTTATAGGGAATCTCATTCTCTCTCAGGCTGTGTCCCAGATAAATGCTTTCCCTCTTTTCTATGTCGCTCTTTTCCTGGTCAAACCCCAGCTCCTCGCAGCTTTCCCTTATAAACTTAAGCGCGGCGCCCTCAAGGCTGAACTCCCCGTATGGTCTTTCTTTTATAGGATTAGGTAATGTTGTATATCCCATTTTCTGCCTCCCCGTATTATTATTCTCCCGCAGCCATCCCCGCTTCCCACAGCCGCGGCCTTGTCTTTATCATACATGGACCGGGAACTTTTATCAACCTCTTTTGCTGTCTTTTTCACAGGTATATTTCTCTTCCATAATCTGCCGCAAAAATTTTTTATTTCTCTGCAATAAAAATGCCGCCTCACGCATTATTCTATTGAACGGGTGAAAAACACTTTTGTTTTTCCGAAATCCTGGGACACACAACTAAAAACCAAATATCGAAATTCCTATTGCATTACACATTACAACCTCAATCACAAGGTTTCGGGAGACCAGGAAAAACAGAAGAATCAAAAAAGCCGCTGCCAGCGGCTTTTTTGTGTGCCCTCGTGGGACAGGCCGCCGTCCTGGACTTTCCGGCTTCGTCCAAGGCGCGCTGCTGTCCTGGGGGCTTCAATTCCGCGCAAGACGCGTTACTGTCCCTGAAGGCTTCTGGCTCCGCGTGAGGCGCGTTACTGTCCCTGAAGGCTTCTGGCTCCGTCTGGACCGACCTGATATCCGTCGGGAGTGACGGTGTCCACAAGCAGGGCCCCATAGACTCCCTGGGAGGACATATTAAAATAGTAATCTCTGCCGTCTATGACCTGCCAGCCGGTTCTCATAGCCCCGAAGCTGCCGTCGTCCACCGGATTTAAGTAGTAGTGAATCCCGTCTTTCACCAGCCATCCTGTCTTTAAGTGCCCTGTCTCCTCAAAAAAGTACCACCGGCTGTCGATACATTTCCAGCCGCCCGCCGGCCAGCTGCCGTCGGCGTACTGATACCACCAGCCGTCGGGGCTGTAACGCCAGCCCTGGGTGTATTCTCCCTCCTCTCCGCAATAAAAATCAGAAGGGCCGGCGGGACCCCACTCATCGTAATTCCAGCTCACGACCATATTCCCCCGTCCGGGACCTGCCCCTTTAAACCCGGGATAGTCATAGACCGTCTGGCTGTTCCTGGCCGGGGCCGTGTCGCCGGGGCCTCCGTGTACAATCTCCCCAGGCCCTGCCGCCGCGGCTGTCACAGGCAGCGCCGCCGTCAGAACCAGGGCCAGCGCTGCAGCAGCCAATGCCGCTGAAGCCGGCGCTGTGTCACGCGCCGCAGACAAAGATGGTTTGTGTGTCGCCGTGCCGCAAAATGCATGGCAGAGCTTCTCTATCCTTTTTCCCATATCCGTCTCCTTTTCTTCTGAATATTAATGTCCCATGACTCCGGACCCGCCAAAAACGCCCGGATTAAAGCACTGCCCTTCTACACTCTGATATACTTCTGGCTTCTGCTGTTGGGCTTATCCGGAATTGTCATTTTTAATTTGCCGGATTCCAGAAGGGGCACAAGATACATTTTTCTGAAATGTTTTTTATCTGTCAATTCCAGATACCCCATCATCTCCTTTTTGCTTTTGGGGACTCGGCAAAACTGAATCAAATCCTCCCATCTGTTATGTCCGACTTGGGTGGTAACTGAGGGGGGGACTGGGGGGGACTTCTCCTTCCTTCTCCTGCACACCCTCTCCAAATTCCTTCACATATTCGTATTCATGTAAGAACTCTATGATTTTCGGGTTCCTGGAGAAATGAATCTCCCGTATATTGTTTGTCCTCACCAGCCCCGGCAGTGTCCCGGGACTTTCCACAGTAAACCTGAATGGATGCCGCCTAATCGGCGGCGGGACTTTCATAGTAAGTGATCGTCGAACATCTTAATCTGGATATCCGGTCCCAGAAAACTGTATTCCCTGATCTGTCCTTTCACAAACTCCGTGGATTTCTGTACCATCTCAAGAATCCTGCCTTCGAAAACCACGTCTTTGATGACGTTCATCTTTTTTGATTTGTCCCCTATCTAAATTTCCAGACATATCTCCTGGATCTCAAGCATCTGCTGCATGGTCTTATATTGCCCCGCCTCTGTCTCTCTATCCTCGTATTCTGCCTCCCCCACCTGGTTGTCGTAGGGGTCTTCCCGAAGAAATGTCTTAGGCGGCTGGAATTCATGCTGAAACCGGGTGCACAGCACGATGCGGAACGGGTCCAGATTTCCAAAGTAAAAATTCCACCGCTCCATGGCTCCTGCCCTGTAGGCCGCTCCCCCGAAGGAACAGTCCGCGTACAGCCAGCCAAAAGGCTCTGCGTAAAACTGCGCCCAGTCATGGCATCCGATGTCCAGAGGCGTGGCGTACAGCCCCGACTGCCACTTGGCCGGAACCCCCGCTATCCGGCACATGGTGATAAACAGGAGGGCATATATGCCGCAGTCCCCCTTGAGGCCGGCAGCCATGTACTCCGGCAGATTCGCGATAGTGCTGTACTGTCTCACAAAGGAGTACATCACATGGGCGGTGATGTAGTCATAAATCCGCCTCGCCTTCCTCAGAGGATTCGTCTCCTCCCCTGCTACCTGCTCCGTCAAAGCTCTCAGATACGGAGTGAAGCGGATGTGGGGCAGCTGCTCCCCCAGATACAGGGCCGCCTCGCCCTTTTGATTCTCCCCAGACTCCCCAGATGCCCCTGGTTCATTTTCCGAACCTGCATTTTCCAGGCTCACATATCTGGTGTGGTTCTCCAGCTCATACTCTGCCCAGAATTCCTTCCCCTCTTCGGAGCCGGCCTCCATGTATACGGTTCTCTGGGGATACTCTGCCGGAGCCACAGACACGGGTTCCATGGAAGTTCCCAGCAGCCTCACATGTCTCATCTGCCCCTGCTCCACCGGCACAGGCAGATGGACCTTAATACACGCCCCCGCTCTGTCTCCCTGCCGCTCCAGCCTGAGGGAGGCCCGGACACGCATCCGATACGCCAGGCCTCCTTTCTCCTTCATGGCCCGGACCGTCTCATCCAGAAGGCGGCTTCCCTCGATTCTCCCCTTCACCCTGGAAGGGTCCTTGAGGCGGGGCCACAGTTCAGTCCTGGTCTTAAGAAGATTCTCAAGAAAATCGTCCTTGTACCGCACCTGCCCCCTCACAAAAATCCACTCTGCCGATCCCTCGTCTCTCAGCCGCTCCATCTCCTCTGCCGTAACCCCCTCCAGAGTCTCCTGGAGCAGCTTAAGGGCTTCCTCCTCCGTATACACATACTCCAGAGGCATCCTTTTCAGAATCCATTTCTCCAGATTAAGCCTCTTTCTTAAAGCCTCCGGTATGTCCTTTTCAAGGCGCATGTTGATAACCTTCTCGGCTCTCTCGAAATCTCCATACCATTTCAGCTTCTCTATATCCTCCGGCAAGCCTACAGTCAGATACTGCAGATCGGAGTATTTCACCTGTTCTCCCGCCTGGCGTCCCATCTCTGTCTCCTTCCTCTCTCCTGCCCCTATCTTCTCTCCACGGCATCGATGGCATCAATCACCGCCGACCGGAATCCCTTTCTCTCCAGCGCCGCCACGCCTTTTATAGTCGTGCCTCCCGGCGAGCAGACGCCGTCTTTCATAACTCCCGGATGCTTTTTGGAGGCCATCTGCAGTTTCCCTGTCCCCACCACCATCTGGCTGGCCAGCTTGTAGGACAGTTCTCTGGGCAGACCGTGGAGGACAGCCCCGTCGCTCAAAGCCTCGATGAACATGGCCGCGAAGGCAGGGCCGCATCCGCTCAGCGTCCCCGCGATTCCCATATGCCCCGCGTCCACCATCTCCACCAGGGCGATGGACTCAAACAACCCTCTGACCACGGCGAACTCATCTTCCGAGAGAGAATGCCGTTCCTCGCACAGAATGATTCCCTCCCCCACGGCCACCGGGGTGTTTGGCAGGGTACTCAAGTGATGAGTCCCCGGAACCAGAAACTCCTCAAACTTTTCGAAGGGAAAATTCACTGCCACGGAAATCAGAATCTTTCCCGCCAGCATTTCCCGCACCGGCGTCAGCACCTCCTCCACCAGATAAGGCTTTACCGCCACAATCACCACGTCGGACTTGGCAACCGTCTCACGGACATCTCCGCAGCCGTGAATTCCATATTTCTCCGCGTTTTTACACAGCTTATCCTGATTTTTGGCGCAGGCATAGATCCTGTCCGCCGCCGCTGCCCCTTTTAAAATCAGCCCTTCCGCTATGGCCTGGGCCATATTGCCGAATCCTATAAAACCTATGTTCAGTTCATGGTTTCCGCTCATATCTTTTCCTCCATTCCGCCTGCGCTCCAGCGCAGACATATCTGTCTTTGCCTATCATAGCATACCCCCTGCCTCCTGTCAAAACCGTTGACATACCCGACAAGTCACTGCTCACAGGTAACCTGCGAACGCAGCTGCATATGCCCGTTTAAAATGTTACTTTTATAAAACCTATTCCCATCACAGCCTTATTGCGCTATAATGAACTATCGGCAGACCGGAATCAGGAGGGAGAGAGGTTAAGAAGACTTATGGACCATGGAAAGACTGCAAAAACCGAATCATATTTCAAACAGATACTCAACGCAGGCTTTTTAGCCGGAATTATTATCTTGCTCATAGGTGTATATTATTGGGCAATTAAGGCAGGAGTCCCATACCAGGACCCACCGTTAGAGTTACAGATACAATACGCCGTCAATATGGGAATCGGGGAGACTCTGGTTAAAACCGGCTTTCTGCTCTGCATATACGCGGGAATTGCCCGGCTGGTTTTTAGATTGCTGTTGAAAAAAACGGGGGATAGATAGAACGATCAGCATTCCCCCTAATAATTTTCTTCATTATAAGAAAGAATCAACCAGTCTCCCGTCTCCGTGACGCGATAATACTTGTCATTTTCTATGTCGATTTTTAAAACCGGAATTACGCCGCTGTCCAAAACAGATCCATCTATGTAATAGTGGCTCTCCCCGTCATAATAAATATCATGGAATCCTGGGTTCCCGGATATTTCCGCCGTTCCTATATGCCCGGCGACAATGATCATGTCTCCATAAAATTTGCCTGTCTGGGCCGGATACTTCTCCGTGTACATAGAATGATAAGTTCCCCACTTCCATAAATCTTCTGCTTCTTCATCAATTCCGGCATGGACAAAGATCGTATTGCCCTCTGTATAATATCTCGGCAGCTTCCGCATCCATGGGATATATATGTCTTCTTCCTCTTTGCGCCTGCCACTGTTTTCATCTTCGCCCTCGCTTAAAGGCCACCGGCCGTCACACACCATATCTTCATGATTCCCAGCCAAGGCTATCACTTTGCCGGCTCCATACTCCTTTTGCAGCCGTATGACCTTCTCAAGGACACCGCAACTGTCAGGGCCATGGACATAATCTCCCAGGAGGACGAGCTTATTTTTCCCTCTTAAGTCTACCAGCGACAGCGCATGCTCAAACGCGTCAAGACAGCCATGTATATCGCTCATCGCGTATATATATTTCATCTTATATCCTCACTTTCTCCTGCAGATACCTGTTTAGACATCTGCCGTTCTTTGTCAGAATATGCCGCCGTCGGCCGGGAATAAAACTTATCCCAGCCGATGGCGGCATACTCTTTTTGATTCCCACGCCCTCTCCGGGACATGGCCGCGCTATTTGAACAACCCTTTCTTCTTGTGTCCGGTCTCTTTCTCCTCCTTGGGAGTCCTTCCGTTCATCAGGTCGTCGAACCGTCTGAGAGCGTTCTTCTGCTCCTCGTTCATCTTCTCCGGCACCTGAATCACCAGGGTGACATAGTGGTCTCCTCTGACGCCCCGGTTCCTTAAGGAGGGAACGCCTTTTCCTTTCAGGCGCACCTTCGTGTCTGTCTGGGTTCCCGCTTTCACCTCGTACTCCACTTCGCCGTCCACAGTCTTGATGCGGATAGGCCCGCCCAGGGCTGCCACCGCGAAGGAGATGGGAACCGTGGAGTAGATGCTGGTCTCCCTGCGGACAAATACAGGATGCTTGGACACCACTGCCTCCACGAGCAGGTCGCCTCTCTCCCCGCCGTTGGTTCCCGGCTCCCCAAAACCGGACATGCGGATACTCTGCCCGTCATCGATTCCCGCCGGAATCGTAACCTTCAGCCTCTTTCTCTTGACAATATACCCGGTTCCCCGGCAGTCCGCGCACTTCTCTCTGATCACCTTGCCGGTGCCGCCGCACTCAGGACAGGTCTGAACATTCTGCACCATGCCCATGCCGAACACAGACTGCTGTACATCCACGATCTTCCCCTTGCCCTTACATCTGGGGCAGGTCTCCGGGGAGGTGCCCGCCTTGGCCCCCGTGCCGTGACAGGCGGCGCACTCTTCTTTATAATTGATCTCAATCTCCTTCTCACAGCCGAAAATCGCCTCCTCAAAGGTAATTCTCACGCTGGTTCTCACATTGGCCCCCCGCATGGGACCATTGTACCTGGCGCCGCCTCTGGAGCGCCCGCCGCCAAAGATATCTCCGAAGATGTCTCCGAAAATATCTCCCATATCCGCGCCGTCAAAACCTCCGAAGCCGCTGAAGCCTCCGAAACCGCCCCCGCCTGCGCCGCCGTCAAAAGCGGCATGGCCGAACTGGTCATACTGCTTTCTCTTCTCACTGTCGCTTAAGACACTGTATGCCTCCGAAGCCTCTTTAAACTTCTTCTCTGCCTCCGCATCCCCCGGATTGGCATCCGGATGGTATTTTTTCGCCAGAGCCCTGTAGGCTTTCTTGATGGCCGCATCATCTGCATTCTTTGGGACGCCCAGGACTTCATAGTAATCTCTCTTGCTCTCCGCCATGCTGCCCGCCTTTCCGCTTTCTATACACCGCAGAAAAGTGCTGTACTGCTACAACACTTTTCCGCTGCCGGTTCAACTATTTTTATTTCCTGCGCTCTGCGCCGGACGATTCTTTAGACTTCCCTGAAATCTCCGTCGATGACATCGTCATCCTGTCTCTCTGCGCTCTGTCCCGCTCCCATGTCAGGTCCCGGGCCTGCCGCTCCTGCTGCCTGGGCCTGCTCATACACCTTCGCGAACAGAGCCTGGGCACTGGCCATCAGCTTCTCTTTGCCTGCCTTGATGTCCTCCACCTGGGCATCTGTCATCTGATCCACCGGAGCGCGGTTGATGGCTTCCTTCAAAGCGTTCAGGTCAGCTTCCACAGCCGACTTGTCGTTGACATCGATCTTGTCTCCCACTTCTTCCAGAGCCTTCTCTGTCTGGAACACCATGGAATCCGCGTCGTTTCTCGCGTCGATGGCCTCCTTGCGCTTCTTGTCCTGGGCCTCGTACTCGGCGGCTTCCTTCACAGCCTTCTCGATGTCGGAATCGGACATGTTGGAGCCGGAGGTGATGGTAATGTGCTGCTCTTTGCCCGTTCCCAGATCCTTGGCCGACACGTTGACGATGCCGTTGGCATCGATGTCGAAGGTGACTTCGATCTGGGGAACGCCTCTTCTTGCCGGAAGAATTCCGTCCAGACGGAACTGTCCCAGAGTCTTGTTGTCCCTGGCGAACTGTCTCTCACCCTGAACCACATGGATATCGACAGCCTCCTGGTTGTCTGCCGCCGTGGAGAATACCTGGCTCTTCTTCGTGGGGATAGTCGTGTTCCTCTCGATAAGCCTGGTTGCCACGCCGCCCATGGTCTCGATGGACAGAGACAGAGGAGTTACATCCAGCAGAAGGATATCCCCTGCGCCTGCATCGCCTGCCAGCTTGCCGCCCTGGATGCCCGCGCCGATGGCGACGCACTCATCCGGGTTCAGGCTCTTGGAAGGCTCGTGGCCGGTAAGCTGCTTCACCTTGTCCTGGGCCGCGATCATACGGGTAGAACCGCCTACCAGAAGCACCTTTCCAAGCTCGGATGCAGTGATTCCGGCATCCTTCAGGGCGTTCTGTACCGGGATGGCCGTTCTCTCGATGAGGTCATGGGTCAGCTCGTCGAATTTTGCCCTGGTCAGGTTCATATCCAGATGCTTGGGACCCTCGCTGGTAGCCGTGATAAAGGGCAGGTTGATGTTGGTGGTGGTGGCTGTGGAGAGCTCCTTCTTCGCCTTCTCCGCTGACTCCTTCAGTCTCTGAAGAGCCATCTTGTCCCCGGACAGGTCCACGCCCTCCGCCTTCTTAAATTCGTCGATAAGCCACTGGGTGATGCGGTTGTCAAAGTCATCGCCGCCCAGCCTGGTGTCTCCGTTGGTGGAGAGAACCTCGATAACGCCGTCGCCGATCTCGATGATGGACACGTCGAAAGTGCCGCCGCCCAGGTCATACACCATGATCTTCTGCTCTTTTTCGTTGTCCAGTCCGTAAGCCAGGGCTGCCGCCGTAGGCTCGTTGATGATTCTCTTTACGTCAAGGCCCGCGATCTTTCCGGCGTCCTTGGTTGCCTGGCGCTGGGCGTCGTTAAAATACGCAGGAACCGTGATGACAGCCTCGGTTACGGTCTCGCCCAGATAGCTCTCCGCATCCGCTTTCAGCTTCTGCAGAATCATGGCCGAAATCTCCTGGGGAGTGTACTTCTTGCCGTCAATGTCCACCTTATAGTCGGTTCCCATGTGTCTCTTGATGGAAGAGATGGTCTTATCCGCGTTGGTCACTGCCTGGCGCTTTGCCGGCTCGCCCACCAGTCTCTCCCCCGTCTTCGTAAACGCCACCACAGACGGCGTGGTTCTGATTCCCTCCGCGTTGGCGATAACAGTCGGCTTTCCTCCCTCCATAACTGCCACGCAGCTGTTGGTTGTACCCAGGTCAATACCAATAATCTTACTCATAATTTTTCCTCCTATATCATGCCTTGCTTTCTGATTCAGAAATGTCCGGTTTAATTTGCCACCTGCACCATGCTGTGTCTCACCACGCTGTCACGGTACATATATCCCTTTTGAAGCTCCTGCGCCACCACGTTCTCCCCCAGAGTCTCATCCTCCACATGCATCACCGCGTTGTGGAAGTTGGGGTCAAAGGGCTGGCCCGCCGCCTCAATAGGCTTCACTCCTGCTTCCTCCAGATTCTTCAGAAGCTGCTTATATATCATCTCCATGCCCTCGGCGAAGGAAGACCCCTTCACATCCTCCGGCACGGAGCTTAAGCCTCTCTCAAAATTATCGATAACCGGCAGTATCCTCTCCACGATATCCTTGGCTCCGATCTCGAACATGGCCGACTTCTCTTTCTCACTTCTCTTTCTGAAATTGTCAAATTCCGCCATGGTCCGGCGCACCTGGTCTGTCAGCTCCTCTATCCTGACATCTTTCGGGTCCTTCTTATCCTTTTTCTTCCCGAAAAATCCTTTCTTATCCGGCTCTCTGGACGTCTCCTTGCCTTCCTCAGTCTCCGGGTCATGCTCTCCGTCCTGTTCCCCGCGCTCCTCCGGCTCCCGGGACCGGTCCTCTTCCCCGCAGCAGCAGTCCGAGTCTTCCGTATCAGGGATATCCTCCGCCACGGTCCCCGCCTCTGCCTGTTCTAATTCGTCTTCTCTTCTATTCTCCTCGTTCACTGCCATCTCTACCTTTCTTCTTTTTTGAAAGTCGCATCCAGCTGTGTCATCAATGTTCTCAATGTCTTCAGCACCTTCTCGTAATCCATGCGCTTGGGCCCTATAATGCCGATGGTGCCTTTCAGGCCTTCCCCCAGTTCATAGGAAGCCGTCACCACGCTGCAGTCCTTCATGGCCTGAACCGGCGACTCGTCTCCGATATAGACCTGAATCCCCGTCTCGCTCTCCCCTCCGCCTGCCTCGTTGACCAGCTCCTGGAGAGTCTCCGTGTGTTCCAGGGTACTGAGAAGCTCCCTGGCCTTCTGGCTGTCGCTCAACTCCGGATACTTGAAAATGTTGGTAGCCCCGCTGGTGTAGATCTGGAAATCATCCTCATCCGCCTTGATGGCCGCCGCCACCTCATTGAGCGCCAGGTCCACCACCTGCCTGTGGGTTCCCGCCTGCTCCTTCAGCCTGCTGATGACTCCCAGGTTGATCTCCTCGATGGTGAGGCCGTTTAAATTGGTATTCAGCAGAATGTTCAGATTCAGAAGCTCCTCGTCGCTTATCTCCTCCTCCATGGCCACCATGGTGTTCTTGATAATGTTCCCTTCCACCACCGTCACGATGAGAAGCCCTCCCGCCTCCACCTTGGACAGCTGAATAAACTTTAACTTATTCCGGTGGTACTGAGGGCCGCTGATCATGGCGGCATAGTTGGTGTTGCTGGCCAGGCTCTTGGCCAGGGCCTTGAGCACCAGCTCCAGGCGGCCTACACGCTGGACCATCAACTCCTTGATCTCCGTCACCTCGTTGTCCTTCTCCTGAAGAATCTGGTTCACATAAAAGCGGTATCCCTTGTCTGAGGGAATCCTCCCGGCGGAAGTATGAGGCTGGACGATGTAACCCATCTCCTCCAGATCGGACATCTCATTGCGTATGGTAGCCGAACTCCACTTGGAATTCACATATTTGGAAATGGTTCTGGAACCTACCGGTTCGCCGGTCTCCATATAGTTCTTTATGATTGCTTTTAAAATCGTGACCTTGCGCTCATCCAGCTCCATATCCTCTGTCCTTTCTGTTAATTCGGGCTTGTTAGCACTCTTTTTGATTGAGTGCTAATTTCTATGTTCCTAATATAGCCCTTTGAATAGTTTTTGTCAATACCCTTTTTTTAATTTCCCCCAAAGTCTTCCATGCAGGTTTATTATCCTAATCCCCAAAAATAACCTATTTTTGAAGGTTATTCCCCATTTTACCCCCGAAATTCTTACGATTTTGTCAAATTTCTCCCACTTTTCCATGATTTTCTTGACTTTTAACATTTTTGTAATATAATTGTAACTGACCCGGTAACATTTTATAACTACAAAGATATCAGGTAAAACTAAGGAGAAAATCATGAAAAACTCAGTACTATGGAAGTTATCTGCTGCCTTTGCAGGACTTGCGGGCTGTCTCTCCCTTTCCGTTTCCTCCATGGCCGCCGTGCCTGCCGGAACTCTGGAAGGCGCTGACGAGTCCTCCGTCTATGGATGGGTCTGGGACAGTGATAACTACAACCACATTATTCCTGTGGAGATTTCCATATATCCCGCGGGAAGCAGTCAGACATTAAAAACCGCCACTATAAAAGCCGACGACTATCAGGACAAGCTTCAGGAGAGCATCGGCGACGGATACCACGGATTTCTGTACTCTGTGGACTGGAACCAGTTCCAGCAGACAGAATTCCGCGTCACCGCTTACACCGCGGAAGACGAGAGTGTGTTTCTGGGAGAACTCACTTATAATAAGGAGACCCGCGCCTGCGTCGTGAAGAACGGGACACAGGCGGAGGAGGGCCGGACAGCCCCCCAAACTTCCCCTGCCTCCGACAAGCAGGACACAGAGTCCCCCGCCGGGCCGGACGCCGGAAGCGCTTCCCCCGCCGGGAAGGATGAGGAGGACACGGCTGCCTCTCCGGAGGCCGGCCAGGACACAGCCGGCACGGCCTCCGCCAAAAAAGACGGGCAGGACGCCGCAGACGATTCCCGGTCTTCCAAAAAGTACCAGGCTCCCTGGGAGAGCGGACCGGGAGTCCCCCAGCCGGAGCCGCCTAAAGAAGAGCCCAAGTACGTCTCCCTGGGAATATTTGCCACCACCGGATACTGCAGCTGCGAGAAGTGCTGCCCCTCCGGTTCCAGCCTGACCTACAGCGGAACCGTTCCACAGGCAAACCATACTATCTCCGCTGATATATCAGTCTTCCCCATAGGCACCAGGCTGATGATCAACGACATCATCTACACGGTCGAGGACATCGGCTCCAACGTGATAGGAAACAAACTGGACATCTACTATGCCACCCATGAAGAGGCTGAGGACCACGGCGTCATAAAGGTGGAAGTCTTCTCCGTGCCGGAAGAAGAGGCTTCATAGCCGCCTGCTGTGCCGGGCCAAAGCCCAGAACATGAAAAAGCCGCCGGAAGGCGGCTTTTTCATGTATCAGACGAGAACAGAAACTCGCTGAGAACATAATTGCTGATATCAATTCCGAATTCGCTGAGTCTGATATACGGACTGTCTGCCACAATCAGATGGTTTTTTACAAGCTTATCCAGCACTTCCCCATACACGTTCCACATATTCACGCCGAACCTTTTCAAAAATTCGCTGCCGGACACTCCTTTCATGGTTCTCAGCCCCAAAAACATAAATTCTTCCATCTTTTCCCTGTCGGTCAGGCGGATGACATCCTGGTGAAGCCGGTCTTCGGCACCCTCCCTGTCCATCTTGATTCTGCAGTAGGCGCCCAGGTCCCGCTCATTGTGAAAACGCACTCCCTGAATGTAGGAGGAAGCTCCCAGCCCCAGCCCTAAATACTCCACGCCGGTCCAGTAGCCCAGATTGTGGCGGCACTCTTTTCCCGGCTTGGCGTAGTTGGAGATTTCATAGCGATGATACCCCTGGTCGTGAAGGATCTGCTTTGTAGAATAGTACATCTCCCGCTCCTCGTCCTCATCCGGGAGCAATTCCGGGCGCCTGTGATACCGCTTATAAAACTCAGTCCCCTCCTCCACCGCCAGACTGTAGGCAGAGATATGTTCCGGCTTCAGCCTTGCCACCTTCTTTAAGGTGGACTTCCAGGACTCCAGGGTCTGTCCGGGGAGAGCAGACATGAGATCCACGTTCACATTGCAGAATCCCGCCTGCCTCACTCTCTGATAAGTCTTTAAAAATTCATCATAAGTATGTATCCTTCCCAGCTCCCTCAGTTCCCTGTCGTCCGCAGACTGGAGCCCTATGCTGATCCGGTTGATTCCCCCCTCCCGGTAAGCTGCCAGCTTCTCCATAGTGACGGTTCCCGGATTGGCCTCTATGGTCACTTCCGCATCCTCCGACCAGTCAAAAACGGCTCTCACCTGGTTCATAATACCCAGAATATCCTTTGCCCCCAGGAGAGAAGGAGTGCCGCCTCCCAGGTACACGCTCACAACCTCGCATCCTGGAAAATGGGCACTCTGACAGGCTATCTCCTTTATCAACTGCTCCACATACTGCTGCTGCACGCTGACCGCGGCCGGACCTGACAGAAAATCACAGTAGCCGCATTTCTTCGCGCAGAACGGAATGTGGAGATACAACTCAAGCTTTCTTCTCAAATTCTATCCCTCGTCTAACTTCAGTACGCTCATGAATGCCTTCTGGGGAATCTCCACGCTGCCAACCTGGCGCATCCGCTTCTTCCCCTCTTTCTGCTTCTCCAAAAGTTTTTTCTTTCTCGTTATATCGCCGCCGTAGCATTTTGCCAGAACGTCCTTGCGCATGGCCTTCACCGTCTCCCTGGCAATGATCTTGCCGCCTACAGCCGCCTGGATAGGAATCTCAAACAGATGTCTGGGAATCTCGTCCTTCAGCTTTTCGCACATCTTTCTGCCCCTCTCGTACGCGGAGGAGGCATGGACGATAAACGACAGAGCGTCAATCTCTTCCTTATTAATCAAGATATCCAGCTTCACCAGCTCCGACTGCTCATATCCCTTCAATTCATAGTCGAAGGAGGCGTAACCTCTGGACCGGGACTTTAAGGCGTCAAAAAAGTCATAGATAATCTCGTTGAGAGGAAGCTCGTACTTTAACAGCGCCCGGGTGGTCTCAATGTACTCCATCCCCAGATACACGCCCCGGCGCTCCTGGCAGAGAGTCATGATAGCCCCCACAAACTCCGTGGTCACCATGATCTCAGCGCTCACAATAGGCTCCTCCATGTACTCGATCTCCGACGGGTCCGGGAGGTTGGAGGGGTTGGTCAGCTCAATCATATCCCCGTTCTTCTTGTGGACACGGTACACGACTCCCGGAGCCGTGGTCACCAGGTCCAGGTTGTACTCCCGCTCCAGGCGCTCCTCGATGATCTCCAGGTGCAGAAGCCCCAGAAAACCGCAGCGGAACCCGAATCCCAGGGCGATGGAGGTCTCCGGCTCAAAGAACAGGGACGCGTCGTTGAGCTGAAGCTTCTCCAAGGCGTCTCGCAAATCATTGTACTTGGCGCCGTCCGCCGGGTACAAACCGCAGTACACCATAGATGTAACCTTTTTATATCCCGGGAGAGGTTCACTGCATGGGTTATTCTTGTCGGTGATGGTGTCTCCCACCGCCGTGTCCTTCACATTCTTGATGCTGGCGGTGATGTACCCTACCATCCCGGCACTCAGCTCTTCGCATGGGATAAACTGGCCGGCTCCGAAATACCCCACCTCCACCACTTCCTCCTGGGCTCCCGTAGCCATCATCTGGATGACCGTGCCCTTTTTCACGGTTCCCTCCTTGACCCGGCAGAAAATGATGACGCCTTTGTAGGAGTCATAGAGAGAGTCAAAGATCAGGGCCCTGAGAGGGGCGGCGGGATCTCCCTTGGGCGCGGGAATCTTCTCTACGATGGCCTCCAGCACCTCCTCTATGTTGATCCCTGTCTTGGCGGAGATTCTGGGCGCATCCTGGGCCTCCAGGCCGATGACATCTTCGATCTCCGCCGCGACTCTGTCCGGCTCGGCGCTGGGAAGGTCGATCTTGTTGATGACGGGAAACACGTCTAAGTCATGGTCCAGCGCCAGGTACACATTGGCAAGGGTCTGAGCCTCGATTCCCTGGGCCGCGTCCACCACCAGGATGGCGCCGTCGCAGGCCGCCAGGCTTCTTGACACTTCATAATTAAAATCCACATGGCCCGGGGTGTCGATGAGATTGAAGATGTATTCTTCTCCGTCCCTGGCCTTGTAGACGATACGCACGGTCTGGGCCTTTATGGTGATACCTCTCTCCCTCTCCAGGTCCATGTTGTCCAGCACCTGGGACTGCATCTCCCTGCTGGTCAAAAGACCTGTCATCTCTATAATTCGGTCCGCAAGAGTAGATTTACCATGGTCTATATGGGCTATAATGCAAAAATTCCGGATCTTGTTCTGATCAACAGATGGCATGAGTTTTCTGTATCCTTTCTATATTAAAATGATAACCGCTCGGACAAGAAGATGATACCACCTTTTTTCTTCTGTTGCAACCTGTTTGTAGACGGCCGGGATATCCGGGCTGATGCCGCGTTACTGTTCAGTTAGGTCTGCGCACTGGCTGCGCTGACCGTATGATAACCTGGGCGGACAGACAAAAATCCCATCGCCGCAGGCGATTTTCATGGATTTTTGCTGGTTGCTGTGAACGCATGTGAACAGTAACGACGACGCCCCTTATCCCATATCAGGGCTTAAGACCATATCCAGAAGTTCGGCCAGAGGCTCCATGGCATTTCTCGCCTCCTCGTAAGTGTTGGTCTGCGCCCCCACCTCAATGAGGGCCGACCGCGGCCGCAGATGCAGATTATACCGCAGCCCCTTCAGATATATTTTCCTGGTATATCCGGGAAAATACGCCGCCGCGTCCAGCTGCATCTGAAGGCTGAAAGCCAGGTTCTGCTCCTTGTACCCGTTTGGAAGGTATTCGATAGGCCCCTCCGGAGTCTGGCTCATGCCGTTAAAAAACATAATGGGCGCCATGGATTTTCCGTTTACCTCTGACACCATATGTAGATCCTCTCTCACGCCATCCCTGTGGACATCCAGAACCACCTGGATAGACGGATTTTCCTGAAGAACGGCGGTAATCCCGTCCAGGGCATAATTATAAGCCTTGCTCCGGTTCAGCTCTCCGTCCATAATGTCAAATGTCCGCGTGTCGTGGATCACATTGTATCCCTTCGCCTCAAGAAGTTCTGTAAGGTAATTCCCGATTCCCACCACGGTAGCCTGCGGATTGTCCGGCCCGTAGTCGGCAAAAGTCTCCTGGGAGTGGGTGTGGTATATGAGAATCTGAGGGTTTTCAGGGTCTTTCTCTATGGACAGATCCTCCCCCAGAAGCCTGGCCGCGTTCATTTCGTCTCTTCCTGCTGTGGTGGACGAGTGGACGCTGTAAAAGTGTTTCATAAGAAAATCATAATCTGCCAGCTGTTCAAGCACATAGCTGGTTCCGGTCAGAGGAAGACGGCTTACGGTGTGGTGCGCTGCCGTCCCGGAGGTCAGATTCGCGGCTGCTGCCATCTGAACCTGATCTGTTCCTTCGTCCCCCTTGTCCCCATCTGTCTGGGTGTCATCAGGCAGAACACCTCCGGCCTCTTGTCCCACCGGCTGAACACCGGCCATGTCTGCCTTGTCCGCGCCTGTCTCCTCATCACCCCCAAACAGGATATAGCCTGACTCTGCCACCACCCTCTGGCTCGCCAGATACCCGGCAAATGAGGGGTCCGGATCTGCCTGCCCGGTGTCTGCCTCCCGGCATTCTGTGAGGAACCGGATCCGGGGATTCCTGTTTTTCAGCCACACCGCCAACGCCCTGGACCATCCTTCCTCCTGTCCTCTCCCGTTCTCTCCATAACTGCTTTTGTATTCTTCCCATGCCGCCCGGGGATAGCTTTGACGGATAACCGCCCCCAGCCCCGACTCCAGCATCTCTTTAGCGTACTCTCTGACCGCCTCTTTCTGCTCCCCATCCAGCTTCCGTTCACCGGTTCCTGCCAGCGCCAGAATCAGGACTCCCCCGGCTGCTGCCATGATTATCTTCAGTACCTGGTTCACATTATAACGAAACCGCCTCATGATTCTGTTCCTCTGGAGAACCCTTTTTATCTATCATATGAAAAATGTCTTGCTTCTTTCCTTTTTTTGTGTCCATTTCTTCCAAAGGAGGGCTCACCTCCCCTGGCTGGCTGCCTCCCCCCGGACTCCCCTGGCCATAAAGGCCAGATGAATTCCTTCGGAGATGGTATATCCAAGCCGTTTTACTGTTTGGTCAATATCCGGCGGCGTCACGTAGAGGCTTCCAAACTCCGGCTCCAAAAGCTCGTTGATGAGCTGGTACTGTTCGTCAGGATCTAACTGTTCCAGAAAATCCCCCATCTCATGAGTCTGAACATAGCTGGCCAGGGTTTTGCTCAATGCCGAGATGGTATCATACACGATGGCTGCCGCCCCCACCACCGTGGGGACGCCGATGGCCAGCACCGGGACTCCCAAATTTTCCATGGTGAGGCCGTGACGGTGGTTGCCCACGCCGGAGCCTGGGTGGATGCCGGTGTCCGTCAGCTGTATGGTAGTTCCCAGCCTCCGTATGCTCCTGGCTGCCAGGGCGTCCACGGCGATGAGAAGGTCCGGCTCCGTCTCATGAATAATGCCTTTTAATATTTCCGCCGTCTCCATCCCTGTCTGGGCCATAACCCCGGGCACGATTCCGCTTAAGACCACCCCGTCCCTCTCGTCCATACTCCTGTTGACCCGGAGATTCCCCAGCACCTTCGGCCCTAGAGAGTCTGGCGTCACCGAAGGATTTCCCAGTCCCACCGCCAGCACGCAGATATCCTTTCGGTCCGGTATCTTTTTCTGCCTCTTTAACTCCTTCGCCATGCGCTTCAGCTGTGCCGCCAGCTCCTCGGAAACCTCCCTGTGGTAGTCCTCGTCACCTTTCGCCAGCGCCCCGGCCTCCATGGTAATATAGACCCCCTTGGGCTTTCCCATGGCCCGGGCCCCCTGTTCGTCCAGAATCGCCACCTCTGTCAGCTTGATTTTGCTGAAGGGCTTCCGCCACTCCCTCAGAGAAACGCCTGTCACCTCACCGCCGTCCCCCGGAAAGCTCTCCTTCTCCTCCACCGCCAGATCTGTCCGAATCTCAAACATAATTTTCCTCCTACTCGATTTTGCCGTGTCTTGACAGTGACTGTCTGCAGCTGCCTTTCCATAGTTACTGTTCACAGGTACCTGTGAACGCAACCGCATATGTCCATTTTAAATCGCCTTCGGCGATGAGGCATATGCTTTGGCTCCATAACCCTACTGGCTCATGACTAATCAGCGGAGTGATTAGTCATGGTGTGAACAGTAGCTTTCCATGTTACTGTTCAGGTAGGTCTGCGCACTGGCTGCGCTGACCATATGATAACCTG
>CAJTOT010000024.1:42533-57651 GCA_910577935.1 uncultured Hungatella sp. | reverse complement strand
AGCATTATTATAACATTGGAGGTCTTTTTCTGTAAGCTGAAGCATTTTTCTCCACCTGCATAGCAGGTGGTTTTTTTGTCTATCGAAGTTCCGTTTTTCGGAACACGAAAAACTTCTCATCGATAAACAGGCCCTTGGCCTACAATAAGGGCCGGGAACCTGATTCGGATTCCCGGCCTGCAGCTTCTTTTGCACTGTTTATTCTGAATTAATTCTCTTTAATCTTGACAACAATCTTCTTCACATGGGAGGGCATTCCGTCAGCCGCCTTGGGCTTATGGCCGTCCCACGGATTGAAGATCATGAATTCTCCCCCGTGAACTGCCGCCCGCAGGCCTGCCACCGAGTTGTCAAACTTGATCACGTCCTTCTCCTCATTGTAGGGGGCGGAAGCCGTCAGCTGGTCCACCGGAGCGTAGGTCATGACCTCGCGCCCCTCGATGATATACTGAATGTCCGTGTAATCCTTGTGAGCCTCATAGGAAGCCTCCTCCCAGGGGATGGTGTCGTACTCCATCACGTTGGCATATACATTCTTTCCGTCGATCTCGTATTTCCCGTTTTCAAGAGTCTTCAAGTCATGGCTCTTTAAAAAGTCCACCGCCTTGGCATACCTGCCCTCAATGCCCAGATTCCTGTAAAAATCCAGGTTTGCCGCTAAGTCTAAAATCATGTTTCCTGCCTCCTTTGTCGTTTTTTCCAGTATACATCAAACCGGCAGTCTTCCACAATCCCTTATTTGAAAAATTCGTGTCCGCCGTAGCTGAACAGATATGTCAGACGCCCGTCAAACCACTGAACCGCCCCGCTTCTTGAGGCGTCACGGTTCATAAAATACAGCGCCCCCTGGGAATAATCTTCCCCCGACAGAGCCCTCTCTACACACTCCACCGTCTGCGCGGTGACCTTGCAGGTGTTGATGGTTCCGTTGGACACGGGAGAAAACTGGGACGGCTGGTACACCACGTCTCGTATGGTATCGGGGAACTCACCGCTCTGCACCCGGTTTATCACCACATTGGCCACCAGAATCTTTCCCTTGCTGTCACAGATTCCCGCCTCTGCCTCCACGATGCGCAGAAGAGTCTGATAATCTTCCCTGCTGCAGGGAACTCTCAGCTTATATTTCTCCTGGACCTGGTTCCGGGGCTGGGTCCGGGCCGGCTCTCCCTCCTGGGGCTTCTCCCTGACCTGGTCTTTCTCGGCAATCCGTCCTTTTATCTCGTCCAGCCGGGCTGCTGCTTCATTGGCCTGCTCCTGCCGCATCACCTCCTGGGTGAGGAGATACCCCACCACCAGCTGCCCGTGCCGGACCATGATCATCTTTTCTGCCTCCGTAATCGCCCCCACACCCTTCACCGGCATCAGGCTTTCCCTTTCCTGGGCTATGCCCTGGACTATCCTCTGGCCGGCGGGCGCCTGCTGGTTTTTCGTCTCCCGGGAGGAGGTCTTGGCGAAAGCCGTCAGAGTGCCTCTGCCGTCTGCATTTCCTGCCGCCAGAACCACGATCATGCAGACAGACAGAACAGATGCCAGCGCGTTTCTGCGATGATGTAATACTTTTGTAATATATTTCACTACGCCTTCTCCAAAGCAGACTGCTCTCCGGAGAAATGGAAACCACATAAACACAGTTATCCCTCTTTTCTCACTTTACTAGGAATTTAAGGCAAAAAATGGATTACTTCTCCCACTTTATCCTCTATTTACCCCTCAATCCTGGCTATTATATGGGAATAAGTCACACAAAGTCAATGGTTTCGCACAAGATTCGGCATGTTTGACGACAGTAATTTTTTACATTTTTTTATCTTTTATTAGTTTTAGATGAAATCTGCCCCTCATTGCGGCAGTGTTTTATTAATATCCTATGATATATTTTACAATTTTATTACAACTTGTTAATATTTTATTCGTTTCTGTGCAGACGCCAAGTTTCTGCCGGGGGACACCGTTCCCCTATAATTAAGAAAAAAGAGCCGTGAAAAAATGAAGTCAACGAGATAAACTCCATTTTTCCACAGCTCCCTGTGCCTGTTTATTCAGACATGTGTTTCCCGGATTTTCTATGCCCCGCCTGATGACAGGCGGTACAGCCCCTCTGCCGGATACTCCCCCGACCGGCTGTGTCGCCGGCGTCATATGCCGCCGCCGCGGCCGTTGAGCAGAACCCCCTATGAGGGGAGAACAATCTTCCCCGCCACGGCGCAGGCGGCGGCTGTCACCGGCGACGCCAGGTATATCTCCACCTTCGACGTGCCCATGCGGCCCAGGAAATTGCGGTTGTTGGTGGCCACCACCCTCTCCCCGTCCCACAGAATCCCCCCTGTCCTGCCGCAGCACAGGCCGCAGCCCGGATGAGTGATGATGGCCCCTGCCTCGGCCAGGGTCCTCAGAATCCCTCTGGCGTCAGCCTCCTGGTATACTTTCCGGCTGGCGGGAGTCACGATCAGCTTCACGAAAGGAGCTGTCTTCTTCCCCTCAAGAACCTTCGCCGCCGCCTCCAGATCTTCCAGCCGCCCGTTGGTGCAGGAACCGATGAAAACCTGGTCGATGACCGTGCCCTCCAGCGCGCTCACCTCCCGTATCTTATCCACCTGGGACGGACATGCCATCACCGGCGTCAGCTCCTCCGCCCGATAGGTGAGGGTTTTGCAGTAGACGGCGTCGCTGTCCCCCTCAAGGCTCCTATCCCGCTCTCCAAGCTCCCCCCCGCAGTACAGGGCCGTCTTCTCGTCAGGCGCAAACACGGCGCACTTCGCCCCCGCCTCGATGGCCATGTTGGCCATGGTCATGCGGCTGCTCACGGTCATGTTCTCAACTGTGGCGCCGGCAAACTCCAGCGCTTTATATGTAGCTCCGTCAGCTCCCAAATCCCCGATAATCCTCAGAATCACGTCCTTTGACATCACATGCTCCGGGAGTTCGCCCTCGATGACGATCTTTATGGTCTCCGGAACCCTGACCCACAGCTCCCCCGTGCCCAGGATGGCCGCCATCTCCGTGTAGCCTATGCCTGTGGAAAATGCCCCCACGCACCCGTAGGTGGTGGTGTGGCTGTCTGTGCCGAAAACCACGTCGCCAGGCTTCACGTATCCGGCCTCGGTCATCAGCTGGTGGCATATGCCGTCGCTGCGGTGCACATGGGTCAGCCCGTACTCTTTCGCAAACCTGTCCCCCACCTGATAGTGCCGCACGTCATCCTGCTGGCTGGAGGGAACGAGATGATCGTAGATCAGCACCACCTTGTCCTGGTCCCAGATTTTCGTAAATCCCATCTCGTGGAATTTATCCGCTATAAACGGAATCATGATATCGTCCAGCATCACCCTGTCCGCGGACACGGTGACAATATCTCCCGGCTTTACCGAATCGGAGCCTATGTTGCGGGAGATGAGTTTTTCAATCATTGTCTGTCCCATATATTCGTCTTCTCCTTCCCGCGTCAGCTTCTGTTCAGACTGTCTCTGTTCACGCCGTTTCTGGCAGCCATGGCCTTCACCAGGCCCCCGGCGTTCAAAATCTCCACCAGGTTCTCCGGCAGGGAGGCTATAGGATAGCGCCTGCCTCCATATATAATGTGGTCATTCACCGCCACCGTAATCTCATCCCCCTCTTTCACGTCGCCCCGCAGATCCGGCTGCTCGATGAGAAGAAGCCCGTTGTTGATAGAATTTCTAAAGAAGATGCGGGCAAATGACCTGGCGATGATGCAGCGGATGCCCAGGGCCTTGACCACCTCCGGCGCCTGCTCCCTGGAAGAACCGCAGCCGAAATTTTTGCCCGCCACGACTATGTCTCCCTTCTGTATCCTGGAAGCCAGGTCAGGTCTCAGGGGGCTGAAGGCATACTGCTTCATATCCTCAATTGTCTTTAATGCCAGGTATTCGGTGGGAATGATGATATCCGTGTCGATATCGTCGCCGAGAACCCAGACTTTTCCGGTAAATTGTTCCATATGATTCCTCTTTTTTCTTAAAATATGCTCCTCACTGCTTGTCTGTCCTCTGGGATAATCACCCTACAGCATATCCGCGGTGCAGATCTCCCCCTTCACCGCCGACGCCGCCACCGTAGCTGCCGAGCCCAGGTATACCTTGGAGCTGGGGTGTCCGGCGCGGCCTTTAAAGTTTCTCGTCCCCGTGCTGATCAGAACCTCGTCTTCTCCGATGACGCCCTGACAGCTGCCCCAGCACACACTGCAGTTGGGATTCATGACAATGGCACCGCTCTCCATGAAAATCTGTATCAGCCCCTCCTCCATGGCCTGAAGGTACACCTCCTGGCTGGCCGGCACCACGAGAAATCTCACATGGTCCGCCACTCTGCGGCCTTTTAAGATGGAGGCCCCCACCCGCAGCTCTTCGATGCGTCCGTTGTTGCAGGATCCTAAAAATGCCTCGTCAATGCGGACTCCGCACACCTCCTTCGCGGGAACCACGTCGTCCACGTAATCAGGTCTGGCCGCCGCCGGCCGGATCCTGGACAGGTCGAAGGTGTATTCTCTCACATAGACCGCGTCTTCGTCGCTTTCGAACACCGCCGCCGGCTTTCTCCCCCTTGCGGCGAGCCAGTCCAGAGCAATCTGATCCGCCTGGAAAACAGCCGTCTTGGCCCCTGCCTCCACCGCCAGGTTGCACAGAACCATGCGGTCGTTGACGCTTAAGGTTCCGGCTCCGTCCCCGCAGAATTCCATGACCTGGTAGCTGACGCCGCCGGCGCCTATCTCCCCGATGATTGTCAGCATCAGATCCCTGGGATACACCCCCTCCGGAAGCCTTCCCGTCAGGTTGAACTTTACGGTCTCAGGAACCAGCACCCAGGATGTGCCCGTGACCATGGCGTACAGAAGGTCGGTGCACCCCACGCCTGTGCCGAAAGCCCCCAGGGCCCCGTAGGTGCAGGTGTGGCTGTCCGCCCCGAAGATCAGCTCTCCCGGACACACATAATGCTCCATCATGATCTGATGGCAGACTCCTTTTCCCTCCCAGAAATCAATGCCGTGTTCCCTGGCAAAGTCCCTCATCTTTTTCTGGGAGGCGGCCGTCTTGGGGTTGTCCGCCGGCACGTTGTGGTCCACAATAAACACCATCCTCTTCGGGTCGGCGATTCTCGGGTTCTTTAATTGATTGTGATACATATCGACGGTCAGATGGGTGGTGCCGTCGTTGCTCATCATCCGGTCCAGCGTGACGGTGTGGATATCCCCGGCTTTCACCTCCGCCACCCCTGCGGCCCTGGCGATAATCTTCTCTGCAATGGTCATGCCCATAACTATGCCTCCTCCCTGTTCAGCGACGCCATCAGGCCGCCCTGGCTCAATATCTCCTGCATGTACGGCGGCAGCTTGGTGCAGGGATAAGTTCTCCCGCCCGCCGCGGCCGTCCCTTCCGCGAGAGACAGTTCCATCTCATCCCCCGTCTCCACCTGATCCGGCAGCTCCTTGCACACGATCACAGGGAGACCGATGTTGATGGCGTTGCGGTAAAAGATACGGGCAAATGACTTGGCCACCACCGCCTGGACTCCCAGAGCCTTCAAGACGCCGGGGGCCTGCTCCCTGGAAGACCCGCATCCGAAGTTCTCCCCTCCCACCACATAGTCCCCAGCTTTCACTTTCTCTGGAAATTCCGGGTCAAGAGACTCGAACGCGTGGGCTTTCATCTCGTCGATGGAAGGCAGCAGCAGATACTGGGACGCAATAATCTGATCCGTGTCCAGGTCATCATGAAACTTAAAAATTTTGCCGACAGACATGATAATCCTCCGATTTTCAATAAATTTGCAGTTGTATTATATCACAGGGGTTGTTATAATAACAATATATAATACTCATATTTATTATAACAGCCGGTTATCAGCGGCAGCCCTATGGAGGAAGGGGACAGGCAAGGAATCCCCTGCCCAGACGGTTTTATCCCGCTGACAACCCCCTGCCTGGAGGTCTATCTATGGAACAGAATCTCTCCCAGTACAAGATTTTTTACGAAGTTGCCAAGACCGGGAATATTTCCAAGGCCGCGAAGGACTTGTTCATCAGCCAGCCTGCCATCAGCAAGGCTATCGGAAAGCTGGAGGACGGCCTGGACACCACTCTGTTTACCAGAAATTCCAGGGGCGTGCAGCTCACCGACGAGGGGCAGATTCTGTTTGAGCATATCCACAGGGCTTTTGAAGCGCTGTCCAACGGGGAGTTGGAGCTAAAGCGGGCCAAGGAATTCCACATGGGGCATATCCGCTTCGGGGTCAGCAACACCCTCTGCCGGTATATCATGGTATCCTATTTGAAGAGCTTTATCGAAAAATATCCTCATGTGAAGATTACCATCGAGAACCAGTCCACCACCCGCACCATAGCCATGCTGGAGCAGCAGAAGATCGACCTGGGGCTGGTGGTCAGACCCAAGCCTCAGAAAAATCTGGTGTTCCTTCCCGTCATGGATATTGAGGACATCTTCGTGGCCTCCCCCTCCTACTTAGAGAACTTAAGACTCCGGGAAGGGGAGGACGCCGATGTGTTCCAGGTGGGAAACATCATGCTTCTGGACCGCACCAACATGACCAGGCGGTACATCGACGAATATATGGCTATGAACCACATAGAGGCAAACAATCTTCTGGAAGTCACCACCATGGATCTGCTCATTGAGTTCGCCCGCATCGGCCTGGGGGTGGGAAGCGTCATCAAGGAATTCGTGAAAGAGGATCTTGACAGCGGACGCCTGGTGCAGTTAAAGCCCGGAACTCCCATACACAAAAGAACGGTTGGATTCGTATACTACTCCAACCGTCTCTCCAATACCATGAATATGTTTCTCGAATTCGTCAGATCCTGACTTTTGCCGCGTCCGGCCCCCTGAACGGCTGCCGGACGTCTTCGTCTACATGAGCCTGCTTAAACATATCTTAAACAGCATCAGCACCAGGGCGTACACACCCGTCACCGTCAGCAGTACCAGGGCCGCCGTCCTGCTGACGAAGCCGCTGGCCAGAATGCCTCCGTAGAGAAGGAGAAACATGGTGTAGCCCGTGTAGGCCCAGCAGCGCAGCCCCAGCAGTTTGTTGCGCTCGTCCCCCTCCGCCACCTCCCGCTTCCTCCTCAGGGCGGGATCTCTCAGATATCTCACATTCCTGAACACCGTCATGATTCCTCCGGCCATAAGCCCTATGCCCAGACTTGCGTAAAAGTGCGCCGGAAAGTCCTCAGCCCCCGCCTCCAGATAGAAAACCATCAGCTTCTGCTCCTGGAGAAAACCGAGGGCCACAGACAGAAGCCCCAGAAAGACGATACACGCCCCCACCTTGATTCTTCTCCTGCACTGCTCCTCAAAATCCACAGGTTCATCTGAAAATAACCGCTTCAGCCACATGTTCACTCCTCCTCGTCAAATAAAAATACATCCTCAATCTGCATGTCAAAATATCTGGCCAGCCTGTGGGCCAGCACAAGGGAGGCGTTGTATCTCCCATTCTCCAGAGAAATAATGGTCTGCCTGGTGACTCCCACCGCCTCTGCCAGATCCTCCTGGCGTATCTTCCTCTCTCTGCGCAGCTCCTGAATCCGATTTTTCATGTCACCGCCTTCCTCCTGCCCTAATCCTTTGTTCTTCAAAAATGTCTTGTTTACTTTACATTTTCAAGTATAGCACGCTTTACATTTTATGTCAAGCATATTTTACACTTCCCCGCTGCTGTTTTTTACTGCCGTTTTTTGCTGCCTTTTCCATAGGCAAGTCTGTTTTCTGTGCATAAAAAGCAGGGAGAAGGCCGATAAAAGCCTTCTCCCGCAAACCGTCTGTCCAGAAATCCCTTTCTATTCTGACCAGATGCCCTGTTCATCAACATCATACCCGTCCGGCGTCACCGCGGACCGGTACATGGCTCCTGACGGCCTGGCCGGATTCTCCTGCGCCTGGAATTCCCAGACGCCATCCTTCAAGCTCCATCCTGTCGCCGCTGTCGATAATGTGTTAAAGTAATACCATTTTCCCTCGACCTGAAGCCATCCGGTGGCCATGGCCCCATCTGATTTCAGATAATACCAGAAGCCATCCTGGTTTTCAAAATACCAGCCGGTCCGCATGTATCCGTCCCCGTCAAAGCTGTACCACTGACCGTCAATGAATTCCCAGCGATTTACCGCATAGACGCCGCCCGGAAGTTGATGCTTCCAACGGCCGTTAATCTGTATCCACTGGCTGCCTGCGCTGGTATTTTTCGAACCGCCATTTTTCCTTCTCCTCGGATAGGAAGGCGTTACCGGCTTTTCCTCCGGTTTTTCTTCCGGCTTCTCCTCCGGTTTTTCTTCCGGCTTCTCCTCCGGTTTTTCCTCGGGCTTCTCCTCCGGTTTTTCCTCGGGCTTCTCCTCCGGTTTTTCTTCCGGCTTCTCCTCCGGCTTCTCTTCTGGTTTCTCCTCTGCCTCATTGGCCAGAATGACGGTTCCTGTCCTTGTGGGGAAGAATGTGATTGTTCCTTCTTCTTTATCCACTTTGATTGACTGAGGATATTGTTTTCCTCTCTCATCAATCATGACTGCCAGAATTTCAGCCTCCGGATCTATATTCTCCGGAATGTTGACTGTTATCATATAAGGCGCCTTCTGGGCAAGCCTGGATATTCCCTCATCTTCTTTCTCCCAGAACAGGGAAAGCCCAAACCTGAAGACAGTCTCTTCGTCCACTTCTTTTCCGTCTGTCTCTGCGTTGGCCCTGAGGGCAGCGGAAGGCGTGGCTGTGCTCTCCGATACGGCGGCTCTTGCTTTCCTCGACCCATCAGACGGCGTTCCGGTCTCCTCTTTTGCCGCGGCCTCACCGTCTTCTCCGCTGATAACCAGCACTGCCGCGGAAGCTGCCTTCTTGTAATCGGGAGAAATGTTCATCACCATGCCTTTGGCCACGGGATTCAATTTCTCCACGCTACTTCCGTTTGCTTCCCAGCGTTCCTCCACCGGAGCCTGAGTCTCTCCCCTGGTCTCTATATAAGCCTCGGCCAGTTTCAGAACAGCATCCATAATGTGTTCCGCCAAACCGTCGCTGCCGGCTTCCCTGACAGCGCCCACCGCGTTCTCCACCGCTTTTTGGACTTCCGGGTCATCGGCTCCCAGCTCACCGAGAAGCTCCAGGGCGTGGTCAATCTTCACCTCCGCCTTTTTCACGTCCTCCGGCACCTCTGCCGCCGCCACATCTCCTCCCAGAGATACATAAGCGTTGAGCCGCAGGCCGGATTCGGTCCTGGCCGTGATCACCAGGCCGTTGTTCTCTTCTGTCTGGTCTACCCACAGCATGCCTCTGCTGTCTATGGTGGTCTTTTCCGCCAAAGATCCGTCACTGCCCTTTACGGACCATGTGACCTCACCCGTGCCGCCTTCATAATCTCTCACCTCAAAGATCCGGTTGTCACCCGGCCTTAAGGATGCGGCGGAGGGGTAAACGGAAGCAGAAATCCGCAGTCCTGCCATGGAAGCGGCCCCGTTGCTCCCGTTCACCTGGAACGTAAGCTCCGCTCCTCCGTCTTCCTGGATCTGACAGGTAACATTGTCATCCAGCGACTCTTCAGCGATTACCGGCTTGTTGATCTTCACCTTGATGGTTCCTGTATTTTTCATAGTGGGGTCAGAGGCCGCCACCTTCAACAGTCCGTCCTCGTCTTCCCATACCATGACAGAGGCCTTCTTGTCACAGGTCACATCGCCTACAGTGACTTCCTGGTCCTCCCAGAAATTGATTCCCGTGATTCCAAGCTCTTCATGGTGAACAGACTGGGCGTCAGGGTTGTTCATCAAAATGACCACCTTGGGCGCCTGGGCGTAATCCCAGGTCTCATCCGCGGCCTTTCCCGGAAGCAGCACATAGCCGTAAGAGGCATTATCAGGGTTTGCTCCGTGGTCAAACCACATTTCCATGTAATTCTGGGTACTCTCGCCTTCGCTGGTTCCCACATCCTTCCAGTCTCCGGTTGTCCGTGCTCTGCGGACATTCAGCTCCGTGTTCTCATATGGGAAGTAGTATCCGGTTCCCGCTGACTCGTTTCCTTCCAGATGAGCCCATGTCACATCACTCACCACGGTGCCGGTCACATCTGCGGTTCCGTTTACAATGGCCTTCAGTTCTCCTTCACTGGCCGGAAGATCTACAGGATTTCCGTTTACAAGCAGCTGATTGTCACCGTCTTCTCTCAGCTTTTTGTTCTCTATAGTGGTCTCCACAGGCAGGTCCATGCCTTTATTGGTGATCCCTGCGCCCAGGCAGACGATCTCGTCGTCAAACATAAACCAGGATTTCTTTCCGCTGAGATTCGGGGCATAGGAGACCTGGCCGTCCGCGGCGCTCTTTCCGTTTCCGCCTATGGCGCCGCTGAAGGACATTCCGCTGATGCCGTAGCTGCCTATGGCGCTTCCGCCTACCCAGCTCTCCTTTGACCGGTAATCTCCTCCCTGGAGGTAACCTGAGCTGTCCGGCGCGCCGTTTCCGATATCCATGGGCACCACTGTTGTTCCGGCAAGTCTGTATGGGTTCACCGTGTTCCAGAAATTCTCGGTATACTGGTTGTCGTCATCGTAAATATAAGTCATGCCGTTGCCCTGATGCCAGCCCATTTTGTTTTCGTCATTCATGATCTCCGTGTTCTGGATGCGCTCCGAGTACATAGACAGAGCGAACAGGTATGGCTCCCTTCTGTGAACCGCCCGGTCCATAAGGGGGAATGACCTGTGCATATCCGGCACATAGCTTTCGATGGAATTGTCCTCAAGAATCTCCAGGGCTTTCTCCCTGACCGCTATATTTTCCGCGCCTTTCAGGCTGTCTATAAATCCAGGATCTGATTCCATCCAGTATTTCATGGCTGACAAGGTGGTTTCTTTTACCTCCGGACTGAGCAGGTCCGTCATCTGCAGAATAACCGCCATCGCCTCTCGTCCCGCTCCCCGGTTGCTGGAGCCAGGTCTTGACACGGAACGGCCTTTTAAGTTGTCCAGCATCATTCCCCGGTATATGGAACTGCCGAAGCCTTCTGCTATGTAGAATTCCAAATTCTGGCGCACCTCGTCCGGATATTGCCACGGAGTCCCCTCAAGGAGAGGCGGTATCTTCGCTCCGCCCTTCATAAATTCAATTCCGTAGGAACCGAGATAGGGCACATGGCTGTGGTCCAGATAGGAGCCGTCTCTGTAGAAACCGCTGGTGTAGCCTTCAAGGAGAATCTTGGAGATGCTCTCCGCCTCCTGGATCACAAAGGTCTCTGAAGATGCCTTCATTCCCAGATAAACCTGCTCATTGTCTTCTCTCAGCGCTCCCAGCCCTACTGCCGTGATGGAGCAGTCGATAATATTGGCTCCCTGGGCTGTCCTGTATCCCTGGGCATGAGTGCTTCCTGTTCCGATGGCCCCCTCATGGTAGGGGTCCGGCTGGAAGAAGTACAGGCCTTGTGTGTAAGTCATGATCTTCTCTTCACTCAAATCATCGTAGAGCAATATCAGAATGGGGATCAGGTCCTTGGACATGCCGATCTCCCAGGTCCACCAGTTGTCGGTCTGGCTCTTCGGCGCATAACACACCGTGCACAGATAATCCATGATGTGAACCATATCCTCCAGCATGTCGGCATTTTTATAATACCGGCTTCCTGCCATGGAGTAGGCCCTGGCCATGGCGAGAACCTTCTGGAACGCCGGGCGGAATTCCGCCGCGTCGTCCTGGTACTCGATGCTGCTTCCCGCGGCGCCTATATCGCCGGTCCACGGAATGCCGGGGCAGGCAGCCTGCCCTTTATACTCATAAGCGTCCCATGCTATCTCCGCCGCTTGATCTATGGGCTCCAGAATTTCAGCTCCCACTTCCGCCGATGAGAGATTGCCGATGAGGGACTCTCTCCATCTGTCACGGATAGTCTTATAATCCTCTTTTGCGACTTCCGGAAGATTGTCCGGATGTTCATAGAGAATGGTTGTGGGGTATACCTTCTCATTTCCCGCCTGATCCCTGGCAACTAATACAAGTTCTCCTTTTTCCCTGGCGATCAGGGTGGCTCCTCCGGAGGACATGGGCTTCACTGTAAGCAGATGATCTGCCAGAGTATCCCCCGCTGTCCTGCTCCCATCTGTCTCTTTTTTCCCGTTTTCGTCTTTCTCCTTCAGTTCCCTCTTGATTTTGTTGTAACCTACATTGCGGATATAGGTTCCGTCGCTCTTGAGGAACTTGGCGCTCCAGGTTACCTCTCCGGTCAGTTCAGCCGGTTTATCTATGTTTACCACATCTCCTCTTACCAGGGTAATGGTGTCCCCGGTTTCGATTTTCCGTTCCTCCAGCTGAACCTCCACGGTGACTGGCTGGATAAACTTTCCTGTATCCAATGTGAAAGATACCTTTCCGTCTTTTACGTCATATTGAGTAACCACTTCCGGATCTCCGGAATCCAGCACTGACGCGGCACTTATATCCACAGAGAGATCGATCTGGCCGGAACTGTCTGAAGTGAGCTTAGATACAGTGATAAATGCCTTATCTCCCAGTTCTGCCTTTCTGATAAACACGGACACAGGCTGATTCAGGCTGAGAGAAGCCACCTGGCCGACTACATCTGCCGGTCCCTCTGTCCACTTGTTCACAGCTATGAGATCTTCAAACAGGCTTTCCGCCGCCTGCAGGTCTTTGGTGTTGCTTAAGATTTTGTTCTGTGTCCCGGCGGGCACGGATAAAGTCTTCTGCATCCCTCCTGCCCCCAAGGTATATTCATAGCTCCCGCCCACAGGCTCTTTCCAGAGCTCGAATCTGGACACTGTGCCGTTCACTGTGGGGAACCGGTAATATACATTGGCATTTTTCATGATATCGTCAAAAATGTAACGCCACTGCAGGGGCTGGTCGCCTGTGGCGGGAAGATTAGATGCGCACAGCCAGTTGCGGGTTGTGTGGGTCCCTTTTGTTACCGTATCCACGATATCCTTCCAGGTACGGGCCGGGTTGGTATCGGCCACCGCCTTCAGCACTTCCCTGTAGCCAATATTGGGGTTGGTGAGAGCCAGTCTCAAAGTGCTGTCTACAGGCACATTGTCCACAATATTGATCACCTTATCGCTGCTCTGCCCCGTATTCTCAATTCCTGCTCCCAGGCACACCACCTCGCTGTCAAACAGAAACCAGGACTTGACTCCTGACAATTCCCCGGACATGCGGATTCCCGCCGCCCCGCCGTTTTCGGCCCTATTGTCAAAGGCCCCATCCACTGTCATCCGGGCTGTCCTCACCTGATTCCCGCTGTCCAGGAACATGGTGGCCCCCGGGCTCATGCCGTAGGAAGTATTCCATGGTTTGGTCTTATCGTCATTGCAGGACAGCAGCACCATTCCTTGTTCCAGATCAAGCTCTGCCCTGTAACCTTGGGTCTCCACCGACGGCAGTACTGCCGGTTTCTTCAGTGAAACCTCCACTGTAACCGCGCCGGCAGCCTTGGCGGCGTCGATTGTCAGGAACACTTTTCCGCTTTCCACCCTGGCTGTGACAGATGCCGGATCACTGATCCTTGTCACGGCTCCCGCCTGCAGATCAACAGACAATTCGATGGCAGACGGACTGCCTGTGTCGAGGCCGGAGACGGTGATAAACCCTTTCTCCTCCGACTCTGCTTTCTTGACAAACACAGACACGGGCTGATTCAGGCTGACAGAGGCCACCTGACTTGCCACAGTCTCCTGCCCGGCTGCCCACTTGTTTATGGCCAGAAGGCCTTCCCCAGGACTCTCGGCTGCCTGGAGGGATTCGGTGTTGCTGAGGACGCTGTTTTGGGTATCCGCCGCAACCACATTTTTAAAATCCCCTTGGACTCCCCCTGCTCCCAGTGTATACTGGTACGCCTCCTTAACCGGCTCTACCCACAGTTCAAATCTGGCCGCCTTTCCATCAATTGTGGGAAAACGGTAATATACCTTGGAATTGCTTATGGTATCACCAAAAATATATCTCCATTCCAAAGGCTGGGTGGTCTCTGTAAGGCCGGAAGCATTCAGCCAGTTGCGTTCGTGCTTTCCCTCTGTCGCGGTATCTAAAACACCGGACCATGTCTCATTAGGCTTATCTTCCGTCGGTACTTTTGTCGTGGCAGTCACAACTCCCCTGTATCCGGACCATGGATTCGGCAGAGCTATTTTCAAATTACCATCCACTGCCACATTATCCACCACATTGATAACCGTGCCCGCTGTATCCCCGCTGGTCTTCTTGATCCCGGCTCCCAGACATACAATCTCGTCGCCAAACAAAAACCAGGACTTCACTCCTGACAGTTCCCCGGACATGCGGACTCCCGCCGCCCCGCCGTCTTCAACCGTATTGTCAAAAGCGCTGTCCACCGTCATCCCTGGTTCTCTCACCTGTCCGTCATCTCCCAGAAGCATCGTGGCTCCCGGATTCATCCCGTCGGTGATGTTCCACTTTGTGCCTTTGTTTACCCCATAGCGGGACAGCAGTACTGACCCTTTTTCCAGATCAAGTTCCGCTCTGTAAGCGTCTGTCTCCACAATAGGCGGAGTTCTGGGTGAGATGCCCCCCGGGGCGGGAGCCGCCGCTGTGTTCAGAGAATTTCCGAGAATCATCACCGCAGCCATGGCCGCACTGACCTTCCGGCGCGCTTTCTTTTGAACATACATGGTTCTTTCCCTCCTTTTTCCCTCGTTTACTCTTCCCAGCTTTTTCTCTGTCCATTTATTTCTTTTCACCTCCCAAAAGACCACGAGAATTTTGATATTAAGCTGATTTTAGTTTAGCAAAAAAAGCTCCCTATCTGAATGTACGATTTTAGGATTGAGATTTCCTTTTTTTAAGATTCTTGAGGCGGATGATAAAAAGATATGTTTTTTTAATATTATTGTACTTTTATAATAAACCTGCATGCGCCCGGAGGCGGACGCTCCACCACCCATAAAAGTCCTGCGGGCGCATTTGGCATACCTGAATTCATGCCGCCTATTCGGCGGCGGACTTTCAAAGTAAACCTGCATGCGCCCGGAGGCGGACGCTCCACCACCCATAAAAGTCCTGCGGGCGCATTTGGCATACCTGAATTCATGCCGCCTATTCGGCGGCGGACTTTCAAAGTAAACCTGCATGCGCCCGGAGGCGGACGC